>NZ_JBWKEB010000002.1:735484-822038 GCF_056435665.1 Amycolatopsis sp. NPDC043887
TTGTGGTGGGGGGAATTTTGGGGCAAAAGGGCCTGCTCGGGTTTGTGGGGGGGGGGGGGGGGGGGGGGGGGGTTGGTTCCCCACCCCAACCCCCCCCCCACGACCCACCCGGCCCAGCGGCTACCGCGGCCGCGGAATCGTGACTGTGACCGAAATCCGCGAGACTCGCCCGTGCCCGGCGTCTAGCGTGGGTGACCGTGACGTGGAGTGCGTACAGCAGCTATCTGGTCATCGTCGTCCTGATCGTCCTCGCGCCGGGGCCGGACACGATGGTGATGCTCAAGAACTCGCTCTCCGGCGGCACCCGCGGCGGCTTCCTCGCCACGGCCGGGATCTTCGTGGCCAACGCCGTCCAGGGCACCGCCGCCGCGCTCGGCCTCGGCGTCGTGATCGCGCAGTCGCAGCCGGTGTTCGTGACGCTCAAATGGGTCGGCGCCGCATACCTGGTCTTCCTCGGTTTCCAGGCGTTGCGCGGCGCGTGGCGGGGCGACTACTCCGGTGTCACGGCGGTGAAGCAGCAACGATCGAGCGGATTCCGCCGCTTCCGTGAGGGCTTCCTTTCCAACATCACCAACCCGAAGGTGCTCGTGCTGTACCTCTCGGTGCTGCCGCAGTTCCTCGACCCCGTGACGACCTCGGCGTGGCACGCGCTGCTGCTCGCGTACACCGTCGCGGTGCTGGGCGCGGTCTGGCTGCTGACGCTGTTGTTCTTCGTGCATCGCGTGCGGGCCTGGCTGGAACGCCGCAAGGTCCGGCGTGCGCTCGACGGCGTCACCGGGACCGCGCTGGTCGGTTTCGGCGCGGCTTTGGTGCTCGAGTCATGACCTGGGGTGTCTACGGCGGTTTCGCGCTGATGATGCTGGCGCTGGCGCTCGTCCCGGGCCCGGACAACATGGTGGTGCTGAAGAACGCGCTGTCCGGCGGTGTCCGCGGTGGCGGCTGGGCCTGTTTCGGCATCGGCGTCGCGAACCTCGCGCAGGCGACCGCGGCGGCGCTCGGCCTCGGCGCGGTCATCATGAACTCGCGGCCGGTGTTCGAAGCCGTGAAATGGGCGGGCGCGGCCTACCTCTGCTACCTCGGCGTCCGGGCACTGATCGGCGCCTTCCGCGGCGACTACGGCCTGCTCGCCGAGACCGCCGCCGCCCGGAGCGGATTCCGCCGCTGGCGGGAGGGTTTCCTCTCCAACTTCACCAATCCGAAGGTCCTCGTCCTGTACCTGTCGGTGCTGCCGCAGTTCCTGACCCCGGGCGTCACCGGCACCGGGGACGCCCTGCTGCTGGCCTACACGATCGCGGCGGCGGGCACCATCGCCCAGCTTCTGCTGCTGTTCTTCGTGCACCGCGTCCGGGCCTGGCTGGAACGCCGCAAGGTCCGGCGCGCGCTCGACGGCGTCACCGGGACCGCGCTGGTCGGATTCGGCGCCGCTCTCGTCCTCGAGTAACCCCTTCGGTCGTTTACGCGATACTCCGGATGTCGCAATGGCGCGACCTTAGGAGGCTTCGATGAACAAGAAGACCTACGGCGTTCTCGCCGGAGCCGCCTTCTCCCTCGTTCTTCTCGGCGCGGCCCCCGCCGACGCCGGTGAGCGCGGCAACGGCGTCGCCCCGCCGGGACGCGCCCAGGACACCACCAAACCGCAGCCTCCGTCCAAAGCGGACTTCTCCGGGCACGGCGCCAACAAGCGCGGGCCCTACGACTCCACACGGGACGGCTCACCGTCGGCCAACGGCAACGGCGGTGGTGAAGCGGCCGGAAAGCCGTGCGCGGGCTGCGTCGGCAAGGCCGACAACAAGAACCCGCCCGGACAGCTGCCCGGCGGCTCGGATGCCAACGCGGGTTACGAATGCGACCGCAACCACGGCGTCGGGCGCGGCAATCCCGCGCACACCGCCTGCGTGCCGGACCGGACACCGCCTGCCTCGAACCCTCCGGCCGAGACTCCCCCGCGCGGGGGACCGCACAGCGAGGGCGTCCGTCCCGCGGCCGTGCCGGTAGCGGTCCAGGGCGAGGCCGTCACGCCTCGGCCCGTCAGCGCGGTCGCGAGCCCGCCTTCGCTGGCTAAGACCGGTTTCGAACTCGAACCCGTGCTGCTGACCGGGCTGGGTTCGCTGGCCGCGGGTGCCGCGCTGTACGCGGGGACCCGGCGGCGCAGGGACGCGTGACTACTTTCGGCGGATGACTTTCGGGCGCCCACCACATTGAATCCCGTCTCCAGAAGCACGAGACGAGGAGGCCCTTCGTGAGGTTCACCCCCGCCGCCACCGTCGCGGCGATGGCCGCCGCCCTGCTGCTGGGCGGCGCCACCGCCGCGCCCGCGATCAACTCCTACAACGCCACGCCCGCACCGGAGCGCACCGAGGTCGGTGCCCTCGTCGCGACCTGGGACAACGACGGCGACCCCGCCACACCCGACCGGGTCGACTGGGTGTGCTCGGGCACGATGGTCGACGCCGACACCTTCCTCACCGCCGCGCACTGCACCACCGATTGGCCGGCCAACGTGCGGTTCTTCGTCTCGCTCGACCAGGACGTGCAAGCGGGTCTCGACGCGGCGGCGAAGAAGTACCCCGGCGACCCGGCGGCGATCGCCAAGGCCGTCGCGGTGGAAGGGGTCGCGCACAACGAGCCCGGATACCCCGGCAACTCGGCCGACTCGCACGACATCGCCGTCGTCCAGGTGCCCGCGAAGCAGGTCTCCGCGCGCTGGGCCTTCACTCCGGCCACGCTGCCGAGCGCCGGCCAGCTCGACGCGCTCGGGCCACAGGCGCTGAACTCGACGCCGTTCGTGGTCGCCGGCTACGGCACGCAGGAGGCCGTGAACGCGCCGGGCGGGCACACCCATCCGGGCGGCGGAGTCCGGATGAAGGCGCCGGTCACCTTCAACGCGCTGAACAACACGTGGGTGCGGCTGGCGATGACAGCGCCTCAGGGCAACGGCGGCGCCTGCTACGGCGACTCCGGCGGGCCGAACTTCGCCACCATCGGCGGCAAGCGCGTCCTGGTGTCGACGACCATCACCGGCGACGGACCCTGCTACGCCACCAACGTCACCTACCGGCTGGACTCGCCGACGTCGCGTGACTTCCTCGCGCCGTTCGTCGCCCTGCCCTGATCAAGCCCGGTCAGGCTCCCCGGCCACGCGCTCGATCCTGGCACCGAGCCGGTTCAGGTTCTCCACGAAGTGCGGGTAACCGCGGTCGATGTGGAAGACGTCCCAGACCTCGGTGACGCCGTCCGCGCACAGCCCGGCCAGCACCAGCCCGGCACCGGCGCGGATGTCCGCGGCCCACACCGGAGCACTCGAGAGCTTCTCCACGCCGCGCACGACGGCGTGGTGGCCATCGGTACGCGCGTCGCCGGAAAGCCGCATCATCTCTTCGATGAACCGGAACCGGGCCTCGTAGATGTTCTCCGTGATCATCGACGTGCCTTCGGAGACCGCGGACAGCGCCACCGCGAACGGCTGCAGGTCGGTCGCGAAACCGGGGTACGGCAGCGTCACCCAGTCGACCGCCTTCGGGCGCTCGTTCTGGACGATGCGGAAACCCTTGTCGTCGAACGTCTCGACCTCGGCGCCCGCCAGGCGGAGCTTGTCGAGGACCAGGTCGAGGTAGTGCGGGTTGACGCCGCGGACGGTCAGGTCGCCCCTGGTCATCGCGGCGGCGAACGCCCAGGTCGCGCCGACGATCCGGTCGCCGATCACGCGGTGCTCGGTGGGGTGCAGCTTCTCGACGCCCTCGACGGTGAGGGTCGAGGTGCCCGCGCCTTCGACCTTCGCGCCCATCTCGGTCAGCATCGTGCAGATGTCGACGATCTCGGGCTCACGCGCGGCGTTGTCGATGACCGTGGTGCCCTCGGCGAGCACGGCGGCCATCAGGATGTTCTCGGTGGCGCCGACACTCGGGAAGTCCAGCCAGATCTGCGCGCCGCGCAGCCCGTCGGCCTTCGCCACGACACAGCCGTGCTCGATGGTGCTGGTGGCGCCCAGCTTGCGCAGTCCGTTCTGGTGCATGTCCAGCGGACGGGAACCGATGGCGTCACCGCCCGGCAGCGCGACGACGGCCTGCTTGAGCCGTCCGACCAGCGGACCCAGCACGCACACCGACGCGCGCAGCTTGCCCATCGCGGCCGAATCGGCCCGGTGCGACAGCTCGGCCGGAGTGGTGATCTTGGCGGTGTCGCCGTCGATGACGACGTCGCAGCCGACACTGCGCAGGACGTCGCCCATCAGGGGGACGTCCAGGATCTGGGGGCAGTTCGTGATGGTCGTCGTACCCTCGGCCAGCAGGGCCGCGGCCATCAGTTTCAGGACGCTGTTCTTGGCCCCGACCACGTCGACCTCGCCGACCAGCCGTGCTCCGCCGTGCACGTCGAAGTGCTCGCTCATGGGCGCCAATCATGCCCTCTCGCCCGGATTTGCCTTACGCCGGGCCGGTAGAGTCGGCTTCATGGTCGTACGCATCAACCGCGTGTACACGAAGGTCGGCGACAACGGCACCACGGCGCTCGGCGACGGCTCCCGCGTGCCGAAGACCTCGCCACGGCTGGGTGCGTACGCCGACGTCGACGAAGCCAACTCCGTCATCGGGCTCGCGCTCGCGATGGGTGGTCTCCCCGAGGAGATCACGCAGGTGCTGCGTGCGGTGCAGAACGATCTCTTCGACGTCGGCGCGGATCTGTGCGCGCCGATCGTGGAGAACCCGCCGTACGAGCCGCTGCGGATCACCGAGCGGTACATCGAGCGGCTGGAAGGCTGGTGCGACGAGTTCAACGAGCGAGTGCCGAAGCTGACGTCGTTCATCCTGCCGGGCGGCACCCCGGGTGCGGCGTTCCTGCACCAGGCCCGCACGGTCGCGCGGCGGGCGGAGCGTTCCGGCTGGGCGCTTTTCGAGGCCGAGCAGGCCACGACCAATCAGCTGGCGATCAAGTACCTGAACCGGCTCTCGGATCTGCTGTTCATCCTGTCCCGGCTGGCGAATCCGGACGGCGACATCCTGTGGAGGCCCGGCGGCGCCTCCTGACGACGCGATCCGGCACCTGGTCGCGGTCGTCGCGTGAGCGATCACCGCGACCAGGTGCCGGATCGCGTGATGGGTAGGAGTTCAGCCCTGTTCCTGTGCTGCCCAATAGCGCTCGAGGTCGACTTCGGGCGTGCCGTCCTTGCCCGGGTCGATCGCCTTCATCGTGATCGTGTCCTCCAGGGACACGGCCTCGGGAAGGTGGCTCCAGCGGTTCGTGTCCTCGCTCTGAGTCATATGCCGAGAATAGCCGCGCGGCATACCGGAAGGCCGGTAGAAATGCCGCTTCGTGATGATCCCATGTTTCCGCGGGCGCATTCAGAGGACTAAATGCCCCAGGAAGCCCGCAGTGAAGCGAGAGCGTCGTGGAAACCCGGGAACGTCTTCTTCACGCAACCCGGGTCGTCCAGCGTGATCCCCGGCGTCCGCAGCCCCGTGACGCTGAACGACATCGCGATCCGGTGATCCCGACGGCACTTCACCAGCGTCCCCGTCGGCACACCCGGCTGGATCTCGATCCAGTCCCGCCCCGTCTCGACCGAGACACCCATCGCGCGCAGGTTCTCCTCGCATGCCGCGAGCCGGTCGCATTCCTTGATCCGCGTGTTGTAGACGTCCTCGATCCGCACCGGCCCGTCCGCGAACGGCGCGATGGCCGCGAGCGTCGGCACGGTGTCGGAGATGTCGCGCATGTTCACCGTGACGCCGCGCAGCCCGCCCGTCCCGGTCACGGTCACGGCGTCCGGGCCCACCTCGACGTCCGCGCCCATCTGCCGCAGGACTTCGACGAAGGCCAGATCTCCTTGCAGGGCACCGTCACCCAGGCCCGGCACGGTCACCGAGTTGCCGGTCAGCGCGGCGGCCGCGAAGAAGTAGCTGGACGTCGAAGCGTCGGGCTCGATCTCGTAGTGGCAAGCCCGGTACGGCGTGGGCGGCACGACGAACGTGTCGCCGTCCCGGACGACCTCGACGCCGAAGCGCCGCATCATCGCGATGGTGATCTCGACGTAGGGCACCGAAACGAGGTCCGTCACGGTGATCCGCAGCCCCTCGGACGTCAGCGGCCCGACCAGTAGCAACGCGGTCAGGAACTGGGAGGACAGCCCCGCGTCCAGCGTCAGCTCCCCGCCCTTGATCCCGTCGGCCCGCACGACCAGCGGATGGTGCCCCGGCGAGCCTTCGAAGGTCAGGTCGACGCCCAGCTCCTGCAACGCGTCGGTCAGCGGCCCCAGCGGCCGGGCGCGCATCTGCTCGGAGGCGTCGAAGCGGAAGGTGCCGTGCCCGGCCGCGGCCAGCGCGGGCAGGAAACGCGCGGTGGTGGCACCATCGCGGCAGAAGACGTCGGCGCTGTCGACGGCGGGCCCCTCGGGCCTGCCTTCGATCGTCCACTCCCCGTCAGTGCGGGAAACCTGGTAGCCGAGCTTGAGAAGGCCTTCGGCGAAGCCCTCGGAGTCATCCGAACGCAGCGGCCTGCCCAGCACGGTCGTCCCGTGGGCGGCGGCCGCGAGGAACAGGCCTCGGGCGGTGATCGACTTCGAACCGGGGATGTCGACGATGGTCACGGCGTGAGCATACGGCGTGCTCGAACGGCGAACTCGCGTGCTCAGAGACGGGACATGCGTGCTTGGGGGCGTAACTCAGGAGGCGCGTGGGAGGCGGCGGCCCGGCGGGGCCGACTCCAGCCAGGAGAGGAAACCGGTGAGGGCACCGGGACCCATCGCGATCTCGATCGCCTCCTGCGTGGCGGACTCACACCGCAGGACGATCGAACCTTCGGGGACGGCGTACGCCTCCGTGCCGGAGGGATCGCGCCGGTCCGCGATCTCCATACTCGCCCGCTGGAAGACCCGGTCCGGGCCGGTCCGCAGGCTCCACACCCGGAACCAGACGAACTCGTCGCCCTCGTAGCGGCCCAGCCCCAGATGCCAGCTGGACCGCGCCTCGTCCGGACGCCACCGCAGGGCGACACTCACGCCACCACCGCGGCGCATCCGGACCCACCGCAACGAATACCAGGCCACGACGACGGCCAGGATGGTCAGGGCCCCGAGAACACCCACGGCGATTTCCACGGCCCGGCCCCTGTCCTTCGCCCGGTCAGACTGACTGACCGGCCGCGCGGAGCTGGGCGGTCGCCCTAGCCCGCTCTTGCTCGTCTTCGCCGGTCAGCGCCTTCTTGGCCGCGTCGACGTCGATCTCGTGCGAAAGCTCCGCGCTCTCCGCGAGGATGCTCACGCCGGTCGCGGTGACCGACAGGAACCCGCCGTGCACCGCGGCGGTCACGGTCTCGCCGTCCGTGGTCGTCACCTTGACGACGCCACCCTCGACGAGCTGGCCCAGAACCGGCTCGTGACCGGCCATGATGCCGATCTCGCCCTCGGTGGTCTGCGCCACCACGAACGTGGCGGTACCGGACCACAGACGGCGCTCGACGGCTACCAGCTCGACAGAAATCTCAGCCACGTAGCTTCCCTTCACCTCAGGTGCTGGCACCGAGTGTAATAGTCAATGATCCCGGTAAGCGAACGACGGGACCAGCGTCCACAGTAGACACTGATCCCGCCGCTCATCGGAACATCACTTCTTGGTGATTTCCTTGTACTTCTTCTCGAGGTCTTCGAGGCCACCGATACCCAGGAACGCCTGCTCCGGGTAGTGGTCGAAGTCGCCCTTGGTGATGCGGTCGAAGGACTCGATGGTCTCCGACAGCGGCACGGTCGAGCCCGGCTGACCGGTGAACGCCTCGGCGACCAGCATGTTCTGCGACAGGAACCGCTCGATGCGGCGCGCGCGCTGAACGGTCAGCTTGTCCTCTTCCGACAGCTCGTCCATACCGAGGATCGCGATGATGTCCTGCAGCTCCTTGTACTTCTGCAGGATCCGGATGACCTCGGAGGCCACGCGGTAGTGGTCCTCACCGACGATGGCCGGGTCGAGAATGGTCGACGTCGACGCCAGCGGGTCCACCGCCGGGAAGATGCCCTTCTGGAACACGCCACGGGAAAGCTCCGTGGTGGCGTCCAGGTGGGCGAACGTCGTCGCCGGGGCCGGGTCGGTGTAGTCGTCCGCGGGGACGTAGATCGCCTGCATCGAGGTGATCGAACGACCACGGGTCGAGGTGATCCGCTCCTGGAGCTGACCCATCTCGTCGGCCAGCGTCGGCTGGTAACCCACGGCCGAAGGCATGCGGCCCAGCAGGGTCGACACCTCGGAACCGGCCTGGGTGAACCGGAAGATGTTGTCGATGAAGAGCAGCACGTCCTGGTTCTGCACATCGCGGAAGTACTCCGCCATGGTCAGCGCGGACAGCGCGACCCGCATACGAGTGCCCGGCGGCTCGTCCATCTGACCGAAGACGAGGGCGGTGTCGTTGATGACGCCGTCCTCGGACATCTCCAGGAAGAGGTCGTTGCCCTCACGGGTGCGCTCGCCGACACCGGCGAACACCGAGGTACCGCCGAAGTTCCGGGCGACACGGGTGATCATCTCCTTGATGAGCACCGTCTTGCCGACGCCGGCACCGCCGAACAGGCCGATCTTGCCACCCTGCACGTACGGGGTCAGCAGGTCGACGACCTTGAGGCCGGTCTCCAGCATCTCCGTCTTGCCTTCGAGCTGGTCGAAGGAGGGCGGGTTGCGGTGGATGCCCCAGCGCTCGAGGTCCTCGCCGTAGCCGGGCTCGTCGAGGCACTCGCCGAGCGCGTTGTAGACGTGGCCCTTGACCTTGTCGCCGACCGGCACCGTGATGGGGCCGCCGGTGTCGGTGACCTCGGCGCCACGGACGAGGCCGTCCTGCGGCTGGAGCGAAATGGTGCGGACGAGGTTGTCACCGAGGTGGCTGGCGACCTCGAGCGTCACCGTCTTGCGGAGCTGCTCGAACTCGATTTCGACCTTGAGCGCGTTGAACTGGTCGGGAACGGAACCGCGCGGGAATTCGACGTCGACGACCGGGCCGGTCACCGAGACGATGCGCCCCTTGGCACGGGCTTCAGTACTGGTCATCAGTCATCACTTCCTGCTGCGGTGAGAGCGTTCGCCCCACCGACGATTTCGGAGATCTCCTGGGTGATCTGCGCCTGGCGGGCCTGGTTCGCCTCCCGCGTCAGCGTGTTCACCAGTTCGTTCGCGTTGTCCGACGCCGCCTTCATCGCGGTGCGGCGGGCCGCGAGTTCGGACGCCGCCGACTCGAGCATCGCCGCGAAGATCCGCGTCTTGAGGTACTTCGGCAGCAACGCGGCGAGCAGCTCCTCGGCGTTGGGCTCGAACTCGTAGCCCGGCAGCAGACCGGCGGACTTCTCGTTCTCGTCCTCGTCGTCGCTGTACTCGACTTCGAGCGGCGCGACACGCTTGGCGACCGGCCGCTGAGTGAGCATCGAGACGAACTCGGTGTAGACGACGTGGATCTCGTCGACACCGTCGATGCCGTCGGCGTTGCCTTCCTCGTCGTCCGCCCCGGCGAGGAAGGACTCGACGATCAGCTCACCGACCTCCGCGGCGTTGACATAACCGGGCTGGTCGGAGAAGCCCGTCCAGCTTTCGGAAATCTCGCGGCCACGGAACCGGTAGTAGCTCAAGCCTTTGTTGCCGGTGACGTAGAGCTCGGGCTGCTTGCCCTGCTCACGCAGCAGCGTGAGCAGTTCCTCGGTCGCCTTGAGCACGTTGGAGTTGTATCCACCGCACTGACCCTTGTCGCTGGTGATCACGAGGACCGCCGCGCGCTTCGGGTTGGGGCGCTCGACCAGGAGCGGGTGGTCGAGGTTCACCGAGGCGCTGGCCAACGCGGAGAGCACCTTCGTGATCTCGTCCGAGTAGGGCCGCGACGCCGCGACCTTCGCCCGCGCCTTGGTGATGCGCGCGGTGGCGATGAGCTCCATCGCCTTGGTGATCTTGCCGATGGACTTGGTCGCCTTGATACGCGACCGGAGTTCTCGGAGTTGTGCGGCCATGAGCTATCAGCTCACTTCTTCGGTGCGGGCTTGTTGACCTTGACGGTCTCCTGCCCGACCTTCTCGGCGTCCATCGCGTCGGAGACCTCGACCAGGCTCTTGCCCTCGGAAGTGGTGAACTCCTTCTTGAACTCGTTCACCGCGTCGACCAGCCCGGAGGCGGTCTCGTCGGAGAACTTGCCCGATTCGCGGATGTCCTTGAGGAGCTCGCCGTGCCTGCGACGCGCGGAATCGATGAACTCGTCGCGGAAGCGGCGCACGTCCTCGGTCGGGACCGAGTCGAAGTGACCGTTCGTGCCGAGGTACACCGTGACGACCTGCTCCTCGACCGGGATCGGCGAGTACTGCGGCTGCTTGAGCACCTCGTACAGGCGGGCACCACGCTCGAGCTGCGCCTTCGACGCGTCGTCGAGGTCCGAAGCGAAAGCCGCGAAGGCCTCCAGCTCGCGGTACTGCGACAGGTCGATACGGAGCGAACCCGAAACGTCCTTCATCGCCTTGACCTGCGCGGCACCACCCACACGGGAAACCGAGATACCCACGTCGATGGCCGGGCGCTGACCGGCGTTGAACAGGTCCGACTGGAAGAAGCACTGACCGTCGGTGATCGAAATGACGTTCGTCGGGATGTAGGCCGACACGTCGTTCGCCTTGGTCTCGATGATCGGGAGACCGGTCAGCGAGCCCGCGCCCAGCTCGTCCGAGAGCTTCGCGCAACGCTCGAGGAGGCGGGAGTGCAAATAGAAGACGTCGCCGGGGAAGGCTTCGCGGCCCGGCGGGCGACGCAGCAGCAGCGAGATCGCGCGGTAGGCGTCGGCCTGCTTGGTCAGGTCGTCGAACACGATGAGGACGTGCTTGCCCTCGTACATCCAGTGCTGGCCGATGGCCGAACCGGTGTACGGCGCGATCCACTTGAAGCCTGCGGAGTCCGACGCGGGGGCCGCGACGATGGTGGTGTACTCCATCGCGCCGGCGTCCTCGAGGGACTTCTTCACCGCGGCGATCGTGGAACCCTTCTGGCCGACCGCGACGTAGATGCAGCGAACCTGCTTCTTCGGGTCGCCGGTCTCCCAGTTGGCCTTCTGGTTGATGATCGTGTCCACCGCGACGGCCGTCTTACCGGTCTTTCGGTCACCGATGATCAGCTGGCGCTGGCCACGGCCGATCGGGGTCATCGCGTCGATCGCGGTGATACCGGTCTGCAGCGGCTCCGACACCGGCTGGCGCTCGACCACCGAAGCGGCCTTGACCTCCAGCGGGCGGCGGTCGGTGGTCTCGATCTCGCCGAGGCCGTCGATCGGGGCGCCCAGCGGGTTCACGACGCGGCCGAGGTAGCCCTCGCCGACCGGAACCGAAAGGACCTGCCCGGTCCGCTTGACTTCCTGGCCTTCGACGACGGTCTCGAAGTCACCCAGGATCGCGGCACCGATGGAGCGCGCGTCCAGGTTCAGCGCCACACCGAGGACCCCGCCGGGGAACTCGAGCAGTTCGTTGGCCATCGCCGAGGGAAGGCCCTCGACGTGGGCGATGCCGTCACCGGCGTCGATGACGACGCCGACTTCTTCCCGGCTCACGTCCGGGGCGTAACTCGAGACGTAGTTCTCGATCGCGCTACGGATCTCATCCGAGGAGATCGTCAGCTCCGCCATTTCAATCCCGCTCTCGCTTCGTTCGTGCCAGTGTGCAAAGTCGTTGTTATGGGTTCAGCTGGCCAACCGGCGACGCAGGGCGTCGATGCGCCCCGCGGTGCTGCCGTCGATGACCTCGTCGCCGACGCGGACGACGAGTCCGCCGCCCAATGACGGGTCGACCTCGACGTGCAGCGCGAGCTGCCGCCCGTACAGGGCGTTGAGCTTCTCGCTCAGCCGAGCCTGCTGCTCGTCGGACAGCGCGCTCGCGCTGGTCACCTGGGCGACCGAGCGTTGACGGCGTTCCGCGGCCAGCCGGACCAACCGCTCGAGGGCATTGGCGACCCCGCGGCCCTTGGCGCGCAGGACGACCTGCTCGACGAGAGTCTCGGTGACCACGTCCACCTTGTCGGCGAACAGGGTGCGGACCAGCGTCCGCTTCGCCTCGGCGGGGGCGGTCAGGTCGGACAGGGCCCGTTCGAGCTCCGGCTCGCCCGCAACGATACGGCTGACCCGGAACAACTGGTCCTCGACCGCGTCGAGGTTCCCGGACTTCTCCGCACTGGTGAGCAGCGCCGAGCGGCCGAGGGCCTCGAGCCCGTCGGTCAGTTCGCGCGGGCTCGACCAGCGGCTGCCCGCCACGGAGTCGAGCACCTGCAGGGCCGGCTCGGAAACCTTGCCCGCGAGAATCCCGCGAGCGAGGCCGATCCGGGCGTCGGGCGTGGCCGAACCGTCGGCGACGGCCCGGCGCAGGCCGATCTCCCGGTCCAGCAGGGCGACGACCGAAAGCAACTCGTCGCCGACCGTCGCCGGGTCCGTACCCGCGGCGGCCAGAACCTCGCCGAGCCTGTTCTCGGCGAGGTCGAGCGCTTCACGGCTCGCAGCATGCAGCGTCATTCTGGTCTACTTCCCCGCTCCGAGACCGGCACCGTTGGTGCCCGCGGTCTCCAATTCGGCCAGGAACCGGTCCACGGTGCCGTGACGGCGCGCGTCGTCCGCGAGCGACTCGCCGACGATGCGGCTGGCCAGCTCGACGGAGTTACGGCCGAGTTCGGCACGCAGTTCGGCGATGATCTGCGCCTTCTGAGCCTGCAGCTGGGCCTGCCCCTGAGCGACGATGCGCTGGGTCTCGGCCTCGGCCTCGGCCCGCAGCTCCACCTTGATCTGCTCGGCTTCGAGCCGGGCGTCGTCGCGGATCTTCGCGGCCTCGGAACGGGCTTCCGCCAGCTGCGCCTTGTACTGCGCGAGGTTTTCCTCGGCTTCGGCCTGCGCCTTCTCAGCCCTTTCGATGCCGCCCTCGATCAGCTTGCTCCGCTCCTCGTACATCGCCTCGAAACGAGGAACGACGTACTTCTTGAGCACCCACAGCAGCAGGAGGAAGGCGACGAACCCGAGGATCAGCTCGGGAATGTGCGGCAGGATCGGGTTGGGCGCCGTGGCGGCCAACACCAATTCGGTCTTCAGCACAACGTCTCCTTAAGCGAGATGAGCTAGCGACAACTCAGCTGGTGGAGGCGAGGAAGTAGACGACGATACCGATCAGCGCGAGCACCTCGACCAGCACGAAGGTGGAGAAGGCGATGCTCTGCAGCTTGCCCTGCGCCTCCGGCTGACGGGCGGTGCCGTTGATGACCGCGGCGAAGATCAGACCGACGCCGAGGCCGGGCCCGAGGGTACCGAGACCGTAACCGATGGCGGCGAGGCCCGGGTTGATGCTGGTGGCGGCCTCGGCAGCCTGCGCAAGAACGATGTTGCTCACGTGCGTTTCCCTTCAAACTCGGTCCGCGCGACTCACGCGGATCGGGGGCTTTTGGTGTTCTCTCAGTGCTCCGACGCCAGTGCGGCGCCGATGTACCCTGCGGCCAGGAATGCGAAAATGTACGCCTGCAGGATCTGGATGAATGCCTCCAGGAACGTCATCGCGATGGCGAAGAGGAACCCGACCGGCGAAGCGAGTTTCACCAAACCTTCACCATCGGTCAGCAGGAAGCTGCCACCGAGGGCGAAGACCATGATGATGAGATGCCCGGCGAACATCGCCGCGAAGACCCGGATCGCCAAGGTGGCGGGGGCGATGAAGAACTTCTGCGCGAACTCGATGAGCGCGTACAGCGGCATGACGAACCACGGCACGCTCGGCGGCGCGAGTTCCTTCTTCAGATAACCACCGAGACCGTGGCGCTTGATACCCACGTAGTGGTACACCGGGTAAACGACAAGGAACGCGAGTGCGAGCGGGAAGCCGATCCGTGACATGGTCGGGAACTGAAAGAACGGGATGATCCCGAAGAAGTTGTTCACCAGTACGAAGGTGAACAGTCCCAGAATCAGCGGAATGAACGGCTTGAAGTCCTTCGAGCCGATCTGGTCCCGCGCGATGTTGTTACGGCCGAAGCCGTAAATCGACTCGGCCAGGAACTGTCCCTTGCCAGGGACGACCTTCAGCTTGCGCGAGGCAAGCAGGAAAAAAGTGGCGATGATGACCACGGACATGATCACCAGCAACATCGGCTTGGTGAAGCTCAGCCAATAGCCGGAGCCGAACAACGGCGGCAGGTTGAAGTCCGCGATGCCTGGCGGCTTGAACTCCGCACCCTCGGCTAGTACCAGCGCGCCCACTGGGCTCCTTCCGGTTCTCCCGGCCGGCGTTCACTCCGCCGGGGGAATCGTCACGATCTGGACTTAACGTACCCGACACGTATCGGGCCGTCGGAGGCGGCCACCCCACGATGTGCTGAACATGGGATCACGTTCCGCGCACGAGGATTCTCGCTGCAATACTCCCGGAGGACAGACGCCTGACAGCGGCATGAGGGGACGATTCAACTCCGTCGCCACACTGCTGTTCGGGGTTCGTCATCGGGAGCAGGCAGCCGAGGCCGCCGCCCACACGCGGACCATATCAGCCGCTTCTCACGCACCGTACAGGCGTACTACTTTGCCCTGATCGGCCGAGGACCTAGGTCCCGTCCCAGGTCAGGACCTTCGTCCCGGATTCAGCGGGAAGCGGGGATGATCGTCGGGATCTTGACCTTGCGGAACGCCGCGAACTCCACGCCCGCGGCCAGGAGGATGCCCACGATCATGGTGATTCCCAGCGACATGGGATGCACGGCGGAGACGCCGCGGAGCAGGGAAAGCGCCCCGAAAAGGAGGAGGACCTTGGCGATGTAACCACTGAGAGTGATCGCCAGCACGAACATCGGGTCCAAGCCGGCACAGAAGCGCATCATTCCCAGCGTCGCCAGGGCGGACGCGATGGCGAGCACGCCACCGATGACCGAACCCACGAGCCCGGGCAGTCCATTGAGGATGGTGAACACCACGACGCACACGAGAACCGCGGGCGGGGTGATGCGCAGGGAAGCCTTCGTCATCGCGTTGGCCGCCTGCAGGACCACCTTGGCGTGGGGGTTCTCCTCCGCCTCGACGGTCTTCTCGGTCTCGCTCACAGAAAACTCCCTGGTCGTCTCAGCCCGCCAGTGTAGGCCCGTGCCGGTGTGTGCGGTTCAGGCGGTCCGGTTCCGGGACCGCAGCCGGGGCACGATCGACACCAGGGTCGCCAGCAGGAAGCCGAAGCCGACGATCCAGAAGACCGCGGCGCTGTCGAACAGCGTGACCGAAACCGCGCCGAACGCGAGCAGGCCCGCCCACAAGTAGATGAGCAGCACCGCGCGGCGCTGGGAGTGGCCGATCTCCAGCAGGCGGTGGTGCAGGTGCATCTTGTCCGCGGCGAACGGGCTCTCGCCGCGACGGGTGCGGCGGATGACCGCCATGATCAGGTCGAGCATAGGCACGAACAGCACCGCGGCGACCACGACAAGCGGCGAAAGCAACGCGAGTGCGTCCTTTCCGCTGAACTGCGGGTACGGCACGCGGCCCGACGCGGACGTCGTCGCGCCCGCCAGCATGAGGCCGATCATCATCGAACCCGAGTCGCCCATGAAGATCTTCGCGGGCTGGAAGTTGTACGGCAGGAAACCGAGACAGGCCCCGGCGAGCGTGGCGGCGATGAGGGCGGGCGGGTACGCGCCGACGTCGCCACCCGAGGAGTCGAGCAGGCCGAGAGAGAAGGAACAGGTCGCCGCGGCGGCGATGAAGCCGAGGCCGCCGGCGAGCCCGTCGAGGCCGTCGACGAAGTTCATCGCGTTGACCATGACGACCACCAGCACGACGGTCAGCAGCGCGCCCTGGTTCTTGTCCAGCACCAGCACCTGGCCGAAGGACTCGCCACCGCCGCCCCACGGCACCCAGAACGACACCCACTGCACACCGAAGATCACCAGGATCCCGGCGCACATGACCTGGCCGGCCAGTTTCGTCCAGGCGTCCAGCTCGAACCGGTCGTCGAGGGCGCCGATCAGGGAGATCACCCCGGCGGCGAGCAGGACGCCCAGCGAATCGAAGGAGAAGTCGAAACCGCGGCTCAGCGCGGGCAGCTGGTGCGCGAGCCCCATCGCGGCGGCGACGCCGAGGAAGATCCCGATACCGCCCATCCGCGGGATCGGGGTGACGTGGACGTCGCGGGCCCGCGGGTTGGCGATCGCGCCGATCCGGATGGCGACCCGGCGCACGACGCCGGTGAGCAGGAAGGTCACGGCCGCCGCGGTGAGGGCGACGAGGATGTACTCCCGGATCGGGAGGCCTTGCGTAGGAGGCATGATGCGTTACGCCGCCGAGGTCCAAGTCACTCGAACACGCTACCGCGTGAGGGGGATACGCCCGGACACGGTACTGACACCCGGTGAATCAGGCGAGTGACTCCGCGGGCACTCCCAGTACTTCCGCGACGGCGGCCCGGCTGACCGCGCCCTCCCGCAGGATGACCGGGTCGTCGCCGGTGAGATCGACCATCGTGGACGGAACGGGCTCTCCGGTGGAGCCGCCGTCGAGGTACACCGCGACGCTGTCGCCGAGCTGATCGACGGCCTCCTGCGCGGTGGAGGCGGGCGGCTGTCCGGAGACGTTGGCGCTCGAGACCGCCATCGGGCCGACGTCACGCAGCAGTTCCAGCGCGACCGGGTGCAGCGGCATCCGCAGCATCACCGTTCCGCGTGACTGGCCGAGATTCCACTGCAGGCTCGGCGCGTGCGGCAGGACGATGGAGAGGTCGCCGGGCCAGAAAGCCTCGATGAGCGCGCGGGCCTGCGGCGGCGTGCCGAGCACGAGCCCGTCCACAGTGGACCAGGAGCCGACCAGGACGCCGACCGGCATGTCCGGGCCGCGGTTCTTGGCCCGGAGGAGGGACTGGACGGCGCCGCCGTCGAAGGCGTCCGCACCGATGCCGTAGACCGTGTCCGTCGGGAGGACGACGAGACGGCTGGACCGCACGGCGCTCGCCGCCGCGGCGAGCCCGTCGGCCCGGGATTCATGCTTGCTGCAGTCGTACACCGCGCTCATGGCCTGTGAGCGTAGCCTGCGGCCTCGTGAGTGGTATGGACGGTTCTAACCGTCCTTACCACTCACGAGCCGTGCTGGGTCAGAAGGCGAAAGCGGTACAGAACGACGTCGCCGTCTTCGCCGGATCCGCGATCGACGTCGCGGTCAGCTTGATATGCGCGACGTGGTCACCGCCCGCGGCCCGTTTGGCGTGCGCCGTCGCCGAAGACCGCCCGCCGAACGGGACGGTCGACAGCTCGTTCGGCAGCCGTACCTCCCAGCCCTTCGCGTTGGTGGACGCGCTCAGCCGGTAGGTGTCGGTGTCGAACGGCGCCGCCGCGCCCTTCGCGTCCCCGGTGTTGAACACCGGGAACGAGCAGCTCGCGAGGCCCTGCTTGGCGAACGCCGGGGCCGATGGCCACAGCGAAACACCCCTGGCCCGAGAGCCGGCGCCGTCGAGCGAAGCCACCGTGACGACGTAGGACAGCACGCCCTTGCGGTCGCGCTCGACGTCCGAGACGAGGAACTTCAGCCTGTTCGCCTCGTCGGTGTACTCGTACTTGCTCGCGGAACCGGTGCCTGCCTTGAACGCCGCGTCGTTGAGCTGGCGGTAGTCGCCGATCGTGATCGGCACCGCGGTGCCGTCCGGTTTCTTGTAGTCGGTCATGCCGATGTCGGCCGGATTCGCGTCGATGATCCATTCGAACGGCGCGTTGTCCTGGTTCTTGGTCTTCGCGATGATGACCCCGGAATCGGGGGCGAAGGAATCACTGCCCATCCGGTCGACGACTTCGACGGTGTAATTGTTGTATCCGCCGCCGTCGCAGAACGGATCCTTCGACCGGTCGCATTTCGGCGAAAGGTCCCCACCGGTCAGCGCGATGTTGATACCGCTGTAGGCGCCCTGTCCCGGAAGGACCGAACGCGCCGTGATCCTGGCCGAAACCGGGCCGGTCTCGGCGATCTGGTTCCGGTCGAGCTTCAGCACGTCTTCGGGGTCGATGATGTCGAGCTTCATTTTGGTGCGCAGCATATGGTGCGAACCCATCGAGCCACCCTGCGTCGCCGGGATCTGCCAGCGCGTGTGCGGTCCGCCGGGGCCGTTGAAGCTGCCGCGCGACATCATCTCCCAGGGACCGGTGTAGGTCCTGGACGGCGGGGTGCCGAACGGGTTGTTGTAGTTGTCACCGATGCCGAGAATATGACTCAATTCGTGCGCGTAAACCGCCTGACCCGAGCTTTCGGCCTGGGTCGAGGAACCGGTGACCGCGTTCGGCCAGATACTCGCCGCCGATTTCCACGACGTCCACGGAACGTACCGGGTGGACGCGGCGTTCGGCATTCCCGCGACACCGGGGCCGAATTCGTCGGGCACGTTCCCCGGCTCGCCGAACTTCATCACGCCGAATTCCTGCCAGGTCGCGCTCTCGTCCTGGCCCGCGGAAAGGTAGAAGATGAAGTCGAACTGCTTGGCGACGTCACCCACGTCCGCCCGCCAGGCCGCGCCCGCGTCGGCGCGCAGGTCACGCTTGCAGTTCGCGTCCGGCGGACAGGCGTCGGGCTGGAACTCCATGCCGTATTCGAAGGACTTGCCGGGCAGGCGGTACGGCCCGAACGCGGTCAGTTCGACCCCCATCCTGCCGCCGGAGTCCTCCATCCAGTACTCGTTGATGGTGTGGCCGCGGTTGATCGCCTGCGGCTTGTTGAGGAAGTCCTGGTAGAACTTCGCGACGTCCGCGCGCGGGATGTTGCTCGCGGCGGGGCCGGGGTTGCCGAACACCGTCGAATGCGTCGGTTGCGTGACCGCGAACTCCTGATCGGGATAGTCCGCGAGCACCACGGCGCCCTTGAACGTCCGCTTCGTCGGCTTCAGCGCGGGGTCGGCCCAGTTGGTGCCGGGCGGCTTGCGGTAGTCGTCCCACGTCATATGGTCCTGGTTCTCCCAGGTCGACCCGTCGATCGGGGCGGGCCAGCCTTTCACCGGCACCGCGGCGGACGCGGGTTGGGCGACCAGACCCGGCAGCAACGCGACGGTGGCGAGGACGGCGAGTGTTCTGAGTGGGGCTCGTCGGAGAGACGATCGCATCGGGGTACACCTCCCAGTCGGACCGCCGATGAGGCGGCCGTGCTCGACGTTAAGAGGTGGCCTTTGCCGTGGGCACCGCCGGAAGTCGTGAGTCTCGCTAACTATCCCCCGCGTTCAGTCCTCTGGATGCGGTAGTTGCGCGTGCAAGTACCGCATTCAGAGGACGAAATGCGAGGGTTCAGGAGACGCGCAGGGCGGTGACGAACCGCGGCCGTCCGGCGAGATCGAGGTGCCCCTGGACATCGGTGAGCACCCGTCGTGCCCGCACGAGCGCCGGGACGGCGGAGCCGTGCGTGTCGTCGTGCTCGATCGCCATCCCGCCGGTGGGCCGCAGCAGGCGCGCGGCCGCGGCGATCGCGTGCCGGATCACCGCCAGCCCGCTCTCCTCCGCGAACACCGCCCGCGGCGGGTCGTGCTCCGCGACCTCCGTCGGCACAGGCGTGCCTTCGGGGACGTACGGCGGGTTGCACAGGACCAGGTCGACGAGCCCGTCGAGTTCGGCGAACATCGTGCTGTCCGCGACGTCGCCGGAGTACAGGCGGATGGGCGTGTCCCCCGCGTCGGCGTGGACGTCCGCGTTGTGCCGGGCCCACGCGAGCGCCTGCGCGTCGATGTCGACCGCGTAGACGACGGCGTCCGGCCGCGCGTGCTGCACGGCCAGCGCCAGCGCGCCCGACCCCGTGCACAGGTCGACCACCACCGGGTACTCGCGCCCGTGCAGCAGTTTGAGGCCCCATTCCAGGAGCAGTTCGGTCTCCGGGCGCGGGACGAACACCCCGGCGCCGACGTTGACCGTGATGTCGCCGAGCGCGGCCCAGCCGGTGAGGTACTGCAGCGGGATCCGTTTGGCCCGCTGGTTCACGAGCTGGCCGATCGCGTCGATGACGGGCGGGTCCACCAGCGGCACCATCGGCAGGCGGCCGCGTTCGACGCCGAGGACATGGGAGGCGATCAGTTCCGCGTCCGAACGCGGTGACGCCACACCGGCCTCGGTGAGGATGCGGGTCGCTTCCATGATGGCGAGGCGCAACGGCTGCCGGTTCACTGGTGTTCCTTCACAGAGTCAAGCCTGACACACGAGGCACGCGTGCCGGGGTCGATACACGCGGGCCCAGGGTATCGATTCCTTTCACCTCACCCGCCACGAGAGCGACGACAACGTCAGTGCCGCTTCGGCCACACGCCGCGCCAGGTCGGTCTGAAGGCTCTTCGTCGCCGAAGCGATCCACTCGTCCACGTTCCGTACACCGACATCGCGGTATTCGACGGCTTGAAGCAACATCTCCAGCTTGTCCGCGTCGCGCGCGTAGAGTGCTTCCGGACTCTCAGCGGACTCGTACTCGTCGACGGCGTCGCGCACCGAGTCACGCGCTGCACCGGGAAGCGACGACGTCTGCGCGGCGGTGATCGCGCGCGGATCCGGCTTCTCGACGAAACCCTTGATCGTGTGCGGAAGGTCGCCGGTCCGCGTCTCCTGTGTGTCGTGCCAGAGCGCGAGATACGCCGCCTTCGCCGGGTCGGCACCGCCCTCCGCCGCGAGCAGACCGGCCAGCTGCGCGACCCGGGCGGTGTGCTCGGCGACCGATTCGGGATCGCGGACCCCCGCCTGCCACCACCCGGCCCGCCGGATCCGCTTGAGCACACCCAGTTCGAACCCGAATCTGGCCAGGGCTTCCACAGTTCTCCTACGCGTCGAGAGTGAGATATCCGGCCAGTGTCCCGCGCCGCCGCCGGAGGGTGTCGATGCGGTCGTCCATTTCGGCCAGTTCGCGCCGGATCTCCGCGATGACCGTCGGGCAGAGGTCGAGTTCCGGCAGTTCGCCGTTCGCGCACGGCAGTACCTTCGCGATGACCTGCGTGCTCAGCCCGGCCGCGAGGAGCGCGCGGATCTGCCGAACGGTGGTGACCGCGTCTTCGCCGAAGCTGCGATAGCAGTTGGAGTCGCGCCGCGAGACCAGCAGCCCCTGCTCCTCGTAGTAGCGCAGCAGCCGCTGGCTCACACCGGTCCGCCGGGACAGCTCGCCGATCAGCATGTGACCCCGTCATCCGAGTTTGACCTTCACATCGATGTCAGTACCTAACGTCGCCGGCATGACGAATCATTTCGCGCACGTCGTCCGCGGTTCCGGTCCCGGCCTGCTGCTCGCCCACGGCAGTGGCGGCAGCGTCGAGGGCAACTTCGGGAGCATCCTCGACGACCTCGCCCGCACGCACACCGTCGTCGGCCCCGACTACCCCGGCTCCGGGGCCACGCCGCGCAGCACCGAACCGCTGGACCTCGACTCCGTCGCGGACGAGTTGGTCTCCATCGCCGTCGAGACCGGCCTCGAACGCTTCGCGATCCTCGGCTACTCGCTCGGCACCGGCGTCGCCGTCCGCGCCGCGACCCGGCACCCCGATCGGGTCACCGGGCTCATCCTGACCGCCGGGTTCACGAAACCGGACAACCGGCTCCTGCTGGCCGTCGACATCTGGCGCGAGCTGCTGACCGGCGACCGGAAGCTGCTCGCGAAGTTCCTCACTTTCGCCGCCACCGGCGAGAAGCAGCTGAACGCACTGACCCCCTCCGAGCTCGAAGCCGCCATCGAAGGACTCGCCGGATTCATCCCGGAAGGCAGCCCCGAACACGCGGCCCTGGTCGCGAACGTCGACACCCGCGCCGAACTGGCCGGGATCTCGGTCCCCACCCTCGTCATCGCCACGACATTGGACGGCCTCGTCCCGCCGGTCCACTCCCGCGAACTCGCGGCCGGGATCCCCGGCGCCGAATTGGTCGAGATCGAGGCCGGGCACGGTATCGGCACCGAGGCCCGCGACGAATGGCTCGGCGTGATCCAGAACTTCCTCGACCAGGCGTAGCCCTCGCATACGGAGGGTGCCAAGTCGATCACTGTGACGGATATTCTATGGTGGCCCGGATGAGGTATCGGGAGATAGGACTGCCCTTCGGCGTGTTTTCCGCCGCGCTGGGCGTGCTGCTCGTCCGTTTCCTTGTTCCGCGCCCGATCGGCATGGCGGACAACGGCGACGGCTGGCGCATTCTGTGCCAGCTCGGCGCCCGCGAGCTCGACAGGCCTTCGGAATACTTCGTCCGCTTCTCCTACGGCCCCGCCCCGTTCTGCAACAGCGAGTACATCTCCAGCCAGAGCTGGATCGACAAGATCGCCAGCGAGATCGGGCAGGCGCTCGGCTCGTCGGCGATCCTGGACCTGCTGGTGCTGGGCGTGCTGGGCTGTCTGCTGGTCGCCGGCGGGATCGCCGCGATCGTGGCGAGCCTGCGCCTTTCGGCCCGGAACAGCGTCATCGCCACGGTCGCGCTACTGCTGGTCGTGGCGGACTCGGCCTTCTTCGGCTACTTCGCCTCGGTGCTGAGCGAGGGTGCGGCCTTCGTCGGGATGCTCCTGCTCGCCGGCGGGCTCCTGCTCATGCATCGCACCGGGCCGTGGCGCTACGCCGGCGCCGCGGTCACCGTGCTCGGCGCGATGATCGGGGTCAACGCCAAGTCGCAGACGCTGCTGCTGATCCCGGTGTTCGCGCTCGCGCTCCTGTTCGTCCGGCCGGCGGGCAGCCGCGGCCTGGCCCGATGGGCCCTGCCGCTGGCCGTGCTCGCCGTCGTCGGCACGGGCACCGCACTGGCGCAGGGTGCGGGCGACTCCGCGAACGCGGAGTACCGCGAGGCCAACATGTACCACGTCGTGTTCAACGGGATCGTGGACGGGAAACACGACACCACCGGCGACCTCGCCGCGCTGGGTCTCCCGCCCGAGTTCGCCGAGTACGTGGGCACGGGCTGGTGGAGCGACAACGCGGCGTGGCGCTCCCCCGAGTATCCGAAGTACCGCGACAAGATCAGCCGCCGCAACGTCGCCCAGTACTACCTCGACCACCCTGGCCGCGTGGTCCAGATGCTGCACCGCTCCGCGCAGGAGACGCTGACGGCTCGTGTGCCGAACCTCGGGAGCTTCGGCGAGCACGCCGGGCAGCCGCCGATGGCCAAGGAGTACCGGATCCCCGTCCTGTCCGGGATCACCGGCTGGATCGCGCCGCTGGGGTTGTTCGCCTTGCTGCCGATCTGGCTGCTCATCGGCTGGGCGGGGCTCCGCGCCTTCCGGAACCGCACCGGGCGCCGCGACGTGGGCATCGTGGTGCTCATGTTCCTGCTGTTCGCGATGGGACAATTCCTGGTCTCCGGCCTCGCGGAAGGCATCGAGAACATCAAGCACCAGCAGCTGACGATCTTCCCGACCTTGCTCGCCGCCGCCTTCGCCGCGCTTTCGTTCCTTCCGCGGCGAAACAACGGATCGGACCTCGAAAAGCAGTCCGAGACCAGGGAAACAGCGACCGCGCTCTCCTGAATCCGCGGTATTCGGGCAAGTCCGGCGGGCCGATTCTGTTCCGGTCACCGGGGCATCGGCACCCCGCTCAGGCCATGCCGGTTCCCGCGGACGCGAGCGAGCGAAGATCCGGCCGCGAGCGAGTGCTCGGCTGGCTGGCCGGGGACTACGGCAAGGTCCTCTTGGTCGTCCTCGCCTGGAACGTCGCACTGACCGTGGTGGCGTGGCTGTTCGGCCCTCCACTCCGTCGGGCGAGGGTATTCCCAAGACCGGTATCGGCTCGACGCTGAGCCTGCTGTCCCACACCTACCGCTGGGACGCGGGAAACTACGGCGAGATCGCCGAACACGCGTACACCGGCGACTTCGTCCCGGCGCGGGCCTTCTACCCGGTGTTCCCGATCTGCGTGTGGCTGGTCAAGACCCTCAGTTTCGGCACTCTCGGCCTGCTCACGGCCGGGTTCATCGTCAACCTCATCGCGACCTGGCTGGCAGGCGTCGCCCTGCTCAAGATCGCCCGGTTCTTCCTCACCACGCCTCGCTCGCACTGGCTGGTCGTCGCCGCGTTCCTGAGCTCGCCCGCCGCCTTCTTCCTGCACTCGTTCTACAGCGAGGCGGTGTTCTGCGCACTCGGCTTCTGGGCTATCTGTTCGCGTTACGACGCCAATGGCCGTGGATGGGGCTGTGCCTGATCCCGCTCACCGCGTCGCGGATCACGGCCGCGGTGTTCATCGGGCTGTGTCTCCTCGAGTTCTGGCGTTCCGCCGGCTGAGCAACGACTCAGCGAGGAACACAAGACCTACATCGGTCGCGAAGACAAGACGAACTATCGCGGCAACCGGCAGCAACCGCTCTCGGCGAATAACAGAGTCGATTACGACGCCTATGAGGTCTGCCGCGGACGCGCTCGATCGCGTCCTCCATGCCTTCATCGAAGAGATCGGCGAGGAGCCGACGCTCGGAGAATTCCTCGAGATACTGGGACTCTCGTTCCAGCCGGACGAGGACCTTCTGCCGGGTGCGCCGTTCCCCCTTCTCTTCAAGGCCAAGAAGAAGGGGAATCGCTGGTACAAGGCCGAGTTGTCCGAGAGGGTCGCCTCGCTCAATGACAACACCTTCACCGAAGCCGGCGATTTTCTGAATCTGCTCGCCGCCGGAAGCGGTGCCGAGCCGGCCCAGCCGTCGTCAGTCGAGGATCTCGCGCACCATGTCCTCGAGGTCCTTCAGTCCGGCGATCGTGCGTTCAGCGACATCGCCGCACGGGAACTCCAGGCCCTGATCCCCCCAACGGCCAAGAAGACCGCCAGGGTGACGGTCGGCGATGTGGTGGCGATTCCCGCGGTGCCCCGAGGCCACCATCTGGCCATCGTGCTCTGTGAAGACCAGATGGGCACAGCACTCGGCTTGTTGGAAGGCGTCTTCTCTCCGCCGCGAGTCGGTGACATCGGAAGTCATCGGGCCCGCCACATCCCGGTCTACACGGGGCCCAGATTGATCAAGAGCAGGACTTGGCCGATCGTGGGGCACCATCCTGAGCTGCAAGACCTGTTCCCTGATCCGCCCGAGGTCTACTGGCAGGCGAAGACGTCCTGGGGAGAACAGTACGGCGAGTACGGCGGCGCGGGTAAACCCGATGGCCAGGTTCGGCTGCTCGACAAAGCAGAGGCCGCGGCGGTCGGCCTCTTGGACGGCACCTATCGGCAGATATACCTGGAAGAGTACTTCCAAGAATTACTCAACGAAGGCCGCTTCGACAATGGACCGGCTCCGCGTTCCTGGCTCTGATCGTCTCGGTTCCCTGGTGATCGCCAAGCGTTCGCGCAGAGGACATGCGTTTCTGGCGCGTGTCACGGAGAGCCCTCACCCGCGGGACGGGCGTCGTTCCATGCGGCGCCCGTCCCGCGTAGGCTGAGCGCCACCTGTACGCGCCGAAGGGCTCACGCGATAGTCATGGATCTCCGGGAAACGGCAGTCGTCACGCGGATATCCGCGAATATCGAGGCCGAGGACTTCGCCGCGGCCGCCGCACTGGGCGAACGTCTCATCGGTGAGTTCGAGGCCACCGAGCTGGAGATCTGCCGGGCGGACCCCGAAGGCGGCTGGACGGGTTATCTGGTCTCAGTCGGCTATCGCACGCCTCCTGCCGACGGCGAAGATCCCGCCGAAACACTGCATCGAGCCGCGGTACCCGCGCTTTTCCACTTCGGACTGAATGCGCAATTCTTCGAAATCCACGGCACGCCGGAGACCGGCCAATACGGAAGCTACGACGCCTACGACACCCGAGCGGACGGATTCACTCTCTATTCGCTGATGGCGTCCGTCGGCGGCACCGACCCACGTGAGCCCGCGTACGTCACAAGGCACGATTTCTCGCCGCGTGCGGAAACCGATGTCATTTCGCGGGTGCATCTCTATGTCCCCACTGGTGACCTGCGGTCGGCCGTGGACCTGTGCGGTCGTCCCGCGGCCGACCTTTCGGCGTCACTGATCCGAATCAGCACGGACGCGGGTCCTTGCGAGGCGGTACTGTTGTCGGCTTTCCCGGCTCTGGCAGGGGAAAGCGGTGAAGAAGCGCTCAGGCGGGTCGCGAACGAGGTGACCGACAGGCTGTCGCAGGTGAACATGTCCGTCCGGGCGGTCCATACCGCGCTGGAGGACGATCCGTTCTACACCGAGCCCGGCTAGTTCGCCTCAGCCCGCGTGAGCCGCGAGCCGCTCTTCGCGGTCCGCGGTGATGAGCGCGTCCAGAACGCCATCGAGGTCACCGTCGAGGACCTGGTCCAGGTTGTACGCCTTGTAGTTCACCCGGTGGTCGGCGATGCGGTTCTCCGCGAAGTTGTAGGTGCGGACCCGCTCGGAGCGGTCGACGGTGCGGACCTGCGAGCGGCGCGCGTCCGACGCCTTCGCGGCGGCTTCCTCCTCGGCGATCGCCTGGAGGCGGGCCTGCAGCACCTGCAGGGCGCGGGCGCGGTTCTGGATCTGCGACTTCTCGTTCTGGCACGAGACGACCACGCCGGTCGGGAGGTGGGTGATCCGCACCGCCGAGTCGGTCGTGTTGACGCTCTGGCCGCCGGGGCCGGACGAGCGGTAGACGTCGATCCGCAGGTCGTTCGGGTCGATCTCGACCTCGACGTCCTCGGGTTCGGGGTAGATGAGCACGCCGGACGCGGAAGTGTGGATGCGGCCCTGCGATTCGGTGGCGGGCACGCGCTGCACGCGGTGCACCCCGCCCTCGAACTTCAGGCGCGCCCAGACGCCGTCGGCCTCGGCGGAACGGCTCTTGATGGACACGGTGACGTCCTTGAAACCACCGAGGTCCGAGTCGACCGAGTCGAGCACCTCGGCCTTCCAGCCGTGACGCTCGGCGTAGCGCAGGTACATACGCAGCAGGTCGCCGGCGAACAGCGCCGATTCCTCGCCGCCTTCACCCGACTTGATCTCCATGACCACGTCGGAGCCGTCGTACGGGTCGCGCGGCAGGAGCAGTTCGGTGAGCTTGGCTTCGAGCACGGGGATCTTGGCGGAGATCTCCTCGGCCTCGGCCGCGAAGGCCGAGTCTTCCGCCACCAGTTCCTTCGCCGTCTCGAGGTCTTCACGGGCGGTGTCGAGCTCGCGGACCGTCTTGACGACGGGGCTCAGCTCCGCATACCGGCGGCCGAGCTTGCGGGCGCGCGCCTGGTCGGCGTGCACGGACGGGTCGGCCAGCTGCTCTTCCAGCTGGGCGTGCTCTTCGAGCAGACCCTTCAGCGAACTCGAATCCACCACTCCACCTTTCGAGGGCCCGGACAAAACCAAGGCTGCGACACCAAAGAAAGCGGCGCCTACCCGGACATGCGGGTAGGCGCCGTCGTTCAAGCTACTTGGCGTCTTCGGCCTTCTTGCGCTTGCCGTAGCGAGCCTCGAAGCGCGCGACGCGGCCGCCGGTGTCCATGAGCTTCTGCTTGCCGGTGTAGAACGGGTGGCAGTTCGAGCAGATCTCGACGTGGAGGTTGCCGGAGGTCTTGGTGCTGCGCGTGGTGAATTCGTTGCCACAGTCACAGTTCACGTGCGTGACCACGTACTCGGGGTGAATACCGCTTTTCATGGTGTCCTCTCTCGTTGGCCCCGGGTCCCCGTGCGGGGTGAACCGGTGCCGGACTTCAGCGGATGATTTTGCCAGATGTGCTGGCAGTGGCGTCAACGCACCCCACCCCCGGCATATTCCACTACGTTGAGTTATCAACTATCGACATCCAGTTGTACGAAATTTGTACTTGATCACGCGATGCTCCGCCTGTTGGTGATTCCTCAACAGGAGGTACTGATCATGCGCACCATCCTCGCCAAGGTGGCGAAGCCGGCCTCCGTCGCCGCGCTGGCCATCGCGGCCCTCGCAGTGGCTCCGGTCGCAGGAGCCGCTCCGGCCGCCCCCGAAACGGCCGCCACCATCACCGCCGCCGACATCAACCCGGCCGCCGGGACGTTCACCACCCTGTCCGACGGCGACCTGGCCATCCAGGGCGCCGGCGACGGCACGCCCGCCGGCGCCGTCCAGTGGTTCAAGAACCACATGGGCTCCACCGCGTACCAGGGCCTCTGCGAGAAGGCCGTCGAGAACGCGTACGGGACCACCGGCGTCTGGGCCTCGGCCAACGCGCACTGGAACGGCGCGAGCCCGAAGCACACGACCGGGACGCCGCCGAAGGGCTCCTTCGTGTACTGGAACATCAGCCAGTGGGGCCACGTCGGCATCGCCGACGGCTCTGGCGGGATCTACGCCTCCAGCATCGGCGGCAAGATCGGCCACGCGTCGAGCGTGCACTACTTCAACAACTACCGCGGCTGGACTCCTGCGGCGGTTCCGCACCGCTGAGCCATCGCTTGGACCGCCGTCCGTGAAGGCCTCCTTCCCTACCCTGAGAGTAGGGAAGGAGGCCTTCACGGACCTTCGATCGACGCAAGCCAGCGCTTCGTCGTGCGCGGCGAGGTCAGCCGCACCACCGGCACCGCCGGATCCGCGACCCAGCCGCGGATCGTGCGCCGTTTGCGCGCGAACGAGCGGAAGTGCCACACGATGATCGAGTCGCCGGAGAGCATGCCCCGCAGCGTCTCGACGTTGCCGTTGCAGATCCGCCGACGGGTGACACACCGCACCACGGTCCGGCGCACCAGACGGCTCAGCGAAACCCAGCGCGGATAGTCCAGCGCGACGACCAGTTCGGCGCGGGGCAACGCGATGTCGCGCCATTTGGCGAACATCCCGTCGATGACCCAGCGCTCCCCCGCGACCAGCGCGCCGATCCGGCGTCGCTGCTCGTCGTCGGGGACGGGCACCCAGCCTGGCTGCCAGGCGAGTTCGTCGTCGACCGAATGGCACGGCAGCCCGGTCCGCTCGGCCAGCTTTCGCGCCAGCGTCGACTTACCCGAGCCGGTGACCCCGTACACGACGATGCGCCCCGGCACCGAACCCACGGCTTCCTCCCTGCATGGACCGCCGTCCGTGAAGGCCTCCTTCCCTACCCTGAGAGTAGGGAAGGAGGCCTTCACGACCTCACCTCGCTGACATACGCCCCGAGTACATGAAGGCCCCCTTCCTTGCGCCTGGCGCAGGGAAGGGGGCCTTCATGTACTTACCGACCGAAAAGGTCAGTCGTCGTCGTTCGAGCCGAGGGCCGTCTTCGAGACCTGCATGAGGAACTCGATGTTGGTCTTCGTCTTGCGCAGTCGCGAGATCAGCAGGTCGATGGCCTGCTGCGAGTCCAGCGCGTGCAGCACCCGGTGCAGCTTGTGGGTGACCGCGAGCTCGTCCGGCGAAAGCAGCAGGTCTTCCTTGCGGGTACCGGACGGGTTGATGTCCACCGCGGGGAACACGCGCCGCTCGGCGATCTTCCGGTCGAGCTTGAGGTCCGCGTTCGCGGTGCCCTTGAACTCTTCGAAGATGACCGTGTCACCGGTGGACCCGGTTTCGACCATCGTCGTGGCGAAGATCGTCAGCGAACCGCCGTTCTCGATGTTGCGCGCCGCGCCGAGGAACCGCTTCGGCGGGAACAGCGCCGTCGAGTCGACACCACCGGAGAGGATCCGGCCGGACGCCGGGGCCGCCAGGTTGTACGCACGGCCCAGACGGGTGATCGAGTCGAGCAGCACGACGACGTCGTGGCCCATCTCGACCAGGCGCTTCGCCCGCTCGATGGCCAGCTCCGCGACCGAGGTGTGGTCGGACGGCGGGCGGTCGAAGGTCGAGGCGATGACCTCACCCTTCACCGACCGCTGCATGTCGGTGACCTCTTCCGGACGCTCGTCCACGAGCACGACCATCAGGTGGCACTCGGGGTTGTTCGTCGAGATCGCGTTCGCGATGTCCTGCATGATCGTCGTCTTGCCCGCCTTCGGCGGCGACACGATCAGGGCACGCTGCCCCTTGCCGACCGGCATCACCAGGTCGATGACGCGAGTGGTGAGCTTGTGCGGCTCGGTTTCGAGACGCAGCCGCTCGTTCGGGTACAGCGGCGTCAGCTTGGTGAACTCGGGACGACGCTTGGACTCGTCCGGCTCCAGGCCGTTGATCGAGTCGACACGCACCAGCGGGTTGAACTTCTGCCGCTGCTGCTCGCCGTCACGCGGCTGACGCACGACACCGGTGATGGCGTCACCGCGGCGCAGGCCGTACTTGCGGACCAGCGAAAGCGAGACGTACACGTCGTTCGGCCCGGCGAGGTAGCCCGAGGTGCGCACGAACGCGTAGTTGTCGAGCACGTCCAGGATGCCCGCGACGGGCAGCAGGACGTCGTCCTCGCGGATCTCGGTGTCGGGCGAACCGCCCTGTTCACGGCCACCGCCGGAACCGCGGCGGCGACGGTCGCGGAAGCGACGGCCGCGACGGCCGCCTTCCTCGTCGTCGTCGCCCTGCGGGCCCTGGCCCTGGCGCTGGCTGTTGTCCTGGCCGCCGCCCTGCTGGTTGCGCTGGCGGTTGTCCTGGCCACGGCCGTCGCGGTTGCCCTGACGGTTACCGCCTTCGTTGCGGTCACCCCGGTCACCGCGCTCGCCACGGTCACGCTGTTCACCGCGCTCACGCTGCTGACCGCCCTGCTCGGGCGAACCCGCGGCACGGTTGGAGCCGCGGCGACGACGGTTGCGGCCGCCCTCTTCCTGCTGCGGCTGGCCGTCCTGCTGGGAGTTCTCCTGCTGCGCGGGCCGCTCGGCGGCGGGCGCGGAGCCGTTCTCCGAGACCTTCTCGGTCTTCTCGGCGCGAGGAGCCTCGGCCGGAGCTGCTTCGGCCTTCGGGGTCTCCTGCTTCGGGGCCTCCGTCTTGGGCGCTTCGGCCTTGGGAGCCTTGCGCGGTGCATCGATCCCCTCGAGCGGAAGCGTTTCGCTCGCCGCGGCGGGGGTCTTGCGCTTGGTCTTGCCCTGGCGCTCGCGGATGGCCGCGATCAGATCGCCCTTGCGCATACCCGTGGTCTCGCCGATGCCAAGTTCCCCAGCGATCGAGCGCAGCTCGGCGACGGTCTTGCCGGTCAATCCGCCGACCGTGCGCTTGGGAGCCACGGCGCCGTTCGACTCGGCGGCGCCACCTTCGACGTCGCTCAAAAGATCGGTGTTGCTCACAAATGTCCTTCCTGACCGATCCACGCCTCCAGGTGGATCAGCGGACCGCCGCTCGCGTCCGATTGCGAAACGGCGTAATTGGCCCCCGATACGGGCGATCAGCTCCTCGGCCGTGTTGAACACAGCTAGAAGGCCTCCAGCACAGGGATTTGCGTCCTCCAAACGGAGGAAGCGGAATTCGGCACCGCCGGAACCGGGAACCCGCCTGCGTCCATCCGCTACTCCCCGCTTGCCAGGCGGTGTACGGAACTGGCGGATCAACGAAGGATGCGGGCCAAGGATGACACTGGTCACCTGGACCGGCACCGGGTGCGGAAACGCACGGTGATCGAACGCCCCCGAGGGTAGACCGCACCACGGCCGGGTGCAACAACCACCCCCCGCGTGGCGGGGCGAGGCTCTCGCATGTGACCGAGGCTTTACTGAGCCGCAACCTGAACGCCGCCCGGATCGATCGGCAGCTCGGTGACGTCGAAGGACGTAACGTCGACGCCCGCCGGGAGTATTCCCCCGGTGGTCAGCGCGAGCACCGTCGGACCTGCTCCGGAGATGGCCGCGGCCACCCCTTCGGCCCTCAGCGCGCGCACCAGTTCACTGCTCGCCGGGTACGCGGGCGCCCGGTAGTGCTGATGGAGCCGATCTTCGGTCGCGGAGAGCAACAGGTCCGGGCGCGAGGTGAGCGCGTGGACCGCGAGCGCCGCGCGGCCTGCTGTGAAGGCCGCGTCGGCGTGCGGGACCTGGGCGGGGAGCAGCCCGCGCGTGGCGTCGGTCGAGGACCGCAGCGCCGGGACGGCGACCACGGGCCGGATGTCGTGGTGCGGCTGGAGCCGTTCGGCGCGGAACCGCTCGCCCTCGGTCCAGGCCACCACGAAGCCGCCCAGCAGGCTCGCCGCGGCGTTGTCGGCGTGTCCCTCGAACCCGGCGGCCAGCTGCAGCGCGTCGTCGTCCAGGGCCTTCTCAGCCAGCGCGTACGCCGCCGCGACACCGGTCACGACGGCGGACGCGGACGACCCGAGGCCGCGGGCGTGCGGGATGGCGTTGAAGCAGCGCAGGTGCAGGCCCGGCGGGCGGAGGCCGAGGTGCTCGCAACCGCGCCGGAAAGCGCGGACGACCAGGTGCGACTCGTCGGTCGGGACGTCCTCCACCCCGCCCGCGCCGACGTCGATCACCTCGATCTTGAGGCCGGCGTCGGTGATCCGGACTTCGACCCGGTCGTACAACGCCAGCGCGAGGCCGAGGGTGTCGAATCCCGGGCCGAGATTCGCCGACGACGCCGGGACCTTGACCTCGATCAGCGTCATCGCAGGTCCAGCGCGGTGGCGACGGCGGTCGGGTCGACGGCGAGCGGCTCGACCTCGACATTGCCCTCCAGCGCCGTGGCCGGGTCCTTCAGGCCGTGTCCGGTGACGGTGCACACGACCGTCGAGCCCTTCGGCAGGCGCCCGTCGGCGGCCGTGGCGAGCAGACCCGCGACGCTGGTCGCCGAAGCGGGCTCGACGAACACGCCTTCCTTGCGGGCGAGCAGCCGGTACGCCTCGAGGATCTTCTCGTCGGTGATCGCTTCGAACAGGCCCGCGGACGCGTTCTTCGCCTTCATCGCGCCGTCCCAGGACGCGGGGCTGCCGATGCGGATCGCGGTCGCGATGGTGTCGGGATCGGCCACCGGCTCGCCGTGCACGAGAGGCGCGGCACCGGCCGCCTGGAACCCGAACATCCGCGGGGTGTTCTTCACCACACCGTCGCCCGCGTACTCGGAATACCCGGCCCAGTAGGCGGTGATGTTGCCCGCGTTGCCGACCGGCAGGCAGTGGATGTCCGGCGCCCGGCCGAGGACGTCGCAGATCTCGAACGCGGCCGACTTCTGGCCGGCGATGCGCACCGGGTTGACCGAGTTGACCAAGGTCACCGGGTAGTCGATCGCGGTCTTCTGCGCGAGTTCGAGGCAGTCGTCGAAGTTTCCGTCCACCTGGAGGATCCGCGCGCCGTGCTGCACCGCCTGGGCGAGTTTGCCCATCGCGATCTTGCCCTGAGGCACCAGCACCGCGCAGGTGAGCCCGGCGCGGGCCGCGTAGGCGGCGGCCGACGCCGACGTGTTGCCGGTGGAGGCGCAGATGACGGCCTTGAGCCCGCTGGCGAGCGCGTGCGTGATGGCGACGGTCATCCCGCGGTCCTTGAACGACCCGGTCGGGTTCACGCCTTCGACCTTGAGGTGGACCTCGCAGCCGGTCAGTTCCGAGAGGTGCGGGGCGGGCAGCAGCGGGGTGTTGCCTTCGCCGAGGGTGATCACCTTCGCGCCGGACGGGACCGGGATCCGGTCGGGATAAGCCTGGATGATCCCGGGCCACGGTTGGGGAATCACTGGTCTTCGCCTTCCACGCGCATCACACTGACGACCTGGTTCACCACATCGAGTTCGGCAATGTCGTCCACAGTGGACCGCAATGCCGCGTCCGGCGCCAGGTGGGTGACCACGACCAGGCTGGCCGTGTCGTTCGCGTCGCGCTGCCGCACGGCGGCGATGCTGACACCGTGCCCGGCGAACGCCTGGGCCACCTGGGCGAGGACGCCCGCTCGATCGGCCACGTCGAGACTGACGTGGTACCGCGTCGGCGTCTGGCCCATCGGCCTGACCGGGAGCGCGGCATGCGCGGATTCGCGCGGGCCACGTCCGCCGACGACCCGGTTTCGAGCCACCGCGACGAGGTCGCCGAGCACGGCACTCGCGGTCGGCGCGCCACCGGCGCCCTGACCGTAGAACATGAGCTCACCAGCGGCGTCGGCCTCGACGTAGACGGCGTTGTACGCGCCGCCGACCCCGGCGAGCTGGTGGTTGCGCGGGATCATCACCGGATGCACGCGCGCCGAAACGGACTCGGTGCCGTCGTCGGCGGTCACACGCTCGCAGATGGCGAGCAGTTTCACCGTGCGGCCCAAGACGTTCGCCGCGGCGAGGTCCGACGCGGTGACATCGGCGATGCCTTCGCGGTGCACGTCGGACGCGGTCACCCGGGTGTGGAACGCGAGAGAGGCGAGGATCGCGGCCTTGGACGCCGCGTCGTAACCGTCGACGTCGGCGGTCGGGTCCGCCTCCGCGTAGCCGAGCCTGCTCGCCTCTTCCAGCGTTTCCGCGTAACCGGCGCCGGTGGAGTCCATCGCGGACAGGATGTAGTTGGTGGTGCCGTTGACGATGCCCATCACGCGGGTGATGCGGTCGCCGGCCAGCGATTCGCGCAGCGGGCGCAGCAACGGGATCGCCCCGGCCACGGCCGCCTCGAAATACAGGTCCACGCCCGCCGCGTCGGCGGCCTCGAACAGCTCCGCGGAATGCTCGGCGAGCAGCGCTTTGTTCGCCGTGACAACGGATTTCCCGGCCTTGAGCGCGTCGAGCAGCCACTGCCGCACCGGCTCGATGCCGCCGACCAGCTCGACGACGACGTCGACGTCCGGGGAGGTGACGAGCTTCGTCACGTCGGAGGTCACCAGTTCCGGTGGGAGCTCGGGGTGCTTGTCGGGGCGCCGCACCGCGATACCGGCCAGCTCCACCCTGGCGCCCGCCCTCGCGGCGAGCTCCCCTGCCTGCTCGGTGAGCAGCCGGACCACCTCGCCGCCGACCGTCCCGCAGCCCAGCAGGGCGACCCTGATCACGCGTTCGTCCACAGTAGACACTTGCTAGACCTCCAGGCGCAGCATGTCGTCCGTCGTCTCCCGCCGCAGCAGCACGCGGGCGCTGCCGTTGCGCACGGCCACCACCGCGGGCCGCGGCTGCCGGTTGTACCCGCTGGCCATCGAGTAGCAGTACGCCCCGGTGGCCGCCACGGCGAGCAGGTCGCCGGGAGCAAGGGTGTCCGGGAGCCAGCAGTCACGGACGACGATGTCGCCGGACTCACAGTGTTTTCCCACGACCCGGGACAACGCGGCGGCGGCCTGGCCGTCCCCGTCGTCGTCCGCGGACCGGGATACGAGACGGCAGTCGTACACGGCGTCGTAGAGCGCGGTGCGGATGTTGTCGCTCATGCCGCCGTCGACGCTGACGTAGCGGCGGGCGGCCTTGTCGCCGAGCGAGACGTCCTTGATGGTGCCGACCTCGTACAGCGTGATCGTGCCGGGGCCGGCGATGGCGCGGCCCGGCTCGCCGGCGATCTTCGGCACCGGAAGGCCCGCGTACTCGCATTCCTTGCGGACGATCTCGCGGATCTGCGTGATCATCTGCGCGGGCGGGGGCGGGTTGTCCTTGTCGGTGTAGGCGATACCGAAACCGCCGCCGAGGTCGACGATCGACAACTGGTCGAGCAGATCGTTGCCGTGCTCCTTGGCGAGTTCGGCCAGCAGGCCGACCACGCGGCGGGCGGCGACCTCGAAACCGTCGGCGTCGAAGATCTGCGAACCGATGTGGCTGTGCAGGCCGATCAGCTTGAGCGACGGCGCGTTGAGCACGCGGCGCACGGCCTCGGCCGCGTCACCGGAAGCCAGCGAGAAACCGAACTTCTGGTCCTCGTGCGCGGTCGCGATGAATTCGTGGGTATGCGCCTCGACGCCGACGGTCACCCGGATGAGGACGTTCTGCACGACGTCGTGCCGGGCGGCGACGTCGGCCAGCCGCGCGATCTCGTGATAGGAGTCGACCACGACCGTGCCGACGCCGGCTTCGACGGCGGCTTCCAGCTCGGGCAACGACTTGTTGTTGCCGTGGAAGGTGATCCGCTCCGCCGGGAAGTTCGCGCGCTGCGCGACGGCGAGCTCGCCGCCGCTGCAGACGTCCAGGCTCAGCCCCTGTTCGGCCACCCAGCGGGCGATCTCGATGGACAGGAACGCCTTGGACGCGTAGTGCACGAGCGCCGGGTCGTCGAACGCCTCGGCGTAGTCGGCGCATCGGGACTTGAAGTCGGCCTCGTCGACGACGAACAGCGGCGTGCCGTATTTCTCGGCGAGCTCGCGGACGTCGACACCGGCGATGCGGACGACGCCGTCACCGCCGCGGAAAGTGTTGCGGGGCCAGACTTTCGGGTACAGCCTGTCGAGTTCTTCGGGACTCGACGGCGGGAAACCGGAGGCGTCGGCGTGGGGGTAGACGTCGGCGTGGCGGGGGCCCGCGGGGTGAGCCATTCTTCGTTACATCCGTTCCGGAGCAGAGACACCGAGCACGTTGAGGCCGTTCGCCAGCACCTGGCGGGCGGCCTGGCACAGCGCGAGCCGGGCGAACGTGAGGGGGGTGGCCTCCTCGTCGCCCTGGGGAAGGACACGGCCGACGGTGTAGAACTTGTGGTACGCGCCGGCGAGTTCTTCGAGGTACCGGGCGACGCGGTGCGGTTCACGCAGCTGTGCGGCCCGGCGGAGGACGGTCGGGAATTCGCCGATCGTGCGGATCAGATCGCCCTCGGCGGGCAGCGTAAGCAGGCCGAAGTCGACTTCGCCATCGGTTTTCAGGCCCAGGTCGGAAGCGTTGCGCTGCAACGAGGCCAGCCGCGCGTGGGCGTACTGGACGTAGTAGACCGGGTTGTCGTTGGAATGCTTGCGCAGCAGGTCGAGGTCGATGTCCAAAGTGGAGTCGACCGAGTAGCGGATCAGCTCGTAGCGGGCCGCGTCCACACCGACGGTTCCGACCAGGTCCTCCATGGTGATCACGGTGCCGGCGCGCTTGCTCATCCGGACGGGTTTGCCCTCGGAGACCAGGTTGACCATCTGGCCGATCAGCACCTCGACGACGGCCGGGTCGTCGCCGAACGCGGCCGCGGCGGCCTTCAGGCGGGCGATGTAGCCGTGGTGGTCCGCGCCGAGCATGTAGATGCAGAGATCGAAGCCGCGCTTGCGCTTGTCCTGGAAGTAGGCGAGGTCACCGGCGATGTAGGCCGGGTTGCCGTCCTTCTTGATGACGACGCGGTCCTTGTCGTCGCCGTGTTCCTTGGACTTGAGCCACCAGGCGCCGTCGGAGAAGTACAGGTTCCCGGAGTCCTTCAGCTGCTGGACCGAGGACGCCACGGCGCCGGACTCGTGCAGCGAGTTCTCGTGGAAGTAGACGTCGAAATCGGTGCCGAAATCGTGCAGGCTCTGCTTGATCTCGGTGAACATCAGCTCGATGCCGACCCGGCGGAAGGTCTCGGCCCGCTCGTCGTCGGGCAGCGAGAGCGCGCTCGGCTCCTGGCGGATGACCTCGGCGGCGATGTCGTTGATGTAGCCGCCCGCGTAGCCGTCCTCGGGGGCGGGCTCGCCCTTGGCGGCGGCGATCAGGGACCGGACGAAGCGGTCGATCTGCGCGCCGTGGTCGTTGAAGTAGTACTCGCGGGTGACCTGGCCGCCCTGCGCGGACAGCACGCGGCCCAGCGCGTCGCCGACCGCGGCCCAGCGGGTGCCGCCGAGGTGGATCGGGCCGGTCGGGTTCGCCGAGACGAACTCGAGGTTGATCTTGACGCCCGCCAGCGCGTCGCCGAGGCCGTACTTCTCCCCGGCGTCGAGCACCTGCTGGACGATCTGGCCCTGCGCGTCGGCCGCGAGCCGCAGGTTGAGGAAGCCCGGCCCGGCGACCTCGGCCGATTCGATGCCGTCGGTGGCCGAAAGCGCCTCGGCCAGCGCGTCGGCGAAGTCGCGGGGCTTCATGCCCGCCTTCTTGGCCACCTGCAGCGCCAGGTTGGTCGCGTAATCGCCGTGCTCGGGGTTGCGGGGACGCTCGATCGTCACCTTCTCCGGCAGCACGGAATCGTCGAGGCCGCGCGCGGCGAGAACCTGCACGGCGGAGTTACGGACCAGGTCGGCGAGAGCTGCGGGAGTCACTCGCGGAATTCTAGGTGTGACCTGGTCCGGGCTTCGCAGCGACCGCCGGAAGGTGTGAGCCAAGCCGGTGATCTTCCGGCTGTTCACGGTGATCAGACGCGCGGTCTCTACACTGGCCCGCGCAGGGACCACCCCTTTCGGAGAACGCAGGAGCCATGGCTAACGGGACAACCAGAAAAAAGGGCGCGTCGTCGAAGAACGCCATGAAGGCCGCCCGTAGTTCCGTCGTGTCCAAGAAGGGCACGCCCTGGGGCACGATCATCGCCGTCGTCGCGATCGTCGTCCTGGCGGCCTCGGTGGTCACCTACTACATGGTCGCTTCGGCGCCCAAGCGCGAGCAGAAGACCCGCGAAGAGGCCGCTGCCGCCTTCGCGCCCTCGCAGCAGGACCCGGACCCCTCGAAGCGCATCCCCGGGGTGACCACGGCCACCTACGAGGGCTCCGTCCACGTCTCGGCCGCCGAGCGCGTCAACTACGACAAGACCCCGCCCTTCGGCGGTCCGCACGACCAGGCCTGGGCCGCGTGCAACGGCGTCGTCTACGAAAAGGCCGTCCGCAACGAGAACATGGTCCACGGTCTCGAGCACGGCGCGGTCTGGATCGCCTACAACCCGCAGCAGGTCACCGGCGAAGCGCTGGACCTGCTGAAGGTGCGCGTCGAGGGCAAGCCGTACATGGTGATGTCGCCGTACCCGAACCTGGACAAGCCGATCTCCGTGCAGTCCTGGGGCCACCAGCTGAAGCTGGACTCCGCCTCCGACGAGCGGATCGACCAGTTCGTCGCCGCGCTGCGGACCAACCCGTTCGGCGCGTACCCCGAGCGTGACGCCACCTGCGACGCGCAGATCGAGCCGGGCGACTTCGACCCGACCCCGCCGGGCCCGGACGCGAAGCCGATGGACTACAAGGGCACCGCGGGCACGGAGCAGGACCAGCCCGGCACCGGCCAGAGCGGCGTGCCTTCCGTGCCCGCCACCCAGCCCTCGGCGCCCGCGAGCAAGTAGTGAGCCAAGTGGACCCCGATCCCCAGGACGAAGCCTCACGGTCGGCCAAGAGCCGATGGCTGGTGATCGGGGCCGCCCTGGTCGTCATGCTGATCCTCGGCTTCGGCCTCGGCGCGCTGACGACCAGGCTGATCGACTCCGAACCGGAGCAGACGACGCCGGGCGCGGGCTCGGTCGAGGTCGGCTTCGCGCAGGACATGTCGGTGCACCACCTCCAAGCCGTCACCATGGCGGGCTGGGCGCGGGACCACACGACCGATCAGGCGATCAAGACCCTCGCGTTCGACATCGAGCGCACGCAGACCGGCCAGGTCGGCCGGATGAAGGGCTGGCTGGGCCTGTGGGGCCAGCCCGAGCAGACGACCGGCGCCTACATGACCTGGATGACCGAGCCGATGTCCGGCCACGGCGGGCACGGTGGCGGCGACATGAAGCCGCCGAACGGCGCGCCGATGCCCGGGATGGCGACGTCGGCCGAACTCGCCAAACTGCGGTCGCTGACCGGCAAGGAGCTGGACATCTTCTTCCTCCAGCTCATGCTGCGGCACCACGAGGGCGGGACCGAGATGGCGCAGTACGGCCACGATCACACGTCGATCGCGGACGTGAAGTCGCTGACGCGGAGCATGCTCGTTTCGCAGGGCGCCGAGATCACCCTGATGAAGGGCATGCTCCGAGAGCGCGGCGCGGCCCCCCTCCCCGCCTGACGCCTTTCCTCTCACGCATTTCGTCCTCTGAATGCGGTAGTTCGCTTTGCCAACTACCGCATTCAGAGGACGAAATGCGTCAGGGGGTCACCAGGAGAGTTCCCGGCAACGTTGAGCGCATTGGGGCACTTCTATCTGCAGGGTCGCGTGCTCGATCGAGTAGCGATTCGCCAAAAGGTTCTGCGCCTCGGTCAGCACCTCGGCCTGCTCCACGGTCGGCGCGATCGTGAGGTGCGCCGAAGCGACCTCCATGCCCGAAGTCAGCGTCCAGACGTGCAGGTCGTGGACGTCCTCGACACCCTTCAGCCCGCCAAGCTCGGCCTGGATCCCGGCGACGTCGACGCCCTTCGGCGCGTGCTGGAACAGGATCCGCAGCGCGCGGCGGGCGAGGGCGTAGGTGCGGGGCAGGACGAAGAGGCCGATCGCGACACCGATGATCGGGTCGGCGTAGCGCCAGCCGGTCAGCAGCGTGATCGCGCCGCTCAGCAGGACACCCACGGAGCCGATCAGGTCGGCGAGGACTTCGAGGTACGCGCCGCGGACGTTGATGCTCTCCTCCGCGCCCTTGCGCAGGATCAGGAACGAGGCGATGTTCGCGACGAGGCCCGCGGCCGCCGCCAGCAAAACGGGCAGGCCGGGCACGGCAGGCGGGTCGCTGATCCGGCCGATGGCCTCGACCAGGACGTAGCCCGCGACGCCGAACAACAGGATGGCGTTGGCCAGGGCCGCGAGCACTTCGGCGCGGTAGAAGCCGAAGGTCCGGGTCAGCGTCGGGCCGCTGCGCCGGGCGAGCAGGATGGCCGCCAGCGCCATGCCGACACCGAGGACGTCGGTGAACATGTGCGCGGCGTCGGAGATCAGCGCGAGCGAGCCCGTGGCGAACCCGACGATGAACTCCATGACCATGAAGCCGGCGCCGATGACCAGGGCGATCGTCAAGCTCTTGAGGTAGCGGCCTGACGCGCTCGACGGCGAGGCCGTTCCATGCCCGTGCCCGTGACCCATTGCTCCGCCTCTCGTGAAGTCGACAGGCCGAATATATTGTCACATGCGCATATGTGCAATACAGGTGAGCCTAATTCACCATGTCTTAAGCCACACACGGAAGCCATCCCCCAGGAGGGCCTTCCCGAAACCTGGACTCGCCACGCACCGCTACCGAAGCGACCGGAAGAACCCCCGCAGCTGACCGACGAAGGCCTCAGGCTGCTCGAACGCGGCGAAGTGACCGCCCTCGGCCAGCACCTCGTACCAGCGAAGATCGGTGTAGCGCAGCTCCGCCCAGCGCCGGGACGGCCGGATGATCTCACGGGGGAAGATCGAGATACCCGAAGGAACTTCAACGGCCGAGACGTCCTGTTTTTTGTTCTCCCAGTAGATCCGCGCCGACGAGGCCGCCGTCGCGGTGAACCAGTAGACGGAGATCGCGTCGAGCATCTGGCGCCAGGACAGCGCGGACTCCGGCGAGCCGTCGTTGTCGGTCCACTCCCAGAACTTCTCGGCGATCCACGCCGCCTGCGCCGCCGGCGAGTCGGTGAGCCCGTAACCGAGCGTCTGCGGACGCGTGGCCTGCTGTTGCGCGTACGCCGACCCGACCGCGCGGAATCGCGCCAGGTCACTGATCGCCGCCTTCTCCTCGGCCGTCGGTTCACCGAGGACGGCCTCGTCATACGGGACGCCCGCCATGCTGACGTGGACGCCGATCAGTCGCTCCGGCGCGACCTTGGCGAGCATGTTCGTCACCCCGGCACCCCAGTCGCCACCCTGCGCGACGTAACGCTCGTAGCCGAGCCGCCCCATCAGCTCGTCCCAGGCCCGGGCGATGCGCTCGACGTTCCACCCCGTCGACGCCGGCTTGTCGCTCCAGCCGAACCCCGGCAGCGACGGCGCCACGACGTGGAACGCATCCGCCGGATCACCCCCATGCGCGGTGGGGTCGGTCAGCGGCCCGAGCACGTCGAGGAACTCCACGACCGATCCCGGCCAGCCGTGCGTGAGCACGAGCGGCGTCGCGTCCGGCTCCGGCGAGCGAACGTGCAGGAAGTGGATCCCGAGACCGTCCACAGTGGTCCTGAAACCCGGGAAAGCGTTGACCCGATCGGCCAGCCCGAAGTCGTAGTCCTCCGCCCAGTACCGGCACAGCTCCCGCGCGAACTCCAGCGGAACTCCCTGCTCCCAGTTGTCCACGGTGGCCGGCTCGGGCCAGCGCGTGGCGCGCAGGCGGGCACACAGGTCGGCGATGGCGGATTCGGGGATCCGGACTTCGAACGGCTCGATCATCGGGCCTCCAGTTCGTCGGTACCACCAACGCTACGCATTTCCGATGCCACCGGCCCCGCACCAAGGCCGGCTGCAGCGGTCGGAAGACCTGGTCAGAGGCACACAGGACACGTTCCTCACGCCACTGGACCGCGCCGAACCGGAGCAGTCGACCGGGCTACCGGCGCGCCTCGTGGAGCACCACGCCGGTTAACGACCACCACTCGGGAGCCCCTGCGGGGACATGCGCTAAGCTTCCAACGTCGCTCAGGCGGCAACGCCCTCGTAGCTCAGGGGATAGAGCACTGCCCTCCGGAGGCAGGTGTCGCAGGTTCGAATCCTGCCGAGGGCACACAGATCGACCATACGGTTCAGTTGCACGTTTGTTCCATCATCGGCGAGTGCGAACCGCTAGGTGCCCACTCCGTTGCGACGGGCGCCCCATCTCTCAAAGAGAGCCGACGCCAACCAGTGACGGCTTACGAACGCCATATGCTCAGCAGTAACGCCGCGACCGCCATCCGAAAGTCGCTTCGGGTCCGCTCCTCGCGCAAGCAAGTAAGCCGTGACATCCACGTGCAGTGGCTCGCCCGTCTGCGTGTGACTGTCAACCTCGACGTCAATGGCATGGTGCAACAACGTAAGCCCAGCATGCTCTTCGTTGATGTCAGCGCCGCCATCGAGGAGTTCACGAAGCAGCGGAAGATCACCCCTCTCGACCGCCTGATGAGCAGGGCTCAAGTCCTTCATCAGGGCCGTCTCCTGAAACCCCGTATCCGAAGCACCGTCGCAGATCGATCGACGGCACCCAGACGACGGAGCGGGTTCATGACCATCCTTCACATCCGCGCCTTCAGTACATCGATCTCGCAGCCCGGCGCGGCCGGATCGAAGCCGTGCTCGATCAGCCAGCGGACCGCTCGCAGGCTTCGCAACGACCACCACGCGTGGATCACGTTGAGGTCCACGTCGGCACCGTAGCCCGACAAGACGTCTTCGAGACGCTCCTCGTGTCCGAGGGTCAAGGTGGCGAGGTCGAAGAGGGCATCGCCCTGCGCCGCCTCGGACCAGTCGATCACGCCGGTGATCTCGTCACCGTCGGCGAAGACGTGGGCGATCTGCAGATCGCCGTGCGTGAACACCGGTGTCCACGGTCGAAGCGCGGCTTCGGCGATCTGGCGGTTGCGCTCGACCAGCTTCGAGGGCAGGACATCCTGCGTGATGAGCCATTCGCATTCGTTGTCGAGGTGCGCCGCGACCTCGTCGGGGCTTCGGCCCGGCCACGGTGGCAGCGGCGCGTCGTGCAGCGTCCGCAGGGCGGCGCCCGCCGCGGCCCATGCCTCCGGTGACGCGGTCGACGGACGGCCGAGGCGGCCGAGCGCTTCGCCGGGCAGGGCGGCAAGCGCGAGTACGGGCGGCTTTCGCCAGAGAACCTCCGGGGTCGGGATCGGCGCCATGGTCATCGCCGCCACTTCCACGTCGGTGCGCGTTTGATCGGCGTCGATCTTCAGGAACACGTCACCGGCGCGCACGGTCGCGCAATCATGGTGGGCGACGACCACCTGGACCTCTTCCATAGCGGTCAGTATCGTCGCATACGGCGGACGGCGGAAATCATCCGATGACCGGAAAGAATAATCGCGTAGTATTCGCCGAGCCGTCCCCGGAATTCACGGGGACGTATTTCACCGAGCGGTTTATGGGCTTCCCTCCGTCGACGGGTCAAGTCCAGGTTGCGTGGCTTCCGCGCTCCCGTCAAGCGACTTGCTTCCGTTCGGCCGTATGACGACGGACAGTAGCCGAGAACACGAGACACCGTCGAACACCCTGGCGACGCCGGAACCACCGATTGCGACTCACGGACCTTGACATCCACTCACACCAGCTCGAATATTGAAAAGGTTTGATATTCACCAAGTGTTCTGGGGGCTGGAAGATGTTAAACTGGCATAAGGAGAAAACTGCGGAGGGCGCGCAGATCCCCGCGGCCAGAAGGGAAGACGAGTGGGTCGCGGTCGGCTCGGACCCGCCGCTCGGTGAGGTCGTCGAGGTCCCGCTCGACGAGTTGTCCGTGCGGGACACCCCGCGGGCGGCGGGCGTGGATCCCGCGTACGCACGGGTGCTCGCCGAGACGGATGCCCCGCTACCGCCGATCCTCGTCCACCGTCCCACGATGCGGGTGATCGACGGGACACATCGGCTCCAGGCGGCGAAGCTGAAGAACGCCACCACGATCAACGTGCAGTTCTTCGACGGCGACGAGCAGGCCGCCTTCATCCTCGCCGTGAAGGCGAACATCGCGCACGGCTTGCCGCTTTCCCTCGCCGACCGCAAAGCCGCCGCCTGCCGGATCCTCGGCGCCCGCCCTCACTGGTCCGACCGGGCGATCGCGGCGGTCACGGGCCTTTCCCACAAGACGGTCGGCAAGTTGCGCCGGCGTTCGAGTGGGGAAGTTCCCCAGTCGAACGCCCACGTCGGCCGCGACGGCCGTGTCCGCGCGCTGGACCCGGCACAGGGCCGCCGCCGTGCCCACGAGCTGATCACGAGCAACCCGTCCGCCTCGATCCGCGAGATCGCGCGCGGCGCCGGCGTTTCCCTGGCGACCGCGCACGACGTGCGTCACCGGCATCGCCTTGGCGAAGAGCAGGCGGCACGCGCCGCGACCAGGCCACGCCCCCGTCCGGCCGACGGCGGTGATCCCACGGGAGCGGACACCCAGGCGGCGGTGGAGCGGCTCCGGTCGGACCCCACCATCCGCTACACCGAGTCCGGCCGCACCCTCGTGCGACTGCTGGACGGGCATCTGAACGACCGCGACAAATGGGACCAGGTCGCGAGGAACATCCCCGAACACCGGCTGGAACTGATCTCCGAACTCGCCAGGGCGCGAGCGGAGGACTGGCGGCAGTTCGCGGAACTGCTGCAGAAGCGCAAGCGCTGACCAGACGTGAAGGGGGCTTTCCGTGCACGCGCGCACGGAAAGCCCCCTTCACGTCATTCCGCATTGATCATTTCGTCACGTAACCGCGGAAGAACACCGAAGATCGGTCTCGCGGACTGTTGCGGACATCGGAAGCTTCGGGCAACAATGGTTCGAATCGCCCGCATGGACGGATGTCCGGGCGTACTGGGAGGAACGACAGCGAGCACACTGGGGTGACTTTCGCTGTCGTGATCATCGAATGAACCGCCGCTTTTCGAATGCGGCGTGATCACCATTCAGCATTCATCCATCCGCGCCTTCACGCGCGGATTCAACAAAGGGGACACATGAACGCGGAAGACGCGCGGGCGGAATTGCGTCAGCAGATTTTCTCCCTTCTGACCGAGGTCGCGGGCGGCGTTCTGGAAAACCAGACCATCGAAGCGGACACGGAGTTCCCCGAGACGGGTATGAGCTCCATCGAGTACCTGGCGCTCATCGAGAAGATCGAGACGAAGCTCGACGTGTTCATCGACCTCGAAGAGAACGAGGATCTGACCACTGTGGACAAGTTCTGCGACTACCTGCTCGAACAGGTGCCATCGGCCTGAGGCAGCACGATCGTCCGCCCCCAGACAAAGGATTGAGATGAACGCAAAGGCATTCGGCTGCTTCCTGCCTCCCTTCCACGACCCTTCGGTCAGCCCGCACGCGTCGCTGAAACGCGACATCGAGTTGTGCGGCCTCGTCGACGAACTGGGTTTCGACGAGATCTGGCTCGGTGAGCACCATTCCAGCGGCTGGAGCACGCTCAGTTCCCCGGAAATGCTGATGGCCGCGCTGGCCCGTGAGACGCGCCGTATCCGATTCGCCACGGGTGTCATCCCGCTGCCGTACCACCACCCCTTGCACGTCGCGGAACGGATCACGCTGCTCGATCACCTCACCGCCGGCCGGGCGATCCTGGGCGTCGGCACCGGAACCTACGTCCACGACATGGAAATGGTCGGGGTGGATCCGGCTTCGGTCCGCGACCATTTCCGTGCGGCGCTGGGGACGGTGCAAGCGCTCCTCAACGGCGAAACGGTCAACACGACGACGCCGTGGTTCACCGTCAAGAAGGCCGTGCTCCAGCTCCAGCCGCTGAGGGGTCCCGGCACCATCGAGACCGTCGTCGCGTCTTCGCTGAGCCCGGCCGGTATCGAGCTCCTGACCGACACGTCGACGACCCCGACCGTCCACGTGGCACCGCCTTGGGGCGCCATCCGGCCCGGAATGGACCCGGATCCGGTGGGCGCGCTGATCGAGCGCGTCGATGCCTACCGGAACAAATCCGCCGGCGGGACACGGATCCGCTGCAACGTCTTCGTCCACATCGCGGACTCCCCCGCCGCGGGCGTCGAAGAACTGTTGGAAGGTTTTTCCGCGCTGCGCCGCGGCCTTTACCGGAACACCTTGGGCATGCCCATCCCGGATTCCCCGGTCGCGCACCGCAAGACGTTACAGAACCTCGTCGACACGGGCGGGTTCATCGTCGGGGACGCCGCGACCTGCGCGGCCCGGATCCGCGACCTGATCGACCGCGTCGGCGACCCGGTGTCGCTGAACTTCTTCGTCCCCAGGTGGATTTCGCACCGCGCGACCCTCGATCAGCTGACCGCGCTCGCGCACGAGGTCGTGCCCACCCTGGCAGGCGGATTCGAGGGCACCGCCGAGTCCATCCGGCTCACGTCGGAAGAGGCCGCACGTCAGTTGAAGTCCCGGACCGAACTGGTCGGCAACGGAGGCGACAAATGAGCACCGCCCCGGTGAAACTGGACTTCAGCTCCGACGAATTCCTCGCCGACCCTTGGCCCATCTACTCCGAGCTCCGGCGTTCGGACCCGGTGCACTGGTCGGCGGCGTTCAACGCCTTCCTGGTCACCAGGTTCGAAGACGTCCAGGCCCTGCTGGCCGACCGCGAGGTCGGCAGCGGGTTCCCGATGCGCAGCAGCCGCCGCCTGTTCGGCCGCACGTTGCTGGACACCGACGGACCACGCCATCGCGATCTGCGGAAGCTGTTCATGCCGCTGTTCGCCGGCGCCTCGGTGAAACGGCTGCGCACCGAGATCCTCATCCCCGCGGTGGACCAGGTCCTCGACTCGATCGAGGCCGAAATGGGCGCCAAGGACGAGGTCGACGTCGAGTTCATGGAGCGGGTCGCGGTCGGAGTGCCCTACGCGATGGTCACCCGGCTGTTCGGGCTGCCGCCGGAGGACGCCGCCTGGCTGCGTCCTCGGGTGCTGCCGCTGGCGGGTGCGATCGAGTTCCCGGCGACCTCGCTGGATTCGGCGCTCGCGGCCAAGGCGGAGCTGATCGACTACCTCAAGGGCAAGCTCGCCGACCGCCGCGAAGGCGGCCGGATGCCGTTCCTCGATCTCGTCTTCCCGCCGGGCGAACCGCTCGACGAATCCATGTTGGGCACGGCCACGCTGTTCCTGCTCGCCGGCACCGAGACGAGCGTCGCGACCATCGGCAAGATCATGTACGCGGTACTCGCGCACAATGTCGGCCTGTCGACGCTGGCGGACCAGGAATACCGGACCCAGGTGGTGCGCGAAACGCTGCGGTGGGAACCGCCGAGCCACACCATCCTCCGGTACGCGACCAGAGACCTGAACCTGCACGGGGTGGACGTCCCGCGCCGGTCCGCGCTCCTGCTGTCGCTGGGCAGCGCCAGCCGCGACGAGAACGCGTTCGAGGACCCGGATTCCTGGCGTCCGGAGCGGACCGACCAGCGGCTGCTGGCGTTCTCGTCCGGTCCGCACACCTGCCTGGGCATCCAGCTGGCGCTGGCGGAGTTCGACACGCTGTTCGAGCGGTTGTCGCACCGGTTCGGCGGCGTCCGGCTCAGCGGTTCGCTCGACGGCGTCCGGCCGGGTTTCTGGCGGCTGCGGGAACGCGGCCACATCTTCCGGCGGCCCGATCACCTCCATGTCCGGCTGGAGCGCAAGCGCGCGGGAAGCAGCGAGGCCGATGCCTGATGCGTTCACCGCTCCCTACGATCTGACGGCCGAGCTCGCGGCCGAGCCGTCCGAATACCGGCGCGCGAAGGTGGTGCTCGCCGCGTTCGCGGTGACCCTGTGCCGGTGGACGGCGGCGGCCGAGGCCGCGATCTCGGTCGCCGGAAGGGTGATCCGGGTCCACGTCGACGACAAGGCACGCGTCGAGGACTTCCTGGATTCGGTCCACCCCGTCGGCGTCGCCGAAGAGGGGCCGGTGGATCTCGTACTCGCTTCCCTGCACACGGATCTGCGGTCCGGGGAGGTCAGGTTCGCCACCGCGGTGCCGGACGCCGAGCACGGTTTCGTCGCCGACGTCGCCGCCGCGGTGGGCGAATTGGCCCACCTCGACGGTTCGCTGGAGGACGTGCGCTGTATCGCGCCGGAACGCCGCCCGATCCTCGGCGCGCTGGCCGGCGCCGACACGCCTCCGGCCGATATCGAAACCCTGTTCCTGGAACAGGCGCGGCTTCACCCGGAACGGGTCGCGGTCCGTGACGCGAACGCCGAGCTGACCTATGGGCGGCTCGCGCGGGCGGCCGATCGGTACGCCGAAGTCCTGCGGCGTGCCGGGGTGCGGCCCGGTGACACGGTCCTCGTCGCCACCAAGAGGTCGGTCGGCGAGATCGTCGCGCTGCTCGCGATCATCCGTGCCGGAGCCGCGTACGCGGGCTTCGACGACGACGCGCCGAAAGCCCGGATGGCGCGGATCATCGGCAAGCTGGCGCCCGCGGCGGCGGTGGTCGACGCGGCCACGGCCGGCCATCCCGTCCTGCGCGGGCTCGCCCGGGTCGACGTCTGGGTCCCTGGTGGGGAAATCGACGCGGATCCCGAACCGGCTCCCGGCCACGACGATCCACAAAGGACGGCGTACATCGCGTTCACCTCCGGATCCACCGGTGAGCCGAAAGGCGTCGTCGTCCCGCATCGCGCGGTCACAAGGCTCGCGCGGACGGCGGAACTCCGGACGCGCCCGGGCGACCGGGTCCTGCGGATGGCGCCGCTGGCCTTCGACGCGTCGACGTACGAGATCTGGGTGACCTTGCTCAACGGCGCGACCCTGGAGGCCTTTCCCGGACGGCTTCCGACGGTCCGGGCACTGGAGAAGTTCTTCACCGAGCGGAAGGTCTCCGTCGCCTGGCTGACCGCCAGCCTGTTCCGGCTGGTCGCCAACTCACGGCCGCAGGCGCTCGCCGGGCTGCGCTGGCTCTTGAGCGGCGGCGAAGTCGTACCGCACGACGCGGCGGCACGGATACTCGACACCTACCCCGGGCTGGTGCTCACGAACGGCTACGGCCCCACGGAGAACACCACGTTCACGACCACGCACACCGTGCGCGGCGGCGCGGAGATCGACGGGCCCCTGCCCATCGGCAGGCCGATCGCCGGCACGAAGGTCTTCGTACTCGACCGGAACGCCCGCCTCGTCCCGCCCGGCGGCGTCGGCGAGCTGTACGCGGCCGGAACGGGCCTGGCCGACGGGTACCTGGACGACGAGACCGAAACGAAGCAGCGCTTCGGCCACTTCTCCCCCGACGTGGACGAACGCCTGTATCGCACGGGTGACCTGGTCCGGCTCGACCCCGGCGGGAACGTGGTCTTCCTGGGCCGCGTGGACAAGCAGATCAAACTCGACGGGCATCGCATCGAAACCGAGGAGATCGGCACCCTCCTCGCCGGTCACCCCGGTGTCCGCGACGCCGTGATCGTCGTTTCCCGGCAGGAGGACCAAAGCCCCCAGCTCGTGGCGGCCATCGTCGTCCACCCCGGCGAGGACACCGAACCCCGCGCCCTGCGCGCGTTCCTGTCGCGGCGGCTGCCGAGCTACGCGTTACCCGCCCGCTGGGTGGTGGTCGACGAGATCCCGCTGACCCGCAACGGGAAAGTCGACGAGCAGGCCCTGATCGCGAACGCCCGATGAAGGAGAAATCGATGAGGTTGTCGCTCGGGCAGGAGCGGCTGTGGCTGGTGCAGCAACTCGACCGGACCAGCGCCGCGTACAACATCCCGATCGTCTTCCGGTTCCACGACGGTGTCGACTTCGACGTGCTCGACCGGGCGCTCGGCGCGCTCGTCGAACGGCATCCGGTGCTGCGCTGGCGGTTCGTCGTGGACGAGACCGGGACACCGGCCGCCGTGCCGACCCCGGGGTTCCGCATCCCGGTGGCCCGGCGCGTCGCGGAAGACGACGACTGGCAGAAGCACACGGCCGATCTGGTCAGCGAGCCGTTCGACCTCGCGGCGGCGCCGCCCATCCGCGCGATGGTGGTCGAATGCGCCGACGGGTCGGCGGTGCTGTGCGTGGTGAACCACCACATCATCACCGACGGCCGGTCCATCCAGATCGTGACCGAGGACGTCGTCAAGCTGTACCGCTCGGAGACCCCCGCGCCACTCGAAGTGACCTACGAGGAGTACGTCGCGGTGCAGCGCGCGGCCGCCGGCTCGGTGGCGGAGCACATCGACTACTGGCGGCGTGAGCTCGACGGCTACGAGCCGCTGCGGCTGCCGACGGACCGGCCGCGATCGGGCAATCCCGGCTTCGCGGGCGACCATGTCGATTTCGTGCTCCCCGCCGAACTCACGAAGGCCTTCAGTTCTTTCGCGCTGCGGAACCGATGCGCGCTGTCCAGCGCCGTGGCCGCGGTGTTCCAGGCACTGCTGGCCCTCCATTCCGGCCAGGAGGACATCACGATCGGCACGGTGCTGGCCGGTCGTGACGACCGCCGCTTCGCCGACGTCCTCGGCTTCTTCGTGAACACCGTCGTGCTGCGCGCCCGGATCACGCCGTCGATGTCGTTCCGCGAGCTGCTGAAGGTGGCGCGCACCAAGATGGTCGACGCCTACGCGCATCAGCAGGCACCGTTCGATCAGGTGGTCGCGGAGGTCCGGCCGGAACGCGACGCCGGGCGCAACGCGATCTTCGACGTCGTGGTCGTGCACAACGGCGAGATCCCCGCCGACGGCGAAGGCGAGATCTCCAGCGTGCACTGGGCCGGGGTGGCGACCCGGTTCGATCTGGAACTGGTGACCCATGTGCAGGACGGCAGACTGCACGGCTCCCTGGTGTTCCGGACGGGTCTCTTCGACCGCTCCACCGCCACCCGGCTCGTCGGCAGGCTCATCCGGCTGCTCGAGCACACGCTGGCGCATCCCGACGAGCCGATTTTCGAGGCCCTGCGCGGACAGCTCGACTACTGGCGCAAGCAGCTCGATGACCTGCCCGCGGCACTGGAGCTGCCTGCCGATCACGCCCGGCCGCCGGTGGCGTCCTATCGCGCCGGCTCGCTCTCCTTCGACGTGGACCCCGGAATCCGTGAAGCGGGCAGCCGTCATGACACCACCCTGTTCATGACGCTGCTGGCTGCCTTCGACGTCGTGCTGTCCCGCTACGCGCGCACCACCGACGTCACGGTCGGTGTCCCCGTGCCCGAGGCGAAGATGCTGGTGCTGCGCACCGATCTTTCCGGCGATCCCACCTTCGCGGAGCTGCTCGGCCGCGTGCGGGAGACCACGCTCGGCGCGTACGCGAACCAGGACGTCCCGTTCGAGCGTCTCGTCGAGGAATTGGCGCCGCGGCGGGACTTCAGCCGCACTCCGCTCGCACAGGTCGTGCTCCGGGTGGTGGACGAACCGTTGCCGGACGTCGCACCGGTCGGCACCCGCTCGGAACCGTTCGACCTCGAATGCCTCGTGTCGGACCGGGACGGGGTGCTGGAAGCGCGGATCGACTACAACGCCGAAGTGTTCGACCAGGTCACGATCGAACGCTTCGTCCGGCACTTCCGGCAACTGCTCGCGTCCGCCGAGCCGGAGCTGCCGCTTTCCGCTTGGTCGATGATGAGCGATGCCGAGCTCCGGCGGCTGACGGAGGACTGGAACGACACGACCACGGAGCTGCCCTCCCCGGCGACGGTGCCCGCGGTGTTCGCCGCACAGGTGCGCGACCGTCCACAAGCGACAGCGCTGGTCTGCGGCGACGATTCCGTGACATATGAGGAACTCGACGTCCGATCCAACCGGCTCGCGCACCGGTTGCGCACGCTGGGCGCCGGACCGGGGACGGTCATCGGCGTCTGCCTGCCGCGCTCGCCAGGCCTGATCACCGCGTTGCTCGCGATCCTCAAGACCGGCGCCGCGTATCTGCCGATCGACCCGGAGTATCCCGAGGAACGCCAACGGCTCCTGCTCACCGACGGCGGGGCACGGCTGGTGATCACGACCGACCTGATCGGCGATCCGACGCTCGACGAGGAGCCACCGACCGCACTCGAAACCGGAGTGGGGCCGCGAGACCTGGCCTACGTCATCTACACCTCCGGCTCGACCGGCCGCCCCAAAGGTGTCGAAATCGAGCACCGGTCGATCATCCGCCTCGTCACCGGCCTGCCGGAAGGCATCCTCGGCCCGGACGAGGTGGTCCTGCACGCATCGGCGATCTCCTTCGACGCGGCCACCTTCGAGATCTGGGGTGCCCTGCTCACCGGCGCGACCTGCGTCATCTCGACCGAGCGGGTGCTCACCGCCCGGCCGCTCGCGAACGCGATCACCCGGCACCGGATCAGCACGGCGTGGCTGACCTCGTCGTTGTTCAACCACGTCGTCGACGAGGACACCTCGGCGCTCGCCGGGCTCCGGCAGCTGCTCGTCGGCGGCGAGGCGCTGTCCGTCACCCATGTGCGCCGCGCCGTCGCCGCGCTGCCCGGTACGAAGTTCTTCAACGGGTACGGCCCCACCGAATGCACCACGTTCGCCACCTGTCACCCGATCCCCGCCCCTGTTCCCGGGAACGCCAAGGGAATCCCCATCGGCCGCCCGCTCGGCAACACGCGCGTGTACGTCCTCGACGAACTCGGCAGGCCCACACCGACCGGGGTGCCGGGAGAACTCCACGTGGCAGGTCTCGGTGTCGCCCGGGGCTATCGGGGACAACCGGAGCTCACCGAAAAACAGTTCGTCGCCGACCACCACGACACCACCGGCGGCCGGCTCTACCGGACCGGGGACATCGTGCGACACAACGCCGACGGCGATCTCGAGTACCTCGGCCGCGTCGACGACCAGGTCAAGATCCGCGGTTTCCGCATCGAACCCCGTGAGATCGAAACCGCGCTGCTGGCCCGGCCGGAGATCACGCAGGCCGCCGTCATCGCCCGTGAAGACGGTTCGGGCCAGAAGCGGCTCGTCGCCTATCTCAAGGGCACTTTCGACGACACCACCCTGCGTGCCGGACTACGCCGTGAACTGCCGGAGTACATGGTGCCGTCGGCGTTCGTGTCGCTTCCCGAACTCCCGTTGACCATCAACGGGAAACTGGACGTCCGGGCGCTGCCGGAACCCGAGGACGACCTCCGGCGGGACGAGGCCGCCCCGCCGCGCAACCCGACCGAAGAGAAGCTGGCGGCGATCTGGGCGCAGGTCCTCGGCCGCGAAACCGTCGGCAGGGACGAAAGTTTCTTCGACGTCGGCGGGCACTCGCTCAAGGCCGCGCAGCTCGCCGTCCGGATCGGGGAGACCCTGCGGATCGACCTGCCGCTGCGGACGCTGTTCGAGCGGCCCACCATCGCGAAGCTGGCCGAAGAGATCAACGGCGAGCGGCAGGCCGCCGTGCGCTCGTTCGATCCGCGGGCCAGGCTTCGCGACGTCCTCCCTGAGCCGTTGCCGTCGCGCGGAACCGGCGGCGTCGCGGAGATCCTGCTCACCGGCGCCACCGGATTCGTCGGGGCGTACCTGGTCCGCGAGCTGCTGACCCGCGAGAACGTGCGGGTGCACTGTCTCGTCCGTGCGGCGGACGAAGGATCGGGATGGCGACGGCTGCGCGAAAACCTCGACCGCTACGGCCTGTGGGACGACGTCGACGAGAAGCGGATCAGCGTCGTTCCCGGCGATCTCGCGGCGCCTGGGCTCGGCCTCACCGACGCGGTGTTCGCACGGCTCGCGGGCGAAATCGACCTGATCTGCCACAACGGCGCCTGGGTCGACGCGCTCTCCAGTTACGAACAACTCGAAGGCGCCAACGTGGGCGGCACCCGCGAGCTGATCCGGCTGGCGGCCACCACCCGGCTCAAGCGGCTGCAGTTCGTGTCGACCATTTCCGCCGGTGAGGAGAACGGCTCCCGCAGCGGATACGCGGAGACCAAAGCGCACGCGGAGCAGCTGGTCACCACCGCGTACGAACGCGGGATGCCGGCGGCGATCTGCCGCCTGCCCCGGATCGTCGGGGATTCGCGAACCGGGCAAGGGAACACGCGGGACATCATGCTGCGGGTGCTGCGGGCCATCCTCGAACTCGGCGCCGCGCCCGACACCGAGATCGAGGAACCGTGGATCGCGGTGGACGAGACGGCGGGCGCGCTCGCCCGGCTCGGCCTGGACCGGCGGCCGGACGGCAGCCGGTTCGTGCTGGCCGGCGAACGCCCGATGCGCCTCACGTACCTGGTGGGGCTCCTGCGGAGCGCCGGTACCGAGATCGGCACCCTGCCGGTGGCGGACTGGCTCTCGGCGCTCGAAGCGCGTTCCCCCGAGGAACACGCCATCTTGAAGCTGCTCTTCGGATCCCCTTCGTCGAGCGGCCTGCCGAGCAGCGAATTCGAGCCCGTCGTCGTGCCGAGCCCCGACGACGGCGCGCTGCTCCGTTACGTCGACCGAATGCTCGTCCGGACCTCCGCAGAAGGGCTGTCGCGAAAATGACCAGCGAGAACCGGCCGGCCCTGTACCGGTCCATGAAACTGATCCGCGAGTTCGAGGAACGCTGCCTGGCGATGGCCATCGCCGGGGAGATCGACGGCGGTATCCACCCGTACATCGGGCAGGAAGCCGTCGCCGTGGGCATCTGCGCGAACCTGACCGAACGGGACTTCATCACCAGCACCCACCGGGGACACGGCCACGTACTGGCGAAGGGCGCGGACCCGCGCCGCCTGCTCGCCGAACTGCTCGGCACCCTCGAAGGGTTCAACAAGGGCCGCGGCGGATCGATGCACGCCGCGGACATGAAGCTGGGCATCCTGGGCGCCAACGGAATCGTCGGCGCGGGTGGCGCGATCGCCTCCGGCGCCGCGTGGGCGGCCAAGGCCCGCGGCGATTCCGAGGTCGTCGTCAGCTTCTTCGGTGACGGGGCGATGAGCCAGGGTGTCCTGTTGGAAGCCTTCAACCTGGCCGCGATCTGGTCCCTGCCGGTGCTGTTCGTCTGCGAGAACAACCGGTACGCGACAAGCCTCAAACTCGAATCGGGGCTCGCGGGCGGCGCCGCCCGGCGCGCCGAAGGCTTCGGGCTGGTCTCGCGCGGTGTCGACGGCATGGACGTCGAGGCGGTGGAGAGCGCCGCCGCCGAACTGCTCGAAGGGGTTCGCGCGGGGCGGGGCCCGGCGTTCCTGGAATGCGAGACGTACCGGTTCTTCGGGCACCATTCCGTGCTCGAACTCCTGGGTGTCGAGTTCCGCGATCCCGACGAAGTGGCCCTTTGGCGCCAGCGGGATCCGATCCCCCTGCTGGGCGATCGGCTGGGTGCCGACGTCGTCGCCGGGATCGACGCGGCCGTCAAGGAATCCATCGACGAGGCGGTCGCGTTCGCGAAGAACGCCCCGTCGCCCGATCCGAAGGACGCACTGATGTACCTGTACGCGGGAACGGCCGCCGTCCGGCCAGGGGTGATCTTGTGAGCGGGCTTCCTTCGCCGGAGAACTTCGGCTACATGCACGCGATGAACCGCGCCCTGCACGCCGAGATGGCGGCCGACGAAGACGTCTTCCTGCTCGGCGAAGACGTCGGTGTCGGGGCGAGCGGCGTCACTTCGGGGCTCCTGCCCCGGTTCGGCCCGGAGCGGGTGCTGGACACTCCGCTGTCCGAACAGGCCTTCACCAGTTTCGGGACCGGCGCGGCGATGGCGGGCAAGAAACCGGTGATCGAATTCCAGATCTCCTCGCTGATCTACCTGGTCTTCGAGCAGATCGTGAATCAGGCGCACAAGTTCTCCCTGATGACCGGCGGGCAGGTCCGGATCCCGGTCACGTATCTCGTGGCCGGATCCGGCTCGCGGTTCGGCTGGGCGGGGCAGCATTCGGACAACCCGTACAGCCTGCTCGCGCACGCGGGGGTCAAGACCGTCGTCCCGGGGCTGGCCGCCGACGCCTACGGGCTGCTGCGGGCGGCGATCCAGGATCCGGATCCGGTGGCCGTGTTCGCTCCCTCGTCGTTGCTGGGCGCGACCGATGTGTCCTACGCGGGCGAAGAGGACATCGTGCCGCTCGGGCAGGCGAACATCGTCCGGGAGGGCGGCGACCTGACGGTCGTGGCGGTGGGCCAGCACGTCGGCACGGCGATCGAGGTCGCCGAGCGCCTCGCCGACCGGGTCGACATCGAGATCGTCGACCCGCGCACGGTCTATCCCTTCGATTGGGAATGCCTGCGCAAATCGGTCGACAAGACCGGGCGGCTGGTCGTGATCGACGACTCGAACCGCATGTGCGGGCTGGGCGCGGAGATCGTCGCGACGGCGGCCGAGGAATTCGATCTGGTGGCGCCGCCGAGGCGGGTCTGCCGTCCGGACGGCACCGTCATCCCGTACGCCCTCGCGCTCGACAAGGCCCTGGTGCCCGGAGCCGGAGAACTGACGGCCGCCATCGACGCGACGTTGAAGTAGGGGAACCCCATGGAAACCTTGGATCGCCACCGGCGGACACAAGACGCCTTCGACGCCGTGCTCGCCACCGTGCGGCCGGACCAGTGGGACGCCGCGTCGGCGTGCGAACATTGGACTGTGCGCGACGTGACGGGTCACGTCATCTGGGGCCTGGAGGTGCTGCACCACCACGCGTCGGGCCGGGAATTCACGGTGGAGAACGGGCCCGCGGGCTCCGAGAAGCCAGGGGAACTGGCGGGTGAAGACCCGCTGGCCCGCTGGCGCGCGACCCGGGCGGCGACCAGTGCCGTCGTCACCGGCGGACTGCTAGATCGGCCCGCTCCCGCGTGGTACGTGGCCAACCGTCCTGATGCGACGGTCACGGACTACCTGGCGCTGCTGACGTTCGACACCCTGGTGCACACCTGGGACATCGGCTCCGCGCTCGGCGTGGACGTGCGCATGGATCCCGACATCGTCGCACCGTCGTTCTCGCTCGCCCGGCTGATCATCAGCCGTACTCCGGGCACTTTCGGGCCGCGGGTGAAACCGCCGGCGGACGCCGACCCGCAGGCGCGGTTCCTGGCGTTCCTCGGCCGGACGGTCTGAGCCCCGCGGTTTCGCGCGTGAAGGCCCCCTTCCCTCGGCTGAACCCAAGGGGAAGGGGGCCTTCACGCGCTTCGCCAGTTAGAACCTCTCACGGTTTCTCTTGACGTTCAAAGGGTGATCGCTATAGGTTCTAACTATCGCGACAAGCGCTAACAAGCGGAGGAGAAAGAGACATGACCCGCATCGCACGCCGCCGGATCAGCACACGCGCCGCCCTGCTCACGGTCCCGCTGGCCCTCGCCGGCGTCCTCGGCGCCACGGCGCCCGCCCAGGCGGCGCCCGCCCACCACACCAAGCCGGCTTCGCTTACGTGCCAAGGCAAAGGCATCGACCGGTCCGCCAAGGTGCACTACCGGACCGAGACCTTCGTCAAGGCGCCGCTGCGCACCATCTGGAACCTGCAGACCGACGTGGAGGCCTGGCCGTCCTGGCAGAACCCCGCCATCCCCGTCACCATGAAACGTCTGGACCATGGCCCGCTGCGCAAGCATTCGCGCTTCCAGTGGACCATTCCCGTCCCGCCCGGCATGCCCTACCCGCCCGGTGACGTGACCATCGTTTCCACCGTCCGGCAACTCCAGCCCGGCAAGTGCATCCGCTGGACCGGCCCCCTCGACGGCCCCGGCGGCGTGCACATCGACGGTGTCCACGTCTGGAATTTCGTCAAGATCCCCGGCGGCGTCATCGTCCGCACCGAGGAGAGCCACACCGGCCCGCAGGTCGACAAGGACGTGCCCGGCTCCACCGCGATGCTCGGGCAGGGCCTCGAAATCTGGCTGAAGGATCTGAAGAAGGCCGCCGAAAACCGGTAGTGAAGAGGGAAGGCCGATCGCACCCGAGGCGCGTCGCCCACCCGATTCTCCTTATGCTCCCCGCATGGAGATCATCGGGCCGGACGACGCTCTTCCCACGCGCCGGATCCGGCGGGCCGCGGTGGCGGGCCCCGCGGGATCCGGCAAGTCGACGCTGGCGCGAACCCTGTGCGAGCGCATGGGATTTCCGTTCGTCGAGTTCGAGTCCTTCTTCCACGCGCCCGGCTGGACGGTGCGGGAGACCTGGCAGGCCGACGTCCTGGACTTCATCAGCGGCGACGAGTGGGCCATCGAATGGCAGGGCGAGGAGGTCCGGGAGCGGCTGACCGAGCGGCTGGACGTCCTGGTCTGGCTCGATCATCCGCGTGCGATGACCGTGGCACGCACGGTCGTCCGGACGCTGAAACGCCGTGTGGGGCGCGGTTCGAAGATCGCCGGCGGCAACGTCGAGGGCCCGCTGCGCACGTTCTTCACCGATCGCGACCACATCGTCAAACTCGCCTGGCGCTATCACCCGATCATCCGGGCCCGCGTGCACAAGGTCATCGCCGAGAACCGGTATCCGGACCTCGTCGTCGTCCGTCTGCGTGGTCAGCGCCAGGTCGATCGCTGGCTCGACGGGCCCCTCGCCCGGAACCTCCGCTAGCGGAGATCCCGCACGCGCCGCACGACGCCGAGTTCGCTCCGCTCCGCCGTGAAACCCTCGCGCTCGCAGAAGGCTGCCGCGCGTTCGTTCGCCACGAAGTGCTCGGCGTACACCCGCTCGGCGTCCGCGGGCAACTGTCCGATGAGGACATCGAGCAGCCACCGGCCCAACCCGCCACCGCGATGCCGGGGATGCACGTACAGCTTGTCGATCACGTACTCGTCACCGTCGCGACCGCGCTGCCCGACGCCGGCGAGGTATCCGTCTTCTTCGGCGACCACGACCGAACCGCGGGCCACGGCGCCGGCGATGTCCGTCTCGTTCCAGCACATCCGCACTTGTCTGGCAGCGGATTCTTCGCCGATCAACGGCGCGTAGTGGGCTCGGACATACTCCTCGGCGAAGCGGCAGATGGCCATGACGTCGTCTCTGTCGGCGTTCCGCACGATCATCGTCCTGCCCCGATCCGCCAGTCCCGAGGACCTTTCGGGCAGTTCTCGATCACCGGGGTTGTCCCGGATGCGCGCCCGGTGGTAACGATACGGGCGAATCAGCTTGTGACCTACCGGTCCGCTGCGGAACCAGTACGGCCGGTCTACCCTCCGTGCGGGGAAGCCGGGGGTGTTCCGCCTCGTCGACCTCTCGATCGTGATCCCATCCCAACCAGGCCAAGGCGACGCATGCAACCCAATTTCGACGCAGGTGAGGACTTCGCACTCCTTTTGGAGCGAGAGGCCAAGAAACTCGAGGAAAAAGCCCATGCCCTGACGGCAGCGTTCACCGCGTCCGCGTCCACGGTGCGGTCTCCCGACGGCTCGGTGACGGTGACGGTCGAAGCCAACGGCTCGCTGAGCGCCATCGAGTTCGGCAACCGGGCCACCTCGCTGGGGCCTGCCCGGCTCTCCTCACTGGTCATGCAGACCGTGCGCGAGGCCCAGCGCAAGACCGTCGAGAAGGTCACCGAGTCCTACACCGAGATCAACGGCGAAGACGAGGCCGCGCGGTTGGTCCGCACGTTCCTGCCGAAGGTGGAGGACGAGGCGCCGGACGACCCGGAACAGGACAAGTGGGCTCCCGAGGCGCACAACGAGCCGCCGCCTCCTCAGGCGGGGTACCGGCCGCCGCCACCACCGCAGGCGGGCCCCCCGATGCCCCCGCAGCCCGGCCGTCCCGTGCGGCCGCCGAACCCCCCGGCGCCGCGACCCCGGCGACCGGCCTCCCCCGACGACGATGAAATGAGCCCGTGGTGAGCGGATTCGGTGTCAAGACGGAAGCCCTGAACGAGTTCGCCGGTCACCTCGACAAACTCGAAGACGCGCTGCGGAAGAGCGCCGGCATGGTGGGCAGCTGCGTGGCCGACCCCGGCATCTTCGGCATTTTCGGCGGCCAGATCTACGGCGCCGGCGCGAGCATGCACTGCGCGAAGGCGCGGGACCACCTGAACAAGTACTCGGAGAACGTGCAGGAGTTCTCGGACAGGGTGCGTGAGGCCGCGAAGACGTACGACGCCAACGAGCAGGAGGCGGAGAAGCTGATCACCGACGCCGGCAAGGGTATCGACGAGGTGAAGGTCAAGTGAGCGACGAGTACAGCCGCAACGACTTCGGGAACGGCAGCGGCACCAAGGCCGACGACTTCAAGGACGAGAATCGCAGCTTCCTCGCGGGCAGCGGGGACACGGCGGGCGCGGGTTTCTTCGATTCCGCGTTCTCACTGAAGAAAGCCGTCGACGACGGCGACAGCCTCAGCATCGGGCTGGCCTCGGCGGGGATGGCGATCGAGATCCTCGGCATGGTCGTCGACCCGATCGGGTCGCTGCTCACCGCCGGGATCGGCTGGCTGATCGAGCACATCGTCATCTTCCGCTGGCCACTGGACTTCCTGATGGGTGACCCGAAGGGCATCGAGGCGGCCAAGACGGCGATCTACAACGAGGGCAAGGCAGTCAAGGAGTGGTCTGAGGATCACGCGGCCGCCACCAAGAAGTTCATGGAGAAGTGGGACGGCGAGGCCGCCGACAAGTTCCGTGCCGACATGGAAGGCGTCGCCGCCCAGATCGACGCGCTCGCCGAGTACATCAACTTCGCGGGCAAGCAGATGGGGATCGCCGGTGCCGTGATCGGCGCGGTCCGCGGCATCGTCCGCGACATCATCGCCATGACGCTGGCCGGCATCCTCAAGGCCGCGATCGTGGCGGTGGCGCTGGCGCCCGTCACCTTCGGCGGTTCGATCATCGCGGCGATCGCCTCGATCATGACCACGGTCGGCGTGGCGATCGCCAAGATCGCCAAGCAGATCGCCGACACGGCCAAGAAGCTCGCCGAGATGATCAAGATCCTGGCCAAGACGCGCGGCGCGGCCGACGAGGTCGTCAAGCTGACGCTGGCCGGCGGCAAGGTCACGCTGCCCAAGCCGAAACCCGGTGGTGGCACCCCGATGCCCGGCGGCAAGAAGCCGATCGAAGGCCCGCCGACCAAACCGTCCGACACCACTCCGGACACTCCGCCCAAGCCCCCTCGGGAAAAGCTCAGCGACATGCCCCTCCGGGTCGTGCGCGAGAAGCTGACGAAGGTGCTGGAGGGGCGCCCCGAGGCGGCGGACATCCTGAAGCGGTTCGACTACTGGAACAGCTTCCCGATCGGCGATCTGCACAAGCGGTTCCCCAAGGTGGCGGACGCGATCGAGAAGACGACCAAGATCCTCAGCGACCCGACCTACGGCGCTTCGGGCATGGCCGGGAAGACCATCGTCGAGCTGACGAAGGCCATCCCGCCGGCCGCGAACGAGAAACCGCCGGAGGACAAGGAAGAGCAGTAAAGGCCAGGGGTCCTGTACCGGTGTTCCGGCACAGGACCCCTTGTGCTTTCGTTCGGGTCATGACTGAACGGGTGAACATCTCCTCCGGCGGCGACTACGAGCCGGTCTTCGGCTACAGCCGGGCGGTGCGCGTCGGCGAGCACATCCACGTTTCCGGGACCACGGCGCGTGAACCCGCCCGCTCGGGCGACGCCTACGAGCAGGCCTCGGCCGTGCTGTCGCTCATCGAGACCGCGCTGCGCGAGGCCGGCTCCAGCCTGTCCGCCGTGGTGCGCACGGTCACCTACGTGACCGACATCAAGGACGCCGATCTGGTGGCGCGGGCGCACCGCGAAGCCTTCGCCGACGTGCTGCCCGCGGCCACCATGGTCGAGGTGTCGGCGTTGCTCGACCCGAAGATGAAGGTCGAGATCGAGGCCTACGCCATCGAGAAGTAGGTCACCTCCCGAAGGATCCGACCAGCGCTTCCGGCGCTTCACGGGTCTCGTAAAGCTTCCAGAAGGCGTCGGCGAACACGTCCGGATGGATCACCTCGGGCTCGAAGTCCATGGGGCTCGCGGTGAGCGCCCGATGCGGCACGCTGCCCTCGATCAGCGCGCCTACGTTGACGGCCCCGGCGTAGACGCCCTTCTCCGCGAGCACGGCGTTCAGATTGTGGAAATAGTTCCGCAGCGCGGCCTGCGCCATGCCGACGTTGCCGAGGAAGGGCGCCGGGTGCAGGCCGGATTGCCCGGCGGTGAACAGGATCGCGCCGTCGCCGCGCTCGGTCATGTCCGGCAGCACGGCCCGCACCAGCGCCACCGCGGACACCAGGAAACGGTCCAGGATGAGCCGGAGGTTCTCCGGGTCCACGTCGAGCACCGGCACGATGCCCTCGCCCATGGTCCCGCCGCCGGGGTTGAACGCCACCGCGTCGATCCGGCCGATGGCGGTGACGGCGGCCGCGATCCGCGCCGGCTCGTAGACGTCGGCGACGAACCCGCTCGCTTCGATGCCGTCGCCGTCGAGTTCGGCGACGAGCGCGTCGAGGTTCTCGGTGGTGCGCGCGACGAGGGCGATACGGAAGCCCTCGCGGCCGAAGCGACGCGCGAGCGAAAGTCCCAGCACCGGTCCGGCGCCGAAGATCGCGAGCGTCTTGGTCATATGTCCTCCCGAAGACTTAAGTTGAGGGTCTCCTCAACTTATACCCGTAACTTGAGGCCGCCTTCAACTTGGCTAGGATGCCGTCATGACCAAACCCCTGCGGAAGGACGCCCAGCGCAACCGCGACCTGCTGGTCGAGGCCGCCAGGGGGCTCTACGCGGAGCGCGGCCTCGACGTCGCGCTCGAAGAGATCGCCAAGACCGCGGGCGTCAGCATCGGCACGCTGTACAACCACTTCCCCCAGCGCGCGGATCTGGTGAACGCCGTGTTCGCCGACCGGACCGAGACCGTCGCGAAGCTGGCCGAGCACGCACTTTCCCTCGACGACGCCTGGATCGGATTGACCTCCTTCGTCGAACGGGTCTGCGAATTGCAGGCCACCGATCGCGGCTACAACGAACTCGCCTCGACGCGTCCGCCGCAGACCGAAGACCTCGAACGCGGCTACGAACTCATGACCCGGATCGTCGAACGCGCGAAGGAGAGCGGCGCCCTGCGCGCCGACTTCACCCTCGAGGACATGGCCTTTGTGACCTGGGGGATCGCGCGCACCGTGGAGGCGACCGCGGCCGTCCGGCCGGAGGTCTGGCGCCGCCATCTCGCGCTGCTGTTCGACGGGATGCGGGCGCCCGCCGCGAATCCGTTGCCGGAGCCCCCGCTGCTGCCCGGGGAACTGACCCGGATCATGGGCGGCTGCGGCTGAGGGCAACCCTCCACCCCTCCGGTGCGGTGAAGAAGTCCCTTGTGGACCAGTACGCCGCCGCGAGGGACGCGGCGACCGCGGGCAAGCAGCGGTTGGAGAAGTCCGGGAACGAAGCCGCCATGGACGCGGCCGTCAAGGCGATGGACGCCACGCAGGAACCGGTCACGGACACCCCCGGCCTCCTGCCGCGCCGGCCGCCGCCGCGGAGGCCAAGAAGTGCGCGCCCGCTCAAGGACGGTTATCGAGGGGTGGGTAAAGGTTTCGCGTGCGGTGGGCAGTCTGCTCAGGGCAGTCTGCGATCGTGTCGCGAAAGCCACTTTCGGGACATCACACCTCACGAAAGTGGCTTTCGCGGAACATCTCCAGACCATGGGTCTCGCCAAGCACCGTCGGCGGCGTAGTAAAGGCCTCCTTCCCTACCTTCAGAGTAGGGAAGGAGGCGTTCACTACCGCCTTTGCTTCAAGCGAACCCGACGGCCGCTCAGGCGGGCGGGGTGAACCCTGGCGGCATCACCATCGGCCTCCCGGTGTTCAGGCCGCCGTCGACGAGAACGGAAGTCCCGGTCAGATAGGCGAAATCCGGTGACGCCAGGGCGAGGACGGCCGAAGCGATCTCCGCGGCTTCCCCCATCCTCCGCAGACCGTGGACGTTCAGCGGCGCCCAAGCCTCCTTGAACCGCGCCCACAGGTCGTCCGGGATACCCGGCGGGCGCACCAGCCTGGTGTCGATCGTCCCCGGATCGATCGAGAACACCCGGATCCCCCTCGCGCCGTAGTCCAGCGCGGCCGCGCGCACCAGGCCTTGCACGGCGCGTTTGCTCGAGGTGTAGGCGGCGTGCCCCGGCCTGGTCTGGTCGGCCTGCGCCGACGCGGTGCAGACGATCACCCCGCCGCCGGCCTTCAGCAGATGCGGCACCTCGTACTTGATCGAGAGGAACACGCCGCGCGCGTTGGTGCGCTGCACGTCCTCCCACTCGTCGAGGGAGATCTCGTGCAGCGGCTTGCCGAGGTGGATCCCGGCGTTGTTGAACGCGATGTCGAGCTTGCCGTACCGCCGGACGAAGACGTCCACAAAGGACTGAACCTGTTCGGGAACCCGGACGTCCGCCCGGAGATAGGTCGCCTCCCCGCCCGCACGGCGGATCTCCCGCTCGACCTCACGCCCGAGCTCTTCCCGCCTGCCACAGAAATCGACCTTCGCACCGGCCGCGGCGAAGGCGATGGCCGCCGCACGGCCGATCCCCGACGTCGCCCCCGTGACGAGCACGACCTTGCCCGCGAACCGCCGCCGGTCTTCCCCCGCCGTGGCCGTGTTCGCCGCCAGCATCGTGACACCGGCTGCCATCGCGCCCCCGAGCAAGGCGCGCCTGCCCACTGTTCCGTCCACGATTCCCTCCGAATGGATAGCCCCACTTCCCATAACAGAAAGTAAAGCTATCCATCTGAGAGAACTCTCAAGAATCGATCTCCGGCGTGATCCCGCCCGCCGCGGCCAGCGCGCGATGCAACGCCAGCTCCGCCGTCGGCCCTTCGGCAAGGACGATCCCGGTGCACGACCGCTGATCCGCGAGGTGCCGGATCTCGTCGCCGGGGCTCGCCGTCGGATACCACTCCGGCGAACCGGGCAGGCCGGGCAGCTTGTCGAGCCCCGACCATCCCTTCAGCACGCCTTCCGCGGCCGGGTATGCCAAGACGAACCCGATCCCGGGTCCCCCACCGACTTCCTGGGTGAGCAAGGCGGGTTCCTCGCCCAGCGCCATGGCGATCATCGCGGAATAGACGTTGGTGCCCAGCGACCGGCACAAGGCCTCGCCGAGCATCGCCCCGCCGATCCGGATGTTGATCTCGACGACCTCCGGGCCGTCGGCGGTGAGCACGAATTCGGTGTGCGCGAAGCCCTGCTCGTGTCCGGCGGCCTTGAGCACCCTGCCGATCCAGTCCGCCAAGCCCGCGTACTCGGCCGCGGGGAAGGCCACCGGGAACGCGGCGGCTTCCTCACGCCGCACCGGCTCGGGCGACAGCTGACGGGAGAGGATCCCGAGCAGCCGGGTCCTTCCCTGCCAGGTCACGGTTTCCGCGCTGTAGAGCGGGCCGGCGAAATACGGCTCGGCGATCAGATGCCCCTTGAGCGGCGTGGTCTTCGCCTCGAGTCTGGCTCGTTCGAGTTCGGCCTGATCGCGGACGAGCCAGACGCCCCGCGACGACGTTCCCGAAGAATCCTTGACCACCAGAGGAAACCCGAGCTCTTCGGCGACCATGACCGGCACCGGCCTGCCGCGGGTGAGCCCGTGTTCGTACAGCCGGTCGCGCACCGCGCCCTTGTCCCGCAGCACCCGCACGGCGGCCGCGTCCGGGCCGGGCAGGCCGAGCCGGGCGGTGAGTTCCGCGCCGGGCAGTGCCCACGTGTCGGTCGAGTTGATGATCCCGGCGAGGTCCGGGATGGCGCGCGACGCGGTCTCACAGGCCGCGATGTCGGTGGTGTCGATGTCGACGACCTCGACCCGGTCCGGCCCGAGCGTGCCGAGTTCGTAGCGGTAGATGTCGCGATTTCCGGTTAACAGCACCAGTTTCCGCCCGGCCTCCGCCGCCGCGTCGGCGAGCCTGCCCAGGCCGAAGGTGAGTGCTTCCAACAGGACGACGGTCACGAAACCCGCTCCTTCCGGTACAGCGGCTGTGCGGGTATCCCGAATCGGCGGCGGCTCCAGTCCATCGCCGCCCACGGCAGGGCGAGCTCGTCCAGGGAGGCGATCTCGCGCGGCGCGAGGCCCGCCGGGTCGACGGCTTCCCGATGCCGGGCGAAAACCCTTGCGGTGTAACGGTGCCCGGTGTCCGCGCCGATCACGACATGGGTCCGCTCCGGATTCCGCGCCGCCTCCCAGCCCGCGACGAGATACGCCGCACCGGTGGAAAGCCCGGCGAACACGGCGTGCTCACGCATGAGGCCGATGGTCGCGGCCATGGCGTGCGCGAAGTCCAGCCAGTGGATCCGGTCGTACAGTTCGTGGTCCACGTTGCCGAACGGGATGGCGGAGCCGATACCCGCGATGATCGCGTCCGGATCGGTGAACCGTTCGCTGCCGAAGGTGACACTGCCGAACGGCTGGACGCCGGTCAGGCGGACGTCCGGATCGCGTTCGCGCAGCGAGCGCGCGATCCCGCCGGTCGACGCGCCGGTGCCCACACTGCCGACGACGGTGAGCGGCCCGGACGGCAGCGCGCGGGCGACGAGATCGGCGACCTCGGCGTAGCCCAGGTAATGCACGGGATCGTGGTACTGGCGCATCCAGTGCATGCCCGGATGCCGTTCCAGCAGTTCATGCACGCGCGCGACGCGGCGCCGCTGGTCGAGGCGGAGGTCGTCCGACGGCGGCATCTGGTCCACTGTCGCACCCAGGATCTCCAGCTGCGACCGCATGGTGAGGTCGACGGTGGTCGACGCGACGATATGGCAGCGAAGGCCGTAACGATGACAGGCCATCGCCAGCGCGAGCGCGTAGATCCCACTGGAGCTGTCGATCAGCGTCTGTCCTTTTCGGACAGTTCCATCGGCGAGCAGCGACCGGACCGCGCCGAGCGCCGCATAGACCTTCAGGGTCTCGAAGCGGATCAGCACGATGTTCGGTTCGAGCCGGATCAACGCGGGCGTCTTGATCGCGTCGGTGACGTGTTCGTGGACCAGCGCGGACATCGCGGTCACCGGCCGATCGAGCGCAGATAAGCGGCCAGCGACTCGGCGCCCGCCGCGTTGCGCGGGCCGCTCACGAGGTCCCCGTACGAGATGACGTGGAACCGGTTGTCACGCACGGCGGGCGTGTTCTTCAGCTGCGGCGCGGATTTGATGAACGCGATCTTGTCCTGCGCGGGCTGGTCGGCGTAGTCCACCACGACGATCACCTCGGGTTCGGTCTTGACCACGGCTTCCCAGCCGACACTCCCCCAGCCGTCCGGCAGATCGCGGAAGACGTTCGTCCCGCCGGCGGCGTCGATGATGTCGTCGGGAGCGGCGTGTTTTCCGGACGTGAACGGCTGGTCGGTGCCGGAGTCGTAGACGAACACCTTGGCCGGCGGTGTCTTCGGTGCTCCGGCGCGGACCTTGTCGAAGCGCCCCTTGAGTTCCGTGACCAGCTCGTCGGCCCGCTGGCGGACACCGAAGATGTCGCCGAGATTGCGCAGGTCGGTGTAGAGCGCTTCGAGCGGCGCCACCTCCTGCTTCGCCGTCGGATATTCCCAGCAGGTCTCGGTGTGCAGGTAACTCCGGATACCGACCTGCTCCAGCAGTTTCGGGGTGATCCCGCGTTCCTCGCTGAACCCGGAGTTCCAGCCCGCGATCACCCAGTCCGCCTTGGCGTCGACCAGGATCTCTCGGGTGACCCGCGAGGTGCCGAGGCGTTCGACCTTGGCGTAGTCGTCCTTCCACGGCGAACCGGCGATCGACGGGTCGCCCAGCGAATTCATCACGTAGCCGCGCATGCGGCCGGCGAGCCCGAGCGCGAACATCTTCTCGGCACCCGAAACGTCGTAGGCGACGGGACGTTGCGGCGCCGGGAAGGCGACCTGCGCACCGCAATTGGTCACCGTGGCCTGTGCCGGCGCGGTCGGTCCGGCCTCGACCTGGGCACCGCAGGCGCTCAGGAGCAGCGCCGCGGCGAAGAGCGCGGTCACCCTGGACGGCTTCATCGTGTGATCCCCTCGGTTTCATCGGCGGGAAGGTCGTACAGCAGTTGGAGAGCCCCGGTCACGGGGTGGGTCACCTGGGTGACCTCGACGCCGAACACGGCGCGGACCGTTCCGGGGGTGAGCACTTCGGCCGGGGTCCCGCAGGCGGCGAGCGATCCGCCGCGCAGCAACGCGATCCGGTGACAGACGGCGGCGGCGAGATTGAGGTCGTGCAGCGCGACGAGCACGGTGAGCCCGCAGTCGCGCAGGAACTTCAGCAGTTCCACCTGGTGGCGGACGTCGAGATGGTTGGTCGGCTCGTCGAGGACCAGCACCTCCGGTTCCTGCACGAGCGCCCTCGCCACCAGGACCCGCTGCCGTTCGCCACCCGACAGCGTCAGCACACTGCGCTGGGCGAGATGGGTGATGTCCATCCGCCGCAACGCTTCCCGGCACAGCGCGCGTTCGCGGGCCGACAGCCGGAGATTGCCGCGCTGATGCGGCGACCGCCCGAGCGCGACGACCTCCTCGACGGTGAAGTCCAGATCGGCCCGGCTGTCCTGGGTGAGCGCGGCGATCCGGCGGGCGGTGTCGCGCAGACCCTGTTCGGCGAGGTCGGTCCCGTCGAGCAGGACCGCGCCGCCGGACGGCGACAACGCCCGGTAGACGCAGCGCAACGCCGTCGACTTGCCGCTGCCGTTGGGGCCGAGAAGGCCGACGACCTCGCCCGCGCCGACGTCCAGGCACAGCTCGCGGATCAGCGCCGACCCGGCCACCTCGACGGAAAGTTCGCGCAACGACAGCATCAGCGACCTCCGAACGCGTAGCCGCGGCGCCGCATGACGACGAGGAACACCGGAACGCCGATGAGCGCGGTGATCACGCCGAGCGGGAGTTCCTCGGGGGCGACGAGCGTGCGGGCGAGCAGGTCGACCCACACGAGGAAGACCGCGCCCACCAACGGCGCGAGCGCCAGTACCCGGCGGTGCCCCGAACCGGCGATCATCCGCACCACATGCGGCAGGACCAGCCCGACGAACCCGATCGAGCCGCTGACCGCCACCAGCAAGCCGGTGACGACCGCGGTGAGCAGGAAGAGCCAGCGGCGCAGCGCGGCCGCGTCGGTACCGAGGCTCATCGCGGTCTCGTCGCCCATGGACAGGACGTCGAGCGCGGTGCCGTAGCGCAGCAGGACCACGACGGCGACGGCCACCCCGAGCGCGGCCAGCGGAAGGGAGGCCCACGTCGCCGCGCCGAGGCTGCCGAGCAACCAGAACAGCACGGTCTGCGCGGCCTGGCCGTTCGGCGACAGGTAGACGAGCACGCTCATCACGGCCTGGAAGGCATACGTGAGCGCGACCCCGGTGAGCACGAGACGCAACGGCGTCAGGCCGAATTTGCCGCGGGCGGCGAGATAGACGATCGCCGTCGCGCCCAGCGCGCCGAGGAAGGCGGCCGTCGACAGCGCCAGCACGCCGAGCCCGGCGAACAGGCCGAACACCACGACGGCGGCGGCACCGACGGAGGCGCCCGACGAGATCCCGAGCACGAACGGATCGGCGAGGGCGTTGCGGACCAGCGCCTGTACCGCGACGCCGACCACCGCGAGCCCCGCGCCGACCACGGCCGCCAGCAGCACCCGCGGGGTGCGAACCTGCCAGACGATCGAGTACCCGGTGACCTCATCGCCGGTGATGGTTCCGCCGGTGATCGCCTTTCCCAAGTAGCGCAGGACATCCGTGAGCGCGACGTTCGACGGGCCGAGCGCGATGCCCGCGATCAGCGAGATCAGGAGCGCGACCGACAGCAGGATCACCGGGCCGGTGAGCCGGAGCGGGCGCGCGGTCTCGTCGTCCGGTTCCGCGAACAGGCGAAGTGGTTCAGCCGGCACGTTCACCACGCACGATCAGGCGGCGCGCGTGGTTGTCGTACGGCGAGCCGTCGAAGTCACCGAAGCACTCGACGCCGGTGAAGCCCGCCGTCTCGAACAGCGCCTTCAGTTCCGCGGCGCTGTACAAGAAGGAAAGGATCGACGCCTGCTTCGCCTCGCCGTCGCGGACCAGGGTCCACTCGGTCCTGAGCCGGGTCCAGTCGTCGAGAATGGTGTCGCGCATGAACACCGTCCCGCCGTCGACGTCGACCGCCTTGGGGCGACCTACCCAGCCGGCCAGCACCTCCTTGCCGAGTACGTCGACCAGCAGCCTGCCGCCGGGCGCGAGACTGGCGTAGGCGTTTCGCAGCACCGTGAGGTTGTCGCCGGGCTCGGTGAAGTAGCCGAACGACGTGTACATGTTGATGATCAGGTCGTACGCGGCGGGCTCGGTGTATTCGAGCATGTCGGCCTGGATCAGCTTCGCGGCGACTCCCGCGTTTTCGCAGGCTTCGCGCGCGCGTTCGAGCATCGCCGGGCTGAGGTCGACGCCGGTCACGTCGGCGCCTTTCTTCGCCAGCGGCACGACGTGGATCGCCGGGCCGCACGCCAGATCGAGCACCTTCGCGCCATCGGCGACTTCGAGCAGCGGTGACGTGGCCGTCAGGCGTTCGGCGTCTTCGGCCCGGCTGGGCGGGAACATCACGTCCGCGAAGCCGACCCACAGGTCGTCGTCCTCGTACCAGTGCATCTCTCTCCGCTCGCCGGGCCGCACGATTCAGCCCCACAAGTCGTCGAAAGGTCGTCTTCGGTTCCCGGCTCCGCCACCTTTCTCGTGGAGTGATCACGGGAGGCGCTTGCGGACCGCTCCGTGAAGGCCTCCTTCCCTACCGTGAGGGTAGGGAAGGAGGCCTTCACGGACGTGGGCATGTCCTGAAGGCCCCCTTTGAGACGCTGGATGTCTTCAAAGGAGCCTTCAAGACATAGGGGTTCGTCACAGTGGGCACCGAACGAGTCACCGGCGCCCGTGCCCGCCTGAAGTACATGAAGGCCCCTTTCCTTGCGCCTGGCGCAAGGAAAGGGGGCCTTCATGTACTCGGCAAGGTGTGAAGGTCGAGTTTCCTCGGCTGAGCCGAGGGAAGGGGGTCCTTCACGCGCGGCCGCCGTGCTTGCTGTGGCCGCTGGTGCACCTGGGACGAGAGCGGCGACCCTGACGGTAGTGAAGGCCTCCTTCACTACCGTCAGGGTAGGCAAGGAGGCCTTCACGACCTGACCCGAAACACCACCCCGGCCGGGACTCACGGCGGCGGGATCAGATCGATGAGGAACGTCTGGTCGGGCGCGCCGGAACAACGCTCCCGGACCACCTCCGTACCCGCGACGGTGTCCAGGTCGCGCAGGCCCAGACACTGGCTGGTGCCGACGGGCCGGATGACGAACCGTCCCGGCTCCGCCGGATCCAAGGGGGCGATGGTGAACAACTGGTCCATACCATCGTCGTCGCAGTCGTCGCGGGACTCGACCAGGTCGTGCCCGAGCCCTTCGTTCACGACCGTGAGGCAGCCGACCCCGGTCTCCGGATGGTGCCACTGGAACTGCACGGCGTTCTCTTCCCCGACAGGATCGATGAACAGGCGTGGTGCCGCGTCACCACCGCAGATCTGCTGGGCGACGATGGGACCGGAATAGAGCCCGGTCCGATCCTGCCCTTCGGCGAGACAGAACTCGGGAGACCGGGCGGGGCGGATCTGCGCCCAGCTGCCCACTTCCCGGACGTCCAGCCCCGGCACCACGGCCGCGGTTTCCTTGGCCTTCGAGGACGCGCCGAAGGACCGCGTCAGATATCCCAAGGTACCTACGATGACGATGGTCACGATCGCGGCCACGATCATCGGCGCGCGCCAGCGCCGTCGGGGTCGAGGTTCCGGCTCCGGCTCGGGCTCCGGCGGCGGGGGGACGGCTTCCACCTTCGTCTCGTCGGCGGGCCGCGGCGGAGTCCCCATCGCGATCCGGGTCCGGGCGTCGAGCCACCGCCGTACCTCTTCGTCGTTCAGCCCGCACGCGCGCGTGAACGTCTCGACGAACGATTCGCGAGGGAGTGTGGTGCGGCCGAGAGTGGTCGCGACCGTACTCGCCGGAAGTGTTCCCCCGAGTTCTTTCGCCCGACCGGCCAACTGTCGATAGGTCAATCCGGACCATGTTCTCAATACACGCAGTGCTGCTGTGAACTCAGCCGGTGAAGCCGTCGAGTCCGGCGGGTGAACCGTCGCCGGCGATTCCCCGTCGTCGCCCCCCTCATCAACGATCATCACTCTAGATTGGCTGAGCCGATCTCAGCCGCGATACCGCCATTCAGCGGCGCCGGAAACAGCTGTTCGGACCACTCGAACGATTTCGAACAAGGCCGAACTGGCCGAAGGTTGCCCCTGCGCTGGTCAGGAAGTCAGGCTGGCCCCAGTCGGCCTCACCGCCGATCGAAACTGGGGAGGCCCGGGAAAGCCGGGCCGAAGAAAATGAGCAAACCAGAGGCATCCGCATGATCATCGTCAAGGGCGACGGTGAACCCGGCGGAAACTCCTGGTTCATCTCGGAAGGCGTCCACTGAAATCTCCGCACTGAAGACCGGATGACGCCGGCATCGCCCGTATGGGGCGGGCGATGCGCTGATTCCGAAGAAAGACCCTCGTGCGCCGCACATCTGAGCACACGCGAGGAGTGAAAGCTGCGATTCCCGCAGTGAACCGACTGTTCGGCGCCCGTTCGAGGGCATAACCCTTCGCCATGCCCTCCGGCGGTACGTCGCGGTCTCGTTCGAACTCGGTCGTCCCTGAATTGGCGAACATCGGATTTGTGGAGCGTTGTTGATGGATAACGGTCGAAATACCGTCGCCGAAAGGCAGGTAGTCGTCGTCGGCGCCGGTAATGCGGGCCTCTGCGCGGGAATAGCCGCACTACAGGCGGGCGCGACGGCGGTCAGCGTCCTCGAAGCCGCGCCGGAACAATTACGCGGCGGGAACAGTTCCCTGACCAGGACCATGCGTTTCTCGTGGCCGGGAAGCCCTTTCATCGCCTCCCTGTTACGGGAGGCGGACAAGGGCCGGGTCGACGAGATCTTGGCGGGCCGGACCGGGTACGCCGACGAGCAGTACTTCGCCGATTGGCTGGCGGTGTCCGGCGACCAGGTGGACGTCGCCCTCATCGAATCGATCGTCCGCCGTTCGACGGACACGATCACCTGGATGCGCGACTTCGGGCAGCGCTGGGCCCCGAGACCGACGCCGCTGCCCGGTGACGTGCCGATCGTCCTCGACGGCGGCGGCCAGAGCCTCCAGGACCGGAACTTCGCGCGGTTCGAACAGCTCGGTGGAACGGTCTTCTACGACAGCGCGGTCACGGGTTTCGAGAAGACCGCCGACGACCGGTATCTGCTCCACGGTTCCGGTCCCGCGTTCCCGATGCTCGCCGACGCGCTGGTGCTGGCATCGGCCGGTTTCGAGGCGAACACCCGGCTGCGTGAACGCCACCTCGGCGTGGAGTGGCGGGAAGTGAAGCTGCGCGGTGTTCCGTTCAACGAAGGCGCCCCGCTGGCGGCGGCCGTCGACCTCGGCGCCGACACCGCGGGCAACTGGGAAAAGTGCCACACCACACCGCAGGGCATCAACCTGCCCGACCACATGCTGCCGGGGCAGATGCACAAATCTCACGGCCTCGCCCGCTACGCCTACCCGCTGGGCGTCGTGGTCAACCGGGACGGGCGCCGGTTCTTCGACGAAGCCGGCGGCTACAGCAACCTCACCTACGTCACGCTGGGCCAGAAGATCCAGGAACAGCCCGGAAAGATCGCCTTCCAGATCTTCGACGACAAGGTCGTCTCGGCGGGCGCGCTCCCGAAGGGCTACGTCGGCGACCCGGCGTCGGTGTCCGTCTCCTCGCTCGAAGAAGGCGCCCGGCGGCTCGGCATCGACGCGGCGAACCTGACCGCCGAAGTCCAGCGGCTGCACGACGGCCAGGCGGAGAAACGTCTCGACACGCCTCCGTTCCTGTTCGTCCCGGTGGTCTGCGGGCTGACGTTCACCTACGGCGGGTTGTCCGTGACCCCGGACGCCGAGGTGCGCGGCGGCGGCGAACCGATCAGCGGTCTCTACGCGGCGGGCGTGATCGTCGGCGGCCTTTACGACCAGGGCTATCCGGGCGGCACCGGCCTGATGGCCGGCGCCGTGCTGGGCCGGGCGGCGGGCACGTCCGCCGCCCGTCACGCCATCCGGTCGCGAGGAGGGGAAGCCCGTGTCGGCACCGCCGCTGACTGAGAAGAAGATCGTGATCGTCGGGCTCGGCAAGATCGGCTCGCTGTACGCCGCGTGTTACGGACAGGCGGGGCACCGGATCGGCACCGTGGACCTCGGCGACGGCGCGGACTGGGAGCGGGTGGCGCAGGTTCCCGATCCCTCGTCGGTCGACGCCTGGGTGGTCGCCACCCCGACGGCGACCCATCTCGAGGTCGTCGACGAGATCCTGCGGCGGCAACCCGATGCCCGTGTCCTGCTGGAGAAACCGGCCTGCTACCCGGACGACCTCGCCGGTCTCGGTCGCACGGTCCGGCGCCACCCCCGTGCCCGGATCATCGTCAACGACGTGTATTCGCACAGCGAAGCCGTACAGCGCTTCGCGGCGTCGGCGCGGGACCTCGCCGGCTCCGATCCGATCAGGAAGATCACCGTCGAATTCACCAAGAACCGGGAATTCGACGTCGCGAACGGCAGGTTCGTCGACACCCGATACGGCGAAGCCGGCTATGAGGGCTTCCACATGTTGAGCATCCTGCGAGCGATCCTTCCCACCTCGGAATACCGGACGTATCTGCGCACGGTGCCGTCTTCGGTGACACCGGAGATGCGGGTGCGGACCACGGCGCCCGGCATCCCGGAGGTCGAGCTCTACACGTCGTCGACCGGCGCCATCGCCTTCCCCGAACTGGCCGGATTCGCTTTCCCGGAACGGGTTTCGAGGGAATTCATCGCCCCATCGGCGATCCCGTACGGGTCCGAGTTCCGGTATCGGTTCGCGGACGTCGAACTCTTCTCCGGGAAGCACGTCACCCTGGTCTTCGAACCGTTCTTCGGCGCGGATCCCGACCACAAGAACATCCACGCCGTCCACATCCGGAACACCGCCGCTCCGGCGCGCCATTTCCTGATCGCCGTCAACCATTTCAAGGAGGCGCTTCTGACCCAGCTGGACCTTTTGCGGCACCTCGACGAGGGCACCACGGTGGTCCGCCCCGCCGAGCACCGGTTCCTCGCCGCGCTGGGTTCGGCGATGTTCACCGGAACCTTCCCGCAGACAACGGAAAACGAGAAGTTCGCACGAATTGGGAGCGAAGCATGACGCGAAGCATCGAGGATCTTTCGACACTGTTGCGGCCGGCCAAGGACATGTTGCCCGAAGTCTCGGAACGTGAAGTGGCACTGGCCGAGGTCACCGGCCAGATCAAGAACGACGACGCCGCCCGCGCGCTGTTCGCGAAGGCGTGCCGGTTCGAGGCACCCTTCACCGCGAGCTGGATCCACGGCCCCGGCGACGAATCCCCTTACCTGTCCTTGGAGCTGGCCGCGTCGTCGCTGGACGACGACCGGTATCGCGCCCTGCTCGCCGACGTCGTGCTGTCGACGTCGACCTCGATCCCTTACGACTACCGGGCTTTGGCCGCGGAAAAGCTCGTACGGATCGGCACGGGCGAGTACGCCGGCGCCCTCCAAGAGGTCGTCGACTCCTACGAACCGCTGCCCGCCCGGGGATTGCAGGCGAAGATCGCCGTCCCCACCGACGGCATCGACCACCTCTTCGACATCCCCGAAACGGTGACCGGCAGGCTCAACCTCCTGATCGCGGCCAGCCGCGCGAAAACGCTGGAGAGCAGGCATATGCTCGCCGTGCGGATCCTCGCGAACGGTGTCCTTCCGTCGGAACCGGTCGGCGAGGCGGAGCGGCTCATCCTCGAAGACGTCGGGACGAGCATGGTGGCGGCGTCGGACTACCTCGTGCCGTGGGACCAGGAATTCCCCGGGGAGCACGGTTCCGGCCTCACCCTCGCGGAACTGGTGCGCATCACCTTGATGTGCGGGGAATTCTCGCTTCCGGACACCACCGTGCGGCCGATCCTGGTCGACTTCTACCGCTCGGTGCTGCGCACCTGCGGCCGCTCGATCATCGGTCTGTCGGCGGGTGTGTTCCATGTGGAGCACGGCACGCTCGCCACGCCTTCGTACTACTACCAGGGCCGCGACGCGATCCTCGGCAAGGGCTGCGTGATCGACTGCGTCGGCGGGGCGGTGCTGCAGGCGGGTTCGTTCCTCGGCGGCGGCTACATGCCGATCCTGATCCACACCCACAAGCACATCCGCAAGGGTGGCCAGGCCGCCGCCTCGGAGCGGAAGCAGATCCTTCCGTGCGTCTTCGCGGCGGAGGCGGGCGCCCGCTACCCGATGGACGCCATCGGCCTGTTCGAAACGGTGGACTACCTCGGCAGGGAGACCCCGTACGAGGGCATCAGGGCCATCCCGCACGCCAAGTGACTCACGGTTCGTCCTGCTGAAAATCCGTATCTCGCGAGGTCATCGGGCAGCGCGGCTCCGTGCTGCCCGATGACCTCGATAACTGGAGGGTAAGGGAATGGGTGCAACTATGGGGGCAGAGGTCGCCGTCATCGGCGCGGGCTACGTCGGGCTGACCACGGCCGCGTGCCTCTCGTCCTTGGGACACCGAGTCGTCTGCGCGGACGTCGACCAGGAGAAGGTCGACGCGCTGCGGCGCGGTGAGGCGACCATCAGGGAACCGGGGATCTGCGAACTCGTGGTGGACGGGCTGGCGTCCGGGCGGCTGCGGTTCGTCCTCGGCGCGAGCGCGGCGGCGGCCGCGGCGGATATCGTGATCCTCTGCGTGCCGACCCCGATGGGCGCGAGCGGCGCGGCGGATCTGTCCACTTTGGAATCCGTCGTGGCCGAGGTGCGGGATCTGCTGCCGCCCGGCTGCGTCGTGGTGAACAAGTCGACGGTCCCCGTCGGCACGGCGGCCCGCGTCGCGGACCTGATCGATCGCCCGGACGTGGCGGTCGTGTCCAATCCCGAGTTCCTGCGCGAAGGGTTCGCGGTCTACGACTTCCTGAACCCCGACCGGATCGTGGTCGGTTCGGCCGACCGTGACCCGGTCCCCGCCCGCCGGGTCGCCGAGTTGTACGAGCAGCTCGACACCTCCGTGCTGGTGACCGATTCCGCGAGCGCGGAGATGATCAAGTACGCGTCCAACTGCTACCTCGCGACGCGTCTGTCCTTTGTGAACACCGTCGCCGAACTGTGCGAGTACCTCGACGCGAGTATCGACGACGTGACGACCGGGATGGGTTACGACGAGCGGATCGGCAAGTCGTTCCTGCGACCGGGCCCGGGCTGGGGCGGCTCCTGCCTGCCGAAGGACACTTTCGCGCTGCTGCGCACCGCGGAATCGGCGGGCAGCGATTTCGCCCTGCTGCGAGCGGCGATCGAAACCAACGTGAAGCAGCAGGAACTCGTGGTCGACAAGGTGCGCAAGGCCGTCGGCGGCGACCTCGCCGGCGTCCGGATCGGCCTGCTCGGCTTGACGTTCAAGGCCGGGACGGACGATCTGCGGGATTCCCCGTCGCTGGCGATCGCGGCACTGCTGGCCGCCGAAGGCGCTGTACTGACCGGCTACGACCCCAGCGTCCACGCGCCGGTGGCGGGCGTGACGGACGACGTGCGGATCGCCGGGACCGCCTATCACGCGGCGAACGGGGCGGCGGCGGTCGTGCTGCTGACCGAGTGGCCGGAGTTCCGTGCCCTCGACTGGGGGCGGATCGCCGACCGGCTCCACGGCCGGTCCGTCATCGACACCCGGAACCTGCTCGACCCGAACACCGTGGCGCGGACCGGGCTTTCGTATCAGGGAATCGGTCGTCCGGACAGCGTCTGGGCCCCCGTGGCGAACGTCGTCGAAATGGTCACGCAAGCAGGATGACCCCGGGCGGACGGCGAGCGGCCCTGCTCGTCGTCCGCCCCTTCCAGCGCCGGAACAGGAGGACGGATGGCGAAGCGGACCCGGCCCTGGCCGGCGCTTTTCGCACTGTGCCTGGGTTTCTTCATGGTCATGCTCGACATCAGCATCGTGAACATCGCGGTGCCGTCGATGGTGCGCGAACTCGGCACCGAGCTGACCGCGGTGATCTGGGTGACCAGCGTGTACCTGCTCGCCTACGCCGTCCCGATCCTGCCCGCCGGCAGGCTGGGCGACCGTTTCGGGCCGAAGCGCGTCTTCGTCGCCGGGCTGCTGGTGTTCACCGCGGCGTCGCTCTGGTGCGGACTTTCCGGTGACGTCGAGACGCTGATCGCCGCCCGCGCGGTGCAGGGCCTCGGTGCCGCGTTGATGACCCCGCAGACCACGGCCTTCATCACGCATCTGTTCCCGCCGGACGAACGCGGCCCGGCGATGGGCGCCTGGGGCAGTGTGGCGGGGCTCGCCATGATCGCCGGCCCGGTACTGGGCGGTGTGCTCGTCGACCATCTCGGCTGGGAATGGATCTTCTTCGCGAACGTCCCGGTCGGGCTGATCGCGCTGGCGCTCACCGTCGTCCTCGTCCCCGACTGGCGGCCGGGGAATTCGCACCGCTTCGACGTTCCCGGGATCCTGCTCTTCGGCGCGGGTCTCGTTTGCGTCGTCTTCGGTATCCAAAATGGACAGACCTACGGCTGGGGAACGGCCTTCGAGGTCATCGGGGCAGGGGTGCTGCTGCTGGGCGGTTTCGTCCTGTGGCAACGGGCCAACCGCCGCGAACCGCTACTGCCGTTGCGGATCTTCCGCCACCGCGACTTCTCGCTGGGTGCCGCGGCCGCGGTGACGGTCGGTTTCACGATGACCGGCATGCTTCTGCTGTTCGTCATCTACGTCCAGTCGGTGCTCGGCCTGTCCCCGGCCGACGCCGGGCTGCTCATCGCGCCGCTCGCCGTGGTGTCCGGCGGTGTCGCGCCGTTCGCGGGCAGGCTCTCGGACCGGGTGAATCCCAAATACCTGCTGGCGTTCGGGCTGCTCTCGTTGAGCGGCGGCCTGTGCCTCGTCTCGCTGGTGATCATCCCGGCGAGTTCGCCGCAGGCCCTGCTCCCCGGACTGCTGCTCTGCGGTCTCGGGGTCGGGTTCACCTTCTCGCCGATGAACAACGTGACCCTCAACTCCGTCGAGCGTTCGCTGGTCGGCAGCGCGTCGGGCATCTTCAACACCGCGCGCCAGGTCGGCGGGGTGCTCGGCGGCGCGGCCGTCGGAGTCCTGGTGCAGGCGCGGGCGGGCGCCTCGATGACGGCGCGGGCGAACGAAGCGGCGGCGGCGTTGCCCGCCGAGTTCCGGCAGGGTTTCGTCGACGGTTTCACCGGGGAGGCCGGGGCGGACGTCGCCGCCGGCGAGTTCGGCGGCACTCCCGAGGTCCCCCTGGATCTGCCGTCCGAGATCGCGGCCCAGGCACGGGAACTCGCCGCGCAGGTCACCGGCGCCGCGCTCACGGACGGGGTCAAGGCCGCTTTCCTCCTTCCCGTCTGCGCGCTGATCCTCGGACTGTTGTGCTCGGTGAACCTGCGCGGGCCGATCGGGCAGCGCAGATCGCCCGATCGGATGACCGCGACCCGGTGATCACCGGCGCGGACCTGGTTACCGTCGCTCCATGACTCTCGTACCGACGGTCGACCTGAGCACCTGGCACGACGGCGACCGCACTCGGCTCGCGCACGCCGTCGACGAGGCGTTGAAGCGCGTCGGGTTCCTGCAGGTCGTCGGACACGGCATCCCGTGGGCGACGATCGACGACATGCGCGAAGCGACCGCCGCCTTCTTCGCGCTCCCTGTCGAGGAGAAGCTCCGATCCGCGCCCGCCGACCGCGCCTCGGATCGCGGGTACGCGGCCGAAGGCACCGAAGGGCTGGCGTACAGCCTCGGTGAGACGACGCCACCCGACCTGTCGGAATCGTTCGTCATCGGCGCGGAGCACATCGACGGCGAGGACCCCTATGGCTTCTTCGCCCCCAACATCTGGCCCGAGCTGCCGGAGAACCTGCGTCCCGCGCTCACCGCGTACGCCGACGAAGCGCACCGGGTCGCGCGAGTGCTGCTGGAGATCTTCGAGAAGGCACTCGGGCTCCCCGACGGCTACCTCGGCGCGTACACCCGGCACCCGACACGTACCTTGCGGGTGAATCACTTCGAGCGCCGCGCCGGAGCGCCCGAGCCCCTGCCGGGCCAGATGCGGCTCGGCGCGCACACCGATTACGGCATCGTCACCGTCCTCTACACCGACCCCGTCCCCGGGCTGCAGATCCACGGTCCCGACGGCGCCTGGCACGACGTCGTCCCCGCCGAGGACGCGCTGGTGGTGAACCTCGGCGACCTCACCGCGCAGTGGACCAACGACCGCTGGCGCTCCACCCTGCACCGGGTCGTGCCGCCGTCCGGGCCGGGGCCGTCACGGCGGCGAAGCGTGGCGTTCTTCTTCGACGGCGACCACGACGCCCGGTTCGAATGCCTTCCGACCTGCCAGTCCGCCGATAACCCGCCGAAGTATCCGCCGGTCCTGGGCGGCGAGCACCTCCACGCCAAGATCACCGGTGGGCGGACCCTGGAACCCGCCGACGCGATGAACACCGCGGCCGACCGCGGCTGAGGAAGAATCCTCGGCGGACCATGTCCGGTCCTGTCCGGCGGCTCCGACGTCCCCGGCAGAAGGCACCGGAGCGGTGCCCGCCGAGAGGAGAGAACCATGAAGTACATGATCATGATGTTCGGGTCGCAGAAGGACCTCGTCGACATCGCCGGCGCCTGGAGCGCCGACGAAGTCAAGGCCCTGCACGAGTTCATGAGCAAGTGGAACAACGATCTGGTCGAGTCCGGCGAGTTCGTCGACGCTCAGGGCCTCTCCCAGCCGACGCACGCGCGCCGCGTCTCCCTGCGGGACGGCGCGCTCGTGGTGACGGACGGGCCGTACGCCGAGACGCAGGAGGTGCTGGTCGGGTACACGACCGTCGACTGCGCGAGCTACGACCGCGCGACCGAGATCGCGGCCCAGCTGGCGAACACCCCGCATCCGGAAGGCAGCGACCTCGGCCGCGACTGGTACGTCGACATCCGGCCGTGCGCCGACAGCTTCGAAGAACTGGAGCTCTAGGTGCCGGACAGCGGCGCCGAGGATCTGCTGCGCGAGCTGTCGCCGCAGGTCCTCGGCGCCGTCGTCCGCCGCTACGGTCACTTCGACCTGGCGGAGGACGCGACGCAGGAGGCGCTGCTCGCGGCCGCGACGCAATGGCCTGCCGAAGGGCTGCCCGAGAATCCGCGCGCGTGGCTCATCACGGTCGCCTCACGGAGGCTGACCGACCTCCTGCGTGCCGAGCAGGCGCGGCGCCGTCGCGAGGACACCGTCGTCCAGCGCACCTTGCCGGAGGAGCACCTCGCCCCCGCCGCGGACCGGCGTGCCGCCGACTCGGACGACACGCTCGTCCTGCTCTTCCTGTGCTGCCACCCGTCCCTGTCGCCCGCGTCGCAGATCGCGCTGACCCTGCGCGCGGTCGGTGGCCTCACCACCGCGGAGATCGCCCGCGCCTTCCTGGTCCCCGAAGCGACGATGACCCGGCGGATCAGCCGCGCGAAGGCCGGCATCAAGGCCGGCGGTGTCCCGTTCGGCATGCCGCCGGAAGCGGGACGGCTCGACGCGGTGCTCCACGTGCTGTACCTGATCTTCACCGAGGGATACGCCAGCACGTCCGGTCCCGATCTGGTGCGGAACGACCTGTCCGCCGAAGCCATCCGGCTGACCAGGATCGTCCACCGGCTGCTGCCGGACGACAGCGAGGTCGCCGGGCTGCTCGCGCTGATGCTGCTGACCGACGCGCGCCGTCCGGCGAGGACGGGGCCGGACGGCGCGCCGATCCCGATGTCCGAACAGGACCGGGGCCGGTGGAACACCGAGTACGTCGCCGAGGGCGTCGCGCTGCTGTCCGAAGCGCTGCCGCACGGGCCGACCGGGCAGTACCAGATCCAGGCGGCCATCGCCGCGCTGCACGACGAGGCGCCGAACGCCGAGGAGACGGACTGGCCGCAGATCGAGGCGCTGTACCGGCTTCTGCTGCGGCTCTCCGACAATCCGGTGGTGGCGCTGAACCACGCCGTCGCCGTCGGAATGGCCCGAGGGCCGCGAGAAGGCTTGGCGGCGTTGGAAGAGCTCGGTGACCGGATCTCCGGCGACCACCGGTTCCACGCCGCTCGCGCGCATCTGCTGGAGATGGCCGGAGACACCGCCGAAGCCGTCGAGTCCTATGTGGAGGCCGCGCGGCGCGCCACGAGCCTGCCGCACCAGCGCTATCTCCACACCCGCGCCGAACGCCTGCGCTGATCATGAGTGGCGAGCCGGGCTTGTCGTGAGTGGTAAAGACGGTTCTAACCGTCCTTACCACTCACGACCCGCCCAGCCCATGTGACACCGGGTGCTAACAGCTGACGAGGAGCCCGGTGACCGCCGTGCAGGTCGCCGACGCGGTGTCATTGGCCGCGTTGGGGTCGGCGACGGAACTCTGCGTGATCTTCGCGGTCGTCTTGACCGGTCCGACGGTCAGCAGCCCGGTCGCCACCGAGAACTTGGCCGTGGCACTGGCGCCGGACGCGAGGGACGAGAAGTCACAGTTGACGACCGTCGTGCCGCTCGGGTTCGAGCAGGCCGGGGAGCCGGTGAAGCGCAGCCCGTTGCCGAGGGTCGACGCCACCCGGATCCCGGACGCCGCGGCCGGGCCCGCGTTCGTGACCTTGACCGTGTAGTCGATCGACGACGTCAGGAGCCCGTGCGGGGACGCGGTCAGCGTGACCCCGAGGTCGGCCGTGCTCGGCGTGTCGGTGATGGTCAGCACAGGGCCGTCGAGGATCTCGAAGCTGTAGTTGTCACCGACGAACTGGTGCTGCAGCGTGACATCGCCCAGCGGGGCGTCGTCCTTGACCCGGAAGGTGAACACCACGGTCTTGCTCTGTCCGGGGGTCACGGTGCCGACGCCGCCGCGGATGCTGCCGCCGAGCATGTCGCAGGCGAACGCGCCGGGACAGGACACCAGGTCGACGATCCCAGGGAGCGGGGATTCCTTTCCGTAAAGCGTCGCCTTGCCGCCCTCGATCGTCGACGTCGCGTCGGCGTTGTAGACGGTCTGCGTCACGGTGAATGTCTGTCCACGTTGGACTGTTGTCGGCGAGACCTCCACCGCGCTGGTCGGCGGGGCGGCGAGAGCAGAGGTGGGCGTCACGAGCATGATCGTGGCCACCGCGGCCACCAGAGACAGAATCGAGGCTCTTCGAAGCTTCATTCGGTTCTCACTATTCCGGTCGGGGGCGTCGCGCCGATCGGTGCGGACAACGATCAGTCGCCCAGGAACGGACCTTCGTTACCGGTGTTTCCCACCGGCCGCCCCAAGGCTCTCACCCGCTCGGAGCAACCCGCTCGCGTGTTCCAGGTGCACAACACGCGTCTTCGGTCAGCAGTTCGATCACCGCGCTCGTTCCCAAGCTGTGACAAAACTTCGGCTAGGCCTCATCGTCGCCGCGGAGCACGGGGAGCAGATTCGCCTCCTCGTAGGCGAAGTGCTCTTCGAGTCCTTTCACGACGCGCTCGAACTCCTCTCGCAGCACGGCGCGTTCGATCTTCCCCTTACCCTGCAGCAGTTGATCGAGATCGCGCAGTGCGCGGGACACGGTTTCGTGCTCCTGACGCAGCCGCTTCAGCGCCGGCGCGAGCCCTGGGTGGGCCTTCTCGATCGCGGTGAACGCGCCGTCCTCGCGGAGATGATGCATGCGCAGGTCGTTGCAGAAGGTCACGCAATGGCCGAGCAGCTCGCGCCGCGGATTCCGCCGGTCCGCGACCGGCGCGCCGTCGAGTTCGGCCCGCGCGGCCGCCAGCGTCTTGCGGAGCTCCCCGTGATGGACGAGCAACTGGTCGGCGATCGCCCGGCCGCGGGCGGCATCGACTTCCAAGAGATGCAGCGCGAAACCCCGCTGCCCGCCTTCGAGCGGCACGGCACGCGCGGCATGCGGCACGCCGTCGATCTCGAGTGTCGCTTGTGGACTGACCAGAAGGTCGCGATACCAAGGCGAATCGCCGTCGGGCGCGAACGCCAGGTACCGGCTCCCGGACGGGCGGCAGTCGACACGAGTGGTGCGGGGACGCCCCGTTTCGGCGTCCGCGGTGGTCATCAGCACCGGTACTCCCCAGGTAGCATCATCGTGAAAGCTATTTTGCTTTGCAAGCAAAGCTTCTTTGCTTGCAAAGGTATCCAGGAGGGTGTCCTGTGTCAACCGAGGACATGGAAGTCGACGACGCCGTGCGGGCTTTGCTGCTGCTCATGCCGCGGATGGTCGGACGCGCGAAGCGGATCAAGATCCCCGAAGAACTCCAGTCACTGTCGCTAGCTCCGCGTCATCTGTCACTGTTGTCGTACCTGCTCTTCGACGGGCCCATGACGGTGAACGAGCTGGCCGAGCGGCTGGAGGTCGCCCCGACCACGGTGAGCCTTATGGTCGGCGAACTGACCAAAAAGGACGTGCTCGACCGGCGTGAGGACGAGACGGACCGGCGGCGGCGGATCGTCGCCATCGCCGAGCCGATGCGGCCCGCGATCGACGGCTGGCTCGCGCAGGGCGCCCGCGCCTGGCAGAAGGCGCTCACGCCGTTGACCCCGGCCGAACGGCGCGTGTTCATCGATACCCTGCGCGCCTACGAAGACGGACTGACCGACTAGGAGGAGCGGTGCGCTACCTGCTCATGCTCTGCGGGACCGACGGCGATCCGGCCGTGACCACCGACATCACCGAACCGTGCCGCGCCTGGGGCGAAGAGATGACGCGGCGCGGTCTGCGCGTGAACGGAATGGGACTGCACTCGCCCGAGTCGGCGACGACCGTCCGTGTCCGCGACGGCGAGGCACTGCTCACGGACGGTCCGTTCGCCGAGACGAAGGAACAGATCGGCGGCATCAACATCCTCGAATGCGACAGCCGCGAACAAGCCGTCGAGGCGGCGAAGACCCACCCGTGGGCCGCGATCGGCACGATCGAGGTCCGCGAACTGCTTTAGGCGATCCGGACGGTGACCTGGTTGTCGGCGTAGGTGTAGGCCACGTATTCGAATTCGACGCCGGTGCGTTCGACGTACTCCAGCCACGCCTTGTGCTCGTGCCGCTGCCAGCCGGGGTAGTTGAAGAATTCGTCGAAGTGCACGATGCTGCCGGACCGCAGACGCGGGCCCACCAGATCGAGTACGGTTTTCGCGGAGCTGTACAGATCGCCGTCCACGTGAAGGAAATCGACGACGCCTTCGTGCCGCTCGAGAAAACCCGGAAGCGTGTCGGCGAAAAGTCCGACGACGAGTTCGGCTCCGGGGACGTCCGGCAGGTCGTCGCGCGCGAACGAACCGGCGGGCATCCCGTTGAGCCAGTTCTCCGGGAGTCCCTGGAACCAGTCGAATCCGTAGGTCTCGACACCACCGCGGGCCTTGGCGATCGCGCGCAGCGTGTTCCCGCTCGCGACACCGAATTCGAGGGCCATTCCCCCGGACGGGGCAAGGGAAAGCGCGTACGCGAGAGTCTCTTGTGGACGCGCGAAATGCTTGGTCCCGGTCAGATTCTCACGGGCGAAACGATTGCTGTCCCTGGCCGCGTCCTGGTCACCGGCGTAGATGATGTCGCGACGGCTCCGGATTTCGAACTCGACGATCCGATCGAAACAGCGATCCCCTTGGCGGACGATCTCCTCCCGCAGTTCCGCGGCGACCCGTTCCAGTTCCTCGGTATAAGGATCATGGAATCGGCGGGCGAGCCGGTGCAGGCCCCGGCCGAGCGTGCCGCGAGCCGACCGGCTCAGGGTTTTCAGGGCTGAATGGGGTACCAGGTGACGCATCCCGGGACGATACACCAGCACCATCCGGGTGAACGGCTCCAGAACGCGCGGGGCCGGTTTCGTTGCGGTAACCGAGGGGGCCGCTCCTAGCATCGCGATCGCCGCCGGTACTCGGGTGCCGGCACCGGAAAAGGGAGCACGATGAGCAGGATCGTCATCTTCGGGGCGGGTGGACGCGGTGGGCGCCGCGCCGTCGCCGAAGCCGTGAGCCGCGGGCACCAGGTCACCGCCGCCGTGCGGGATCCCGGCCGCCACCCGGATCTCGCCGGGGACAACGTCACCCTGATCGCCGCCGACGTCACCGTCGCGGACGACGTCGCGAAGGCCGCCGCCGGGCACGACGCCGCGATCAGTTCCATCTACCGCGCGGACCTCCCGTCACGCGAGTACTACCCGGCCGCCGCGCACGCGCTGATCGACGGCCTCGGCCGGGCCGGTGTCGCGAGGCTGGTCGTCGTCGGCGTCGGGTCGGCGCTGGAGATCGCTCCGGGCGTCGCCTTCCACGACCAGCCGGGCCGGCCGCCCGAGCACCGCGAGTTCTCGCTCGGGCACACGGCGGAACTGGAGGTCTTCCGTGCGTCCGGCGGCGGGCTCGACTGGGTGGTCATCGCGCCGCCGCCGGCGATGATCGACGAACACGCCGAGCGCACGGGCTCGTACCGCAGCGGGGACCACCGGGTGCTGCCGCGCGCGGCGGACGCGAGACCGTTCTCCTACGCGGACCTCGCGGTCGCGCTGGTCGACGAGATCGAGCGGCCGAAGCATTCACGGATGATGGTCGCCATCGACCACTGACCGGCGTCGTGAGTGGCGATTCGGAGTTGGCGGCAGGAGCGGGACTCGCCGACCAGGCACCTTCCAACTGTTCATAACGGACTTTTCCGCGGTGACAGTGTCCGACTTGGGTGATTTGCACGGTTCGACGAGGGGGTCGTGGGGGGGGGTTTTGGGTTTTTCCCCCAACACCCCCCCCCCCCCCCCCCCTCCCCCTCCCCCCCGGGTACTCCCTCGGAGCTTCGTTAGCGAAAAAAGTCCT
>NZ_JBWKEB010000002.1:822048-904435 GCF_056435665.1 Amycolatopsis sp. NPDC043887
TGACAGTGTCCGACTTGGGTGATTTGCACGGTTCGACGAGGGGGTCGTGAGTGGCGTTTCGGGTTCTAGCCCGAAACGCCACTCACGACCCCCTCGTGACATCGCCCATCTGGGCATCACTCGGACATTGAGTCAGCGAAAAGTGTCCTTTGTGGACACTCGGGGGCACGGTCGGCTCCTGTCGGCCAGTCCAGAACCACGGCCGCGAAGGCCGCTCTGCCTTGAGCCAGTGAAGGGGTCCTTCGTCGCAGAGGCGAGGTCACGCCACATTCACCCTTCCCCTCAATAACCCGAAACACCACTCACGACGTGCAGCACCGGCGATGTCGCGTGATCCGGCGGACGACACGCGTGACTGGATGGACGACACACACGTGGCCAGGGGGCCGCCGCGAGTCGTCCGTCCAGTCACGCGTGTCGCCAGCGCACCGGCAGAACGCACCTAAGCGAGCGTGGCAGCCCCAGAGGTGGTGAAGGCCGCCCATCACCCCCAAGTACATGAAGACCAACGCTATTGGAGCCCTCAGCGCTCCGGGGTCTCCCCGCCGTTCTGCTCGGCCAGGAACCGCTCGAACTGGTTGCCCAGTTCCTCGGCGGTCGGCATGTGCTCGACCGACTCCGCGAGCAGGCTCTCCTTGCCGGACGCCTCCATGAACGTGTCGTACTGCTGCTCCAGCGCGCGTACGACGTCGGCGACCTTCTCCGATCCGGCGACCTGGCGGGCGATCTCGGCCTCCGCCTCGTGTGAGGCCTCCCGCAGGTCCCCGTCCGGCAGGTTCAGCCCGGTCGCCGCGGCGACGGCGCCGAGCAGGTTCAGCGCGGCGCTCGGGTACGTCGAGTCCGCCAGGTAGTGCGGCACGTGCGCCGCGAACCCGGACGCGTCGTGCCCCCACTCGCCGAAACGGAACTCCAGCAGCCCGGCGATACTGCCCGGCACCTGCATCCGGTTCGGCAGCGGACGGTGTTCGCCGACGAGTTCGTTCCGCGTCGCGTGCGCGGTCACGCCGAGCGGGCGGGTATGCGGCGCGCCCATCGGGATGCCGTGGAAACCGGTGGTGAGCCGGACGTCCCAGCGTTCGACCAGCCCGCGCACGGCCGCGCAGAACCGCTCCCAGTCGTGGTCCGGTTCCGGCCCGGTGAGCAGCAGGAACGGCACGCCGTCGGCGTCGTGCAGCAGGTGGACGACCAGTTCGGGGGCGTCGTAGGCCTCCCAGTGGTCGATCGAATAGGTCATCGCCGGGCGGCGCGAGCGATAGTCGATGAGGCGGTCGACGTCGAAGCGCGCGATCACCCGGTGCTCGGAGGAGTTCAGCAGCTGCTCGGCGACGAGCTTGCCCGCCGAACCCGCGTCCATGAAGCCGTCGAAGTAGTGCAGGAGCACGGCCCCGCCGAGGTCAGGGACGTCCGAGTCCACCTCGTACAGGTCTTCCGGGTCCAGCGCCACCAGATCCTCCAGGTTTCGTGGGTACGACCGTCTAGCAGGTGGCAACGCCCCGATAGGGGGTATCCATTCCGCCGACGGTGGCTTGGATCCTATCGGTCCGTGACAGCTGTCGTGGGCGGTCCACTCGGACGTGGTGCAGGCTGGAGGGGTGACAGAAGAGACGCTCGGCCTGCGCCCGCCCGCCAACCGGGTGAGCAGGCGCGCCATCGGCTACTGGACGGTGTGGGCCGCGGTCGGCTGGGTGATCCTCATCGGCGCGCAGGCGGTGTTCGTGATCACGAGCGACGACGCGCCGACGTGGCTCACGGTGACCTTGACGATCTCCTGCGTGGTCGCGCCGCTGCATCTGCTGGTCATGCCGCAGTGGCGCTACCGGGTCCACCGCTGGGAGGTCACCGGCGAGGCCGTGTACACCCAGGAAGGCTGGCTCAGCCAGGACTGGCGGATCGCGCCGATCTCGCGGATCCAGACCGTCGACATCGAACGCGACCCGGTCGAGCAGTTGTTCCGGCTGGCGAAGATCACCGTGACGACGGCGTCGGCCGCGGGTCCGGTCAAGATCGCCGGTCTCGACCACGCCGAAGCGCTGAAGCTCGCCGCGGAACTCACGAAGACCACGCAGGCCACTCCCGGTGACGCGACATGAGCACCGAGGCACCACCGGACGCCGCCGTCGGCCAGTGGCGCCGGCTCGATCGCCGGATGCTGCTGATCAGGCCGGTGCTCGACGTCGTGAAATCACTGCCGGTGCTGATCGGGACGGTGGTCCTCGGCCGGGGCAACGGCTGGGAATGGTTCGGGCTCGGCGTCACCGCGCTGACCGTGCTCGTCGGTGTCTCGCACGTGCTCACTTCCCGGTACCGCATCGCCGACGGCCAGGTGGAATGGACCACGGGACTGTTGCTGCGCAAGCATCGCGCGATCCCGCTGGACCGGGTGCGCACGGTCGACGTCACCTCGGAACCCAAGCACCGGTTGTTCTCCCTCAGCGCCGTGCGCATCGGCACCGGACGGCATTCGCCCGCCCAGGGCGCGAACGGCGATCAGCTGGTGCTCGACGCCGTCAGCCAGGCCGAGGCCCACCGGCTGCGCACGGTTCTCTTGCACCGCAAGGAGACCACTGAGACCGCCCCGCCTCCCGAGCAGGTCGTGGCCGAGGTCGACCGCAAATGGGTGCGGTACGCGCCGTTCACGCTGTCCGGGCTCGCCGTGGTGGGCGCGATCTTCGCCGCGGTCTGGCATTTCGCGCACCAGCTGAACATCGCCCCGGAGAACGTCGGCCCGCTGCGGGATCTCATGGACGATCTGGCGAACACGGCGGTGTGGCTGATCGTGGTCGTCGCGGCGGTCGCCCTGCTCGTGGTCGTCTCCCTGCTCTCCGTCGGCGGCTACGTGCTGTCGTTCTGGAACTTCAAGCTCACCCGGGAGACGGAAGGCACCCTGCACGTCCGGCGCGGGCTGATCACCACGCGTTCGGTGTCCATCGAAGAAGACCGGCTTCGCGGCGTCGAGGTGAAGGAGCCCCTGCCGCTGCGGATCGCCGGCGGGGCGCGGCTCACCGCGATCGTGGGCGGGCTGCGTGAGGGCAAAGGCGGGGACAAGGGCGGTGGGCTTCTGCTGCCGCCGGCGCCCGTCGGCCGGGTCCACGAGGTCGCGGCCGAAGTGCTGCGGGAGAACTTCGACCCGGCCACCGTCCCGCTGAACCGGCATCCGCGGCGGGCGCTGACCAGGCGGCTCACCCGCGCGGTGGGCGGCGTGCTGATCCTGGCCGCCACCCTGTTCGGCTTGGCGTGGATCGATTTCCTGCCGTCGTGGATGTGGCAGGTCGCGCTCGGCCTGGTCCCGCTCGCCGCACTGGTGGGCTGGGACCGCTACCGCAACCTCGGCCACGCGATCGTCGGGCGATACCTGGTCAGCCGATCGGGTTCCCTGGCGCGGGCGACGGTGGCGATCCGGCGCGAGGGGGTCACCGGCGTCGTCGTCAGCCGTTCCTTCTTCCAGCGCCGTGCCGGATTGATCACCGTGACGGCCCCGATCGCGGCGGGCAAGGGCGGTTATCAGGTGGTCGACGTCGGCGAATCGGCCGGGCTGGCGATGGCGGAGCAGGCCACCCCCGGCCTGCTCACGCCGTTCCTGCGCCGGGAGGTTCAGCGGTAGCCGGTGACGTCCGCGGGCAGACCGGGGTCCTGGACCTCGACGAGATAGCGCCAGCAATCGGGACGGCTGCCGTCGAGGTCGGTGAATCCGTATTCCTTCGCCAATTCGCCACTGGACACCGATTTCCCGTTCCAGCGGGCGACTTCCGCGTCACCGGCCAGTGCGGCGACCGCCCGGCCGACGAACGCCGGGCTTTCAGAAATGGCGAAATGCGGCTGCACCTTCGTCGCGTCCCGCCAATTCTCTTCGGTCACCCGATAAGCGTCGAGCATCGCTTCGGAACGCAACCAGCCCGGCGTGACGGCCACCGCGGTACCGCCATGCGGTTCCAACTCGTGCCCGAGCGCGAACGCCATCCGGTTCACCGCGGTCTTGGCGAGGTCGTAGAAGAACGAAACCCGGTAGTTCTCCGAGTTGTACCCGGCGGTCCGTCGTTGACCTCGACGACCAGCGCGCCCGGATTCCTGATCATGAGCGGGAGCGCGAAATGGCTGGTGATGGCATGGGTGTCGACGGCGAGCCGCAGCGTCCGCAGCCCGACGTCCAAAGTGGACTCCCAGACCGTCTTGCCCCATTCGATGGGCGCCCCGTAGATATCGTTGACCAGCACGTGCAACGCGCCCTGTTCGGCGTCGATCCGTTCCACCAGTTCGCGGACCTGGTCCGCCGCCAAATGGTCCACACCGATCGCGATCCCACGCCCGCCCGCTTCGTCGACGAGCGCCGCGGTCTCCTCGATCGTCTCCGGGCGATTCATTTCCGATCGCCGGGAACCGGTACTGCGACCGGTCGCGTAAACGGTCGCGCCCGCGGCGCCCAGCTGGACCGCTATTCCCCGCCCGGCCCCGCGAGTCGCCCCGGCGACCAACGCGATCTTGCCTGCCAAGGGCTTTTCCATGGGCCGAACCTAGCAAGAAGTCCGCTTGTTCGTGGACCAAAGACCCTGGTCGGCAATTCACACAATGTGCTAGTTTCTTGACTCTTCGTGATTCTCCGGCGAGAGGTCGAGATGACGCCTGCCGCACGATCCCTGGACACCACCGCCCCGCCGAAACGCACCCCCGGCGCCAGCAGCTCGCGCAAAGTACTGCAGCTGCTGCTCTCCTTTTCCGAACGCCGCTGGGACGCGAGCGTCGCCGAGCTCGCGGCGAGGATCGGCACCCCGGTCGCCACGACCTATCGCTATGTCGCGCTGCTGAAGGAACTCCAGCTCCTGGAGGAGGGCAGGACGGGGCGCTACCACGTGACGAGCCAGGTGATGCCGCTCGCGCGGGCCGCGCAACTGGCCAACGACCTCGCCCGGCTGGCCCGTCCGGCGATGGAGGAGGCGGCCCGCGACCTCGGCGAGACAGTGCTGCTGTTCCAGCATTTCGGCGAATCCGCGGTCTGCGCGGACCGGGTCGAATGCGAACGCGCGATGCGCTTCACCTTCCAGCCGGGGCATTCAGTCCCGCTCGGCACCGGCGCGTCGGGCAAGATGCTGCTCGCCATGCTGCCGGAGGGCGAACGCGAAAGGCGCCTTTCGTCGATCGTCCAGCGCCGCGGCCCGAGCGTGCGGGAAGAGGTCAAACGCGCCGGGGCGAACCGGTTCGCGGTCAGCTGGGGCGAGCTGGACGACGGCGTCTGGTCGTGTTCCGTGCCGATCCCGAGCACCGGGCACCGGCCCGCGGTGCTGACACTGGCCGCCCCCGCCACCCGGATCGGCGACGACGCGAAGCGGGCCGCGATCGTCGCGCTCCAGTCGTACGCGAGAAGGATCCACCGCGCCGTCTCATCGTTCGCCCTCTGATCACGCGAGATCGCTCCCCAATCACGCGAGATCGCCCTCCAAACACGCGTGTCCCCCGCCGAAGCCCCTAATTCACGCGCCTCCACGCGCCGCGGCGGGGTAGAACTCGATCCGTGATCCGACTCGCCACCTCCGAAGACCTTCCCGTACTCCAGGACATCGAACGCGCCGCCGGCGAACCGTTCCGCGCGCTCGGCATGGCCGCGATCGCCGACGACGACCCGCCATCGATCGCGGACCTCACGACCTTCCAGCGCGCGGGCCGGGCCTGGGTGTGGGACGCGGGCGACGGGCCGGTGGCGTACCTGCTCGCCGAGGTCGTCGACGGCCACGGCCACATCGAGCAGGTGTCCGTCCATCCGGATCACGCGCGTCGGGGCCTCGGGCGGCGGCTGATCGAGCACGCCGCGGAGTGGGCTTCGCGCGAAGGGCTCGCCGGGCTGACGCTGACGACGTACGCCGAGGTGCCGTGGAACGCGCCGTACTACGCCCAGCTCGGCTTCGCGACGCTCGACGAGGAGACCCTCACAGAGGGCCTGCGTGCCGTCCGGGACCACGAAACCGCCCGTGGCCTGGACGCGTGGCCACGGGTGACCATGCGTCGATGACCCGCGCGGGGGGTTGGGTTGGCGACCAGTGTCGAACATGTGTTCTACTGTCGGCGCCGGCCCCGGAGGGGGAAGCTCCGCGGGCCGGCACCGGACTTCAGGGAGGCACGGATGGCGGTCAAGATCACCCATCTCACCAACGGGCAGCAGGTGCGCTTCGCCAACGCGGACGGCGCCCGGCGCTACGCCGAGATCATCGGCGGCGGGGTCGACAAATGGCGGTTCACCGTGGTCAGCGGGCATGACCGCCCGGAATTGTCGGGGCGGGTCGTTAATGTGCCGGTATGGCGTATGACTTCCAGGTGACCGTGGACTCCGCTCATCCGCACGACCTCGCAGGCTGGTGGGCCGAGATGCTCGGGTGGCGGGTCGAGGAGAGCAACGAGGAGTTCATCCGCGAGATGATCGCCAAGGGGTATGCCTCCGAGGAAGCGACGACCACGCACAACGGTGTCCTGGTGTGGAAGGACGGCGCGGCGATCGTCCACCCGGAGACCGGACAGCGGTTCCTCTTCCAGCTGGTACCCGAGGGGAAGACGGTCAAGAACCGGCTGCACCTCGACATCCGGATGGGGGCGGGCAAGATCGAGGCCGAGCTCGAGCGGCTGACCGCGCGCGGTGCGACGTTCCTGCACCGCGGCAAGCAAGGGCCCGCGGAGTGGATCACCATCGCGGACCCGGAGGGCAACGAACTCTGCCTTTCCTGAGGCGGGCCCGCGAGGGCCCGCCACTGGGGGTGTCATGAAGGGACCTGGTCCCGTCGGCTGTGCCCTTCATGACCGAGCGCGCGGCCCTCGTGCGCGTCGCGCCTCGCGTGAGGCGTGGCAGGAGGTCGTGGGTGTTCCAGGTCGTTCCGGCGGCCCGGAACACCCACGACGACCCGGCTACTCGTTCCGGTCCGCTCGCCAGATCCGGCTGCGCAGGTCGGCACCGCGGATCACCTGGATCCGCCACGGCGTCAGGCGCAGCACATGCAGCCGCGGATCGGACGGCGCATGCCAGAAATTGCCGAGGGGGTAGCCGGCGCCGCGTGGGCTGGTCTTGCGATACAGGTCCCACACATGCTCCTTGACCGAGGGCTCGTTGTCCCAGACGGCCACGGCGTCGACCGCCACCGAGTTGTTCCCCGGCGCCCAGTAAGAGAAATTGGTATGCGGGTTGCCCTCGAGATGGGCCGCCTTCACCGGGGTCCGATAGGTGGCCAGCCAGCCGAGCGGACGACCGTCCACCGTCTCCCACACCGGGATGAGCACCCGGGTTCGCGGGCGGTTCTCGGCGTCGACGGTCACCATCGTGGCGTAGTTGATGGCTCCGACGTAGGTGTCGAACTCGGCTTCCAGCTCACCGAAGTCACGGGTCGTCGTGCTCATGCGGCGCTCCGGAAGGACTCGACGGCACGCGAGAGGCTGGCCGCGCCGTGTCCGGCCGCGATCTGCCGGTCGATCAGGTCCTTGATCGGGAGCAGGGTGTCCGCCGGAACGTCCAGCGCCCGGCTGGCCCGGATGATCGTGCTCAGCCCCGCCTGGTTCATGGCCAGGCTGGACTCGCCACCGGTGTATCCGCCGCGGTCGATCTCCTCGGCGAAGGTGGTCAGCGCCGGGAACGAATCCGCCAGCCAGGACAGCAGCATCGGCGTCAGCTCGGTGGCGCGCACCCCGGCCGCCGACGCCATCGCCGTGGCGTGCAGGAAACCGCCGATCATGCCGTACATCCCGGCCAGGATCGCGACGTCGTAGCCCGACGCGAGACCGGCGTCGGCGCCGAGGAAAGTGCCTTTCCCCAACAGATCCAGCTTCGGCTGCCAACGCCGGTGAACGGCCTGGGCACCGCTGTAGCTGATCGACGATCCGGCGGTGCCGATCGTCTGCGGCACCGCGTAGACGGCTCCGTGCAGGTACTGCGCGCCGTGTTCAGCCGCCCAGGTGGCCAGTTCCCGCGCGTCCTCCGGCCCACCGGAGGTGACGTTGACCAGCGCGCGCCCGGCGACGGCATCGCCTGCCGTCGTCAGGACCTGCCGGGCGACGGTGGCATCGAGCAGCGCGACGATCACGAGGTCGCCCGCCGCGATCGCCTCCGCGGCGGTCGCCGCCGCCGTCGCGCCTGCCGCGACGAGCGCGTCCGCCTTGGTGGCGTCGCGGTTCCAAACGGTCGTGGGAAGCCCTTGGCGCAAGAAGGTTTCAGCCAGCGCGTGGCCCAGGTTGCCGAGGCCGATCACGGTGACGCGCTCAGGTTTTGTACTCATGGGACCAGCCTCGTGGCCGGCACTTCGCGCTGCCAGTGACACTGATGACCGGAAACACCAAATTCGTGCCATAGGATGTGGCCATGAGCGCTGGTTCGGTCGCCCTGGTCGTCCCCGAGGAGATCGGGATCGCCTTCTGGGACCTGTACGAGGTGAGCATCCCCGCCACCGTTTTCGGGATGCCCCAGCCCGATCTCGCCGATCCCTGGTACGACCTGCGGTTGTGCGGAACCGGCGACCGCGCCGCGGAAGCGGCCCCCGGGTTCGCGCTGCGCACCCCATACCGGCTCGACGACATCGTCGGCGCCGAGACGGTCATCGTGTCGTCGGTACCGGACGAGGTTCTCAGCGACGGCGCACCGGTCTCACCCGAGCTGATCAGCGCGTTACGGCGCGCCCACGACGCGGGCGCGCGGATGGTTTCCCTGTGCTCCGGCGCCTTCGCCCTCGCCGAGGCCGGGCTGCTCGACGGCCGTCGAGCGACCTCGCACTGGATGCACACCGCACAGCTGGCCGAGCGGTTCCCCGAGGTCGAGGTCGACGACTCCGTGCTCTACGTGGACGACGGCGACGTGCTCACCAGCGCCGGGATGACCGCCGGCCTCGATCTGTGCCTGCATCTGGTCCGGCGCGACCTCGGGGCACATGTGGCCAACCAGCTCGCCCGCCGGATGGTCGTGCCCGCGCACCGGCCGGGCGGACAGGCCCAGTTCATCGATCTCTCCGTTCCCGCCACCGACGATCAGGGGCTGGCACCGGTGCTCGACTGGGCGAGGGCACATCTCGACCGGCCGTTGACGATCGAAGATCTCGCCCGGCGCGCCATGATGAGCCGCCGGACCTTCTACCGGCGTCTCCAGCAGGCGACCGGCACGACACCGCTCCAATGGCTGCTGACCCAGCGGCTTTCCCGGGCACAGAGCCTGCTGGAATCGACCGCCCTGCCGGTGGAGAGGATCGCGGAACTCAGCGGTCTCGGCACCGCGAACAACCTGCGCCACCACTTCCTCAAGCAGGTCGGTGTCTCGCCCGGCGCCTACCGGAACGCGTTCCCGCGGCAGCCACAGGTGACCGCCGCCGCGGGGTGACCGCGCCTAGACGAGCTTGTCCAGCGCACGCGGCAAAGCCGTCGCGAGCAGGTCGAGTTCGGTCTCGCCGGCGATCAGCGGCGGTGACACCGCGATCCCCTTCGCCAGGTTCCGCACGAGGACGCCTTCGTCCCGCGCCAGCCGTTGCAACCGGTTCGCCGCGCCGGGGTCCGCCTCGACGACGTCGGCCTTCAGCTCGACCGCGCCGAGGAAGCCCAGCCCGGACCGGACCTCCGCCACCAACGGATGCGAAGCGAGCCCGGAAAGCGCGTCCGCCAGCGGCTTCTCCAGTTCCCGCCCGCGTGGGATGAGCCCGTCGCGCTCGTAGATGTCCAGCGTCGCGTTCCCCGCGGCGCACGCGACCGGATGCCCGGCGTAGGTCGCGCCGTGCCGCAGCACCGGCGCACCCGGCGCGCCGGTGAAGAACGGTTCGGCCACCCTCGGCGCGACGATCAGCGCGCCGAGCGGGATCGTCCCGCCGGTGATGCCCTTCGCGGTCGTGATCATGTCCGGTTTCACGGCCCACCGGTCGATTCCGAACCAGGTACCCAGCCGCCCGAACGCGGCGATCACACAGTCCGCGACGAACAGCACGTCGTGCTTGCGGCAGATCTCGGCGACCGTCTCGATGTATCCGTCCGGGGGAAGCAGGACACCGCCCGCGCCGATCACCGGTTCGCAGAAGAACGCCGCGACCCGCTCCGGCCCGACCCGCAGGATCTCCGCTTCGAGCGCTTCGGCGCTGTCGTAGGGCACATGCGAGATGTCGCCCGGCAACGGACCGAAGCCCGCCGCGTTGGCCGCGATACCGCCGACGGCCGTGCCGAAACCGTGCGTGCCGTGGTAACCCTGCACCCGGCCGATGACGTGCACCTTCTCCGGGCGCCCGGTGTGCGCGAAATACGAACGGGCGATCTTGACCGCGGTGTCGATGACGTCACCGCCGCCCGAACCGAAGAACACCTTCGAGCCCGGTTCGGGGGTCAGCGCGGAGACCCGTTCGGCGAGTTTCAGCGCGGGCTCGTTGGCGTTGTAGCCGAACAGGTTGTACGAATCGAGCGTCCGCAACTGGTCCGCGACGGCCTGCGCGATCTCCTCGCGCCCGTGCCCGAAGTTCGCGTACCAGAGCGACGCTGTCGCGTCGAAGTACCGCTCGCCCTCATCGTCCCAGACATAGGAACCCTCACCGCGGGTGATGACGAGCCGGTCGCCGTCGACCGCTCCCATGTCCGCGAAGGGGTGCCACAGCGGATTGCGCGCGGACGCCGACGAAACCATGATCTCCTCCTCGTGCTCGTGCCCCCATCCTCACCCGGATCCGGCCGGGACGCGAACACTCCATCGTGCACAGTTCGCGCCACGGATCTGTCCGGACTGGAGCCGCGACGCCCAAGATCTGCCCGCCGGCACTCACGACTCCCGGCGGTCGTAAGCGGCCAGAAGCTGCTTCTCCGCATCCCGCAGGTACTTCTCCAGCGCCGTCTCAGCCGGTCCGAAGCGCCCCCGTTCCAGATCCCGCAGGATCCGCTCGTGCCGCTCCAAAAACGGCTCGAAGAACGCCCGCGTGTTCTCCGCCAGCACGAAGAACAGCCGCGTCTCCGCCAGGACCTGGCGCATCGTAGTGCTGACCCGCTCGCTGTCCGCCAGGTCGCCCACCGCCTGGTGGAACGCGATACTCGCGGTCCCGACGGCCTGCCAGTCGCCTTCGTCGGCCGCGGCACGGCCCTCCCGGACCGCGGCCTCGATCGCCGCGAGATCCACAGTGGACAGTTCGGCCGCGCGCCGCAGCGCACCGCATTCGGTGACCCGCCTCATCACGTACAGATCCGAGATATCCTGCGCGGTCAGTTCGCGGACGAATACGCCGCGGTTGAGTTCGTGCACCGCGAGCCGTTCGTGCGCCAGCAGCTGGAAGGACTCGCGCAGCGTGTTGCGCGAGACGCCCAGCGCGGCGCTGATCGACGGTTCCGAAAGCCTCGACCCGGGCGGGAAGACGCCTTCGGTGATGCGCTGGCGCAGGATCTCGGCGACCCGTTCCGCTGTCCCGCTCCGTTCGAGCAAGGGTCTGTCGCGGGCCAGTGTCTCCTCGGCGGCAGGAGTGGACATGGCTTTACCTGACACCGAGTTCGAAGTCGAGGCTGTACCGGTTGCCCGGCATGGCGCCGGCGGCCCTGGCGCCGTCGATCGGGAGGGCGACCCCGTTGACGAACCGCGATTCGTCGCTGGCCAGGAAGACCACCGCTTTCGCGACCTCCCACGCCTCGCCGACCCGCGCCGCCGGTGTGCTCGCGGTCAGCTGGTGTTGCTTGGCTTCGAAGTCCTCCGGCGACGCGAGCGTGCCGCGCAGCATGTCCGTGTCGATCGCGCCCGGGTTGACCGTGTTCGCCCGGATCCCCTGGTGCGCGTGCGCGACGGCGATCGACTTCGTCATGCCGACCAGCGCGTGCTTGGTGGCGTTGTACACCGGGTCGCCGGGGCGGCCCATCACGCCGCCGTTGGACGACGTCGTGACGATGCTGCCCGCCTTGTTCGCGATCATGTGCGGCAGTACCGCCCGTGTGCCGAGGAAGGCCGCGCGCACGTTCAGCGCGAAGATGTTGTCGAACTCCGCCAGTGTGGTGTCCACCAGTGGTTTTCCGAGGTGGATACCGACGTTGTTGAACAGTACGTCGATCCGTCCGGTTTCGGCGATCACACCGCGCACGAATTCGTCGACCTGGCCTTCGTCAGTGGCGTCCACAAGGGACTGACGGGCGCCTTCGACGGCTTCCGCGGGCTCACGGATGTCGCTGGAGAACACGGTCGCGCCCTCGGCGACGAACTCCTTCACGGTGGCGAGACCGATGCCCCGCGCTCCCCCGAAGACCACCGCGACCTTGCCTGCCAGCCGGCCCATGCTCATTTCCTCCCTCTCGACGAAACCGCTTCGTAGTCCTCCGGAAGACGCACCAGCGCCTCGGGATCTCCGTGATAGGTGACCTCGACGCCGTACAGTTCGCGCGCCGCTTCCACCGAGACGTACCCGTCGACGACGTCGGCGAGCACGGCCTCCGGATCGCGCTCGCGTGGGTCGCCGTAACCACCGCCTCCCGGGAGGATCACGTTCACCACGTCGTCGGGGCGCAGGTTCACCCGGCTCTTCGACGGCAGGGCTCCGCGGGCGAGCTCGAACCGGCCCACCGCGCCGTCATGTCCCGAGTCCACACCGGACGCCGGACGGCGCACCCGGTCGACGTTCCCGTTGACGCTCCACGAGATCTCGCCGCGGGCGACCATGGTGGTGCACTGGCCGAGGCCGCCGCGCCATCTCCCGGCGCCGCCGGAATCCATGCGCAGCACGCGTTCGCGCTGGATCAGCGGGGCCATCGTCTCGATGACCTCGGTCGGCGTGGACCGCAGCCCGCTCGGGAATCCGGTGGTGCTGAGACCGTCCTTGGTGGCCCGCGCGCCGATCCCGCCGGTCTGGAACACGTTGAGCATGAATTCGCGGCCCTCGGCGTCGGTCCCGCGCCAGATCGTCATCCACAACGCGTCCGCGCTGTGCGCCAAGGCGTTGCCGGGCAACGCTTCGTGCAGAGCGGTGATCAGCAGCGAGGGCAGGAAGTGGCCGATCAGGTGCCGGGACGCGACCGGCGCGGGCGGGGTGCAGTTGAGCACCGAGCCCTCCGGTGCGGTGACGTGCACCGGCCGGAACGAACCCGCGTTGTGCGGCACCTCGGGCGAAATGGCCGCCTTGACCGCGAACGAGGCATAGGCCCGGGTGTAGTTCAGGACGACGTTGATCCCGCGGCGGCTCTGCGGTGACGAGCCGGCGAAATCGAGGTGGATGTCCTCGCCGTCGATGGTCACGGCGACCTTGAGGACGACCTCTTCGTCGTCGGATCCGTCGGTCACCAGCTCGCTGGTGTAGGTGCCGTCCGGTAGTTTCGCCAGTGCGTCCCGCAGCGCCCGCTCGGAGCGGTTCATGATCTCCGCGGCGACGTCGTCCAGCGAATCGAGCCCGAATTCCTCCAGCAGCCGAACCAGGCTGGCGGCCCCGACCTCGTTGCCGGTGACCTGGGCGTACAGATCGCCGATGGTCTCCTCCGGGGTGCGGACGTTCGCGCGGATCAGCAGTTCGAGATCCGCGTTGACCTCACCCGCGCGGAGGAACTTCATGATCGGCAGGCGCAGGCCCTCTTCGAAGACCTCGCTGGCCTCGGCGGAGACCAGGCGCCCGCCGATGTCCGGGGCGTGGCAACAGGAAGCGAACCACGCGACCAGCCGCCCCCGCAGGAACACCGGCGTCGCGACGGTGATGTCGTTGATCTGCCCGGCCGTCTGCCAGGGGTCGTTGGTGAGCAGGACGTCGCCGGGTTCCAGTGTCTCCGGCGGGTACGCGGCGACGAAATGGTGCATCCCGGTCGCCATCGCGTTGATGTGGCCGGGCGTCCCGCCGACGGACTGGCCGATCATCCCGCCGCGGGAATCGAACACCGCGCAGGCGAGGTCGAGCGATTCCCGCACCACGGAGGAGAACGCCGTGTTGACGAGCGCGTTCTGCTGTTCGGCCAGGATGGAGTGCAGCCGGTTTCCCAGTACCCCGACCAAGATCGGGTCGACGCTCACACCGTCACCACCAGAGCGGCGTCCTCGCCGACGACACAGCGCGCATCCGGCGGAACGACCACGGTGGACTCTCGTTCCTCCACAATGGCCGGGCCTTCGACGCGATCACCCGGCTTGAGCCGGTACCTGTCGAACACCGCCGTGTCGGCAAAGCCACCTTCGGCGGGGAAGTACGCGGGACGGCTCCCCTTGCGCGCGTCGCCCTCGGCCTCGGCGCGCGCGAGTTTCAGCGTGACCTCGGGCGCCGGGCCGCTGGAGACGACGCGCCAGTTCAGCACCTCGATCGCGACGTCCGGCCCGGTCCGCCGGTACAGCGTCCGGTAGGTCTCGGTGAACGCGTCGATCAGCGACCCCGGCCAGTCCCCGCCCTCGACCGGCACCCGGATCTCGTAGCCCTGCCCGGAATACCGCATCTCGGCGATCCGGCGGTGCGTCACGTCCGCACCGTCCACACCGGACTTATCCAGCAGCTCCGCGCCCTCGGCCTCCATCTCTCCGAACAGCGCGTCGACTTGTTCCCAGGAGAGTTCGAGCACCGCGGAGCGCGCCGAACGCACGAAGTCGAACGCCGGCGGCGCGGTGAGGAATCCCGCCGCGCTGAGCACTCCGGCGGCAGGCGGCGCGACCACCTCGGGCGCGCCGAGCGCCCGAGCCACCCCGACGCCGTGCACCGGACCGGCGCCACCGAAAGTGAACATCGGCAGCTTCGCCGGATCCTTGCCACGTTCGACGGCGTGGACCCGGGCGGCGTTGGCCATGTCCTCGTTGACGCTGGTGTGGATGCCCCAGGCGGCCTCTTCGACGCTGACTCCGAGCGGTCCGGCGATCTTCGAGCGGATCGCTTCGCGCGCGCCTTCGAGGTCCAAAGTCATTCCGCCGCCGAGGAAATACCCAGGATCGAGATAACCGAGCACGAGGTCGGCGTCCGTCACGGTCGGCTCGGTGCCACCTCGGCCGTAACAGACCGGGCCGGGCTCGGATCCCGCCGAATCGGGCCCGACGGTGAGCAGGCCGAGCGCGTCGATCCGCGCGATCGAGCCGCCGCCGACCCCGATCTCGATCATGTCCGTGACCGGTACCTTGACCGGCAACCCGGATCCCGGCAGCAGCCGGTACTTCCGGTCCACTTCGAACTCGTGCGTCACCAGCGGCGCGCCACCGGAGATCATGCACAGTTTCGCCGTCGTGCCGCCCATGTCGAAGGCCAGCAGATCCTCGACGCCGGCGGCCGCCCCGATCGCGGACGCGGCCAGCGCCCCGCCCGCCGGCCCGGATTCGAGGATGCGGATCGGGTAGCGCGCGGCGGTGTCGACGGTCGCGATGCCCCCGTTGGACAGCATGATGTGCGGTGACGGCCGCACCCCGGCCTCGTGCAGGCGTCTCTCCAGGTCACGCAGGTAACGTTCGGTGAGGTCCTGGACATAGACGTTCGCGACCGTGGTCGACATGCGTTCGAACTCGCGGATCTCGGGGACGACCTCGCTGGAGAGCGCGACCCGTAACCGGGGCGCGGCCTCCCGCAGCACCTCGGCCGCCCGTCGTTCGTGCGCGGGATTCGTGAAGGCGTGCAGGAAACAGATCGCCACGGCGTCGATCCCCCTGGCGTCGAGCTCCCGGCCGAGTCGCGCGACGTACTCCTCGTCCAGTCCTGTGTGGACGGTCCCGTCGGCGAGGATCCGCTCGGGGACGTCGAACCGCAGGTGCCGTGGCACCAGCGGGGCCGGCAATTCGATGAGCAGGTCGTACAATTCGTACCGGTGCTCGCGCCGCATCTCCAGCACGTCACGGAAACCGGCCGTCGCCAGGAGGGCGGTACGCGCTCCCTTGCGTTCGATCAGCGCGTTCGTGACCAGTGTCGTGCCGTGCACGAACTGCTCGACGTCGCCCGCGTCCAGCCCGGCGTCCGCGAGTGTCCTCTTGAGACCCTCCTCGACCGCGCGAGCGGGTTCGTCGTGCGTCGTCAGCACCTTGCCGACGGCGACGACGCCGGTCTCGCCGAGAACGCAGAGATCGGTGAACGTGCCGCCGATGTCCACGCCGACGCGGAGCCCGGTCACGGGGATTCCTTGCGGTACCAGCGCGGCGAGGTGTTGAGCGGGGGCGCCATCTTCGCGCGCACGACCAGCACGTTGGGCTCGTCGGACTCGACGAACTCACCGAGCAGCCGCCGGAACGCGCGCCCGAATCCGGAAACGCGGTCCGCGTGCACCCCGAAAGACCGCGCCAGGCCGACGAAATCAGGACTGTCCCAGTCGACACCCCGGCGCGGCAGCCCGGCGCGATCCTGGTCGTAACGGAGCATCCCGTAGCCGCCGTCGTCGACGACGATCACCGTGACCGGCAGCTGTTCCTGCGCCAGCGTGTGCAGATCGCCGCAGCCGAACAGGAAGCCGCCGTCACCGCTGACGCAGATCGCGCGGCCGACGCCCGCGGCGCCCGCGCCGAGCGCGGCGGGGAAGCCGTAGCCGAGGGTGCCCCAGCCCATCGGATACGCGAGCTTGCGCGGCGCGCGGACGCGATGGAATCCGCCGATCCAGTACCCGGCCACGCACATGTCCGCGACCACGACCGCGTCCTGCAGCAGCACCTCGTCCAAAGTGGACAGAAGGTCCGCGGCCTGCGGCTCTTCCTCCTTGATCCGCCGCCGGACCCGGGAGGAGACCTTGGCGAGCCTGCCGACGAGTGCCGCGATACCGGGCCGTTCCTCGACTTTCAGCGCCTCGACGAGCACCCGGGCGTCACCGACCAGCGTGATGTCCGGCCGGTAGTTCTTGGCCGCGTCGTCCGGGTCGACGTTGATCGCGATGAGCTTCTTCGGCTGCGGCATCAGCCAGTTCTGCGTCATCAGCCCGTCGAAGTCGGTGCCGATCGCGAGGACGACGTCGGCCTCGTCCCACAGCGCGCCGACCTCGGGCGCGTGCACCGGATTCGGGGCGAGGCAGGGATGATCGACCGGCAGGAGCCCGCGAGCGCCGAACGTGGTGAGCACCGGCGCGGCCAGCCGTTCGGCGAGTTTCCCGATCGCCTCACCCGCCTCGGCACGCAGGGCGCCGCCGCCCGCCCAGATCAGCGGCCGGTCGGCGGTGGCCAGGAGCGCCTCGGCCTCGGTGAGTTCCGGGATCTCGGACGGCCGGGCGTGCGACCGCGGCGGGCGGCGCGCGGGCGTCCGCTCCGACAGGAAGTCGGCGGGAATGCCGAGGTAGACCGGCCCGCTCTGCGGCTGGAGCGCGAGCCGGGCCGCGCGATGGAGGGTGGCGGCGACCTGGTCGGGGCTCGTCACGGTGAACCCGGCCTTGGTGACCGGCGCGAACATCGCCTGCTGGTCCGACGACTCGTGCAGCACGCCGCGGACCACGCCCGGCCGCCGGAGCGTGGACGGGATGTCGGTCGCGATGATCAGCACCGGCGCGGCCGACGCCATGGCCTCGCCGACGGCGGCGAGCGTGTTCGCGGCGCCGGGCCCCGTGGTCACCAGCGCGACGCCGAGCTTCCCCGTGGCGCGGGCGTAACCGTCGGCCGCGTACCCCGCCGTCTGCTCGTGCCGGACCCCGACGAGCCGGATGTCCGTATCGGCCAGCGCCTCCCATAACGGCAGGTTGTGCACGCCGGGGAGACCGAAGACGACTTCGGTCCCCAGAGCGGTCAGCGCGTCGGCGAGATGCTGGGCTCCGGTGGGTGCAGGCACCTCGCCGATAGTGCCAGATCGTTCAACGATCCAGCAACCACCGCAGTCCGTGAAGGCCTCCTTCCCTACCCTGAAAGTAGGGAAGGAGGCCTTCACGGACAGTGGCGTCAGTACAGGCCGGCCGAGTAGGCGGCGGGGGCGTAGTACGCCTCGAGGTCGGCCATGCTGTCGTCCGGCCGCTCGAAGGTCTTCGCGATCGCCGCCCGCGACGGCAGCGCGCCGGGCGTCCAGCTCTCCGGCGACCACAGCCTCGACCGCATGAACGCCTTCTGGCAGTGGTGGAAGATCTCGTCGATGTCGACGACCAGTGCGAGCTTCGGCCGGTTGCCCTTCACGATCATGTCGTCGAAGAACGGCGCCTCCCGCACGAGTCGCGCGCGGCCGTTGATCCGCAGCGTGTCGCCGCGGCCAGGGATCAGGTAGATCAGCCCGACATGCGGATTCGCCAGTACGTTGTGGAACCCGTCGGCACGCCGGTTGCCCGGCCGCTCCGGGATGGCGATCCGCGTGTCGTCCAGCACCAGCGTGAACCCGGCCGGGTCGCCCTTCGGCGAGACGTCGCAGGTGCCGTCGGCCGCCGACGTCGCGATCAGCACGAACGGTGACTCCGCGAGCCACTGGCGGTCCAGCTCGTGCAGCTTCGGGCGCGCCTTGTTCGCGGTCCGTTCCAGCGGCGGCGGCAGGATCTCGCACAGCTCGGCCTCGGTGGTCACTTCGACGAACTCAGACAATGTTGTGCTCCCTCGTCACGGCCCGGTCGCCGGCGAACCGGCGGACGTCGAGCCCGGTGATGTCGATGGCCGGGACCCGCCCCAGGTAGAGGTCCCGCACGAGCTCCCCCACGGCCGGGCCCATCTGGAACCCGTGTCCCGAAAAGCCGGTCGCGTAGAAGAACCGCGACAGGTGGACGCTTTCCCCCACGATCTGGTTGCGGTCGGGGGTGACCTCGTACAGTCCGGCCCAGCCGCCGCGGATCCCCGCGTCGAGCACCCCGGGCACCCGGCGCGCGGCGATCTCGGCGAGTTCCGGCAGCCAGTCGCCCGGCTGATAGCGGGTGTCGAAGCCGGGGTCGCCGTCACCGTCGCAGAAGGACATCGCCAGGCCGGGGCCCTCGCGGTGGAAATAGAAGGCGGACGGCATCTCGATGGTCAGCGGCACGGCCCCGGGCAGATCCGCGACCGGGCCGGTGAACACGACCTGCCGCCGGAACGGCCGCACCGGGAGGTCGACACCGGCCAGTTCGCCGATCCGGCCCGACCACGCGCCCGCCGCGCAGACCACGGCTTCCGTCCGCACGAAACCATCGCCGGTCCGGACGCCGGTGATCTCGTCGCCGTCGCGTTCGATCCCGACGACCTCGACGCCGGTCCTGAGCACCGCGCCGTGCCCGCGGGCCGCCCGCGCGTAGCCCTGGACGGCGGAGTCCGGGGTCGCCTTGGCGTCGTCCGGCGACCACAGTGCCGCGACGACACCCTCGGTGTCGATCAGCGTGGAGAACCGCCGCGCTTCGGCGGGCTCGACGAGGCGGCTGCGGACACCGTAGGAGTTCTGCAGTTCGGCGCAGCGCTCGAATTCGGGCAGGTCCGCGGGATCGGTGACCAGGTACAGGTAGCCGTCGCGGCGGAAGTCGATCTCGGTCCCGTACATCTCGGCGAAGGAGGCGTACTCGGCCAGCCCTCGCAGCCCGATCTCGATGTTGACCCGGGTGGTGAACGACGACCGGATCCCGCCCGCCGCCTTCGCCGTCGAGCCCGCGCCCAGGATGTCCCGTTCGAGCAGCAGGACCGAGACCCCGGCGGCGGCGAGCCGGTACGCGCAGCTGACCCCGATGATGCCGCCGCCGATCACGACGACGTCGGTGCGCTCAGGAAGTGGCTCCATCCGTGTCCCCGATCCGTTCGTCCTCGGGCGGCGGTCCCGGCGGCGTGCCGTCGCCGAACGGGCGCCCGCCCAGCTGCTCCCGGTGGTGCGGCGTCGTCCAGCCGGACAGGTCCGGTCCCAAGGGGACGATCCGGGTCGGGTTCACCTGCTCGTGCACCGCGTAGTAGTGCCGCTTGATGTGGTCGAAGTCGACGGTGTCACCGAAGCCCGGTGTTTGGAAGAGGTCGCGGGCGTAGGCCCACAGCACCGGCATTTCGGTCAGTTTGTCCCGGTTGCATTTGAAGTGCCCGTGGTAGACGGCGTCGAAGCGGACGAGGGTGGTGAACAACCGGATGTCCGCTTCGGTGATCGTGTCACCGACGAGGTAGCGCTGCTTTTCGAGCCGGTCGGAAAGCGCGTCCAGCATGGCGAAGAGCCGGGTATAGGCGTCCTCGTACGCGGCCTGCTTGGTCGCGAAACCGGCTTGGTACACGGCGGCGTTGACGTCGGCGTAGACCCCCGCGTTGACGGCGTCGATCTCGTCGCGAAGCCGCTCTGGGTAGAGGTCGGGCGCGCCGGGCCGGTGGAGGCTGGTCCATTCGGTGGACAGATCGAGGGTGATCCGCGGATAGTCGTTACTCACCAGCCGTCCGCTCGGAATGTCCACAATGGCCGGAACGCTGATCCCGCCCATGTAGTGCGGATCGGCCGCGTGATAGGCCTCGGCCAGGTACTTGATGCCGAGCACGGGATCCCGGTCGCCGGGATCGAGGGTGAACCGCCAGCTCTTCTCGTCCTGGATCGGGTCGGCCACGGCCACGCTCAGCGCGGACTCGAGGCCGAGCAACCGCCGGACGACCAGCCCGCGGCTGGCCCAGGGACAGGCCCGGCTGACCACCAGCCGGTATCTGCCCGCCTCCACCGGCCAGCCGTCGCGGCCGTCGGCGGTGACACGAGCGTCGAAATGGTTGGCGGACCGACGGAACTCACCCGTCTGCGGATCGGTCGGGATCGTCATGTGAGCAACCCTAAAGCGTGAGATGGTGGTTTCGGTGTGCGTAGACTCTGGCACCCGGCGTGTTCGCACGCCGCCGCGCGGAAGGTGGTCCGACGATGCCGTTCATGCCCGTGACCGACTCGATGTTCCTTCTCGTGGAAACGCGCGAGCATCCGATGCACGTCGGCGGACTGCAACTGTTCAAGAAACCCGAGGGCGCCGGCCCCGACTATCTGCGTGACGTCCGCAAGAGTCTGCTCGAGTCCGACAACATGCGCTCGGTGTTCCGGCGCCGTCCCGCCCGGCCGGTCAACACCGCCGGGCATATCGCCTGGGCGACCGACACCGATCTCGAACTCGACTACCACTTCCGCCATTCGGCGCTGCCCCAGCCCGGCCGGATCCGCGAATTGCTGGAACTCACCGGACGGTGGCACAGCACCCTGCTCGACCGGCACCGCCCCCTGTGGGAGATCCACCTGGTCGAGGGTCTCCAGGACGGCCGGTTCGCGATCTACAGCAAGATCCACCACGCGCTGATGGACGGCGTCTCGGCACTGCGGCACCTCCAGGGCACGCTGTCGGACGACCCGTTCGACCTCGACTGCCCGCCGCCGTGGGGGCGCCGCGCCAAACCGGACGGCGGCCGCAACGGCAAGGCGTCGCCCTCGGTGTTCAGCACCTTCGGCAAGACGGTCAACCAGCTCGCCGGCATCGCGCCCGCCGCGATGAAGGTGGCGCGGGAGGCGTTCCAGGAGCACACGCTCACGCTGCCGTCGCAGGCGCCGAAGACGATGCTGAACGTGCCGATCGGCGGGGCCCGCCGCTTCGCCGCGCAGTCGTGGTCGCTGGACCGGGTGCGCAAGGTGGCGACCGCCGCCGGGGTGTCGCGCAACGACGTCGTCCTCGCGATGTGCTCGGGCGCGCTGCGGGACTACCTGATGGAGCAGAACGCGCTCCCCGACACGCCACTGACCGCGATGGTCCCGGTTTCCTTGCGGCGCAAGGACAGCGGTGACGCGGCGGGGAACAACATCGGCGCGCTGCTGTGCAACCTCGCCACCCATCTGACCGATCCGGCCGCCCGGCTGGCGACGATCAACGCGTCCATGCGGAACGGGAAGAAGCTCTTCTCGGAGCTGACCCCGCTGCAGACGCTGCTGCTGTCGGGGATCAACGTGGCCCAGCTCGGCGTGTCGCCGATCCCCGGCTTCGTGAACAACACGAAACCGCCGTTCAACCTGGTGATCTCCAATGTGCCTGGGCCACGCAAGCAGATGTACTGGAACGGCGCGGCGCTCGACGGCATCTACCCGGCGTCGGTGCTGCTGGACGGGCAGGCGCTGAACATCACGCTGACCAGCAACGGGGACAACCTGGACTTCGGTGTCACCGGCTGCCGCCGGAGCGTGCCGCATCTGCAGCGCATCCTGACCCACCTGGACACCGCGCTCGCCGAACTCGAACACGCCGTCTCCGTCCCCCGCCTTTAAGCCATTCGGCCCGTCGGCCTCCCGCCGGATGGCCGCTACCGGATCGCGGCTGTTACGTTCCGGCTCCGGAGGAGGCGCGATCAACCTTGACCGACGTCAAGCCCTCACCAGCCTGGCTGCCCGACATCGATCCTTGCCATCGCGACGAAAGCTTCCCCTCCGGACGACATCCGTTCCCGCGTCCACTCCGGAACCATGGACACCCTCGGCCTCCACGAGGCCATCGCCCAGTACTTAGTGGACAGACACCGCGTCTTCACCAGCACCGGCCAGGTCGACCAGCTCGCCGAAGCACTTCCTGACGTGGCCCTCGGATTCCGAAGGTAACCCAGCGATCCGGTTCCTTTCGGCGCGAGCGATTTCCTGCCCAACGCCAAGCAGAACAAGGTACCGCCATCCGGCAGTCATCCATCCGCCGGATGGTGACCGCAAGATCGTCGCTGCTACGTTCCCGTGCCTGTGAGAAGCACATCGGTCACTTCACGTCGCACTCGTTGGCGGGTCGCGCTCGCGGTCACCGTGCTGCTGTCTTTCGTCTTCCTGTACCTGACTCCCTGCGGAATGTCGCATTCCCACCACCACGACGAAACGGCTGAACAAGCGACAACCACCGCAGCCGATACCGAGACCGTCCACGTGTCCTCGCGGGACGGTGATACACCGGACCATCACCACACCTGCCACGGAGCAGGTGAAATGTTCTGCGCGGCGACACGTACGGCGAACGGTTTCGCCTGGCTGACCATGCTGCTGGCGGCGGTCGCCACACTCGTCATCGTGGCGGACGGCCATGGCGCGACCGGTTCACTCCGATGGCGCGTGGACAGAGATCTCGGCCGCACCGGACGGCTCGTTCTCCTGCAACTCTGCGTCACGCGGATCTGATCGGTCTCATCCCCCAGACCACAAGTCAGAATTCTTGCGCCTTATTCCCGGCGTCCGCGTGAAGTGAGAAATCGATGCCCTCCACCCTGTCGAACAACGCAGTCGTGAGCTCGTCTCGGTCCTCTACAGCACAACTGATCAGCAGCGCGCCGCGCTGCCACAATCCCGCCACCACCGCGGGCAACACCCCGGTGCTCTGGATAGATCAGCCCTTCGCCCCGCCCGGGCGTGGATTCTGGGCCAAACTCGAAGGATTCAACCCCGGTGGCGTGAAAGACCGCCCCGCTCTGCACATGATCGCCGCGGCCAAGGAGCGCGGTGAGCTGCGCCCCGGCGCCAGGATCGTCGAGTCCACCAGCGGCACCTTCGGCCTCGGGCTCGCCCTCGCGGCCACCGTGCACCGGCACCCGGTGACGCTGGTGACCGATCCCGAGCTGGAGCCGAACATCCACCGCATGCTGACCGCCTACGGCGCACGCGTGGAGACCGTGTCCGAACCCGACCCCAGCGGCGGCTGGCAACAAGCCCGCCGCGAACGCGTTCAGGAAATCCTCGACGCGACCCCTGACGCCTATTGCCCAGACCAATACCACAATCCCGACAACATCACGGCCTACGCTCCCTTGGCGCTGGAACTGGTTTCCCAACTCGGCCGCGTCGACATCCTCGTGTGTTCAGTAGGCACCGGGGGCCACTCGGCCGGCATCTCTCAGGTACTGCGGGAGTTCTTCCCCCACCTGACCCTGATCGGCGTCGATACCATCGGGTCCACGATCTTCGGCCAGCCTGCCCAAAGTCGCTTGATGCGCGGACTCGGGTCCAGCATCTACCCCCGCAACGTCGACTACGCCGCCTTCGACGAGGTCCACTGGGTCGCTCCCGCCGAAGCGGTATGGGCCTGCCGGGCACTCGCGACCACACACCACGCCAGCGGCGGATGGAGCACGGGAGCAGTCGCCCTTGTCGCCGGCTGGGCGGCCCGAACCTGCGACCTCGACACCAGGATCGCCGCGGTGTTCCCGGACGGACCGCACCGGTACTTCGACACCGTCTACAACGACGATTACTGCGCCCACCACGATCTGCTCACCGTGCCGCCACCGTCCACACCGGACAACATCGCCCGCTCCGCCGACCGGATCGTCTCGCACTGGACCCGCTGCGGCAACGTCGTCGACCCGATCCAAACAACGGAAATCATGCGACCGCGGGTGGGGATTCTCCCGTGAAGCAGATCCTGAACCGGTTCACCATCAACGTCGGCTTCTCCATGCTGATGCCCCACCTCGCCGCGCACCTGTCCGGCGACCTCGAACTGGCGGCCTGGACCGTCGGCCTGATCCTCGGCGTCCGGAATTTTCCCCAGCAGGGCATGTTCCTCATCGGCGGAACATTCGCCGACCGCTTCGGCTACAAGCCCCTCATCGTCGCCGGCTGTGCCCTGTGCACCGGCGGGTTCGCACTGCTCGGCCTCGCCACTCCGTCCCGGCACTGCTGATGGCGTCCGCCGCAACCGGTTTCGCCGGGCGTTGTTCGATCCAGCCGTACGCGCCTACGTGGCACAGGATGCCGGAGAACGCCGCGTGGAAGCGTTCGCATTGTTCACCGTCTTCACCAAACCGGCATCCTGCTCGGACCCGTCATCGGGCTCGCGTTGACCAGCCTTGCGTTCCAGGTCACCTGCCTGACCGCCGCCGCGGTGTTCGCCGTGCTCACCGGGTTACAAGTCCGGTCGTTCGTACCGTTCTCGCTGGCGATGGGCGGCTCGTACGTCCTGTCGTTCCAGGTGTTTCTCGCGCTCCCGCTGGACGCCCGCCGCATCGCCGGTCCGGGCGTGGCCGGAACTGTGTTGGTGACACTGGTCTTCGCGATGTGGTGCCGGACGACGTGGAGTGCGGGCCGCCGCCTTCATACCCCGGCCTTGGCCTCCGGCGGGATCTCAGGAATGCCACCGATATCGCGATGGCTCCACTGCTCATCTCCGCCGCGCCGCTGGCGCTGGGCACGATCGTGGTGTTTCCCATCGAGATGGACACCATCGCCGGGGTCGGCGTCCTGCTCGGCAACCTGCTCACCGGCAGCGCGCTCGACGCGGCCGGCCACCTGGCCGCCGTTCGGTGCGATAGCCGGCGGTAGCGTCCCGCCAGGTTCGAGGTCGCGCGTGCCCGCGACGCGCACCGAGCTATGACGTCTTCACATTGCCCTGTGCCGCAACAGAGCCGCCATGAAGTCGCGGAGCCATGCTGCTGGCCTCTTGCGGCCGCTTGTCCAAGACCGTCATGCTATCGACGTGACATCCGAACCGCCGCATGCCAGGTATGCCTCGCGCCGTCGCCTTTGGCGCGACCAAGCAGGTTCTCTCACCTTATCTGTCCACATTGGATGAATTGATGGTGCCGAGAAGGCCACCTGACCGGACAGCGCCGAGTGAGCTCGGGTGGCTGCCGGGCGGAGGACGTCGATGACGCCTCGCCATGCCCATCGACTGTCGGGGTATCCGGCGGAGCCACCCGTGGATTCTGCTCGATACGGTCGATGTGCGCGACCTGAACCGTGACGGACTTCGCCGGCGAATTACCTACGTGCCGCAAGAAGAACCGCTGTGCGGCGAGACCGTGCGCGAGGAGCACTCCGCACCATGGGGCCTGCCCTCGCCGTCACTCACGGCGAAGGCGGATCGGATCGTGTTGATCGACGAAGGCGGGCTCGTGCCATCGGCAGTACACGGCGCCAGTGAGAGCCGTCCCCACCCACCTTTCGTGAACTTGCTTTCTGTCCCGGGCGATCCGAGCCCGGTGGATCTTAGGAGATGATGCGATGTTCGGCCGGTTTCGCGCGTTCGTCATTCTGGCAATGGCCGTCGGACTGGCGATGGTGCCCGGGGGCACCGCCGGCGCGATCGAGGGTGGCGCCGAGGTGCCACCTGGCACCTATCCGTGGCTGGTGAGAGTCGGGAACCCGGAGGAGGGCTACTGCTCGGGTTCGCTGGTGTCGCCCCGGCACATCGTGTCGGCAGCGCATTGCTTCGCCAAGAAGCCCGACAAGCCCGAGGGCATGTTCGCCTACTTTCGCACCGGGCCCCAGACCCACACGGTCAAGGTGGTTCGCGCCGAACGCCACCCGTGGGGTACGGGTGATGCCCGTACCGCCGACGTCGCGGTGGTGACGCTCGAGCGTCCGGTTCGGACCACTCCGATCAAGCTCATCGCCTCCGGCGAATTCTGGCCGACCTGGCCCGGCATGAAGCTCACGGTCGCCGGCTACGGCAGTACCGGTCAACAGCGGCCGGAGCATGCCCACGAAATGGCTTTCACCGCGGCCTACCGGTGCGCCAAGCCTGGCCCGCAATGGTTCTGCGCCGACGCGCCCCGGCAGGGGGCCGGTGTGCGCCCGGAGGACAGTGGTGCCCCCGCCTTCAGGAAGGCCAGACTTGGCGGGGGCGGCCACGTGCTGGTGGGCACGGTCAGCAACCATCGCGATCACCACACCTGGTTCACCAATCTCGCGCAGCCGCCGGTGAACGAGTGGATCCGGTTCAAGATCTTCGGCGGCTGGTCCGCGTCCCGTGACCGTGACGCGGCAAGTGTGGTCGGGGAGCCGCAGCCCTGATGGCGGTCGTGTCAGCTGCCGTCGGAGACGTACAGGCCGCCCGGCGTGATCGTGTACAGCTGGCCGTCCGGGCCTGCGACGGCGTCACGCGTGCGGCCGAGGTTGGTCCAGAGCTTGCCGCCGTTGCCGTTCAGGTCGAGCTTGTACGTGCCACCCTTGAGGGACGCCATGTACAGCGAACCCTTGTAGGCCGCGAGCCCGCTCGGCGTCGCCGAGGACGTCGGCCAGGACTTGACCGGATTGGTCATCCCGGCCGTGTTGCACGGGCCTTCGCAGGTCGGCCAGCCGTAGTTCTTACCCGGCTCGATCTTGTTCAGCTCGTCGAGCCTGTTCGCGCCGATGTCGGAGACGTACAGCTGGCCGTTCGCCCACGTCAGGCCCTGGACGTTGCGGTGGCCGTAGGAGTAGACGCGGCTGTTGAACGGGTTGCCGGGCGCGGCCGCGCCGTCGGTGGTGACCCGCAGGACCTTGCCGCCGAGGGAGTTCTTGTTCTGCGCGTTGGCGCCGTTCTGGCCGTCGCCGGTACCCGCGTAGAGGTAGCCGTCCGGGCCGAACCTGATCCGCCCGCCGTGGTGATACTGCGAACCACGCGGGATGCCGGTGACGATCGGCGTCGGCGTCTGGCCCAGCTTCAGCTTGGCGATCCGGTTGTCGGAACTGGTCGTGTAGTAGATGAAGACCGTCTGGTCGGTGGCGTAATTCGGCGAGACGGCGATGCCGAGCAGACCGGCCTCCGCGGTGACGCTCACCCCGGGGATGGTCTGGACCGTAGTGACCTTGCCCGCCTTGTCGATCTTGCTGATCGTCCTGGCGTCCTTCTGCGTGAAGACGCCGGTGCCGTCGGGCAGGAAGTCGATCGACCAGGCCTGGTTGAGGCCGCTCGCGAGCTGTCTGATCGCCTGGATCGACGGCGCTTCGGCGGCTGTGGCCGGGACGGCCGCGATCGACACGGCCGTCGCCGCGGCGAACGCGGCGGCGAGAGTACGACGTAAGGACATGGGACGCCTCCTTCAGCTACACCCCTGGAGCTCGGATGGCGGCGGTAGGCGGGTGGTCGGGGCGCACCCGTCGAGTTGGATAGAAACACACCACGGGACGAAACGGACACCACTGGACGGGCTATCGGCGGCACCGGTCGTTAACCGTTGTGTGCGCCGAGCGTGACGACCGGCCCAGCTCGATCGGCCATAGGTAGGAAACTTTACAAAATGCCGCCGGAAGTCGGTCCTTACGTCTGGTCAGAATCGGCGACGCGCTTCTAGGGTGACGGTGGCTTCGGCCCTGTTCGATCCCATGTGGACGTTAGGAGCAGAAATGATCGAGGTATGGACCACCCCGGACTTCGTCGAATACGAAACCCCCATGGAGGTCACCGCTTACGCGGCCCGCATGGAGGACTGAATGCGCATCCGGTGGTGGGGGCCGTCCCCCACCACCGCCGCCGTCCCGATCAGCGAGCACCCGGAGGCAGCACGGTGTCCCTCATGTCGTCGTCGGAGTTCATCGCGGCGTTGCGCGGGCTTTCGCACCGCTACTGGGGCACCCACCCCTTCCACGTGCGGATGCACGACGGTGACCTGTCCCAGCACGAGCTGAAGATCTGGGCCGCGAACCGCTGGTACTACCAGTGCGTTCTCCCGCAGAAGGACGCGGCGATCATCAGCAACTGCCCGTTGCCGGAGATCCGCCGGGAATGGCTCGACCGCATCGTCTACCACGACGGGACGAAGGCCGGTGACGGCGGAATCGAGCGATGGCTCCGTTTGTGCGCCGCGGTCGGGCTCGACCGCGAAGAGGTTCTCGATCAGCGGCACGTCGCCCCCGGGGTCCGGTTCGCCGTCGACGCCTACGTGAATTTCGCCCGCACGAGACCTTGGCTCGAAGCGGTCGCCTCGGGGCTGACCGAAATGTTCGCCGGCCATCTCATGCAGCGGCGGGTCGCCGACATGCTGGCGCACTATTCGTGGATCGCGCCGGAGGACCTCACCTATTTCACCAATCGCATCGACAAGGTCTCCGGTGAGGGCAAGGGGACGCTCGACATCGTCGTCCGGCACGCCGTCACCCGCGAGCAGCAGGACAAGGCGATCGCCGCGCTGTCGTTCAAGACCGACGTGCTCTGGTCGATGCTCGACGCCATCGAGCGCGCGGCGGCCAAGGAGTAGTGATGACCACCCTCGAACCGGGCTCGGTGCCGCGGCTGCGGCGCGGAGTCCGGCTGAGCTATGACCAGACCAGGGAAACGCACGTCCTCCTGTTCCCCGAAGGTGTGCTCGTCCCGAATCCGACCGCCGCGGCCGTGCTTTCCCTCTGCGACGGCGTCGCGGATGTCACGGGAATCGCTTCGGCGTTGCGCGAACGCTACACCGGTGTGCGCGAGGAAGAGATCCTGGACGTCCTGTCCCGGCTGGGAGAACGGCGGATCGTCGAATGGACCTGAAAACCGCGCAGCCGCCACTGGGCATGCTGGCCGAGCTGACTCATCGCTGCCCGCTGCACTGCCCGTATTGCTCGAATCCGGTCGAGCTGATCGCCCGCGACGGAGAACTGTCCACAGAGGAATGGCTTTCCGTGCTCACCCAGGCGCGGGAACTCGGCGTGCTCCAGGTGCACATGTCCGGCGGTGAGCCGCTCGCCAGACCGGATCTGCCCATCCTGGTCGAACACGCCACGAAACTGGGGTGCTACGTCAACCTGGTGACGTCCGGGCTCGGGCTGACGGAGTCCAGATTGGACGATCTCGCCGAGCGCGGCATCGCGCATGTCCAGCTGTCCGTCCAAGGCGCGACCGCCGACCGCGCGGACCGGCTCGCCGGAGCACGGGCACACGACCGGAAGCTCGTCGCCGCCGAACTGATCAGGAAGGCCGGGCTGCCGCTTTCGGTGAACGTCGTCCTGCACCGGCGGAACCACGATCAGCTCGCCGGGATCATCGGCCTCGCCGAGGAGATGGGCGCGGACCGGCTCGAACTGGCCAACACGCAGTACTACGGCTGGGCCCTGCGCAACCGTGACGCCCTGATGCCGACCCGGCGGCAACTCGAGGAGGCCGAGCCGATCGTGCGCGCGGCCACCGAACGGCTGCGTGGCCGCATGGAGATCATCTATGTCGTCGCCGATTACTACGAGAAGTACCCGAAGCCGTGCATGTACGGCTGGGGCGCGCGGCAACTGACCGTGGCGCCCGACGGGACCGTGCTGCCGTGCCCCGCGTCGACAGCGATCGAGACGCTGGAATTCGACAACGTGCGGGACAGGCAGCTGGCCTGGATCTGGTACGAATCCGCTTCCTTCAACGCCTATCGCGGCGAGGACTGGATGCCCGACACCTGCCGCACCTGTGATCGGCGCACGATCGACTTCGGCGGCTGCCGGTGCCAAGCGTTCCAACTCACCGGTGACGCCTCGGCGACGGATCCGGTGTGCTCGCGTTCGCCGCATCGGGAGGTCGTCGACCTCATCCTCGCCACGCAGGCGAAAACGGACGAGCTCGTGATGCGGACGCCGCGATGAGGGTGATCTTGCTCGGCACCGCGGCGGGCGGCGGATTCCCTCAGTGGAACTGCGCCTGCGCCCTGTGCGTCTCGGACGCGCCGCCGCGGACGCAGGACTGTGTGGCGGTGAGCGCGGACGACGAAGGCTGGTACCTGCTCAACGTTTCGCCGGACATCCGCGCGCAGATCCTCGCCACACCACCGTTGCGCGCCGGGCCGGGGCCGAGGGAGATCCCGTTGCGCGGGGTGCTGCTGACCGACGCCGAACTCGATCATTCACTCGGCTTGCTTCTCCTGCGGGAAGCGGGCGGTCTGCCCGTGTGGGCACCGGACGCCGTGCTCGGCGCCTTGTCCGAGCACTTCCCCGCGCGGTCGATCATCGACGGGTACGGCGGCTGGGACTGGCTGCCGTCGTCGAGGGTCGCCATCGACGGGCTGCGGGTGAGCATGCTTCCCGTGAGCGACAAGCGGCCGAAGTACGCGCGTTCGTCCACCGAGGACGGTCCTTGGGTGGTGGCGTATCGGATCGAAGACGTCGTGACCGGCGGCGTTTTCGTGTACGCGCCTTGTCTTAAGAGCTGGCCGGACGGATTCGACGACTTCACCCGCGATGCAGGGCTGGTACTGCTGGACGGGACCTTCTACGCGCCGGACGAGATGTCGGGCGCCACCGCGGCCGAGGTCGGCGACGGCGCCCAGCTGGCGATGGGGCATCTGCCGATCACCGGCAGTCTCGCGAAGCTCCGGCCCGGCCCGCGGTGGGCGTACACACACCTGAACAACACGAACCCGGTGATCGATCCCGCGTCGTCCGAACACGCCGCCGTACTGGGCGGCGGCGCATCGCTTCCCTTGGACGGTACCGAATTCAAGCTTTAGGCGACCCCTTCGGGGCTCGCGCCGGACACGGGAACGGCGTCGGCGGTGAGCCGATCGATCTCCGCGAGTTCGTCGGCGGCCAGATCGATGTCCGCGGCGGCGAGACTGGCCTCGATGTTGGCCGCCTTCCGCGCGCCCACGATCGCGACGTGCACGCCCGGCTGGGCGAGCGTCCAGGCGATCGCGAGCTGACTGACGGAGATTCCTTTGTCCGCCGCGAATTCCTTGAGCCGGTCGACGACGGCGAGAGTGCGCCGGAAGGTCTCGCCGGTGTACGCCGACGACCGTGAACGCCAGTCGGTCTTCTCGAACGTCGTCTCCGGCGTGAAAGACCCGGTCAGCAGTCCGCTGCCCAGCGGGCTGTACACGAGCACGCCGATGTCGTGCTCACGCGCGTACGGGAGAGGATCGGTTTCGATGTCGCGGCGGAACAGGTGATACGGCGGCTGCAGGGTTTCCACGGGCCGGGTCTTGTCGAAGGCGGCCAGCCCGGCGGCGTCGTAGTTCGAGACACCGACGTGCCGGATCTTCCCGGCGTCGACGAATTCCTGCAGGATCCCCGCAGTCTCCTCGGCGGGAGCGTCGGGATCGGGCCAGTGGATCTGGTAGAGGTCGATGTGGTCGACGTCGAGGCAACGGAGGCTGTCCTCGATGCCCTGTGACAGCCACTCGCGCCGCGAGTCGCGCGGCCGTTCGGAACGCGGCTTGATACCGCCCTTCGTGGCGATGACGAGGTTGTCGCGGTCGCGCTTGAGTTCCTCACGCAGCGCCTTCCCCAGCATCGCTTCGGATTTCCCGAAACCGTAGGCCTGCGCGGTGTCGAAGAAGTTCACCCCGAGTTCGCGGGCGTGGTGGATCGCCGCGATCGCCGTGTCCTCGTCGAACGAACCCCAGTCCCCGCCGAGTTGCCAGGTGCCGAAAGCGATCCTCGACACCTCGAGACCGCTCCTGCCCAATGTCGCCGTACGCATGGCTCCAGCAGAGCACAGACATCGGATCACCGCACCGGATCTCCCGGCCAACGATACCCCCAAATAACTGTTTGACGGTTCGCGTCCCGGCAGTCGATACTCGTCCCATGTCCGAGCCCCCCGGCCTCGACGGCTTGCGTGTCCTCGCCCATCCCGTGCGGCTGCGCATTCTGTCGCTTTTGACCGGTGTCGCGATGAGCGCGGCCGAAGCCGCGCGCGAACTCGGTGAGACACAAGCGAATGTCAGCTACCACCTGCGGCGGTTGCACGAGGCCGGCCTGCTGGACGTCGCCGAGGAGGTCCGGATCCGGGGCGGCCTGGCGAAACGCTACCGGCACGATCCGGAGTCCGGATCGCGGTTCACGTCGGCGAATCCGGGGGAGGAACAGCTTCTCATCGCGACGATGGCCGAAGAACTCAAGCGCCGCAGCGAATTCCGCGTTCCCGGCAAGCAGGGATCGACGAGCGACGCGGAGATGTGGGTCGACCGCGAGACGTGGGAGAAGGCACTCGAACACGCTCGCGAACTGAGCGACCTTCTGCACTCCGCCGCGAAGCCGCCCCGGACCCGGGGCACGATCCCGGTCAGCGCGACGGTCTCGCTGTTCGAGATGAGGCGACGGTGACGTCCCTGCGCGAACCATTGCGCCGGCACAACTTCCGCTGGCTGATCGCCGGCCGCACGTTCGGGGAGTTCGGCAACGCCGTCGCCCCGCTCGCGCTCGCCTTCGCGGTGATCGACCTGACCGGTTCGGCCGTCGACATCGGCATCGTCGTCGGCGCGCGGTCCGTGGCCAGCGTCGTCTTGCTGCTGTTCGGCGGCGTTCTGGCCGACCGGCTACCGCGGTCGGTGATCCTGCAAGGCACCGAAGTCGCCGCCACCCTGACCCAGGCGGTCATCGCGGCGAGTGTCCTTTGTGGATTCGCGTCGATCCCGCTGCTGGTCGGCCTGAGCGTGGTCAACGGCGCGGTGGCCGCGATCTCCGCTCCCGCGTCGGCGTCGCTCACCCCGCTGACGGTGCCCGCCACCCTCCTCGCGCAGGCCAACGCGCTGGCCAGATTGCTCTCGAACTCCGGCCGGATCGCCGGCGCCGGGCTCGGCGGCATCCTGGTCACCGCGGTCGGCCCCGGCTGGGCGCTCACCGGGAACGCGCTGCTGTTCCTGGGCTCCGCCCTTTCCTACCGGTGCATCCGCCTCAGCCGCCGGGAACGGGTCCCTGGCAGCCGCCCGCTGGCGGAACTCGTCGAAGGCTGGCACGAGTTCCGGTCGCGCACCTGGGTGTGGGTGGTGGTCGTGCAGTTCATGGTGGTGAACGCCGTCATCGCCGGCGGGATCGCGGTGCTCGGCCCAGTCGTCGCCGACAGCACCTTCGGGCGCTCCGGCTGGGGATTCGCCCTCGCCGCGCAGACGATCGGCTCGCTCGTCGGCGGGATCCTCGTGGCCCGATGGCAGCCGCGGCGCGCGCTGTTCGTCGGCGTCGCGGTGATCCTCTTCGAAGCGCCACCACTGATCCTGCTCGGCCAGGCACCCTTGCTTCCGCTGCTGCTGGCGGCCATGTTCGTCTCCGGGCTGGCGATCGAGCAGTTCGTGGTCGCGTGGGACGTCTCGCTGCAGGAGAACGTGCCCGAGGACAAACTCGCGCGCGTCTACTCCTACGACATGCTCGGTTCCTTCATCGCCCTGCCCCTCGGGCAGATGGCGGCCGGGCCCGCCGCGCAGCACTTCGGGGTCAGCACGACTCTGCTCGCGTGCGCCGCGCTGGTCGTGGCCGCCACCGGTCTCGCGCTGTGCAGCGGCCAGGTGCGCGGGCTCGTCCGGAAGTCGCACGCCGCGCAGCCCTGACGCCCAAGTGGCAGCAAAGGTCCCTTGCTCCCTTTCCGCAGGTCACGGCCAGGGACGGACCTCCTCGATGAGCTTCGCGACCGCGAGCACCAGGTCGTCGGAGTGCCGCGGGCCGACGATCTGCAACCCGACCGGCAGGCCGCTGGAGGTGCGGCCCGCCGGCACGCTGATCGCGGGCTGCTGGGTCATGTTGAACGGGTAGGTGAACGGCGTCCAGTCCGGCCAGCCGCTCAGCCCGCTGCCCGGGGGGACCTCGTGCCCGGCTTCGAAGGCGGGAATCGGGAGGGTCGGCGTGATCAGCACGTCGTAGCGCGTGTGGAACTCGCCCATCAGGATGCCCAGCGCGGCCCGCTCGGCGTTGGCGCCGAGATAGTCGCTCGCCGAGAAGGTCTTGCCGAGTTCCCACACCTTCCGCAGGCCGGGATCGACCTTCGTCTCCGAACCGGCGGGGAAGGTGTCCAGCCACTTGGCCGCCCCCGTCGACCACAGGATGTCGAAGGCCGGTTTGGGGTCGGTGAAACCGGGATCGGTCTCTTCGATGTGCAGGCCCGCGTCGCCCAGCGACCGGACCGCCGACTTGACGATTTCCGCGACCTCCGGGTCGACGTCGACGTAGCCGAGCGTCGGCGAGTAGGCGGCGATCAGCCCGCGCACGTCCCGGCGGACGGCCTCGCGATAGGTCGAAACCGGTGGGGCGAGCGCGGCCGGGTCTCGATGATCGGGCAGGGCGAGGACGTCGAGGAGCAGCGCCGTGTCGTCGACCGAACGCGCCATCGGTCCGGCGTGCGAGAGCGGGCCGAACGGGCTCGCCGGGAACAGCGGGATCCGGCCGTGTGTCGGTTTGAGCCCGACGATTCCGCAGAACGAAGCCGGGATCCGGATCGAGCCGCCGCCATCGGTGCCGACGGAGAGCTCACCCATCCCCGCCGCGACGGCCGCGGCACTGCCCCCGCTGGACCCTCCCGCCGTCGTCGACGGGTCGATCGGGTTGCGGGTGATCCCGGTCAGCGGGTTGTCGGTGACGCCCTTCCACGCCAGTTCCGGCGTCGTGGTCTTTCCCAGCAGTACCAAGCCGTTCTCACGCAGCCGCGCGGTGACCGGGCTGTCGACGTCCCACGGCTGGTCGGGGTCGATGCACCGCGAACCGCGCAGCGTCGGCCAGCCCTGGGTCAGGAACATGTCCTTGATCGAGGCCGGGACACCGTCGAGCCAGCCGATCGGATTGCCGTCCCGCCAGCGGATCTCGGACGCCTTCGCCTGTTCGAGCGCGCCGTCGGCGTCGACCAGGCAGAAAGCGTTGGTCTCGCCGTCGCGTTCCTCGATGACACGCAAGGCGTTCTGAGTGGCCTCGACCGGCGACAGCTCTCCGGTGGCGTACGCGGCGACGAGCTCGCTCGCGGTCAACTTGGTGTCGTTCAATCCTGCCCCTAACCTTGGCGAAGCGTCTCCGACGGCACGTACCCGAGCCGCTTGTCCACGACGTTGCGCAGTGGCTCCCCCGCGCGCCAGCGACGGAAGTTGTCCGCGAACACCTCTACCAGAGTATTACGCCAGCCGACGAAGTCGCCCGACATATGCGGCGAGATCAGAACGTTCTCCATAGTCCACAAAGGACTGTCGGACGGCAGCGGCTCGGTGTCGAAGACGTCGAGCGCCGCGCCGCCGAGCCGCCCGTCCCGCAGTGCGCCGATCAGGTCCGAAGTGACGACCAGCTCGCCGCGGCCGACGTTGACGAACCGCGCTCCCGGTTTCATCGCGGCGAAGGTCTCGGCGTCGAACATGCCCTTCGTCTGCTCGGTCAGTGGCGCGACCGCGACGAGGTAGTCCGCCCCGGGAAGATGACGGGCGAGGTCCGAAGACGCGTACACGTCCCCGAAGTCGGGATCGCCCTCACGAGGACGGCGTCCGACGCCCGCCACCGACATCCCGGCCGCCCGCAGCATCCGCGCGATCGACCGGCCGATCGGCCCGGTTCCGACCACGAGGACCTGGCGGCCGGAGATCCGTTCACTCTCCCGGTGCTTCCACTGCTTCTGCCGCTGCAGGTCCCACGAGCGGACGAAATCCTTGGCGAACGCGAGAACGACTCCGAGGACGTACTCGGCTATGGCCCCGTCGAAAACGCCTCGGGAGTTGGTGAGCACGACGTCGCTCTCCTGCAGCGCCGGGAAGAGGACGGGGTCGACGCCCGCGCTGGCGATATGCAGCCAGCGCAGCTTGTCGGCCGCGTGCCAGGCCCCCGGAACCGCGGTCGAAAGGAAGTCGTAGACGAAGAACGCGTCGGCGCCGGACAACGCGTCGGCCAACCCGGCCTCGCCGGTGTAACGAACCACCGCTCGGTCTTCGATAGCGCGCATGTCCGGTGGGCGCGTGTCTCCGCAGAGCACCGCCAGCACAGGGGCCACTGAGGAGATCACGTTGACACCGTAAAAGTGGCTCGTATGATTGTCAACAATCCGAGGAACGACCCCCGGAGCACCGGACCTGTGACAACAGAAGCTTTCCGGAGGCTGAGACTTGGATTTCGACTTATTGGAGTTCGAAGGCCCGTTGGCGCAGCGCGGCATCGGTGTGATCGCCCCCTTCGACCTGGCCCTGGAACGTGAGCTGTGGCGCTGGGTGCCCATGGAGGTCTCCCTCCATCTGGCGCGGACGCCGTACGAGCCCGTGCCCGTCAGCATGGAGATGGCCCAGCTCGTCAGCGACAGCAGGCATCTCGCCGCCGCCACGCGGGACGTGCTCCACGTCGAGCCCGAAGTCGTCGCCTATCTGTGCACCTCCGGCAGTTTCGTCAACGGTGTGGACTACGAACGCTCGCTGACCAAGGCGATCTGCGACGCGGGCGCGACGGACGCCGTCACCACGTCCGGAGCGCTGGCGGAGGTCCTGCACCAGCTCGACCTCCACCGGGTCTCGGTGCTCACGCCCTACGACGGCGACCTGACCGGGAAGCTGCACGACTTCCTGTCCGAACTCGGGGTCCGCACCGTCTCGAGCGACCATCTCGGCCTGGGTGGCGGCATCTGGAAGGTCAGCTACCGGACCATCGCCGAACGCATCCTCGCCGCCGACCACGCCGACGCCGAAGCCATCTTCGTCAGCTGCACCAACCTCCCCACCTACGATCTGATCGAGCCACTCGAAAGCGCGCTCGGCAAACCGGTCCTCACCGCGAATCAGCTCACCATGTGGGCCTGCCTCCGGCGGATGAACCTGCCGATCGTCGGGCCCGGCAAGTGGCTCCGGGAGGTCGACTGACCTCTTCGCCTACGATTGTCGACAATCTGCCCTCCGGAGGTTCCGTGCCCATCACGCCGTTCGCCCCGCCCGAGCCGCCGTCCGAGACGACCACCATCGGATTCATCTACCCCGATCACGCGGCCGAAGACGACTACCCGCTCGCGGAACAGCTCCTCGGCGGGGACATGGCCGGGATCAAGCTGCCGGTCGAGCACATCTACGGAACCGATCTGCACGCCGTGCCGGAGCTCTTGGACCTCGGCAGCGAAAGCCGGCTCGCCGACGGCGCCGCGCTCCTGGCCAAACACGAACCCGACGCGGTGGTGTGGGCATGCACCAGCGGCAGCTTCGTCTACGGCTGGGAAGGCGCCCGCGAACAGGCCGACCGGCTGGCCACCGTCGCCGGTGTCCCGGCGTCGAGCACCTCCTTCGCCTTCGTCAACGCCGCGAGGGCCCTCGGCGTCCGGCGGGTCGCGGTCGCCGCCAGCTATCCGGACGACGTCGCCCGGCTGTTCGTCGAGTTCCTCGGCGCGGGCGGGGTCGAAGTGGTGTCGATGGGCAGCGCGGACATCGACACCGCGGCCGAGGTCGGCGAACTCAGTCCGGAAGCCGTCGTCGAGCTCGCGGTGAGCCGGGACCACCCGGCCGCCGACGCGCTGCTCGTCCCCGACACCGCCATGCGGACGCTCGGCGAGATCAACACGCTCGAAACCAGGCTCGGCAAGCCGGTGCTGACCGCCAATCAGGTCACCGTCTGGGAAGGTCTGCGGCTCACCGGGAAGTCCCCGCTCGTCCGCACCTTGGGCGCACTGTTCGGAAAGAGGGGCAACTGAACCATGTCCTTGCCGGATATCGAGCCGGTCAGCCGGGAGTCGACCGCCGGGATCATCGCGCGGCAGTTGCGGGACGCGATCATGACCGGCGCCCTCCCTCCCGGCACCCAGCTCGGTGAAACGGATCTGGCCTCCCGGTTCCAGGTTTCGCGGGGGCCGCTGCGCGAGGCGATGCAGCACCTCGTTTCCGAAGGGCTCCTGCGCAGCGAGCGCCACCGCGGCCTGTTCGTGATCGACCTCGAGCCCGGCGACGTCTACGACATCTACTCGGCGCGCTCGGCCATCGAGCGCGCCGCGATGCTGCGAGCGCTGCGCGGGGACCGCGAACGGGTCGCCACCGAGCTCGAAGAGGCCGTACGCGCCATGGCCACCGCCGCGGACGACGACGACCCGACCGCGCTCTCCTGGGCGGACCTCCGTTTCCACGAGGCGCTGATCGCCGCTTCCGGCAGCAAACGGCTCGTGCGCATGGCCCGGACCCTGCTGATCGAGACCCGGATGTGCCTCACCGCGCTGCAGGCGACCTATCAGCAGGTCGAGGAACGGGTCACCGAGCACACCAGGATCATCGAAGCCCTGCGGGCCGGCGACGAAGAGACCGCGCTGTCGCTGCTGGAAGCACATATGGAGGACGCCGTCCAACGGCTCGCCCCGGGAACCAGCCTGCGGGAAGGCGAAGCTCCCGCGGTGCCTTAGGGATTCAGCCACGGCCCCGCACCCCCAGCACCGGCTGACCGCCCGTCCCGCCGCGGAAATCCCTGTCCCATGGCCACTTGCCGTGCTCGTCCTCGTAGACCAGTTGCAGCGCACGGAATTCTTCGCCGTACAGGAGAACGGCGGTGAGCAGATGCGCCGGCGGCGAACTGAGCGGAACGATCTCGAACGACGGCCATCCCACCGCGGCGGGCAGCACCTCACCCGCCTCAGGCGGCCCCGATCGGACCACCTGCTGGGCGAAATAGTTCAGCAGCTGGCCGGATCTTCGTTCTCTCAAGCCGGTGACGACGAGTTCGGGCAGCCCTGCGTCGGTGAGCCCGACCGTGTACGCGAAGCCCGGTTGGACACTTCCGCGCTCGACCGTCTGCACCATCCAGCCGTACTTCCGGATCAGCGGACGGACCTCCTCGACGAGGTAGTCGTCGCGGGTCTTCCCGGGGTTGTCGCAATGCCAGCACATCGGCGCTCCTCCAGTCGTCGAATCCGATGACCGGCACTGTGCACCGGGGCACCGACAAAAACTCACGGCCCCGGCTGCCAGGCAGGCGGCGAACGGTCCTTCGATGGCGAATCTCGCACCCAGATTCCCTTTCAGGGCAACATTTACGCCTTTTCTCGAGAAATTCGCCGAGGGGCAAGGCCAGGTTGCGTGACGGACCGCCAGCGCCTTACCTCGGGATCCCTAGTGACATGTGCTGGACAGGGAATGCTTGCAGGGAGCCGAGTTCACGGGCCTTGACGTCCCCAATGCGGCATTGGCGACCCTCAACGACTCCAATGCCACAACGGGAGCGCCGAACGAGTCACCCGACATGCTTGAGATCTCGGCGTATCTGGCTGCCCCAGGGGCGCAAGTGGCGAATCAAGAGCCGGCCACTCCAGACCTACGTCCCTTGAGTACATGAAGGCCTCCTTCCTTGCGCTTGGCGCAAGGAAGGAGGCCTTCATGTACTCAAAAGTCGTGAATGGACCGTTCATGACTTCCGGGACTTGACACGCCACCATGCGGATGGTTCAAGATAGAGAGGCGACCACCGCGGACCCGAGTTCGGCGGTGGTGGACTTCCCGCCGAGGTCGGGGGTTCGCACGGCCCCCTCCTCGAGAACCTTTTCCACCGCCACGCGTACATCTTGTGCCGCGACGGTTTCCCCGAGATGGTCGAGCAGCATCGCCCCCGCCAGGATCTGCGCCACCGGATTCGCGATGCCCTGTCCGGCGATGTCGGGAGCGCTGCCGTGCACCGCCTCGAACATGGAAGGGAGCTCACCGGTCGGATTGATGTTGCCCGAAGGCGCCATTCCGAGCCCGCCCGTCACGGCCGCCGCCAGATCGCTCAGGATGTCGCCGAACAGATTGGAAGCCACCACGACGTCGAGCCGGTCCGGCGCCTGCACCATCCGTGCGGCGAGCGCGTCGACATGGCACTGCTCGGCATGCACGTCCGGGTACTCCGCTGAGATTTCGGCGAAGATCTCGTCCCAGAAAGGCATCGAGTGAATGAGCCCGTTGGACTTGGTCGCCGAACAGACCCGCCCTGCGCGCGTCTTCGCCAGCTCGAAGGCGTAGCGGATGATCCGCTCCACCCCGACCCGCGTGAACACGGATTCCTGTAAGACGAACTCGTTCCCCAGTCCACGATTGTGCCTGCCGCCGAGCTCCGAGTACTCGCCCTCGGAGTTCTCCCGGACGATCACCATCTCCAGTTCGTCGGCACCGCGGCCCGCCAGAGCCGACGTCGTCCCCGGCAGCAGCCGGACCGGCCGGAGGTTGACGTACTGGCTGAACGCGCGCCGGACCGGAATGAGGAGACCCCACAACGACACGTGGTCCGGGACGCCGGGAAAGCCGACGGCGCCGAGAAAGATCCCGTCGAAAGCGGAAAGCCGCTCGATCCCGTCGGCGGGCATCATCGAGCCGGTTTTGGTGTACCGCTCACAACTCCAGTCGAACTCCGTCCAGGACAAGGAGAAACCATGCGATGCCGCCGCGCGGTCGAGGACCTTGCGGGCCTCGACCGTCACGTCCACGCCGATCCCGTCGCCGGGAATGCTCGCAATGCGATAGGAAGTCACAGAGCCACCGCGATGTACTTGGTCTCGAGGAACTCGTCGATGCCGACGCTGCCTCCCTCACGGCCGAGCCCAGACTGCTTGATCCCGCCGAACGGCGCCGCCGGGTTCGAAACCAGTCCCTGGTTTAGGCCGATCATGCCGGCTTCCAGCCGTTCCGACACCCGCAGTGCCCGCTTGAGATCGGAGGTGTACACATAGGACACGAGACCGAATTCGGTGTCGTTCGCCGCCGCGATGGCCTCGTCCTCGCTGTCGAATGGAGTGATCGGGGCGACCGGTCCGAAGATCTCTTCCGAAGCGAGCCTGGCGTCCTTGGGCACGTCGGTCAGCACCGTGGCCTGGTAGAAGTTACCCGGACCGTCGACTGTGGATCCTCCGGTGAGGACGCGCGCTCCTCGCTCGGTGGCATCGGAGACCAGGCCACTGACCTTCTCGACGGCGGCTTTGTCGATGAGGGGGCCGACGACGACACCCTCCTCGGTGCCGCGCCCCATCGGCAAGGCCTCCATGCGCTCGGTGAGGCGCCGGGAGAACTCGTCGACGACGCCGCGCTGGACATAGAAGCGGTTCGCGGCCGTGCAGGCTTCGCCGATGTTGCGCATCTTCGCGGTCATCGCGCCTTCGATCGCCGCGTCGAGGTCGGCATCTTCGAAGACGAGGAAGGGGGCGTTGCCGCCGAGTTCCATCGAAGTGCGGAGCACCTTGTCCGCGCACTGTTCCAGCAGCTTCCGTCCGACGCCGGTCGAGCCGGTGAAGGACAGCTTCCGCGCGCGGCCATCGCGGATCAACGGCTCCATCACGCCGCCGGAGTCCGACGTCGTGAGCACGTTCAGCACACCTTCCGGCAGCCCCGCTTCGGCGAGGATCGCCGCGAGGGCCAACATCGAAAGGGGGGTTTGAGCAGCGGGTTTGATGACCATCGTGCAGCCTGCCGCGACCGCGGGTCCGATCTTGCGGGTGCCCATCGCCATGGGGAAGTTCCAGGGCGTGATCAGCAGACACGGCCCGACGGGCTGCTTCGTCACGAGGAACCGGCCAGACCCGTTGGGAGCGACGGCATAACCTCCGTCGATCCGGACGGCCTCCTCCGCGAACCAGCGGAAGAACTCGGCCGCGTAGGTGATCTCGCCCTTCGACTCCGCGAGCGGTTTGCCCATCTCGAGGGTCATCAGCAGCGCGAGTTCGTCGGCGCGCTTGATCAGCAGCTCGTAGGCGCGGCGCAGGATTTCCCCGCGTTCGCGCGGGGCGACGTTCGCCCAGTCGGCCTGTGCGGCGACGGCCGCGTCGAGTGCGCTGACACCGTCCGCCGGTGACGCGTCGGCCACCTCGCACAGGGCTTCGCCTGTCGAGGGGTCGAAAACGGGGAAGGTCTTCCCGTCCGTGGCGGGTACCCACTTGCCGCCGATGAACAGTTCCTTGCCGACCGACGTGACGACGCCGGCCTCACTGATCGAGCTCATCCCAACGCTCCTCCATGTTGTCCCGAACGCCATGCTATGGATATTGTCAACAATCGACAACAGCTCAGCCGACCTAGGAGCGCAGCCCATGGCCCAGCTATCACCGCTGCTCAAGCAGGCAACGCCGGTCGTGGTCGACCACGGTGAGGGGGTTTACCTCTACGGCACCGATGGCAAACGTCACCTGGATTTCACCGCCGGTATCGGCGTGACCAGCACCGGCCACTGTCACCCGCACGTGGTGAGCGCGGCGCGGGAACAGATCGGCAAACTCGTCCACGGGCAGTACACGACGGTCATGCACAAGCCGATGCTGGAGCTGACCGAGAAACTGGGCGGTGTCCTCCCGGAAGGCCTGGATTCCCTCTTCTACGCGAACTCGGGCAGCGAGGCGGTCGAGGCGGCACTGCGGTTGTCGCGGCAGGCCACGAAGCGGCCCAACGTCATCGTCTTCCAGGGCGGGTTCCACGGCCGGACCGTCGCGGCGGCGACGATGACGACGTCGGGCACCCGGTTCAGTGCCGGGATCTCGCCGCTCATGTCCGGCGTGCACGTCGCGCCCTTTCCCTACGCGTTCCACTACGGCTGGGACGAGGAAACGGCGACGAAGTTCGCGCTGCGCGAGCTCGACTACCTCTTCGCGACGGTCTGCGCGCCGAACGAAACGGCCGCGTTCTTCATCGAGCCGGTGCTCGGCGAGGGCGGGTACGTCCCGGCGAACACCGAGTTCCTGGCCGGACTGCGGGAACGCGCGGACAAGCACGGGATCCTGCTGGTGATGGACGAGATCCAGACCGGCTTCGGCCGGACCGGCCGGTTCTGGGGACACGAGCACTTCGGGGGGCGCCCGGACATCGTGCTCATCGCGAAAGGGCTCGCGAGCGGGTTCCCGATCTCGGGTATCGCCGCGTCGGAAGAGCTGATGGCGAAGGCGCTCCCCGGCTCCCAGGGCGGGACCTACGGCGGCAACGCGGTGGCCTGCGCGGCGGCGATCGCCACGCTCGAGGTGATCCAGCAGCAGGGCCTGGTCGAGAACGCCGCCGAACGAGGACGCCAGCTCCTGGAGGGCGTGCGGGTGATCGCGGACAAATCAGCGTCGATCGGTGACGTCCGGGGGCTGGGGCTGCTGGTCGGTTCCGAGTTCACCACGCCGGACGGCGAGCCGGACACCGCAAAGGCCCAGGCGGCCCAGAAAGCCGCCTCCTCCAACGGCTTGCTGCTGCTGACTTGCGGGGCGTACATGAACGTCGTCCGGATGGTGCCGCCGCTGATCGTCGACTCAGCACAGGTCGACGAGGCACTGCGCATCTGGGGCGACGTGGTGGCGGGGGTCGAGTGATGGCCCGCTACATCACGATCACGCTCGACAAGCGCGGAGTGTCCTGCCGGGCCCGGCTGCTCGACGCCGAAGCCCCGCGGACCTGCCGCGCCGTCTGGGACGCGTTGCCGCAGAGCGGTTCGGCGTACCACGCGAAGTACGCGCGCAACGAGGTCTACACGCTCGTGCCGCCCTTCGCCGAACCGAAGCCGGGCCGCGAAAACCCCACGGTGACCCCGATTCCGGGGGATGTCGTGTACTTCGGGTTCGAGGCGTGGGAGATCGGCAACCCGGCGTACGGCTACGACGAGGGCAGTGAGGCGCACAGCGACCAGGGCGCGACGGACCTCGCGATCTTCTACGGCCGCAACAATCTGCTGATCAACGGCGACGCGGGCTGGGTGCCCGGCAACGTGTTCGCGACGATCGAAGAGGGACTGGCGGAAATGGCCGAAGCCGCCCAGGACCTTTGGCTGCGAGGTGTCGAGGGCGAGACGCTTTCGTTCGCACGCGCGTGAAAACCCGTGGGCGGTGTGGGCGTTCACCCTCACCGCCCACGGGCCGGCATCCCACCCTGGCTCACTGTCGCGCTTCGGTGAGCCGGTACTCGACGCCACCGACCTCTTCACCACGCTGGTCGACCTGGGTCAGGTGGACGGTGTACTGCCCGCCGGCAGCTTCGGCGCCGGCGGTGAAGCTCAGCTTGGCGCCCACCTGTTCGCCCGATTTGAAGATCAGGCCGCTGATCCGCGCTCGCTGCGGATTCACGATGGCCAGCTCGGTCTCACCGACCCGTTCGACGCCCTCGCCCTTCGCACCGGCCGCCCGAACTCGACGCGCCCGCACGGGGCACCGCCAGCGCCGCCCCCAGCGCCGCGCTCCGTCTCATCCTGGATCCCATCGAGCGTCCACCCCCTTCCGGCGGACCACCGCGGCCCGCTGCGACATGGGTAACCGAGCGAGGTTGTCACGAGGTTGTGGACGCAGAGGAAGACAAACGTGAAAAGGATTCATGGCCATCCTCGCCCACGACGTACTACGCTTCGACAACCAGGCAAAGAGGCGTGAGGAAGGGCAGTCGATGGGCGATGTTGCGGCACGGTTCGCCGAGATCGTCGGGGACACGAACTTGCTCTCGGGCGAGGCGATCCCCGAGGACTACGCACACGACGAGGCTTTGACCACCACCGCGCGGCGGCCCGCCCACCTGGCGAAACCGGGAAGCGCCGAGGAGGTCGCGGAGCTGCTCAAGGCGGCGACCGAACACGGCGTGCCGGTCACCGCGCGAGGGTCGGGCACGGGGCTCTCGGGTGGCGCCACACCACGCGAAGACAGCCTGGTGATCTCTTTCGAACGAATGAACGCGGTACTGGAGATCGACACGGAGAACCACGTCGCCGTCGTCCAGCCGGGTGTCACGCTGTCCGATTTGGACGAAAAGACCACAGCGGCCGGACTCGGCTACACCGTCTACCCCGGCGAGCTGAGCGCGAGCGTCGGCGGCAACGTCGGGACGAACGCGGGCGGCATGCGCGCGGTCAAGTACGGCGTCACGCGGCACAACGTCGTGGGCCTGCAGGCCGTGCTGCCGACCGGCGAGATCATCCGGACCGGCGGCAAGACCTCGAAGGTCTCGACCGGGTACGACCTGACCCAGCTGATCATCGGCTCCGAAGGCACTCTCGCGATCGCGACCGAGGTCATCGTGAAGCTGTATCCGCGCCTGCCGCACGGCGCCACGGTGTTCGCCCCGTTCGAGACCTTCGACGAGGTGATGACCGTCGTCCCGAAGATCGTCGCCAGCGGCCTCGCGCCGCACATCCTCGAGTACATCGACAACCTCACGCTCGCGGCGATCAGCTACAACGAGAAGCTCAGCCTCGGTGTCCCGGACGCCATCCGTGACAAGGCGCAGGCGTATCTGGTGGTGGCACTGGAAAACCGCGACAACGACCGGCTGCACGCCGACATCGAGGAACTCGGCGGACTGCTGGGCGATGTCGGCGCGATGGACGTGTACGTGCTCGAGGGCCCTTCGGCCCGCAAGCTCATCGAGGCGCGTGAGAAGGCGTTCTGGACGGCCAAGGCGGCCGGTGCCGACGACGTCATCGACGTGGTGGTCCCGCGGTCCGCCATGCCCGAGTTCCTGCGCAAGGCCAGGGAAATGGCGTTGTCGCGCGAGGCGGGCGCGCTCGGCTGCGGGCACGCCGGCGATGGCAACGTCCACCTGGCCATCTTCTGCAAGGACCCGGAGAAGCGGAAGCAGCTGCTGACCGACATCTTCGCGCTCGGCATGGAACTCGGCGGCGCGATCTCCGGCGAGCACGGACTCGGACGGGCCAAATCCGGCTATTTCCTCGACCTGGAGGACCCGGCGAAGATCGCGCTGATGCGCCGGATCAAGGAGAGCTTCGACCCGGCCGGGATTCTCAACCCCGGCGTTCTTTTCGCTGAGAGGGCTTGAAAAGTGAGTGAGATGAACGGCGCCCAGTCCCTGATCCGCACGCTCGTCGACAGCGGTGTCGACGTGTGCTTCTCGAATCCGGGCACCTCGGAGATGCACTTCGTGGCCGCGCTCGACTCCGTACCCGAGATGCGCGGTGTGCTCGGCCTCTTCGAAGGCGTCGTCACCGGTGCCGCGGACGGATACGCGCGGATCGCCGACAAGCCGGCGGCCACGCTGCTGCACCTCGGCCCCGGTCTCGGCAACGGGCTGGCGAACCTGCACAACGCGCGCCGCGCGCACACCCCGATCGTCAACGTGATCGGCGATCACGCGACCTACCACAAGCAGTACGACGCCCCGCTCGAATCGGACATCGAGGCCGTCGCCGGTTCCCTCGAAGGCTGGGTCCGCCGCTCCGAGCACACGAAGGACGTCGGTGCCGACGCCGCCGCGGCGGTCGCGGCCTCCCAGGACGCCCCCGGCCAGGTGGCGACCCTGATCCTCCCCGCCGACGCGTCCTGGGGTGAGGGCGGCGAGACCTGCGCGCCCATCCCGCCACGGATCCCGCAGGTCGTCGACGCGACGACGGTGAAGAACATCGCCGAGGTGCTGGCCAGTGGTGAACCGGCCGCGCTGCTCGTCGGCGGCAGCGGCTGCCGAGAAGCCGGTCTGCGCGCGACCAGCCGGATCGCGGCCGCGACCGGCGTGAAGGCGTTCGTCGAGACCTTCCCCGCCCGGCTCGAACGCGGCGAAGGCCTGCCTACGATCGAGCGGCTGGGCTACCTCGCCGAGCAGGTCGCGTACCAGCTCGACGGGATCAAGCACGTGATCGTCGCCGGGACCAAGGCGCCTGTGTCGTTCTTCGCCTACCCCGGCAAGGCGAGCAACCTGGTTCCCGAAGGTGCGCAGGTCCATGTGCTGGCCGAAGTCGCGCAGGACGTGCCGCGAGCGCTGAACGACGTCGCCGACCTGGTCGCCGCCGAGACGGAGCCGGTGCTGCAGGAGTCCTCCCGGCCCGCGCTGCCGTCCGGGCCGTTGACGCCGCAGAACTGGGTCGACGTGATCGGCGCGCTGCTGCCGGAGCGCGCGATCATCGCGGACGAGGCGAACACCTCCGGTCTGCTGCTGCCCGCCGCGACCGCGGGCGCGCCCCGGCACGACGTGCTGACCCTGACCGGCGGCGCGATCGGCTACGGCATGCCCGTCGCGACCGGGGCGGCCGTCGCCGCGCCGGACCGGCCGGTGATCAACCTGCAGTCCGACGGCAGCGCGCTGTACACGATTTCGGCGCTGTGGACGCAGGCTCGGGAGAACCTCAACGTCACCACGGTCCTGCTGAACAACCGGGCGTACGCGATCCTGCGGCTGGAGCTGCAGCGGGTCGGCGCGGACGCCAACGGCCCGAAGGCGAACGAGCTGCTCGACCTCTCCCGCCCCGACATGGACTTCGTCAAGATCGCCGAAGGCATGGGCGTCCCGGCGACCCGGGCGACGACGGCGGAGGAGCTGGCCGAGCAGTTCCAGCGCGCGCTCGCCGAGCCGGGCCCGCACCTGATCGACGCGATCGTTCCGACGCTGTTCTGAGCGGAGCCGCCCCTGCGTGCGATGAGTCCCTTCATCGCACGCAGGGCGCTAGCGGACCGAAACGACCATCGGCTCGGGCTGACGTTGCTTCGGGACGAAAACGGTCAAGACGAGTCCTAGGAGCGCCGCACCGGCGGCGACCACGAAGCTCAGCCGGAACCCCGTCGCGGACGGGACGGAAACCCCGCCGATGGTGATCGCCAGCGACGCGAGCATGGTCGCCATCACCGCGCTGGACGTCGACGTGCCGACGGAGCGCATCAGCGAGTTCAACCCGTTCGCGGACGCGGTTTCGGTGACCGGGACCGAGCCCATGATCAGCGCCGGCATGGCCGCGTAGGCGATGCCCACGCCGCCGCCGATGATGATCGACGCCGTGATCAGCTCGAAGGCGTTGTCCATCAACACGGTCGCGAAGGCGTATCCGGCCGCGATGGTGGTGGCGCCGACCATCAGTGTCGTCCGTGGTCCGTAGCGCTCGATGAGCCTGGCCGAAACCGGCGACAGCATGAACATGACCAGGCCGTTCGGCGCGAGGCACAGCCCGGCCTGCACCATGGTCAGGCCGAGGCCGTAGCCGGTCGACGCGGGCGCCTGCAGCAGCTGCGGGAACGACAACGCCATCGAGTACAGCGCGAACCCGATCATGATCGACGCGAGGTTGGTGAACAGTACCGGCCGCCGCGCGGAGACCCGCAGGTCCACGAGCGGATCACGCCGCCGCAGCTGGTAGGCGCCCCAGACCAGCAGGATCACCACCGCGCTCCCCGCGAAGACGAGGGTGCGGCCGCTGCCCCAGCCCCATTCGCCGCCCTTGACGATCGGCAACAGCAGGCAGACCAGTCCGATCGTCAGCCCCAGCGCGCCGAGGTAGTCGAACGGCGCCGGTGTCTTCACCGGCGACTCCGGCACCACGAACAGGATCAGCAGGCCGCAGACGAGCCCGAGCCCGGCCGACGCCCAGAACAGGACGTGCCAGTCTGCGTTCTGCGCGACGAGCGCCGATACCGGGAGCCCGATCGCACCGCCGACGCCGAGCGTCGAACTCATCACCGAGATCGCGGCGCCGACCCGTTCCGGCGCGAGTTCGTCGCGCATGATGCTGATGCCCAGCGGGATCGCGCCCATGGCGCAGCCTTGCAACCCCCGGCCGAGGACCATCAGCGCGAGCGAACTGGTCAGCGCGGACACCACCGAACCGGCGACCAGGAAACCCAGGCTGATCAGCAGCAACCGGCGTTTGCCGTAGAGGTCGCCGAGCCTTCCGCTCACCGGCATCACCACGGCTCCGGCGATCAGGGTCGCGGTGACCACCCACGACGCGTCCGACGGTGTCGCGTTGAGCAGCCGGGGAAACGCGGGGATGAGCGGGACGACGAGCGTCTGCATGAACGACGCCACCAGACCGCAGGTGGCGAGCACGACGACGAAGATCCGGGGCGAAGGTGCCCGTCCGACCGGTTTCACCCTGTGCATCCCATGATCCGACCTTACACAGCACCACCCTTCTCAGTGAATGGTCGACCGACGGGATCACAGCCAGGTGCGAACCCCACCATGGCCGGAACAGGTACCGCGGCGATTCTGGCTGTAGCTATAGGAACCGTCCTCGCAGAGGGCGGTCGCTCCGTCGGCAGCGCCGGGTCCGGCCGACGGCCGATGGACACAGACACCGTCGGTGTTGCGGTAGTAGTCGCTTCCGCACTCCGCCAGTTTCAGCACCTTCGCCGCCTATGTGGTCTTCGGAGGTGTTTTCGTCGGTTTGGGCTCGACCTGCTTCGGCACCTCGACCGCGGCCGTGGTCGTCGGCACGAACTGCTGAGGCGTCGGCGGTGCCCAACTGCTGGTCGGTGTCGACGTTGTGGTCAGCGCTGTCGGGACTGTCGGCGTTGTCCGCACCGGGTCGCTCTGCGGCGTGACCCGCCCGGTGGGCACGGTCTCCACACCGCAGCCTCCGGCGACCAGAAGTCCGATCGCCAGTGCCATGCCCAGCTTCGTCGTTCTCTTCGGCATAACGACCGCCCCAGCACCTGGTGGTGCCGCGTAGCCGGGAGATCGCCCGCCGGTGTTACCGCCGGAGAGAAGGTCAGTCGACCATCGAGCCGCAACTGATGTTCAACGCCGTCGCGGTCATGCTGCGCGCATGGTCCGACGCGGCGAAGGTGGCCACACGGGCGACGTCTTCGAGCGATGCCGTCCGCTTGAGCATCGTCGCGTCGACCATGTCACGGATGGCGTCGTCGAGGCCGGCGCCCGCCGGAATCGTCTCCGGGATCCCGCCGGTGCGCAGGGTCACGACACGGATGCCCTGCGGCCCGAGTTCGCACGCCAGCCCGCGCCGCAACGCCTCCATCGCGCTGAACGCGACCTGCAGCCCGCCGAGGTGGTACCCCGGCAGCGGGTCACCGTCGCCACCGAACATCAGGATCACCCCGGACCCCTGCCCGATCATGTGCCGGGCGGCGGCCCGTGCGGTGAGGAAGTTCGTCCGCACCGCCGTCCGGACCGGGCTTTCGAGGTCCTCCAACGACATCTCGACCAGTGGAGTGCCCTGGACGTCGTTGTGTGTGATCACGTTCATCGAGATGTCGACGCTGCCCGCCGAGGAAACCACCGAAGCGGCATGCTCGTCGATGGCGGACTCATCGAGAGCGTCGAATTCCGCCGATTCGGCTTTCCCGCCCGCTGCCCGGATTTCGTCGGCCAGCGCGTCGAGTTTCTTCAAGGTGCGGCCGGTGAGGTGGACGCTCGCGCCCTCCCTGGCGAATCCGCGGGCCACCGCGCTCCCGATTCCGCCCGCCGCCCCGTAGATGATCGCGTTCCTGCCTTCGAGCAACATCGCTTCCTCCTACTTGCCATCCAAGGTGATGAGTCCTTCGGGTGTTCCCTCCAGCTGGATGTCGACCCACAACGGGCGCCATGAGTGGACCTCGTGGAACCTGCGCAGTTCCGCCAAACCGCTGAGCCAGCCCATCCACATGCCGTACGGCGGCTTCGCGTCCGAGAATCCACTTTGGACGAAGGTCAGCTTCGTACCGCCGCCGGAGTCCTCGAGCTCCCAAGTGGCGACGACACCGTCCTGGTACGCGAGCGACATCCTCGAGTCGGGCACCAGGTCGACGATCTTCGCCGGGTCCGGATCCTTTTCCAGTGAACCCATCGCCCAACGTCCGCCGACGTGGGTCTCCGCCTCGATCCGGGCGCCGAACCAGCGCGTGAACACGGCGGGATCGGCGATCGAGGAGTAGACCTCACCTCGCGGCGCGTCGATCCGCACTTCTTCGCTCATCAGCGGGGAAGTGAGGTCGCAGCGGGCGGTGAGCGGCCGTCCTTCGACGTGGTCGACGAGGTTCGCGACGGAAAGCGCCCAGAACGTGTGCATCATGCCGAGTGACGAGTCCGGATCGGCCAGCATCGCGGCGTAGTCCGGCAGACCGCTCTGACTGAACGACAAGGACGTCTCGCCCCCGTCTTCCGTCAGCGCGATCTCGACGACGGTCTCCGTCCCGTCGACGGTCCAGGCGAACCGCAGGACATTGTTCTCGGCCAGTAGCAGCCGCTGGCGCGGACGATCGCCTTCCGGCGTGTAGCGGCCCCAGAACTCGTACCGGGACGGCAGGCCGACTTCCGCGTATTCGGAAAGCCACTCGCGCAGTGCCCCGGGATCGGTCAGCGCGTGCCAGACCTCGTCGATCGGCGCGCGCAGGCGCACCTCGAACCTCGTCGGTTCAGTCACGGGCATCTCCCTTCGGGTAACAGGCCACGGCGAGTTTGAAGGCGTCGCCTTCCGCTCCGCCGTAGCGGGTGAACAGATCCTGCAAAGTCGTCTTCAGCTCGTCGAGGAACTCCTGCCGCCGCTCGGGCTCCACCCGGATCTCACCGGAGACACCGATCGACGGCAGCTCCGGTGCGGTCCTGTCGAGCGCGGCGACGTCCGCCTGGACCTCCTCCATGAGGTCCACCAAGTAGCCAAGGCTCAGCTCGTCCCGCGCCGCCCGCGGGCCCAGCCGTCCGACCAGTCCGGGTGACAACCAGTACGAACGGGCTGTCGCCTGATACACGCCCTCACTGACGGCGCGCACCTTCCGCTCCGACACCTGCTTCACGAGACCGGCTTCCACCAGTCGTTTCACGTGGTAGTAGACCCGTTGCGGAGTCTGATCCAGCACCGTCGCCACCTCGGTGCACGACCGCGGCTCCGCCAGCTGCCGCAGGACGTCCACCCGCTGCGGTTTCAGCAACGCCTCCGCCTGCTCCAGCCGATCGAGGTACTCCACGTCTCTCACAGCACCACGCCCTTGATCACAAAAACAAGTTTGAACGTAAAAATCCATTTTGTCAATCGCCCCGGTTCGCGCTACTCTCGTCGTGTGGCGATCCTGCGCGGTACACGGCGGACATCGCGGTCACCGCGGCGGTGATCCGGGTTCCGTCGTGGTCTCGCTCGGGGACGGCGCGGAAGCACCGCGCAACGCGGTCATCGGCTGGGCCTGCGTGGCACTCGCCTGCGCCGCGCTGTTCCTGCGCCGCCGGTATCCACTCCCCGTCGCGATCTTCACCGCGGCCTGCTGCGCGATCTGCTATCCGCAGACCGACCCCGACGGATTCGTGCTGCTCGCGTTCGCCTTCGCGCTGTACAACAACGCCTCGACCGGGCGGATCCGCAGCGCGGCGGTCGTCGCGGCGGCCTCGATGGGCGGCGTCGCGATCGGCGAGGCACAGGGCGGCGCCGTACGGCAGGTGGACGACTTCGCGTTCCTGCTGATGACGGGCTGGTTCATCGCGGTCGGCGCGGTGACGTACTACCGCCGCGAAGCCGAACGCACCAAGGAGACCGGGGCACGGCGGAGGGCCACGGACGAGCGGCTCCGGTTCGCGCGCGAACTGCACGACGTCCTCGGCCACAACCTGGCGCTCATCAACGTCCAGGCGGGCGCGGCCCTGCACGGCAAGGATCCGGCGAAATCAGAGGAGGCACTGACCACGATCAAACAGACCAGCAAGGAGGCGTTGCGCGAACTCCGCGCCACATTGGGCATGCTGCGACAGGTGGACACGCCCAGCCTGGCCAGGGTCGCCGAGCTCGCCAAATCGGCGGGCTTCACGGAACGCCCGGGTGTAGGTGACGCCGCCCGCGAAGCGCTCCCGCAGGTCCTCCGGCAGCAGGCGGTACATCGCGCGGCTGTCGGCGATCGGCGTCGCGCCGCCGGTTTCGGCCGCGGTGGCGCACAGGAAGAACAGGCGGGCGGGCCAGCGCGCCGAGTACGAGTTCTCGTTGTGCATCGGGATCGACTCGGCAGGCGGGTACTCCGTCGAGGTGTAGATGTTGCCCGAGACCGCCGACCGCGGCGTCGACCGTTCCGTGTACGTCAGCAGCGAGCCGCCGATCTCCTCCGTGACCTGGTTGAACACCGCCAGGTCGGCAGGCATCCCGCGCAGCAGGATCGCGCCGTGCTCGCGCAGCCGGTCCTGCAGCACTTCGCGATGCGCGCGCACCCAGTCCAGACCCGTGGCCGCGTACACGGTGATCTTCGTGTGTTCGTTGCCACCTCCTCGAAGCTGGGCCCCGAGGAATCCCGACCCGGAACATTGGGCACCCAGCGGCACAGACCCCCAGCCTCCTGGGTATTGGCTCCCTCAGCTGAACCGCAAGAAGAAGTAGCAAGAGCGTCGCAGTACGAAACCGGCCCGTTCCTGGCGAATTTCGCAAGGAACGGGCCGTTCACGAAGCGGCTTATTCGTAGATCTCGCCCTTCGCGGCCTTCTCGACCAGCGAAGCGGGCGGGGTGAAGTGGTCGCCGTAGCGTTCCGCCAGCTCACGAGCCCGGTCGACGAAGCCCTGCAGGCCACCCTCGTACTGGTTGATGTACTGGATGACACCACCGGTCCACGCCGGGAAACCGATACCGAAGATCGAGCCGATGTTGGCGTCGGCGACGGTGGTGAGCACGCCCTCGTCGAAGCACTTCACGGTCTCGAGCGCCTCGGCGAACAGCATGCGCTCCTTGAGGTCCTCGAAGGGAACCTCGGCGGTGCCCGACTTGAACGCGTCACGCAGGCCCGGCCAGAGACCGGCCCGCTTGCCGTCTTCGTCGTAGTCGTAGAAGCCCGAACCGGTGGAACGGCCCTTGCGGTCGAATTCCTCCACCATCCGGTCGATGACGCCCTCGGACGCGTGCGCGTTCCAGGTGCCGCCGGCGGCCTCGATCGCTTCGCGGGTCTCCTTGCGGATCTTGCGCGGCAGCGTCAGGGTCAGCTCGTCCATCAGCTGCAGCGGCGGGGCCGGGTACCCGGCCTGGGCGCCGGCCTGCTCGATCGACGCCGGCTCGACACCCTCGCCCAGCGCGGCGACGGCCTCGTTGAGGAACGTGCCGATGACGCGCGAGGTGAAGAAGCCGCGGCTGTCGTTGACGACGATCGGGGTCTTCTTGATCTGCAGCGTGTAGTCGAAGACCTTCGCCAGCGTGGCGGGCGAGGTCTTCTCACCGCAGATGATCTCGACCAGCGGCATCTTGTCCACCGGCGAGAAGAAGTGGATCCCGATGAAGTCCTCGCTCCGCTGGACACCTTCGGCGAGCGCGGTGATCGGCAGGGTCGAGGTGTTGGAGCCGAGCACGGCGTCGGGGTTGACGATGCCCTCGATCTCCTGGAACACCTTGTGCTTCAGCTCGACGCTCTCGAAGACGGCCTCGATCACGAAGTCGACGCCGGCGAAGTCCTCCGCCTTGTCGGTCGGCTTGATCTTGGCGAGCAGCGCGTCGGACTTCTCCTGCGTGGTCTTGCCGCGGGAGAGCGCCTTCTCCTCCAGCTTGACCGCGTAGCCCTTGCCCTTTTCGGCGCCTTCGAGGGTGACGTCCTTGAGCACGACGTCGATGCCGGCCTTCGCCGAGACGTACGCGATCGCGGCACCCATCATGCCCGCGCCTACAACGCCGACCTTCTTGGCGGTGTACTTCTCGAAGCCTTCCGGACGCGAGCCGCCGGAGTTGATGCTCTGCAGGTCGAAGAAGAACGCCTTCGTCATGTTCTTCGAGACCTGGCCGGTGGCGAGGTGCACGAAGTAGCGGGTCTCGACGGTGATCGCGGTGTCGAAGTCGACCTGCGAACCTTCGATGGCCGCGGCCAGGATCGCCCGCGGGGCAGGCATGTTCGCGCCCTTGATCTGCTTGCGCAGGTTCGCCGGGAACGCGGGCAGGTTCGCCGCGAAGCTCGGGTTCGACGGGGTGCCGCCCGGGATCTTGTAACCCTTGACATCCCAGGGCTGCACGCCGGCCTCGGGGTTGGCCTTGATCCACGCCTTCGCGGCCGGGACCAGCTCCTCGACGGTGCGGACGAGCTCGTGCACGAGGCCGAGTTCCTTGGCCTTGGCCGGGCGGTGCCGCTGGCCCTGCAGCAGCACGTTCAGCAGCGCGCTCTGGATACCCAGCAGGCGCACGGTGCGGACGACGCCGCCGCCGCCGGGGAGCAGGCCGAGGGTGACCTCGGGGAGGCCGATCTGGCTGCCCTTGACGTCGGCCGCGATGCGGTGGTGCGTCGCGAGCGCGAGTTCGAGGCCGCCGCCGAGCGCGGCGCCGTTGATGGCGGCCACGACCGGCTTGCCCAGCTGCTCGAGCCGTCGCATCTGGCCCTTCATCAGGGCGCTGCTCTCGGTGATCTCGGCGGCGTGCTCCGGCTTGGCCTGGATCAGGTCGTTGAGGTCGCCACCGGCGAAGAAGGTCTTCTTGGCCGAGGTGAGGACGACACCGGTGATGCTGTCCTTCTCCGCCTCCAGGCGGTCCACGACCACGCCGAGCGACTCGCGGAAGTCGGCGTTCATCGTGTTGGCGGACTGCTTCGGGTCGTCCAGGGTGAGCACGACGATGCCGTCGGCGTCCTGCTCCCAGCGGATGGTCTTCGCTTCAGTCATTGTCTCTTCCTCAGACCCGCTCGATGATGGTCGCGACGCCCATGCCGCCGCCGATGCACAGGGTGACCAGGGCGCGGCGCGCCTGGCGGCGCTCCAGCTCGTCGACGACGGTGCCGACCAGCATCGCGCCGGTGGCGCCCAGCGGGTGACCCATCGCGATGGCGCCGCCGTTGACGTTGACCTTCTCCTCGTCGAGGTGCAGGTCCTTGATCCACTTGAGGACGACCGAGGCGAAGGCCTCGTTCAGCTCCCACAGGTCGATGTCGTCCGGGGTGAGGCCGGCGATCTTGAGGACCTTCTCGGTGGCCGGGGTCGGGCCCGTGAGCATGATCGTGGGCTCGGAGCCGACGGTCGCGGTCGCCACGATGCGGGCGCGCGGGGTCAGGCCGAAGTCCTTGCCGATCTGCTCGTTGCCGACCAGCACCACCGCGGCGCCGTCGACGATGCCGGACGAGTTGCCACCGGTGTGGACGTGGTTGATCTTCTCGACCGAGTGGTACTTCTGGAGCGCGACGGCGTCGAAGCCGCCCAGCTCGCCGATGCCTGCGAAGGCGGGCTTGAGCTTGCCGAGGCCCTCGATGGTGCTGCCGGGACGACGGTGCTCGTCGTGGTCGAGGATCGTGACGCCGTTGATGTCCTTCACCGGGACGACGGACTTCGCGAAGTAGCCGCCGGACCAGGCCGCTTCGGCCCTTTCCTGCGAACGCACGGCCCACGCGTCGACGTCTTCGCGGGAGAAGCCCTCGATGGTCGCGATCAGGTCGGCGCCGGTGCCCTGCGGGACGATGTAGTTGTCGTACGCGGTGGCCGGGTCCATGAACAGCGCGCCGCCGTCGGAGCCCATCGGCACGCGCGACATCGACTCGACACCACCGGCGATGATCAGCTGGTCCCAGCCGGAACGCACCTTCTGCGCGGCGGTGTTCGTGGCTTCGAGGCCGGAGGCGCAGAAGCGGTTCAGCTGGACGCCGGCGACCGACTCGGGAAGACCCGCGTTCAGCGCGGCGGTGCGCGCGATCACGGCGCCCTGCTCGCCGACCGGGGACACCACGCCGAGGACGATGTCGTCGATCACGGCGGGGTCGAGGTTCGGGTGCCGGACCTTCAGTTCCTCGATGAGGCCGACCACGAGATCGACCGGCTTGGTGCCGTGGAGGGCACCGCCCTTGTTCTTGCCGCGAGGCGTACGGATCGCCTCGTAGATGTAGGCCTCGCTACTCACAGAAAAACTCCTCCGCAGTACGGCGCTGTATCAGGGATGGACACAGCCGGGTCGTACCGGCCGGTAGCCATGCTAATGGTCATTAACATAAACCGCGATAACCCCAAGGTGTCAATGGGTTGCGATGCACGCAACCGGCGCTATCGTGTGTTCACCCATGGATCACCCGACCGAGCGTTCAGCCCGACCGCGCGACCGCAAGGCCCAGCTGGCAGGCCTCGCCGCGGAGCTGTTTCGCGCCCGCGGGTTCCACGGCGTCGGCATCAACGACATCGCCGCCGCGGCCGGGATCACCGGGCCCGCGCTGTACCGGCATTTCTCGGACAAGCAGGCGGTGCTGTCCTACGTCGTGCTGTCCGGCATCGACGACATGGAGACGGCCACCACCGAGACGCTCGCGGACGTCGACCTTCCCGTTCCCGCCCAGGTCAACGCCCTGTTGGGCACCCTCGCGGCGCAGGCGGTGGAGCGGCGCGAGGTCGCCGCGCTGTGGCGCTGGGAGGGCAGGCACCTGCCGCGGGAGGAACGGCGCGAGATCCGCCGCCGGTCGGGCGCGGTGCTCGAAGCGTGGTCGAAGGCGCTGCTCGCGTTGCGGCCCGAACTGACCGCCGACGACGCCGAGCTGCTGTGCTGGGCGGGGCTGAGCGTGTTCGGCAGCGTCTCCGTGCATCACACGTCCGTGGCGAAGAAACGCTTCGCGCAGATCCTGGTGCAGCTGGCGGAGTCGGTGCTGCATGTCACACTTCCCGAACCCTCGGAGCCGCCGGAAGAGACGCCGTCGATGGCACTCGGCGAACCGTCCCGCCGCGAGCAGATCCTCGCGGCCGCGACGGAGCTGTTCGGCCGACGCGGCTTCCGTTCGGTGAGCATGGAGGAGATCGGCGCGGCCGCCGGGATCGCCGGGCCGAGCGTGTACCGGCACTTCCCCAGCAAGGCCGCGCTGATGGTGGCGATCGGGCACCGAGCGGCCGACCGGCTGGCGCTCGCCGCGGAACGCGCGTTGCGGACCGGCGACGAACGCGACGCGCTGCGCAGGCTCGCGGCGTCCTATGTGCACACCTTGCTGCACACGCCCGAACTGCTGGTGTCGTTCTCCGGCAGCCCCATGGAACTGCCGGAACGCGACAAGGCGGACCTGATCCGGGTCCAGCGAGACTACGTCGCGCGCTGGATCGCGCTGGCGTCGGAGGTCCGGCCGGAACTGAGCCTGCGCGAAGTGAAGATCACCGTGCACGCGGCGCTGACCATCGCGAACGACCTCGCGCGCACCCGGCGCGTCAACGGCCGCCCGAATATCGAGGCCGAGCTGACGACGTTGATGCACGCCGTCCTCGGGGTCTGAAAGTCCGCTTTGGGCAAACTCGCGTGTCCCGCAAAGGCCCGCGGTGCACGATATGCGCGTGCCCATCAAACGCGGCCTGCATCTGGTAACCCGGGAAGAAGACCACAAGGTCACCACGCTGGAGCTCTTCTTCGACCTGGTCTTCGTCTACGCCATCACCCAGACCACGCAGCTGATGGCCGATCACCTCACCCCGCTCGGCATCGGGCAGGGCGTCGCGATGATCGCCGTGCTGTGGTGGTGCTGGTGCGCCTACGCCTGGCTGGCCAACACCCTGCACGTCGACCGCGGCATCGCCCAGCTGGCGATGTTCGCCGCGATGGGGACGATGTTCCTCGTCTCGCTGACCATTCCGGAGGCGTTCACCGACCTGCCCGGCGGCCTGTACGCCCCGCTGATGTTCGTCGGCTGCTACTTCCTCGTCCGGCTGCTGCACCTGACCGCGTACTTCGGCGCCGCGCGGACCGACCCCGAGCTGCGCAGGACCGTCTTGAAGATGTTCGTCGGCCTGCTGCCGAGCGTCGCGATGCTGACCACCGCCGCGTTCTTCTCCGGCTGGGCACAGCTCGGCATCTGGGCCGTCGCGATGCTGGCCGACTACGTCAACGTCTTCCGGACCCGGTCCTCGGACTGGCGGCTGCACCAGCCCGGCCACTTCGCCGAGCGGTTCGGGCTGATCGTGATCATCGCGCTCGGCGAATCGATCGTGGCGATCGGCATCGGGATCAGCTCGTACCCGATGTCCTGGCCGATCACGCTGGCCGCCGTCTTCGGGCTCACGCTCGCTTCGGCGATGTGGTGGATGTACTTCGCCGTCGTCGCGCACGTGTCCGAGCACAACCTGAAGCGCGCGGAGGGCGTGGAGCGGGTGCGGATCGGGACGGACACGTACACCTTCCTGCACCTCCCGCTCATCGCCGGGATCGTGCTCGTGGCGCTGGGGTTGAAGAAGTCGCTGCTGTACGTGTCCGACACCGAGCACCACAGCCTCGCCGACGGCCTCCACGGGACCCCGATCTGGGCGCTCACCGGCGGGCTCGCGCTGTACCTCATCGCGTTGAGCGGGCTACGGCGGCGGAACCTGGGCTCGTGGAACGTGCGGCGGCTGGTGCTCGCGGTGGTCCTGCTGGCCGCGACTCCGCTGCTGGAGCTGGTGCCGGCGATCGTGCTCGTCGGCATCGTCGCACTGGCGGCGGTGGGCCTCGTGGTCATCGAGAGGCGCAAGATCGTGAGCAATCCGGGCAGGCCCGGCCTCCCGAATCACTCACCGGCGTGACGTTCGCCTCCCCCGTGGTGGCGATTCCGCCCGAGGAGAGTTAACCTACTCGCGAGTAGGTAAGCGAGGCAGGGAGACTCACCGTGGGTGCGCCTAGGAAACGAGACGCGATGGGCCTTGGCCTGTCCGCGCTCACCCGGCTGGCCGGGAGCAAGGTCATTGAACGGGCCGGACTTCGGAAGCCCGTGCAGAACCTGGTCAGTGCCGGGACGCGCAACGGCTTCCGGGTCGCGGGCGCGGCGGGACGGACCTTCAAATCCGCCCAAAAGCTCGGCAAGCCCGCGCGGCTCGCGCCTGCCGAGGACACCGGGCTGTTCGACCTCACCCCGAGTGAGGACCAGCAGCTCATCGTCGAGACCGTGACGGAGTTCGCGGCCGAACAGCTGCGGCCCGCCGCGGCCGACGCCGACGCGAAGCTTCAGGCACCCGAGGGCCTGTTGAGCCGTGCCGCCGAACTCGGCATCACGCTCGTCGGCATCCCCGAGGAGCTGGGCGGGGTCGGCACCGAACGGTCGGTCGTCACGAACGCGCTGGTCGCCGAGGCCCTCGCGCACGGCGACCTGGGTCTCGCGGTCGCGGTGCTCGCGCCGTCCGCGGTCAGCACCGCGCTGGTGTCCTACGGCGACGAGCAGCAGCAGGCGGACTACCTGCCCGCGTTCGTCGGCGAGAACGTCCCGGCCGCGGCGCTCGCGCTGCAGGAGCGCACCGCGCTGTTCGACCCGTTCAAGCCCGCGACCAAGGCCCGCCGCACGCCGAAGGGCTACCAGCTCGACGGTGTGAAGTCGCTGGTCCCGAGGGCCGCCGACGCCGAGCTGTTCATCGTGTCGGCCGACCTGGAAGGCCGCGGCCCGGCGCTGTTCCTCGTCGAGTCGTCGAACTCCGGTGTCACCATCGAAAACGAACCGGCGATGGGCCTGCGCGGCGCGGCGACCGGGAAGCTGCACCTGGAGAAGGTCGCCCTTCCGGCCGGTGCGCTGCTCGGCGGCGGCAAGGCCGAGGTCTTCACCGAGGTCGTCCGGCTCTCGCGGCTCGGCTGGGCCGCACTGGCCGCCGGTACCGCGAAGGCCGTCCTCGACTACGTGGTGCCGTACGTCAACGAGCGCAAGGCGTTCGGCGAACCGGTGAGCCACCGGCAGGCCGTCGCGTTCTCGGTGGCCGACATCGCCATCGAGCTGGAAGGGTTGCGGCTGGTCACGCTCCGCGCCGCTTCCCGCGCCGAACAGGGCAAGCCGTACGCCCGCGAGGTCGCGCTGGCCCGGAAACTGGCCGCCGACAAGGGGATGCAGATCGGCAGCGCCGGGGTGCAGCTCCTCGGCGGGCACGGGTTCGTCAAGGAACACCCGGTCGAACGCTGGTACCGCGACCTCCGTGCGATCGGCGTGATGGAAGGCGCCGTCCTTCTTTAGGTCGTGCCCTGCAAGTCATGTCCGCGGTCTTCGCGCCCAGGCGGCCACTGACGGCACCAAAACCACCTGGATCACGAAGCCCACCGAACGGACTCACAGGACACGACCCAGGACTTTCGAAAGGCAGTCATGATCAACCTTGAGGTTCCGAAGAAGGCCGGCACCCTGATCAACCAGGCGTACCAGGCCGCGGCCGAGGTGTTCCGGCCGATCTCGCGCAAGTACGACCGCGCCGAGCACACCTATCCGGCCGAACTCGACATGTTCGCCGCGCTGCTGGACGGGCTGAACTCCTCCGGCGAGGGCGGTGCGGGCGCGGCGGGTGTCCGCCGGTCCGAGAAGAACGAGAAACCGGGCAACCGCAACGGTTCCAACCTCAACATCGTGCTCGGCACGATCGAGATGTGCTGGGGCGACGTCGGTCTGCTGCTGTCCATGCCGCGCCAGGGGCTCGGCAACGCCGCCATCGGCTCGGTCGCCACGGATGAACAGCTCAAGAAGTTCTCCGGGCTGTGGGCCGCGATGGCGATCACCGAGCCGGACTGCGGCTCGGACTCCGCCGCGATCACCGCGACCGCGCGCCTGGACGGCGACGAGTACGTGCTCAACGGGGAGAAGATCTTCGTGACCGCGGGCGAGCGCGCCGACGCGGTCGTCGTCTGGGCCACGCTGGACAAGACGAAGGGCCGCGCGGCGATCAAGTCGTTCGTCGTCGAGAAGGGCACACCCGGCTTCGAGGTGGTGCGCGTCGAGCACAAGCTCGGCATCCGTGCCTCCGACACCGCCGTGCTGCGGTTCGAGAACGTCCGCGTGCCCAAGGAGAACCTCCTCGGCACGCCGGAGATCGACACCGCCAAGGGTTTCGCCGGGGTCATGCAGACCTTCGACAACACCCGCCCGCTGGTCGCCGCCATGGCCATCGGTGTCGCCCGCGCGGCGCTGGAGGAGACCCGGAAGATCCTCACCGACGCCGGGGTGACCATCGACTACGACAAGCCCGTCCACAGCCAGCACGCCGCCGCCGCGACGTTCCTGCAGCTGGAGGCGGACTACGAATCGGCGTACCTGCTGACCATGGAATCGGCGTGGATGGCCGACAACCGCAAGCCGAACTCGCTGCAGGCCTCGATGGCCAAGGCGAAGGCCGGCCGGTCGGTCGTCGAGATCACGCTGAAATGCGTCGAGCTGGCCGGAACCTTCGGCTACACCGAGGAATCGCTGCTGGAGAAGTGGAGCCGGGACGCGAAGATCCTGGACATCTTCGAAGGCACGCAACAGATCCAGCAGCTGATCGTGGCGCGCCGGATCCTGGGCAAGACGTCGGCGGAGCTCAAGTAAGGCGTGGGGCTCGTGAGTGGCAAGGACGGTTAGAACCGTCCTTGCCACTCACGAGCCCGTTTATTTCCACCATTTCGACAACACCTCCGCGGCCGCTGGACAGGGGTACTCTCCTAGCTTCCTCAGCCAGCGAAGGCCGGAGTCGTGATGAGACCGCTTTCCCCCGCCGCACGCTGGTGTCTCATCGTCCTCGGCGTCACGATCTGTTACTTCGCCACCGCCCGGATCGGGATCCAGTGGGCGATCGTGCGAGGACAGATCTCGCCGCTGTGGCCGGCCGCCGGTGTCGCGCTGGCGGTGCCGATGCTCCTGGGGCCCCGGCTCTGGCCGGGCATCTTCCTCGGCGCCCTCCTGACGAACATCGCCCTCGGTCCTTCGCTGGGCACGGTCCTGGCGATCTCCGCGGGCAACACGATCGGCCCGATGCTGGCGTACGCGGTCATGCGGCGGCTAGGTTTCCGCAACGAGCTCGACCGGCTTCCCGACGCCGTCCTCCTGGTGGCGGTCGGAGCGATCGGGGGCACGGCCTTCAGCGCCGCACTGGGCACCGGCGTGCTGATCGTCGGCGGCGCGCTGAGCCCCGGCGACTTCTGGGCGACCGCGCTCGTGTGGTGGACCGGCGACGCGATGGGCGTCCTGACGATCACGCCGTTGCTGCTTCTAGCGCCGAGGTTCCGTCTGCCCAGGCGGGTTCCGCTCCTCCGCTGGGGCGAGGCGGCGACGCTCGCGCTCTTCGCCGTCGGCACGTCGATCCTCGCGTCCACGACGACGGCGAAGCTGTTCCTGGTCTTCCCCGTGCTCGTGTGGGCGGCGCTGCGCTTCCGGCAGGCCGGGGCGCTGCTGTGCTCCTTGTGCGTCTGCACCGTCACGATCATCGCCGCCATACGCGGGCTCGGTCCTTACGGCTCCTACGAACTGGCCGCCCGGATGCTGCACGTCCAGGCCTTCGACGCCACCGTCGGCCTCACCGCGCTCGTGTTGTCCACGGTCGTCCTGCAACGCGACCGCGCGACGGCCGAGATCGCCGACGCCTGGCGCCAGATCACCGAGATGGTGGACATGATCGCGCCACGCCAGTCCTTGCGCAGCGCCATCACCCAGCGCACCGAAGACGAGGCTCAAGCGGCCTGTTCGTCGAGGAAACGGTCGAGGTAGCGCCACGTGGTCCCGCGGGCCTTCCGGCCGGTGAGGACGCCGAGGTGCCCACCGGGCGCGGTCTCGAAGGTCACCGACGGCGAGTTGTCCAGCAGCTCGGTGAGCCGTTCGACGGCCGCGCGCGGCGCGATCGTGTCGTTCTGCCCGGCGATGACCAGCGTCGGCACCTTGACCCCGGACAGCGCGATGATGCGGCCGTTGAGGTCGACCGTGCCCTCGGCGAGGTCGTTGGCGCGGAAGAACCGGTGGTAGATCTGGCCGAACGTACGCCCGGGGTAGGCGATCATGTTGTCCATGAAGTGGTCGACGGCCTCGATCTGCGCCAGGTAGTCCCGGTCGTCGAGATTCTTCAGGATGGCAAGGGGTTTGGTGATCTCCTTGCTGATCCCGGTCGCCCGGAAGACGCGGCTGACCAAATAGGACGGTGCGCCGCCGAGCGCCCGGTAGAACGGGGTCAGCAGGTGGCCGCCGGTGAGGTCGACCAGCGGGCGGAACGGGGCGATCAGCGGGATCGCGGTGAAATCGAACGGCGACGCGATGGTGGCGATCGACTCGATCGGCAGATCGGGCTGGTCGGCGGTGGTCAGCAACGAGAAGATCCCGCCGAGGCACCACGCGACGACGTGCACGCCCTGGCCACCGGAGTCCTCGCTGACCTTGCGGATCGCGCGCGGGAGCACCTCCTCGATCCAGTGCTCGATGCCGAGGCGCCGGTCGGAGAAGGCGACGTTCCCGTAGTCGACCAGGTACGTGTTGCGGCCGCCCTCGACCAGGTGCTCGGCGAGGCTGCACCCGCGGCGCAGGTCGAAGCACAGCGCGGGCGCGGCCAGCGGCGGCACCAGCAGCACCGGCGGGCCCGACTGGGGGCTCTTGCCGTTCGTCAGCCGGTACAGCGAACGATTCGGGCCCTGGTCGATCAGGACGCGCGGCACCGGGCGAAGATCGGCGACACCACCGTGCAGCACCTTCCCGACGACGTTCGACGCGGCGGCGGCGAGCCGTGCCGGGGGTGTGGCCATGGTGTGCCTCCTGGGGAATCAACGCGGTAAGACGTAATCTTGCCGCCTGGGAGCGCACGACTCAACACCCCGGCCGCCACAGGTCGTCCATTTCGGACAGTGGCTAGGCCGTACGAGTTAAGAATCGGTGCCCTTTTCCGCCCCTGGAGCACTCCGCGCGGCACGCGATTCGTACTCCGCGCGAGCACTGGAATGCGTTGCGGAGGAAAGAATCTTGTCGCCGCCGAGCGCGCGAAGCAGGCCTTCGCCGAGGCGGCGCGGAAGCAGCCGTGTGATCCTGCCCATGGCGTCCAGCGACGCGGGCACGAAGACGTCGAACTTGGGACGGCGTAACGCATCGACAATGGCCTGCGCCACATCTTCCGGCTGCACCGATTTGAAGAACTTCGCCTCGCCGAGCCCGCTGGCCAGTTCCGTGCGCACCACCGCGGGCATCACGCAGGACACCAGCACGCCCGTGCCGTGCAATTCCAGATGCACCGATTCCGACAGGCCGACGACGGCGTGTTTCGTGGCGCAGTAGGTGGCGGCGCCGGGGAAGCCCGCCTTTCCCGCCATCGAAGCGATGTTGACGATGTGGCCGGTGCCACGCGGGCGCATCCGCTTCACGGCTTCCCTGGTGCCGTGGATGACCGCGTGCAGGTTGATCTCGAGCAGCCTGCGGGTCGCCGCGTCGTCCTCTTCTTCGAGCGGTGCGAGCGGCATGATGCCCGCGTTGTTGATCAGCACGTCGATCGGGCCGACGCGCCGCTCGACCTCGTCGAGGAACTCGGTGAAGCCGCGCGTGTCGGTGACGTCGAGCGGCAGCGCCTCCGCGCCCAGTTCGGCCGCGGTCTTCTCGGCGAGGACCTGGTCCAGGTCGCCGATGACCACCTTGGCGCCGAGCCGGGACAGCGCCGTCGCGGTGCTGGCCCCGATGCCCTGCGCCGCTCCGGTGATCACGACGACCTTGCCTGCCAGGGAACGTTCACGCTTGGCCATGCTGGGCTCCTCCGCGGCTTCGCTGTCCGGGGCACTGTTGGCGATGTGTCAACTATGGTGCACCGGAAGCCGCGAGGACGCCAGTCCTACGGACACTGCTCGAACACCTGCCCGATCCAGCCCTTGACGTCGAAGCGCTCCGTCGGCTTGAAGCCCTGGCTCTCGTAATAGCGCTGCAGGTCGCCGTCGCCGCCCGCCCAGCAATCGACCCGCACCAGGCCGATACCGCGTTCCCGCGCCTCGGTCAGCGCGAACTCGATGAGCCGCGAGCCGACCCGGTGACCGGTGAACCGGCGCGAGGTCAGCAGCAAGCCGATGTAGATCTCCGGTTCGTCGACCGGCGAGACATGCGGGAAACGGTCACCGAGGATGATCGCACCGGCCACTTGGCCGTCGATCTCGGCGAGGTACAGCCCCGGCCCGTCCGCCATTCCTCGGACCCGCTCGACCCGCTTCGGGATCGTAGACCACGGCTCGGTCCCCCACTGCCCTTCGCTGCCGCGCGAGGCCAGCCACGCGACGACCTCGTCGAACATGTCCAGCAACGTTTGGAAGTCCCCAGAACCACCCTGGCGGATGATGAAGTCGCTCATCCTTCCGTTCTACAACATCGTGAGCACGCGCGGGCCTTCTGTGGTGATCGCTACCGTGTGTTCGACGTGCGCGGCCCTGGCGCCGCGCACGGTGCGCAGCGTCCAGCCGTCGTCCTCGATCCGGTAGCCGTCGCGGCCGTCGGCGATGAACATCGGCTCGATCGCCAGCACCAGCCCCGGCTTGAGCCGCATGCCGCGCCCCGCCTTACCCTCGTTCGGCAGATGCGGATCCTCGTGCATGCTGCGGCCGATCCCGTGCCCGCCATGGTGAGCGAGGAGGCCGTACCCGGCTTCGCGACCGACCGCGCCGACGGCATGGGAAATATCGCCCATCCTGCCGCCCGCCAGCGCGGCGGCGATCCCCGCGGCCAGCGCGCGTTCGGTGGTCGCGATGAGTTCGAGGTCGGCGGGATCGGCCTCGCCGACGACGTAACTGATCGCCGCGTCGCCGTGCCAGCCGTCGATGTAGGCGCCGGCGTCGATGCTGACCAGGTCGCCGTCACTCAGCCGGTGGTCCGACGGGATGCCGTGGACCACGGCGTCGTTGACGCTCGCGCAGATCACGGCGGGAAACGGCGCCGGGGCGGAATGCGGCTGGTAGTGGAGGAACGACGGCTTCGCGCCACCGTCCCGGATCACCTGCGCGGCGATCTCGTCCAGTTCTTTCAGGCTCACGCCGATCGCCGACGCCTCTTTCACGGTGTGCAACGTCTGCGCCACGACACGGCCGGACTCGCGCATGGCGTCCAGCTCGGCGGCGGATTTCAGCCCGACCATGCAGATAACTATACCGGTATAGTTATCTGCATGGTCAAGGGTGTCAGGCGACGCCGAGGTGCCGCGCGATCAGCATCCGCTGCACCTCCGAGGTCCCTTCACCGATCTCGAGAATCTTCGCGTCCCGGTAGAAACGGCTCACCGGGAACTCGTTCATGAAGCCGTACCCGCCGAAGATCTGCGTCGCGTCGCGCGAGTTGTCCATGGCGGCGTTCGACGCGACGAGCTTCGCGATCGACGCCTCCTTCTTGAACGGCTCGCCGCGCAGCATCTTCGACGCCGCCGCGTAGTACGCCAGCCGTGCGGTGTGCGTGCGCACCTCCATGTCGGCGATCTTGAACTGGATCGCCTGGTACTCACCGATCTTGTGCCCGAACGCCTCGCGTTCCTTGACGTAGGTCAGGCATTCGTCGACGCAACCCTGCGCGAGCCCGACGCTCAGCGCGGCGATCGCGACCCGGCCTTCGTCCAAAATGGACAGGAACTGGGCGTAACCGCGGCCGCGTTCGCCGACCAGGTTCTCGGCCGGAACGCGGACGTCGTCGAACGAGAGCTCGTGCGTGTCCGAGCAGTTCCAGCCGACCTTGGAGTACTTCGGCGCGACGGCGAAACCCGGGGTGCCGGACGGGACGATGATCGCCGAGATCTCCTTGCGCCCGTTCTCCTTCACGTCGGTGACGGCGGTGACCGTGACCAGTTTCGTGATGTCGGTGCCGGAGTTGGTGATGAACGACTTGCTGCCGTTGATCACCCAGGTGTCGCCGTCGAGTTTCGCGCGCGTGCGGGTGGCACCGGCGTCCGAGCCGCCGCCGGGCTCGGTGAGCCCGAAGGCGCCGAGCGCGGTGCCGGCGCACAGCTCCGGAAGCCACTTCTGTTTCTGCTCCTCGGTGCCGAACCGGTAGATCGGCATGGCGCCCAGGGAAACACCCGCCTCGACGGTGATCGCGACCGAGGAATCGACGCGCGCCAATTCCTCCAGGGTCAGGCAGAGCGCGAAGTAGTCGCCGCCCATGCCGCCGTATTCCTCGGGGAAGGGCAGGCCGAACAGGCCCATCTCGGCCATCTTCGCGACGATCTCGTACGGGAACTCCTCCCGCTCGTAGAGGTCGCCGATGACCGGGGCGACCTCGGAGCGCGCGAACTCCTCGACCGTCTTGCGCAGCGCCTCGTACTCGTCATCCAGCCGAAAGTCGATCATCGCTCATCCTTTTGGGGTGTCACAACGGCTACCGTCTCGTCCAGCGCGACCTGTTGGCCCGCCCGGACGGGGAGTTCGCTGACCACGCCGTCGATCGGCGCGGTGATCGTGTGCTCCATCTTCATCGCCTCGACGACCACGAGCGGCGTCCCGGCACTCACGACGTCACCGGCGGCGGCCTTGACCACCAGCACGGTTCCGGGCATCGGGCTGGTGACCGGTCCGGCGCCGCCCGCGGCACCGGCCGCCGAGCGCAGCCTCTCGCGCTCGCCGATCGCGAAGCTGTGACCGTCACGCGCGAGCCACACCGTCCGCCCGCTCCCGGCCGCGTGCCGATAGCGGTGGAAACCGGTGGGATGCCGGACTTCCAGCAGATCACCCTCGCGTCGCGCGGAAACCCGTACCGGCTCGGCGCCGTCGACGCTCACGAGCGCGTTCGCCGGAGTGCCCTGCACCCGCACGACGACTTCGGAACTTCCCGACTTCAACGCGAAGTCGATCCCGCCGGATCCGCCGAGCCGCCAGCCGTCCGGCACGTCCCAAGGATCGATGACGGCTCCCCGCGGTTGCAGGGAAAGCAGCCTGTCGAGCGCCGCCGCCACGAAGAACTCCGGCGGCACCTCCTCGGAGACCAAAGTGGACAGTCGCCGGTCGACGAGTCCGGTGTCGAGCTCGCCGTCGCGGACGTCGCCGTCGGCGAGGAGCCCGCGCAGGAAGGCGACGTTGGTGCCGACGCCGAGCAGCGCGGTGTCCGCGAGCGCCAGATCGAGCCGGTGCAACGCGGCCGCGCGATCCGGGCCCCAGGCGATGACCTTGGCCAGCATCGGGTCGTAGTTCGAGCCGATGACCGCGCCCTCGCTCATCCACGAGTCGACGCGCACGCCCTCGCCGGACGGCTCGTGGACCGCGAGCACGGTTCCCCCCGTCGGGATGAAGCCGCGAGCGGGGTCTTCGGCGTAGACACGGGCTTCGACGGCGTGGCCGTCCAGCCGGACGTCGTCCTGCGCCACGGTGAGCACGTCCCCCGCGGCGATCTTGACCTGCCACTCCACGAGATCCAGCCCGGTGACCAGCTCGGTCACCGGATGCTCGACCTGGAGGCGGGTGTTCATCTCCATGAAGAAGAACTCGTCGGGCGCGGTGGCCGAAACGATGAACTCGACCGTCCCCGCGCCGACGTAACCCACCGAGCGCGCGGCCTCGACCGCGGACGCGCCCATCTTCGCGCGCGTGGCTTCGTCGAGGAGCACCGACGGCGCCTCTTCGATGATCTTCTGGTGCCGCCGCTGAAGACTGCACTCGCGCTCGCCGAGGTGGATCACGTTGCCGTGCGTGTCGGCGAGCACCTGGATCTCGATATGGCGCGGCGTGGTGACGAACCGCTCCATGAGCAGGGTGTCGTCACCGAAGGAACCCTTGGCCTCACGGCGCGCGGACTCGACCGCCGCGTCCAATTCGGAAAGTCCGGTGACCAGCCGCATACCCTTGCCACCACCACCGGCGGACGGCTTGAGCAGCAGCGGGAAGCCGACCTTTTCCGCGGCGGCCGCGAACCCGCCTTCGGGAATGTCCACATCGGACGCACCGGGCACCACCGGGACACCGGCCTTGGACACCGTCGCCTTGGCGCGGATCTTGTCACCCATGGCGTCGATGGCCTCGACCGGCGGGCCGATGAAGACCAGGCCGGCGTCGGCGCAGGCACGCGCGAATTCCGCGTTCTCCGCGAGGAAGCCGTAACCGGGGTGGACCGCCTGCGCGCCCGTGTCGACCGCCGCCTGGACGATCGCCGGGATGGACAGGTAACTCTTCGCCGCTTCGGCCGGGCCGATGCGGACGGCGGTGTGCGCCTCCCGGACGTGCCGGGCGTCGGCGTCCGCGTCGCTGTACACCGCGACCGAACGGATGCCGAGCCCCCGCAGCGAGCGGATCACGCGGACGGCGATCTCCCCGCGGTTGGCGACCAGAACCGTGTCGAACATGCTCACATCCTGAAGACGCCGTAGTTGACATCGGACAAGGGCGCGTTGGCCGTCGCGGACAGCGCGAGGCCGAGCACCGTGCGGGTGTCCGCCGGGTCGATCACACCGTCGTCCCACAGCCGCGCCGTCGAGTAGTACGGGCTGCCCTGCGCCTCGTACTGGTCTCGGATCGGCTCCTTGAAGGCCTCTTCGTCCTCTGTGGACCATTCGCCGCCGCGAGCCTCGATGGCGTCCCGGCGGACCGTCGAAAGCACCGACGCCGCCTGCTCGCCACCCATCACGGAGATCCGCGCGTTCGGCCACATCCACAGGAACCGCGGCGAGTACGCGCGGCCGCACATCGAATAGTTGCCCGCGCCGAACGAGCCGCCGATGACGACGGTCAGCTTCGGCACGCGCGCGCAGGCCACCGCGGTGACCATCTTCGCGCCGTGCTTGGCGATGCCGCCCGCCTCGTAGGCCTTGCCGACCATGAAACCGGTGATGTTCTGGAGGAACAGCAGCGGGATCGAGCGTTTGTCGCACAGTTCGATGAAGTGCGCGCCCTTCATCGCGGACTCGGCGAACAGCACGCCGTTGTTCGCGATGATGCCGACGGGGTGGCCGTGGATCCGGGCGAACCCGGTGACCAGCGTCGAGCCGTACTCCTTCTTGAACTCGCCGAACCGGCTGCCGTCGACGATCCGGGCGATGACCTCGCGGACGTCGTAGGGCACGCGCGGGTCGGTCGGGACGACGCCGTACAACTCGTTCGGGTCGGCGACCGGAGCCTCCGTCGGGAGGACGTCCCAAGGACGCGGCGTCCGCGGCCCCAAAGTCGACACGATCGAGCGAACGATGCGCAACGCGTCGGCGTCGTCCTCGGCCAGGTGGTCGGTGACGCCGGACTGACGCGAATGGACGTCGCCGCCGCCGAGCTCCTCCGCCGTGACGACCTCGCCTGTCGCGGCCTTCACCAGCGGCGGGCCGCCGAGGAAGATGGTGCCCTGGTTCCGCACGATGACCGCTTCGTCGCTCATGGCCGGGACGTACGCGCCGCCGGCGGTGCAGGACCCGAGCACCGCGGCGATCTGGGGAATGCCGCGCGCCGACATCGTGGCCTGGTTGTAGAAGATCCGGCCGAAGTGCTCACGATCCGGGAAGACCTCGTCCTGCCTGGGCAGAAACGCGCCGCCGGAGTCGACCAGGTAGACGCACGGCAGGTTGTTGTGCAGCGCGACCTCTTGCGCGCGCAGGTGTTTCTTGACCGTCATCGGGTAGTAGGTGCCGCCCTTGACCGTCGCGTCGTTGGCGACGATCACGCATTCGCGTCCGGAGACCCGCCCGATTCCGGTGATGATCCCGGCCGAGGGCGCCTCGTCGTCGTACAGTCCGGTAGCGGCCAGCGGGGACAACTCCAGGAACGGCGAACCCGGGTCGAGGAGGGTGTCGACCCGGTCGCGTGGCAGGAGTTTGCCCCGCTCGACGTGGCGGGTGCGGGATTTCTCCGGGCCCCCGAGCCGGGCCGCGGCGAGCCGCTTGCGCAGATCCTCGACCAGCTCGGCGTGGGAGGTGACGCTGCGGGCGTACTCGTCGCTGCCCGGATCGGCAGAAGTGCTCAGTACGGGTGTGTCCATGGCTCCTCGTCGCCAAGTTAGCCGTCGTTAACTCGCTCGCCCAGGTTAACGCCCACTAACCCGCTCTGTCCACCGCATCCCTCGAAGCGCGTGAAGGCCCCCTTCCCCTTGGCTGAGCCGAGGGAAGGGGGCCTTCACGCGCGAAACGATCAGCCGATCGCGGAGACCAGCGGGTTGTAGTAGCCGCCCCGCTGACCGGCGGCCGTCGGGTGATACGAGTTCACGATCGGCCAGGTGAGGCTGTGCAGGTAGTCGTCGGCCGACGAGCAGATGTTGTGCCCGGTGAACGCGCCCCGCACGTCGACGAACTTCGCACCGTTCGCCGCGGCACGGGCCGAGAGCACCGACGCCAGCGCGTCGGAACCCGAATTGATCGCGGTGCGCTTCGTGTCGCTCAGCCCGACCGAGCACGAACCCGGCACGGTGTAGAAGCGCGGGTACCCGAGGACGACCAGCTTCGCGCCGGGCGCCTTCGCCTTGATCTTGCTGTAGACGTTGTTCAGCAGCCCCGGAAGCGTGTTGTTCACGTACGTCTTCGCGGTGTTGACCCGGTTGATGCAGGTCTGGTCGCTGCCGGTGGTGCAGGTGGTCATGACGTCGGCGAACCCGGCGTCGTTGCCGCCGACCGAGACCGTCACCAGCGTGGCGCTGGAGGTGACGTTCGCGATCTGGTTGAGGACGTCGCCGGTGCGCGCCCCCGAGCACGCGACGAACTTGAAGGTGGTCCCGGCGTGGGCGTTGGCCCACAGCTGGGGATAGGCGTTGGCACTGCGCATGCAGTCGCCCGAGTTCCCGTAGCTGCCGGCACCGACGCCGGACGAGTACGAGTCACCGAGCGCCACGTAGTTGGTCGCCGCTTGGGCGGTGCCCGCGAGACCGAGGGTGGCAAGGACAGCGACCCCCAGGGCCGCACCAAAACGAGTGAAGGAAAGGGCTTTGATCCGAGCAGGGACGGCCATGGTCACTCCTTCGTGACAAGTTAACGAGAGACAGCATTACCAGGTGGTAGCCCCACGCAACAGGGTCATTTCCCCAGGTAACCCGCTTGGCTCAGGCTGGAAGTAAGGGTGGCGTGTCGGCGCTCGCTTACTGTGATGATGAGCTCTCGGCGGAAAAGCGTGCCTCGAGCTGTGCGGCCTTAATATGGCCAGATGCCGGCGAACCCCACCCCACTCGTGAACGGCGAGAAGGCGAACAGGCGCGAACAGATCATGGCCGCCGCCGCCGAGCTCTTCGCCCACCACGGTTTCCACGGCGTCGGCATCGACGACATCGGCGCGGCCGTCGGCATCTCGGGTCCGGCGCTGTACCGGCATTTCCGCAGCAAGGACGCCATCCTCGGCGAGATGCTGAACTCGATCAGCCGCTATCTGCTCGACGGCGGGACGGCGAGGGCGAGCCAGCGGGACGAGCCGGGCGAGGTCCTCGAAGCACTGGTGGACTTCCACGTCGACTTCGCGCTCGCGCATCCCGCGTTGATCACCGTCCAGGAACGCAACCTCGCCAATCTCACCGACAGTGATCGCAAACAGGTCCGGGCCCTGCAGCGCCAGTACGTCGAGGTCTGGGTGCGCGCGATCAGTGACGCCGTCCCCGGGATCGGCGAGCGTCAGGCGCGGTCGGCGGCGCACGCGGTCTTCGGGTTGATCAACTCGACGCCGTACAACCGCCATCTCGGTGACAGCGAACTGGCCGAAATGCTCTGCCGCCTCGCGCTGGGTGCACTGCACGCCGCCAAGTGACCACGTCCGGGTTTCGGCCTATCCCCACTTTTCCGTCCTCTGGTGTTTGATAGGCACGTGGAGCCGGACAGGAGCGAGTACGAGCGGAGGCTCGTCGAAAAGGCGCAGCGCGCGCTCGTGGCGATCAGCCTCGGGGAGGACGCCGAGGCGCTCGACGAGCTCACGCCGACCGCCGTCGAGCCCCAAGCCCGCTCCGAAGAGACCAAAGAGCTCGTGATGATGCTCTTCGGTGAATGCAGCGCCATGGTGTCGACCCTCGGTGACGGCGGCAGCGCGCCGGTCAAGGTCCAGGTGTTCGACGAAGACGGCGAAGAGGTCTCGATCGACCAGGCGGACCCGCCCGTGCGGACGGCCGTGCGCACGCTGCTGGCCGAGGTGCACGGCAACAGCGAGGCCGCGCAGGAACAGGTCGAGATCGCGCTCGCCAACGCCGCGCCGGACGAGGTCGACAGCCTCGTGCTGCAGGCGCTGCGCTGGACGATCCGGCTGTCGGCGGAATGCCTGGACCGGGATCTGCCGGTGGCGCCCTGGATCTCGGACGCCGTGGCGGACTAGGCGGTGTCCTGGCTCCGAGGAGCCGCCAGGTTCCCAATGTCGCATTCGAGACGCTCAGTGTCTCCGATGCGACATTGGGGACACTGAGCGTCGGCGGCAGGGCGGACAGTCCGGCGGGCCGCGTTGCGAAAGTGGCTTTCGCAACGGCACCTTCCCCGCGCCAGTAGGTACCACCGACTAGCCCGTAAGGGACGACACGCGTGATCAGCCGGACATCACGCGAGTCACCTGATCGAGCAGCAGCTTCACCAGCCGCGCGATCTGCTCGGTCTCGATCAGGAACGAGTCGTGCCCGTACGGCGAGCCGATGACGGCGAACTCCGCCCCGTCGATCCCGTCCGCGATGGCCTGCGATTGGTACAGCGGGTAGAGCCGGTCACTGTCCACCCCGGCCGCGACCGTGCGCGCGGTGATCCGGCCGAGCGCGCTCGCGACCCCGCCCCGCCCGCGACCGACGTCGTGCGTGCTCATCGATTCGGTGAGCACCACGTAGCTGCCGGCGTCGAATCGGCGGGAAAGCTTCCCGGCATGATGGTCCAAATAGGACTCGACGGCGAACCGCCCGCCGCGCAAGGGGTCTTCACCGTCTTGGTAACGCCGGCCGAAGCGTTGCGCCAGTTCGGCTTCGCTGCGATAGGTCGCGTGCGCGATACGGCGCGCGATACCGAGGCCGGCCTCCGGGCCGCCGCCGGGGACGTCGTAGTAGTCGCCGCCGTGCCAGCCCGGATCCGCGCGGATGGCGTGCAGTTGCGGCGCGGCCCAGGCGATCTGGTCCGCCGACGCCTGCGCCGTCGACGCGAGCACGAGCAGCGCCGCGACCCGATCCGGCTCGCTCACCGCCCATTCCAGCGCGCGCATGCCGCCCATGGAGCCACCGGCCACCGCGGCCCACCGGCCGATGCCCAGCGCGTCGGCGAGGACGGCCTCGGCGCCCACCTGGTCCCGGACGGTCACGGCGGGAAACCTGCTGCCCCAAGGCTTTCCGTCCGGATGCCGCGAAGACGGGCCGGTCGAGCCCTGGCAGCCGCCGAGTACGTTCGGGACCACCACGAAGAAGGCGTCGGTGTCGATCGCCTTGCCCGGCCCGATCAGGCCGTCCCACCAGCCGGGACTGACGTGGCCTTCCTCCGCGGGGCCGACGGCGTGGCTGTCCCCGGTCAGCGCGTGCTCGACGAGGATCGCGTTGGAGGCGCTGGAATTCAGCGTTCCCCAGGTCTCGTAGGCGAGGGTGAAAGGCAGCGTCCCGCCGGTTTCGAGCGCCTGGACGCCGCCGACGAACCGGCGACGTCCAGGCGGCTCTCCCTCTCGCCACGCACCGGTCACAGAGCGGCCTTGGCCGCCCGGAATCCGGCCTCGAGATCGGCCTTGAGGTCCTCGATCCCTTCCAGCCCGACGGCGAGCCGCACGAGACCCGGCGTGACCCCGCTGGAGGCCTGCTCCTCGGGCGTGAGCTGACTGTGCGTGGTCGAGGCCGGGTGCACGATCAGGCTGCGCACGTCACCGATGTTGACCAGCTGGCTGTGCAGTTCCGTACCGTCCACAAAGGCCCGTCCGGCTTCGACACCGCCGCGCAGATCGAACGACAGCACCGCGCCGGCACCCTTCGGCAGGTACTTCTTCGCCGCCTCGTGGTGCGGGCTCGACGGCAGCCCGGCGTAGTACACCTTTTCGACCTCGTCGCGCTGCTCCAGCCATTCGGCCAGTGCCTGCGCGTTGGCCACGTGCCGCTCCAGACGCAGCGAAAGTGTCTCGATTCCTTGCAGGATCAGGAAACTGTTCAACGGCGCGATCGCGGCGCCGGTGTCGCGCAGGATCTGGACCCGGGCCTTGGCGGCGTACGCTCCCGGGCCGAGGGCCTCCCAGTACTTGAGGCCGTGGTAGCTCGGGTCGGCTTCGTTGAATCCGGGGAACCGCGCCGGATCCTCGCCGAAGTCGAAGGTGCCGCCGTCGACCAGCACACCGGCGACCGTGGTGCCGTGCCCGCCGAGGTACTTGGTCGCCGAGTGGACCACGATGTCTGCGCCGTGCTCGATCGGGCGCACGAGGTACGGGGTCGGCACGGTGTTGTCGACGACCAGCGGGACACCGGATTCGTGCGCGGCGTCGGCGACCGCGCGGATGTCGAGCACGTTGCTGCCCGGATTGGCCAGCGTCTCGGCGAAGAACAGCTTGGTGTTGGGCCGGACGGCGGCCTTCCACTGCTCGATGTCGTCCTGATCCTCGACGAACGAGACCTCGATGCCGAGCTTCGGCAGCGTGTAGTGGAAGAGGTTGTAGGTGCCGCCGTAGAGGGAGGGGCTGGAGACGAAGTGGTCGCCCGCGTTCGCGAGGTTGAGGATGGCCGCCGTCGTCGCCGCGCTCCCGGAGGCGAACGCCAGCGCCGCGACACCGCCTTCGAGCGCCGCGAGCCGCTGCTCCAGCACGTCCTGCGTGGGGTTGTTGATCCGCGTGTAGATGTTGCCGGGCTCGGCGAGGCTGAAGAGGTCGGCGCCGTGCTGGCTGTCGCGGAACACGTACGAGGTGGTCTGGTAGATCGGGGTCGCCCGCGCGCCGGTGGCGGTGTCCGGCGCCGCACCCGCGTGGATCTGCTTGGTCTCGAACGACCATCCGTCCGCGCTCATCGCGATTCTCCTAGCGGTTCAAGGGGTTTCGGCTGTTGTCACCGACGCTAGCTCCGCCGCACGCAGCACCCAACCACTCTCAGGAGGTGGGATTCCTTTCCTGAAGAGCGAACCTGTTGCCCTCCGAATCGGTGAACATCGCCCACCAGCCCCACGGCTGCTTCTCCGGCTGGGAGGGGAACTCGACTCCCTTCGCCGAAAGCTCCTCATACGTCTTTTCGATGTCGTCGGCGTAGAAGAAGAAGTTGCCCGTCGGGAGTTCGTCCCGCACTTCGAAGCGCTTGAGGTCCTCCGGCGCGGTACTCAAAACGAGCGACGTCACCCCATCGGCCGAAGTGACCTCGACCCACCGGTTCCCTTTGTCGTCGTACGGCACGTCGGTGGTGATCTCGAACCCGACGACCTCGGACCAGAACCTCTTCGCCCGATCCTGATCCCGCACCCCGACCACGATCTTGTGCACACCTTGAATCGCCACGCCGGCTCCTTTGTATCCATGATGGATATAACGAGATCGGAGTGTATGCTTCCCGGATGGCCGACGGCAACCCGCAGCTCACCCCCGCGGCGTTCCAGACCCTGCTGGCGCTCGCGAAAGGTCGCGCGCACGGCTACGCGATCATGGGTTTCGTCGACGAGGTGAGCGGCGGCACCGCCCAACTCGGTCCGGGCACGCTGTACCGGACGCTCGCCCGGCTCGTCGCCGACGGCCTGGTCGAAGAGGCCCCGGACACGAGCGAGGACCAGCCGCACGACTCGCGCCGCCGCTACTACCGGCTGACCCCCGCCGGCCGGGACGTCGCCGCCCGCGAGGCGGAGTTCCTGAGCAGGCTCGTCGCGGTGGCCGGGCAGGCCGGGCTGCTGAAGCGGGCGGAGTCGGCGTGAGCCGGGCGCTCGGTTTGGTGCCGCATCTGTTCGTCAAGGACGTCGACGCGTCGCTTTCTTTCTACACCAAGGCGTTCGGCGCCGTGGAACTGTTCCGCAACGTGCTGCCGAACGGCGTCGTGCTGTTCGTGGAAGTCGCCGTCGGCGACGCGCGGCTGCTGGTGAGCCAGGAGATCCCGCGGCTCGACGCGCTCGCGCCCGCCACCCTCGGCGGCACCCCGATGCTGCTCGTCCTGGAGACCGAGGATCCCGACGACCTCGCGCGGCGCGCGGTGTTCGCGGGCGCCCGGGTGGAGGCGCCGGTCGAGGAGATGTTCTTCGGCGAGCGCTACGGCCGCATCGTCGACCCCGACGGCCACCGCTGGGCGCTGACGACCAAACGGGAACGGTTCACGCCGGAAGACATCGACGCGCGGACGCCACGCGAGGTCTGACGTGTGCGGCGGTCCCACCTGCTGGACAATCGCCCCATGGTTTCCGTGCGGAGCGTGGTCGATCGGGTCGGTCCGACGCTGTTGCACGCCCTCCAGGTCCCCGAGGAGTCCCCGGCCGTCGGCGACGTCGTCATCGCCGAACCCGGCAACACCCTCGCCGCGGGGGATCTCGTCCTAGGTGTCGCGATCACCGAAACGCCGGACGCCGCGGAGCTCGTCCGGCTCAGCGCGGCCAAAGGCGCCGCCGCCGTCCTGCTGAAACCGCCGCTCGCGGCGAAACCCTCGGTGAAGCGGGCGGCGAAATCGGCGGACATCGCGTTGATCGAGGTGCGTTCGGCGACGTCGTGGGCCCAGCTCGTCTGGCTGCTCAGGACGGTCCTCGACGCGCTGGCCGACGAGTCGGACGCGCTGGAGGACGGCGGCGGCCCCGGTTCCGGTGACCTGTTCCGGCTCGCGGACGCCGTCGCTTCGGTGGTCGACGCGCCCGTGACCATCGAGGACACCAACTCGCGGGTGCTCGCCTACTCGGCCAGGCAGGACCTGACCGACTCGGCGCGCGTGTCCACGATCATGGGCCGCCGCATCCCCGACGACGTGCTCGCGCGGTTCCGTTCGCGAGGGGTGTTCCGCGAGCTTTCCCGCGGGCGGCAGACGATCTTCGTGCCCGCGCAGCGCGACGGCACCCTGCCCCGGCTCATCGTGCCGATCCGGATGGGCGGTGAGCTGCTGGGGTCGATGTGGGCGGTCGTCGCGGGCCCGGTCTCCGACGAACGCGCGGCCGCGTTCGCCGACGCGGCGCCCGTCGTCGCGCTGCACCTGCTGCGCCGCCGCGCGCACACCGATTCGCAACGCCGGGTCTCGGCCGAGCTCCTGCGTGCCGTACTGGAAGGCAAGGCCAGCCCGCGCAAGGCGATCGCGGAACTCGACCTCTCCGAGGAGCCGCACCGCGTCGTGGTCATCGAGGTCTCCGGCGGCGACGGCCGCGACGACGAGGGCCTGCGGCTCGCCCTCCTCGAACGGATCTCGCAGGGTGTCGGCAGGCGGCCGGTGGCCACCGAACTCGGCGGCGTGCTCTACGCGGTCGTCCCCGACGGCGACGGCTGGAACGAACTCCGGGCCGCACTCGAAGCCCTGCCGTCGTCGAGGAAGGGCGGGACACCGCGGGCGGCCGCCGGGTCGGCCTGCGAAATCGGCGAGCTCGCGACGTCACGGCTTCAGGCCGACGAGGCACTGGGGCTGCTTCGCGCGAAGCTCGTGCCCGGCCGCGTCGTGGCCTTCGACGAGGCGTGGACCGCACTTTCGCTGCACCGCGGGGCGACGGCGGCGAGTACCGCGAGGGTCGCCGAGCTCGGCCCGCTCGGCTTGCTGCGCGCGCACGACGAAGCCCACGAGAGCGGCTACGTCGACACGCTCTATCAATGGTTGCGGCATCCCGGAGACCCGCGCGCGGCCGCGAAGGAACTCCGGATCCATCCCAACACCCTGCGGTACCGGATGCGGCGGCTGCTCGATCTCGTCCCGCTGGACCTCGACGATCCCGATGTCCGGCTGGCACTGATCACGCAACTCGTTTCCCTGCGATGGAGCTGATTCCACTACAAAATGCTCGACAACGAACAGTTTGTAGTTCGACAAAACCTTGTCCAGACGTCAGGAAAGGGTCTTTCAGGACGAAAAACGTCTTGAAAGACCCTTTCCTGACATCCGACGGTTCAGTGCGCGCTGGCGCGATAACCGTCCTCAATGGTCTGCCGCACCGCGGCGAGCAGATCGGCACCGGGGTAAAGCGGCAAAAGAACACCGGGGCCGCCGTCGACCCGCAGCGCGGCTTCGTAGCCGTTTCCCGGGGTTTCGACCAGGCCCACGATGACATCTGCCGGATTGCCTTCGGTGTCGACGGTGCGGACGCGCCGCTCCCGTCGCCAGTCCTGATTTGTCATGCGGAACAGAATGGCAGCTTACCGGCCAGTAAGATCAACATCTTGACTCGATCGTGCTGCATTTACCGTTTCGCAGGTTGCAGGGCCGTTCGTCATACCCGATAGCCGAGGTCTTCGGCGACGAATCTCTTCGGCACCATCCGGACCCAGACGGTCCCTTTCACCTCGGGATCATCGTGCAGGTAAGAACGAAAACGCGCATCCCATTCGCGTTCGTCCCGACCGAGGTACCGGCTCAGCAGCCGGCGTCCACGAGGGACGTCGAAGGGCAGCACCTCCGCTTCACCACGCGCGAGCACTTGCCGCACCAGGCCGGTGCCGACGTCGCATACGTCGACCGTCACCGCGATCGACGGCGACTCGCGGACGAGGCCGGCCAGCCGCGCCCACGGTCCGGTGAGGATCCAGAAGGCCCGCTTCTCCCAGAGGTACCAGGCCGGGCGCACGGTCGGGCCCGCGGTGGCGACCCTGGCCGTGAGCGGACCGGCGAGGAATTCGTCGACGTCGAACATCAGACCTCGAGCAACGTCTTGCCGATCGCGCCACGCGTCTGCATGACCGCGTGCGCGTCGGCCGCCCGTTCGAGCGGGAATCGTTGACCGATCACGGGTTCCAGCCGTCCGGCGGCGGCTTCGGCGAGTGCCGACTCGGTGAACGCCCGCATCTCGGCCGGTCCGCCGAGGCCGCGGATAACCGTGACCCCGCGCGCGGCGGCGTCTTCTTCGGACACCTCCGTCCACGAACCACTCGACAGTCCGTAGATCAGCATCCGGCCGCCGGGCCTGAGCAACCCGAACGACTTCTGCCCGATCTCGCCGCCGACCCCGTCGAACACGACGTCGACCTCGCCGGCCTTCGCCGCCCAGTCCGGCTCGCGGTAGTCGACCGCCACGTCCGCGCCGTGCTCCCGGACGTGCCCGGTCTTCGCCGCGCCGCCCGCCGCGCCGACGACCTCGGCACCGGCCGCCTTGGCGAGCTGGACGACCAGCCCGCCGACACCGCCCGCCGCTGCTTCCACCAGCACGCGCTCGCCGGGCCGGATACGCGCGGCGGTCACGAGCGCGGTCGCCGTGCGGCCGTCGGCGAGGATCGCCACCGCGGCGTCGAGGGCCAAGCCGTCCGGCACCTCGAAGACACCGTCGGCGGCGACCGCGACCTGTTCCGCGTACGCCCCGGAACCGCCTGTCGAGGTCACGACGCGTTTGCCGACCAGGCCGAGGTCGACCCCTTCCCCGACCGCGCTGATCACGCCGCCGACGCCGTTGCCGGGGATCATCGGCGGTTCGGCGCGGAACGGCCCGCCTCCGCCGGCGCGGAACTGCGTCTCGACGAACGTGATGTTGGCGAACGCCACCTCGATCAGGACCTGCCCCGCGGCGGGGACCGGATCCGGGGCATCGCCCGCGACGAGCACTTCGGGCCCGCCGAACTCTTTCAACCACACGGCTCTCATGTGACCCAAGGTGCAAGCTCCAGCTGACTGGAGGTCAAGCGATTGTGCTCGCGAAACCATGATCGGTTCTCAACACTGTCGCGGGCGAACGATGACACCGCCGTCCGGGTGGCTCACCGTGAGTGGCAGCACCTTTGTTCGCAGACCCGCCGCCAGGAGGCATTCCGTGCGTATCGCCGTCCCCCGTGAGATCAAGAAGCATGAATACCGGGTGGCGCTCACCCCGGCGGGCGTGCACGAACTGACCGGGCGCGGCCACGACGTCTTCGTCGAGACCGGCGCCGGCCTCGGCTCGTCCATCACCGACGAGGAGTACCTCGCCGCGGGTGCGAAGATCCTCGCGACCGCGGAGGAGACCTGGTCCGAGGGCGAGCTCGTGCTCAAGGTCAAGGAGCCGATCGCCGAGGAGTATCCGCGGCTGCGCGCCGGCCAGGTGCTCTTCACCTATCTGCACATCGCCGCGGACCGCCCGCTGACCGACGCGCTGCTGGCCGCGGGCACCACCGCGATCGCCTACGAGACGGTGCAGACCCCGAACCGCGCGCTGCCGCTGCTCGCGCCGATGTCCGAGGTGGCCGGACGGCTGGCCCCGCAGGTGGGCGCGTTCTCGCTGATGAAGCCGAGCGGTGGCCGCGGCGTGCTGCCCGGCGGCATCCCCGGCGTGCACCCGGCTCGCGTGGTCGTCATCGGCGGCGGTGTCGCGGGCCTCAACGCGGCGCGGGTCGCGCTCGGCCTCGGCTCGGACGTCGAGATCCTCGACACCAACGTCGACCGGCTCCGTCAGATCGACAACGACTTCGGCGGCCGCATCCGCACGGTGACCTCGAACGCGCTGTCGGTGGAGCAGTCCGTGCTGGAGGCCGACATGGTCATCGGCGCGGTGCTCGTGCCCGGCGCGAAGGCGCCGAAGCTGGTCTCGAACGAACTCGTTTCGCGGATGCGCCCGGGCAGCGTACTGGTCGACATCGCGATCGACCAGGGCGGTTGCTTCGCCGACTCGCGGCCGACCACGCACGACGAGCCGACCTACAAGGTCCACGAGTCGGTGTTCTACTGCGTCGCGAACATGCCGGGCGCGGTGCCCCGGACGTCGACCTACGGCCTGACCAACGTGACGCTGCCGTACGCCGTGCAGCTGGCGGAGCACGGCTGGCAGAAGGCGCTGCAGGCCGACGCTTCGCTGGCGAAGGGCCTCAACACGCACGCGGGCGCCCTGACCAACGCCCCCGTCGCCGCCGCGCACGGCCTGGCCGCCACCGACCTGGCCGACGTCCTGGCCTGACCCCCCACGCCACACTCCCACGCGAGGGATCTTTGCCACCCCGGTGCGCAAAGGTCCCTCGCTCCTTTCCGCGCGACGACAGCTCGTGGGCAGGGACGGTTACTCAAGGGACAAGGCAACGTGGCGTTCCGGGCGTCGGTGGCTTCGAGGCCGAACGAGGAAGTCCCCAACGCGACATTGGAGACACTGAGCGTCTCCGGCACACCCGTAGCTCTCTCACCTGGCCAGGGCGTCCCGCGCCCTAGGTGTACTGCCCCGGGAGGTTGTGAACAGCGGGACACCTAGGCAGATGATCTTGAAGTGAGGGAGGACCTCCGGGTTTGGTGTGGATCACCACAATC
>NZ_JBWKEB010000003.1:0-213126 GCF_056435665.1 Amycolatopsis sp. NPDC043887
GATTTTGGCGTCGCAGGCGAGCATGCGGGCGTGGCGGGCGGTGATCTGGGAGATCTCGTCCACGCAGGCGGATCCCAGTCCGGAGGTCAGGGTCTCCAGGGGGATGGTGACCACGATGGTGGTGCGGTCTCCGGAGAGGGTGGGTGCTTTGTCGTTGGTCATGGCGTAGTGGATGGCGTCGAACAAGGCGTCGCCGTGGCGTTCGCCGGGGGTGCGGGGGTCGCGGTTGCCGTCTTGGTCGGCGGGTCTTCGTTGTCCCCAGGTTTCGAACAGGGCGTTGGCTCTCGCGCCGAATTCGGGGTCCAGGAGGCCGTTGAGCCGCCACCAGCCGTCGTCGCGTTTCCGGAGATGGACCTCACGCGACGGCGGCTTCAGGTCTTCGTCTTTGGGCTCGTTGCCGTCGGGATCCAGGTGCGCCATGAGTTCGGCGCCGCCGTTGACGATCTGCTGCGGCCCGGCGTGGCGGGCCAGGTTCACCAGGATCTGTTCTGCGCCGGAGCGGTCTTCGGCGGATGCGTCGGCGGGGATTTTCTTCAGTACCACCAGGAGTGGGTCGAGTTGCTGGTGCCCGAGGTCCCCGTCGGCCGCGGCGGCTCCGGCGATGGGGGCGAAAGCGGGGGCGGGGGTGCCGTCCAGGTTCCGGCTTTCGTTCAGTGCCAGCGCGCGGGTCACGGTGTCGCGGGCTTCTTTGGGGCTGATGCGGGCGGTTTCGGCGAACCAGCCCGCGGTCGATCCGTGCCCGAACAACTCCATCGGACCGCGGGACTCGATCTCGGCCAGGAACTGCCCGACCTCGGCCAAAGCCTGTCGTGCCACCGACAACCGCTCGACCACGCCGTGCGCGAGTTCGCGCGCACCGGCATGCCACAGCTCCTGCGGCGGTTCGAGGATTCGTTGGCTGGACACCCCGCAAGAATACCAGTGTTCGAACAGGTGTGCGAATGTGAAAGGTGCTCCAGAATTGCATTCGCATTCTGTGGTGTGACGTGCCGGTGATTGCTAACTGGCCCCTCGGTCCGCGGCTCAGGTTTGATTCGCTTGAGCCCGGTCGGGGTCGTGGCCGACCCACTGTGACGCTGCTCTGCACGAGTGGTCTGGTCAGGTCACGGGCGTGTTCTAACCGGCGGGCCGAGGGAAGAATGCTCGACCATGAGCACGAGCAGAGCAGTGACCTGGGAAGGCTTCTACAACACCAGAGATCTTGGCGGCTTGCCGACCAGGTCGGGCCATGCGACGCGCTACGGCGCCTTCTTCAGGGCGGCTGATCTTCGTTTTGTCACCGACGAGGGCTGGTCCCAGGCGCGACAATCCGGTGTCCGCACCATCGTCGACCTGCGCAATGCCGACGAGATCCGGCCCGCGACGGCAAAGTCCCCGACAGCGCTGGCGGGCTCGGCGCACTTCGCCGCCACCACCGCAGGCGCGACCACACCGACCGGCGTCGACCGCATCGAGGTACCCCTCGACGATGTCGAGGACATCGAGTTCTGGCAGCACATCAACAGTGAGCAACTCAACGGCAGTCCGCTCTACTACCGTCTCTTCCTCGAACGGAAAGCCAGCCGGTGCGCCGCTGTCATCACCGCGCTCGCCCACTGCAGACCCGGCGGTGTCCTGTTCCACTGTGGCGCGGGCCGAGACCGCACCGGCCTGATCACCCTCCTGCTGCTGGCGCTGGCCGACGTCCGACCGGAGGCCATCGCAACGGACTACGACCTGTCCACCGAGGCCCTGAAACCCCTGTTCGCCGTGATGGGCACCGAGGACCAAGGACCGATCATCCAGTCCGTCCTCACCCATCGCGGCACCACGACCCAAGCCACCATCCTCGGCACCCTCGAGGACCTCGACGTCGAGCACTATCTCCTCGCTGCCGGTGTCAGCAACACCGACCTCGACGGCATCCGCGGCAGACTCCTGGGATCACGCTCCCGCTGACACCGATCGAGAACGAGCCATCCCGCCACCCCCGAAACCCGCCTAAAGTGACCCAGGACGCCGCAGTCACTCCCGGGAGGCACGCATGTCGTTGTTGGCCCAGCTGAACACCGCGATCACCACGGGCACGATCGAGGTCGTCGACCTCACCGCCCCGTTGAGCGCGAGCACCCCGATCCTCCAGCTGCCGGAGCCGTTCGCGAACACGATCCCGTTCGGCCTGGAGGAGATCAGCCGGTACGACGAACGCGGGCCGCGCTGGTACTGGAACAACATCCACACCGGCGAGCACACCGGGACCCATCTCGACGTTCCCGTGCACTGGGTGTCGGGAAAGGACGGCCACGACGTCTCCGAGGTGCCGCTGCGCACGCTGGTCGCCCCGGCCGTGGTGCTCGACGCGACGGCCCGCGCGGCCGAGGATCCGGATTTCCTGCTCTCCACGGAAGACATCCGCGAGTGGGAACGTGAGAACGGGCCGCTGCCCGAAGGTGGTTGGCTGCTCTACCGCACGGGCTGGGACGCCCGTTCGCATGATCAGGAAGCCTTCCTCAACAACGACGAGAACGGTCCGCATTCGCCGGGCGTCTCCGCGGAATGCGCTCGCTGGCTCGCGGAGGAGGCACCGATCACCGGGTTCGGGGTGGAGACCGTGGGCACCGACGCGGGGCAGGCGCTGGCACTCGAACCGGCCTTCCCCTGCCATGAACTCCTTCTGGGCGCGGGAAAACACGGCCTGACCCAGTTGCGGAACCTGGCGAGCCTGCCGCCCACCGGATCGCTGCTCGTCGTCAGCCCGCTCCCGATCGTCGGCGGTTCCGGCAGCCCCGCCAGGGTGTACGCGCTGGTCGAACGGGCATGAACGTCGCGGAGCTGGTCGGACGCACGCTGGCGGAACTCGGCGCGGGTGCCGCGTTCGGGGTGGTGGGCAGCGGCAATTTCGAGGCCACCAACGGATTACGTTCCGGCGGGGTGCGGTTCGTCGCCGCTCGGCACGAGGGCGGCGCGGCGAACATGGCCGACGCGTACGCGCGGATGAGCGGCCGCGTGTCGGTGCTGAGCCTCCATCAGGGGTGCGGGCTCACCAACGCGCTCACCGGGATCACCGAGGCCGCCAAGAGCCGGACACCGATGGTAGTCCTCGCCGGGGACACCGCGGCGTCGGCGGTGCTGTCGAACTTCCGGGTGGACCAGGACGCGCTCGCGGCCGCCGTCGGCGCCGTGCCGGAGCGCGTGCACGGCTCGGCCACCGCGGTCGCCGACACGGTCCGCGCCTACCGGACGGCGGTGCAACAGCGCCGCACCGTCCTGCTCAACCTGCCGCTCGACGTCCAGGCCCAAGAAGCGCCAGAAGCGGTCCCGGTCCCGAAGATTCCTGGCCCGGCGCCGATCCGGCCTAACGCCGAGGCGGTCGCGAAACTGGCGGACCTTCTCGTCGAAGCACGGCGGCCGGTATTCATCGCCGGCCGTGGTGCCCGGGCCGGTTCTGCACCGCTCAAAGAACTCGCGGAGGTTTCCGGGGCGCTGCTGGCGACTTCGGCGGTGGCGCACGGCCTCTTCCACGACGATCCCTACTCGATCGGGATCGCGGGCGGCTTTTCGTCGCCACAGGCGGCGGAACTCATCAGGGACGCCGACCTCGTGATCGGCTGGGGCTGCGCGCTGAACATGTGGACCACCCGGCACGGCACGCTCCTCTGCCCGGAGGCCCGGCTCGTCCAGGTCGACGTCGACCAGGCCGCGCTCGGCGCGCACCGGCCGATCGACCTCGGCGTCGTCGCCGACGTCGCCAGCACGGCCGTGGACGTTCACGCCGAACTCGAGAGGCGTGGCCACCGAAGGAGCCGCGAAGCCCTCAAAAGCACACGGTGGAACGACGTGCCGTATAACGACCTATCCGGCGACGGGAGGATCGATCCGCGCACGCTCAGCCGGCGTCTCGACGAGATCCTGCCCGCCGAACGCGTGGTCTCGATCGACTCCGGCAATTTCATGGGCTACCCGAGTGCGTACCTGTCCGTCCCCGACGAGAACGGCTTCTGCTTCACCCAGGCGTTCCAAAGCATCGGGCTCGGCCTCGGGACGGCGATCGGCGCGGCGCTGGCCCGTCCGGAGCGCCTGCCGGTAGTCGGGGTCGGTGACGGTGGCTTCCACATGGCCGTTTCCGAGCTGGAAACCGCCGTGCGACTGGGTATCCCGCTCGTCGTCATCGTCTACAACGACGCGGCGTATGGCGCTGAGATCCACCATTTCGGCGACGCGGACATGAGCACGGTCAGGTTCCCCGACACCGATATCGCGGCGATCGGACGAGGTTTCGGCTGCGCCGGGATCACCGTGCGGTCGGTCGAGGATCTGGCCGCCGTCACGGAATGGCTCGGCGGGCCACGGGACGCGCCGCTCGTCGTCGACGCCAAGATCGCCGACGACGGCGGCTCGTGGTGGCTCGCCGAAGCCTTCCGGCATTGAGCCCGCTAAACGCCCCAGTCCGGCCTCAAGGGCATGCCCGAGTCACCGTCCGGGCCGACTTTCACCCCGAGCACCTGGTGCAGTTCGATCTCTCGCCGCTCGAAGGCGAGACGGCACGCGGCCATGTACAGCGCCCAGACGCGGCTTCGCCCGGCGCCCGCTTCGGCGACGGCCGCGTCCCAGTTCGCGTCGAGGTTGGCGCACCACGCGCCGAGGGTGGTGGCGTAGTGCTCGCGGAGGTTCTCCGAATGCCGCACCTCCAGCCCGCTGTCGTGCATCGCGGTGGCGATCTCCCCGACGGACTCCAGCTCCCCGTCGGGGAAGACGTATCGGTCGATGAACCCGCGTGACCGGTGCGCGACGGAGGTGTCCGGGTTGGTGATGCAGTGGTTCAGCAGACGCCCGTGCGGCTTCAGTTTCCCGGCGAGGAAACGGAAGTACGACGGCAGGTTGCGGGCGCCGATATGCTCGGTGAGCCCGATCGACGACACCGCGTCGAAACCCGTTTCTGTGACGTCGCGGTAGTCGAGATGCCGTACTTCGGCCTTGTCCGCGAGCCCCTTGGCCACGATGTCCTTCTGCGCCCATTGCGCCTGCTCACGCGAAAGGGTCACGCCCAGCGCCTCGACGCCGTAGTTCGCGACGGCGTGCTCCACCATCCCGCCCCAGCCGCAGCCGACGTCCAGCAGTCGCATCCCCGGCCGGAGGCCGAGTTTCCGGCACACCAGGTCGAATTTGTGTGCCTGCGCCTCTTCCAATGACGCGTCGGCGGACGGATACGCGGCGCAGGTGTAGGCCATCGACGGCCCGAGCACCATTTCGTAGAACCGGTTCGAGACGTCGTAGTGGTTGGAGATCGCGTTGCTGTCCCGCGCTTTCGAGTGCCGCAGCCCGTCGACCGTGCGCTTGAGGCGGCTCGGCAGTTCCTCCGCGGGCGGGGCGACGCGGCGCAGATGCGTGGGACCGAGTTTGCGCAGCAGCCACAGCCGGTCGGCGGCGCTGAGCTGATCGACCTGGGAGACGAGCGCGCGCAACGCCGTGTAGAGATCGCCGTCGACGTCGAGCGCGCCGGCGACGTAGGCACGCGCGAGACCGAGGTCCCCTGGGGACGACATCAGGTACGTCAACGCCAGCGGCGACCGCACCTCGATCGACACGGGTGCGCCCGCGGGCCCGCTCGTGCTGCCGTCATAGGCGGTGATGGACACTTCGGTGCTCGGGCCGAGCAACCGCTCGAAGATCTCGCCGACGGTCGTCGTCTCAGCCATGGTCGTCTCTCTTCTCCAGGCCCGGGTCACCGCCGCCGCACGCATTTCGCGTACAGGTCGAGCAGGCGGCCGTCGGGGTCGTAGGCCGTCTTCAGTTTCCGGTAGGCGTCGCCGTTGTACAGCCGCCAGAACTCGTCTTCGGTATAGAAACTGTCGGAATACAGAGACTTCCGCCCGCCGAGCCGGGTCACTTCGGCCTCGATCAGCCGATTGTGCGTATCCGGCGCCTCGCCGGGGTCCAGCGGGACCGCGGACCAGAACCCGAAGTTGACGTACAGCGTTTCGGGGTCCATTTCGTACAGCGGCGAGTTCACGCCGCCCGGCCGTTGCTTCAGCGGGCAGATCCACACCGGGCTGATCGGGATCTCGCGGCGGAAGAAGTCCAGGAACTCCGCCGCCCGCGAGAGTGGTACTTCGATGTCCTGGACGATGGTCTCTTCAGGGGGAAGCCCGCGCAGCTTGATCAGTTTCGCGGCGATCCCGAACCGGCGGTCGAGCGCCACGACCTTCCAATAGACCGAAGACCGCAGCAGCCGCCTTCCCAGCAGCAGCCTGGGGAGCCGGTGCTGCACGCCGAACGCCCGCGAGCACCAGAACCAGTCCGTGTCCCAGCGCCACAGGTAGTCGCGGACGCTCAGATGATCCGTCTCGCGGGAGCGGATCGACTTGTAGTAGATGTCGAGCCAGGTGTAGTCGCTGGTCGCGGGCGCCGAGGCGGTGAACGTGCCGAGCGTCAGGTACTGCTCGCCCGGCCCGAAGACCGTTCCGTCGACGAAGTCGGCCGACCCGTTACGACAGGCTTCGCCGAGTGCCGCGAAGTACTCCTCGGTGTCTTCGTAGCGGACGTGGTCGAGCCGCACATACGGTTTGACCGGCTCCAGTTCGATCTTCAGCCGCAGCGCGTAGCCGAGCGTCCCGTACGAGTTCGGGAAGCCGTGGAACAGGTCGCTGTGCTCGTTGTCCGGCCGCGCGACGACGATCCTGCCGTCACCGGTGAGCAACTCCATCTCCAGCACCGACTCGTGCACGAGCCCGTTGCGGAACGAGGACGACTCGATGCCGAGGCCGGTGACCGCGCCGCCGAGCGTGATCGTCTTGAGCTGCGGCACGACCAGCGGCATCAGCCCGTGGAGCAGGGTCGCGTCCACCAGTTGCTCGTAGGTGACCATGCCTTCGACGTCGGCCGTACGCGCCAAGGGATCGACGTCGAGGACATGCGTGAATCCCGAGACGTCCAGCCCCGGAGTGCTGGTCGCCTTCCGTGCCCGGAACAGGTTCGACGTCCGCTTCGCCAGCCGGATCGTGCCGTGGAGATCGGCGAGCTGCGCGCGGAGCGTTTCCGCCCGCGCTTCGTGTTCGGCGAACCGGACCAGCCGCGCCGTCTCCCGGATACCGCTGTCGCCGCTCGCCATCTGTTCATCGTGCCCCACGGAACCGCCTGGCGCAGCCCTTATTCGTGCCGGAGCCGGTGCAGCGGGACGGCGTCCGCCATGGCGGTGAAGCCCTTGTCACCGGGATGGAGGTGATCGCCGGAGTCGTACTCGGGTTTCATCCGCTGCGGATCGGCGGGGTCGCGGATCGCCGCGTCGAAGTCGATGTATCCGTCGAAGTGCCTGCTGGTCCGGATGAACCGGTTCACCGCCTGCCGGGTCTCTTCGAGCTGCGGAGTGTACGAACCCCAGCCCTTCCACGGCGTGATCGTCGCGCCCAGCACCCGCAGGCCGCGGTCGTGCGCCCTCGTCGCGATCTGTTTCAGCGCCGAGATGATCTTGTTCGGATCGGCCTGGTGCGGGGTCTGCTGGATGTCGTTGATGCCCTCGAACACGATCGCCGTCCGCACGCCGGACTGGTTCAGGACGTCCCGGTCGAGCCTGGCCAGCGCGTTGACCCCGTAGTTGCCGCCGTCGAGCAGCAGGCGGTTCCCGCTGATCCCGGCGTTGAGCACGCCGAGGCGCGCGCTGATCTTGTCGGCGAGCTGGTCGGGCCAGCGCAGGTTCGCGCCCCAGGTCGAATTCGCCCCGTCGGTGATCGAGTCGCCGATCGCCACGACGCTGCCCCGCAACCCGGTGCCGCGGACGTCCACACCGGACACGTAGTGCCAGACCGCGGTCTTCTCCGGGAACGCCGCCGCCGACTCGTCGGCCGCCTTGTCGCCGTTCCGGGTGAAGTACGAGTTCTGCATCGCGAGCGGATGGTAGGTGACCGGACCCGACGGCGTCGGGGTGTAGGTGGTCACCAGGAGGTCGCCGTCCCTCGGCACGGTCAGCGCCGCGCCGTCGCTGACGATGTCGGCGCCCGGCGGCACGGTGACCTCGCGATCTCCGCCGAAGGTCAGCGTGCGCATCGTGCCGGGCACGGCCTGCGGGGTGTCCGGGCCCGCGGCGACCGCGACCGTCACGCGGCCGAACAGCACCGGAGTCCGGCCGAAGGCGTTGGACAGCCGCACGCGGACCTCGTGCCCGCCGGCGCTGGTGTGGACGATGTTGCGGATCGAGAAGTTCGGGTAGCCGTTGTCGGTCCCGGCGACCCCGGCCGCGGGCGCCGCCGCCCAGGTGCCCACCCAGCCGCTGCCGGCGGGGCTCCGCACTTGGGCTGCCGCGGCACCCGGCATCAAGCCCAGCACCAGGATTCCCGCGATGGCGAGATACTTCACGCGCATGTCGGTTCCGCCTCCACCCAGTCGGCTCCACTCATCGTCAAGGAATCACCGACAACCGGTCAACGCCCTGGACAGGACAGGTTTCTGTCGGAGGGGGCGGTTAGCCTGAACGCCATGACACCTGCCGCTCTCCGGAAGATCTGCCTCGGCTTCCCCGGCGCCCGGGAGGAGTTCCCCTTCGGCGAGGACATCAGCGTGTTCAAAGTCGCGGGCAAGATCTTCGCGCTCGGCCCGCTCAAGGCGAAGCCGCTGCGGATCAGCCTCAAATGCGAGCCGGATCTGGCGGTCCGGCTGCGTGCCGAGCATCCGGCCATCGTCCCCGGCTACCACCTGAACAAACGGCACTGGAACACCGTCGAGCTGGACGGCTCGCTGACCGACGACTTCGTACGGGAGCTGACCGAGGACTCCTACGACCTCGTCGTCGCGGGCCTGCCGAAACGAGAACAGGAGAAACTGAACTGGGTCGCGCTCAGCCAGGAATGAGTGCCGGGGTTTCATCCGGATTTCATCCGACCGTGCTCGTCCGGCCTCCTACCGTGGGCGGAGACGGGTGCCGCCCGCCGCACGATGACGCGCTCAGCGGGACTTCCTAGGCTGATGCCGTGCTGGAGATCTTGCGGGACCGGTTCCGGGCACGGGTGCAGGCGAGTCTCACCCGGGCCGGGCTGACCCTGCCGTGGTGGGGGGCGTTGTGCGCGAGCGCCGTGAGCTTCGTGTTCACGGTGGTCGCGTTGGTGCAACGGGACGCCCTGCTACCGCCCGAGCCGATCGCGCTGGCCGGTCTGATCGTGATCGCGCCGTCGGTGATCTGGGTGGTCACCGACTGGATCATGCCGTGGGTGCGGATGACGGCGCTGATCATCGCCGCCTCGGTGCTGCTCATCGAGCCCGTGCTGCCGGATTTCGCGCCGTTGCTGCTGCTGGTCGCGGCCACCGAAGCGGGCAGTGTCCTGCGGACGACGTGGGGCATCGCCCTCGTCACCATCGTGGGCGAAGCGGTCTTGGTCGTGGCGGGGATCTGGGGCGGGCTGATCGGCGGGCCGGTGTACATGGTCGCGATCCTGCTCGGCCTCAGCGGCGGGCTCATGGTCCGCTGGTACACCAGGGTGCTCGACGCCGAACGCGGCAACCGTGACGCTTCCCGTGACAAGGCCCTGCTCGCCGAACGCCAGCGGATCGCGCGTGAGGTGCACGACGTCGTCGGCCATTCGCTCAGCATCACGCTGCTGCATCTGACCGGCGCCCGGCACGCGCTGCAGCAGGACCGCGACGTCGACGAGGCGATCGAAGCGCTCACCGAAGCCGAGCAGGTGGGACGGGCCGCGATGGCCGACATCCGCCGCACGGTCGGTCTGCTCGCCGATTCCCCGTCCGGCAGCGCCCCGCTGCCGGGGGTGGAGGACATCGCGACGCTGGTGGAACGCACTCGCAGCGCCGGACTGGCGGTGCGCTATACACAGGAAGGCGACCTCGGCCGGGTAGGCGCCTCGGAAGGATTGGGCCTCTACCGGATCGTGCAGGAATCACTTGTCAACGTCGTCAAGCATGCCCCCGGCGCGACCGCGGAGGTCCGGCTGAACGCCGGCCGTTCGGGGTTGAAGCTCATCGTCAGCAACACCCTCCCCGCGACCGTCCGGCGCGCGGCGGAGGACGGTTCGGGACTGGCGGGGATGGCCGTCCGCGCGGCCCAGCTCGGCGCCGATCTCAGTGCCGGGCCCAGCGGCAGGCAGTGGATCGTGCAGGTCACCGTGCCGGGCGGCAAGCCGTGACCGCCGCCGAGATCCAGGTGCTGCTGGTCGACGACCAGGAGCTGGTCCGGTCCGGGCTGCGGCGCATCCTGCGGCGCCGCGACGGGTTCGTCATCGCGGGGGAATGCGGCGACGGTTCGGAAGTTCCGGCGGCGCTGGCCGCGCACGAGGTCGACGTCATCGTGATGGACCTGCGGATGAAGAACGTCGGCGGCGTCGAGGCGACCAGGCGGCTGCGGCGGTCCGGCGGGCATCCGCCGGTGCTCGCGCTGACCACCTTCGACGACGACAACCTCTTGGCCGACGCGCTGCGGGCGGGCGCGGCCGGGTACGTCCTCAAGGATTCCCCGGCCGAGGACCTGATCCGGGCCGTGCGGGCGGTCGCCGCGGGCGACGCGTGGCTCGACCCCGGTGTCACCGGGCGGGTGCTCGCCGCGTACCGGCAGGCCGCCGGGAACGGCAGTGGCGGACGCTCACCGGAGCTGCTGACCCCGAGGGAGCAGGACGTGCTCAGGGCGATCGGCCGCGGGCTGACCAATGCGGAGATCGCCGCGACGCTTGTCATTTCGGAGGTGACCGTGAAAAGCCATATCGGCCGGATCTTCACCAAACTCCAGTTGCGGGACCGGGCGGCGGCGATCGTGTACGCGTTCGACCACGGGATCGTGGTGCCGGGCTGATGCGCAACGATGGGGGGATCATGCCGGACTCGCGACTTCGCTTCGAACTGCTCGGCCCGTTGCGGGCCTGGCACGGGGAGACCCGGCTGGATCTGGGGCCGGTCCGGCAGCAGGCCGTGCTGGCCGCGCTGCTGCTGCGCCCGGACGTGACCGTCAGCCACTACGAACTCACCGACGGGCTCTGGGAAAAGCCGCCGGAGTCCAACGTGCTGCCGGTGTACGTCCGGCGGCTGCGGCAATGCCTGGACACCTCGGGCCAGAAGCCGCGGGACTCGGTGATCGTGTCCGATCGCGGTGGCTACCGGTTCGCCAGCGGCGGGGTCCGGTTGGACGTGGTCCGGCTGGAGGAGGTCGCCGCCGTCGCGGCCGCCGCCGAGGAGTCGGGCGACCTCGTCGCCGCGGTGGACACCTTCGCCGACGCGCTCCGGCTGTTCCACGGCGAGCCGCTGACGGGGCTGCCCGGCGCGTTCGTCCAAGGCGAGCGGCGACGGCTGGAGGAACGCAGACTTCTGTTGCTGCGCCGGAAACTGCGGGCCCAGCTGAAACTCGGGCGGTTCGACGAGGTGATCGGCGAGCTGTCGGCGCTGGTGTCCGCCGACCCGCCGAGCGAGCCGCTGGCCGCGTTGCTGATGCGGGCGCTCTACGGCGGCGGGCGGCAGGCGGAGGCGCTGGAGGTGTTCACCGACGTCCGCGAGCGGCTGATCGAGCAGCTCGGCGTCGAGCCGGGTGAGGAGCTGCGGCAGGTGCAGGATGCGGTGCTGCGCGGCGACGAGACGCTGCTCGGTGTCGCGCCGCGCCGCGAGCCGTCCCGGCGGATCCGCAACGAACTGCCCGCCGTCAACGGCGAACTCGTCGGCAGGGACCGGGAACTCGCGCTGCTCGTCGAAGAGGGGGATCCGGAGTCGGTCTCGGTCGACGCCGTCGACGGTGTCCCCGGTGCCGGGAAGACCACCCTCGCGGTGCGTGCGGCCCACCGGCTCCGTGAGTCCTATCCGGACGGTGCGTTGTTCGTGGATCTCCACGGTTACACCGAAGGCCGTGAGCCGGTGGCGCCGGAGCGCGCGCTGCGGCGGTTGCTCCGCGCGGTCGGGGTCGAGGACGGGGCGATGCCGGACGATCTCGACGAACTGGCCGCGTCGTGGCGGGCGGCGACCGCGCAGCTGCGGTTGCTGCTGGTGCTCGACAACGCCGAGTCCGCCGGGCAGGTGCGGCCGCTGCTGCCGTCCGGGCCGGGCAGCCGCGTGCTGGTGACCAGCCGTCGTCGTCTGTCCGGTTTGGACGCCGACCGCCGTATTTCCCTCGGCGCGCTGGGCCTCGATGCGGCCGAGCGGCTGCTCAGCCGCATCGTGGGGGCGCCGAGGGCGGAAGGGGAGCGGTTCGCCGTGCGCGCGCTCGCCGGGCTGTGCGGTCGGCTGCCGCTCGCGCTGCGGATCGCGGGTGCCCGGTTGCAGAACCGTCCGATGTGGACGTTCAAGGATCTGGTCGACCGGATGTCGGACGACGAGCGCAGGCTCGGCGAACTGACGGCCGAGGATCGCAGTGTCGAGGTGGCGCTGCGTCTGTCGTACGACCAGCTGCGGCCCGCCGAGCAGACCGCGTTCAGCGTGCTCGGTCTGTCGCCGACGACCGAATTCGACCGGCTGTCGGTCGCCGCCCTGCTGGACTGCTCGCCCGCCGAAGCCGAGCGGCGGCTGGAAAGCCTGGTCGACGCCAGCCTCGTGCAGGAGCCCGCGAGCGGACGCTACCGGCTGCACGATCTGGTGGCGGTCTATGCCCGGCGGCTCGCCGGGGAGATGCCCGAAGGCGCCGCCGAAGCGGCTCGGAAACGGGTGTACGGGCTCTACCTCAGTGCCGCTCGACGGGCGAGTGAGTGGGGTGTCGCGCGATTCCCGGTGGAGACCGGAGGCCCGTTCACCGGGCAGCGTGACGCTTCCGCCTGGCTCGACGCGGCCGGCGACCTGCCGGAGGTGGTGTCACAAGCGGCCGAAGCCGGGCTGGCCGACCTCGCCTGCTCGGTCGCCGAGGGCCTGGTCGACTATCTCGCGCGTCAGCAGCGGTACCACGAATGCCGGACGGCGTTGCAGGTCGCGCTGCCGCTCGCGGAACAGGCCGAAGACGAGCGCCTGGTCTCGTCGTTGCGGTTCTGCCTGGGCTACGCCTATGCCATGCAAGGGCAACTCGACCGGGCTCGTGGCTGGTTCGACGACGCGCTGCGGGCGGGCCAGGCATCGGGCGACCGCGGAGTGGAGGCGCGGGCGCTCGGCGGGCTCACCATGGCGGATCTGATCGCCGGGCGGCACGATCTCGCCATTTCCGGGATGCGGCGGGTGATGATCCTCGCCGAGGAGGTGGGGGACCGCTGGCTCGCCGAACGGTCGCTGTCCGCCCTGGGGTATCTCGCCTACCTGCAGGGCGAGCACGAAGAGGCGCTCGTCCACCTCGGCCGCGCTCGTGAGCTGAGCGAGGAGATCGGCAGTCCGGGGATGCTGGCCAGGGTGCTGTGCCACTGTGGCACCGTCCGGCTGGAGACCGGCAGGTTCGCCGAAGCCGCGCTGGATCTCCGGCGCTCCGTCGAACTCGCCGAGGAGACCACGGACGGGCTGCTGACCGCGACCGCTCTCGCCCGCCTGGGCGCCGCGGAACTGGAGCTGGGGAACCTCGACGCGGCGTTCGAACTCCAGCGGCGGGCGCTGACGGCGGTCACCGAGGAGACGATCGTCGGGATGGAGTCCGAAATCCGCAACCGGCTCGGCCGCACCCATCTCGCCGCGGGTGATCCGGTGGCGGCCAGGGAACACTTCGAGTGGGTGCTCACCACCATCGGACCCGACGGCGATTCCCTCCAGCGCACTCTCGCGCTGGAAGGTCTGGACCTCACCAGACAGTCGGTACGCCGCCGTTGATGATCGTGAAGCGGTGCCCCGCCATGCTCGTCCGCCAGCGCGCGAAGTAGGCGTCGGCCGCGTCGGCCAGGTGCACCCCGGCGCGGACCTCGTGGACGACGCAAGCCCATTCCGCGCCGTCGCACAGCACCAGTTCCCGCGGTGCCCCGCGCTTGCGGAGCACGGAAGAGCAGAGGGCGCCGCGCCTGCCGACGTTGCCGTCGTCGAGGCAGCGACGGAGGTCTTCGACGGCGTGGGCGGCCGTCTCGAACAGCGTCCACCGGTACTTCGGCGACGGGCGGCCGTCGGCCCACGGCGTGGAGAACGCGGCCCAGCTCCAGCCCGGTCCGACGAGCCGGTCCCGTTCCCCGGGACTCGGCGAGTCGTCCCTGGGCAGCACCATGTTGTAGGGGGTCCGGCTCGCCGGGCTCATGCACGTCTCCTCGTGGACCACCGGTCCGCGGCCGCGGATCCGTGCCCGGAACCGTAAAGCGGAGCCATGAAATCCCGATGAAACGAGACCTGCCCCGATCGGTACTCGGACCCGCGTGACCTGCTGGCGTGGCCGGTCACCAAGGTGGTGAAGGCCTCCTTCCCTACCCTCAAGGTAGGCAAGGAGGCCTTCACGGTACGACGGTCAACTTCCGTCCGTTGAGCGGCTGTGGCTCGCGGGCGTTGCCGTCGCCGAACAGCCCCCGGAACCGCGCGATCGTCGACGGCGAGACGGTCTGCTCGGACATCAGGAACCACTGCACGCCTTCGGAGAACGGCGCCGTGGTGAGCGAGCCTTCATACCGGAGTGTGCTCCTGTTCCGCGGCAGGAGCGTGTCGAGGTCGAAGTCCGCCAGCGCCACCGGTTCGCCGCATTCCGGTGCGAGCGTCGCCAGGACGCGATCCACCGGCGACCCGGTGCCCGCGCGCAGGGGAACGCCGATCACCAGCAGTTTCCCGGCGGCGCCGCGGTGCACGAAATGCATTTCCAACGGATCGGCGCGGCCCTGGAAACGGTGCTCCGACGGAGTGTGTAAATGGAACTGTTCGAGTTCGTAGCGGACCCCGGCGAGCGTGACGTGCCCGGTGCCCGGCCGGACCACGGCCTCTTCGGTTTCTTCGTGATTCCTCGTGCCGCAGCCGTTGGTGTCCGAGGTGTCCTTCCGGATGTATTCGAGGTCGAGATCCGAATGGCCGTAGGAGATCTCCAGCCTCGGCTGAGCGGGATCGAACCTGATGGCGCCAGGGGAGATGTCGACCGGGCTCTGCGACGGCTGACGCGATTGGGCGGTACCGCCCGCGGCGAGCAGGAATCCGGTGAGGACGAGGGGAACGACGAATGCGGTAAGGCGCCTGCGCGTCACGCTCTGAACCTTTCGAGGACCCGGACGAACTATGATCATCCGGACAAATTCGGCCGCACCCGATGTAGTGGCACGGACGAGAAGAACACATCTTTTTCCTGTGCCGAAGAACGCGCAAGCCCCCTGATCGGGCCAATTTCCGACATATTCTCTCCTTTCGTGCGAAACGGAATGTGATTCGTGTCGGCGTTCCCCGAGGTGGTCACTGTGCGCATATGGCCGGACACCCGTAGTCTTTGGCAAGTGTCGATCTTGTCTGTGCTTCTCGCTCTGGTGACCCTTTTTCCCGCAGTGGACCCGGTTTCGCGAACCGGTGCCTGTGCGGGAACCGAAGGGGTGACCGTCGCGGTCGGCATGGCGGCCGGAGTGCTCGTGCGATGCGTGCCCGGCTCACCCGGTGACGCGCGGACCGCGCTCGAGCGTTCCGGGCTCGCGGTACGGCTGGGGAGCGGAACCGGACCGTATGGGGATTCTCGCTACGTCTGCGCCATCGAAGGTCTTCCTGGCGACGATGCCTGTGCCGGTCATCGGCGGGGCGCGCCGTTCTGGAAGGTGTGGCGCGTCGGGCTGGATCCCGTCGCGTGGCGCGAATCCGGCACCCAGGGCGGGCCCGGCGCGGTGCGGGTCTGCCCCGGTGGGCTCGTCGGGTTCGGTTTCGGGACTTCGCAACCGACGGTGGCGCCGGAGCAGGTCGTGACCACGCCCGGCTGGCTCCCGCCCCGGTGCTGAAGGATCAGTTCGCCGGGACGATGAGCGAGGCCATCACCTTCGGGATCAGCTCGCTGACGAACCGGCCGTCGGCGGGGAGTTCGCTGCCGTCCAGCAGGTAGTTCTGCAGTCCTTGCTCGTAAAGGGCGACCAGGACGAGCACCGCGTCGTCCGCGGAGATCGTCAGCCGCCTGCCGATCCGGTCGAGCGTGCCGACCAGGATCGCGCCCAGTTCGGTGTGGAAATGCCGGAACGCCGCGCCGATCCGGTCGCGGATCTCCGGCTGTCGCAGGCCCTGCGTGCGGAATTCCGCGCACAGCAGGTACCAGTCCTTGTCCGCGTTGAGCGCGACCATGAACAGTTCGGCGATCCGCCCGAGGGTGGGGGAGAGGTCTTCGTGCGCGCCGACGGCGGCCTCGCCGAGCACGCTCTCGGTGGCCTCGCGGAACCGTTCGAGCCGGAGGGTGTTCTCCTCCTGGAACAAGGCAAGGAAGAGGTCTCCCTTCGAGCTGAAGTTCGAGTAGAAGGCGCCGCGGGTGAAGCCGGCGCGTTCGCAGATCAGCTCGACCGGGGTGTCCCGGATGCCGCGTTCGGAGAAGGCCTCGTATGCCGCGTCGATCAGCCGTCGGCGGGTATCCGCCCGGCGCCTGGTCATGGTGGCGCCCCGCTCCTCGGTCATCTCGCCATTCTTTCGCATCGGCCCGGTTCACCCGGCTGTGGGACAGGATACATCGTGAATCGGATACACCGTGCATTACGATACGCCATGTATCCAACGACTGCCGGGAGCCGATCGTGTCGTCATTCCTCTACCGCCTCGGCAGGCTGGCCGCTCGCGGACGCGTGCTGGTCACCGCGTTATGGCTGGTCATGCTGTGTGTCGCCGGCGGCGCGGCGTTGCTGTTCGGCCAGGGGACCGACGACACGTTCGCGATCCCGGGCTCGGAGTCCCAAGAGGCACTCGACCACCTCGGCCGGGTTTTCCCGCAGGTGAGCGGGACTTCGGCACAGTTGGTCGTGCTCGTTCCCGAAGGGCAGCGGGCGGATGCCGCCGTCGTGCGCGACTCCGTCTCCGCCGCGGTGCCCGAGCTGAGCGGGGCCCCACAGGTCGCGACGGTGGTGAACCCCTTCGACCCGAACGTGCACGACGCGGTATCCAAGGACGGCCGCGCCGCGTTGGTCACCGTGCAGCTCGACGTCGGGCTCGCCGACATCCAGCCGTCGACGAGGACCGCCCTCGCCGGTATCGCGCAGGACCTGGAGAGCCGGATCGGCCACGGCACCGAGGTGCTCACCGGCGGCGACGCGTTCTCCGACAAGGTGCCGAAGCTCAGCCCCACCGAGGGGATCGGTCTCGTCATCGCGCTCGTGGTGCTGCTGATGGTGTTCGGTTCGTTCATCGCGGCCGGAATGCCTTTGCTGACGGCGATCCTCGGCGTCGGGGTCTCGGTGGCGCTGGTCTACGCGGCGACCTCGGTGGCGACCGTGTCCTCCACGGCGCCGATGCTCGCGGTCATGCTCGGGCTCGCCGTCGGCATCGACTACGCGCTCTTCCTGCTTTCCCGGCACCGGGATCAGCTCGCCGAGGGACTCGAAGTCGAAGAGTCCATCGCGAGGGCGACCGCCACCGCGGGATCCGCGGTCATCTTCGCCGGGCTCACCGTGGTGATCGCCCTGCTGGGCCTGTTCGTCGCGGGGATCCCGTTCCTGACCACGATGGGTGTCGCGGCGGCGGGCGGTGTCGCCGTCGCGGTGATCGTGGCCATCACGCTGATCCCCGCGCTGCTGGCGTTCGCCGGCGAGCGGTTGCGGCCCAAGAAACCGCGCAAGGCACGGAAGATCAAGAAGAAGCCGCGTTTCAGCCTCCGCTGGGTCCGGCTCGCCACGAAATCGCCGTGGGTGACGATCGCGCTGATCGTCGGGGTGCTCGCGGTCGCGTCGGCGCCCGCGCTGGATCTCCGGCTCGCCTTGCCGGACAACGGAACCGACGAGGACGGCACGCCTGCCCGCGTCGCCTACGACGTAGTCGCCGAGCATTTCGGGCCCGGCTTCAACGGCCCGCTGGTCGTCACCGCGGACATCCTGTCGACCACCGACCCGATCGGGATCACCAACGGTATCGCCGACGACATCCGCGGGGTGCCCGGCGTCGCCGTCGTCCCGCTCGCCACGCCGAACCCCAAGGGCGACACCGCCATCATCCAGGTCGTGCCGACGACCGGCGCGTACGACGAGGCGACCGACGACCTCGTCGAACGACTGCGCGCGATGGAAGGGCAGTTCAAGGAGCGGTACGGCGTGCAGACCGCGGTCACCGGGTTCACCGCGGTCGGCATCGACGTGTCCACGCAGCTCGGCGACGCGTTGCTGCCGTTCGGCATCCTGGTCGTCGGGCTTTCGCTGGTGCTGCTGGCGATGGTGTTCCGCTCGATCCTCGTCCCGCTCAAAGCCACCTTCGGGTACCTGCTGTCGATCGGCGCCGCGTTCGGCGCCACGTCGTTCGTGTTCGGGCAAGGACATCTGGCCGAGGCGCTCGGGGTTACCCGCACCGGCAGTGTGATCAGCTTCCTGCCGATCATCCTGATGGGTGTCCTTTTCGGACTCGCCATGGACTACGAAGTGTTCCTGGTGTCCCGGATCCGCGAGGACTACGTCCACCACGGCGACGCGCACAAGGCGATCGAGACGGGGTTCGTGTCCGCGTCGAGGGTCGTGACCGCGGCGGCGGTGATCATGCTGGGCGTGTTCGCCGCGTTCGTGCCCGACGGCAGCGCCACGATCAAACCGATCGCGTTCAGCCTCGCCGTCGGGGTGTTCGTGGACGCCTTCCTCGTGCGGATGACCCTCGTCCCGGCGATCCTCGCGCTGCTGGGCCCGCGCGCCTGGGGGCTGCCGCCGTGGCTGGACCGCAAACTCCCGGTGTTCGACGCCGAGGGCGACGGTCTCGTCCACGAACTGCGGCTCGCCGACTGGCCCGCGCCCGGCTCGGCCGAAGTGATCAGCGCCGCCGGTCTCCGCGTCGACGACGACCGCGGGCGCACCGTCTTCCGCGACGTCGAACTGCACCTCGGCCCGGGGGAGATCCTCGCCGTGCACGGTTCCGGCCCGGCGGGCAAGAGCGCCCTGCTCTACGCGCTGGCCGGCCGTGTGCCGCACATTCGCGGTGACCTGAAGGTCCTCGGCCGGGTGCTGCCACAGCACGCGCACGCGGTCCGGCGGAAAGTCGCTTTCATCGCCTGCGAGGAGACCGACGACCCGGCCGGGGAGGTCCGCCGCGCGCTCGACGACGGCGTCGGCCTCGTCTTCCTCGACGACCTGGACACCGTCGTCGCCACCGCGCAGCGCGCCGGGTTGCGAGCGGCGTTCGCGAGCAGGGCCGCGACGTTCGCCGTGTCCTGCCAGAGCCTCGCGATCGTGCGGGATCTGCTGCCCACCACCGCCGTCGCGGGCCTCGCCATGGCGCCCGCCCCCGTCCCCGCCGAGGTCCGCTGATGCCCCGCTTCTTCACCGGCTCCGCCCGTGCCACCGCCTTCGGCCCGCTGACCTGGAAGACCTGGCTCGGGATCGTGCTCGTCCCGGTGATCGTCGCACTCGGTCTGACGTGGGCGTTCTGGTCGCCCGACGGCGACCATGGCGCGGCCAAGGCCGCCGTGGTCAACAACGACGAGCCGGTGACCGTGAACGGCCAGGTGATCCCGCTCGGCCGCGAGCTGGCCGGAAATCTCGTGCATGGCGAGGATTCCGCGTACACCTGGGTGCTCACCGACGCCGAGGACGCGAAGGAAGGCATCTCGGACGGGACGTATTCGGCGGTCGTCACCATCCCGCCGGACTTCTCCGCGCAGGCCACGTCGACGGCCGGGAAGCCGCTCGACGCGAAGCAGGCGATCATGCGCGTCGAGACGTCACAGCGCACCGGCCTCGTCGACCCGGTGGCGAGCCGGGAAGTCGCGAACGCGACGCTCACCGCGCTGAACCGTCAGATCGTCGAGACCTATGTGGACAATCTGTACGTCGGATTCTCGTCGATTCACCAGCAGCTCGTGGCCGCGGCCGACGGCGGCGATCAGCTCGTCGTCGGGCTGCGCCAGTTGTCCGACGGAACCGGGAAACTGGCCGCGGGAGCGGGAGAACTCGCCGGTGGGGCGGGAAAGCTCAGCGGTGCGGCCGGTCAGCTGGCGGACGGCGCCCGTAAGCTCGCGAACGGCACCGGGCAGCTCGCCGACGGCTCCGGCCAGTTGTCGTCGGGGCTGACCCAGGCGGAGAAGGACACCGCGCAACTGCCCCGGCTGACCAGAGAACTGGCCGACGGGGCGCAGCAGGTCGCGAACGGCAACAAGCAGCTGGCCGACAAGATCTCGCCGTTGGCGGACAAGGTCGTGCGGATCATCGACGCGCTGCCCACGGCGGGCGATTCGGCGCGGAAGTTCGCGGAACTGGCGCAGAAATGCGATCAGGACACCAAGTTCTGCGCCGATCTGAAGGCCGCTTCGGAAAAGCTCACGGCCGATGCCGCGATCCTCGACGGCAAACGCGCCGAGATCCGCGACGCCGTCGTGCAGACGAAGAAGGCGGTGCAAGACCTCTCGGCGGGCTCCCAGAAGGTCGCCGACGGCAACAAGCAGCTCGCGGACAGGTCGAAGGACCTCGCCGGCGGCATCGGCACGGCGGCCGCCGGTGCGCGGAAACTCGACGCCGGCGTCAAGGCCGCCGACTCGGGTGCGCGGCAGCTCGCCGACGGGTCCGGCCAGCTCGCCGGTGGCGCGACCACCCTGTCGACCGGCGCGGGTGAACTCGCCACCGGTGCCCGCACCGCCGCCGATGGCGCCGAGCGCGCCGAATCCGGCGCGTCCGAGTTGGCCAAGGGCCTCAACGACGGCCGGGGCAAGGTGCCCGACTACACCCAGGCCGAACGCGATCACCTCAAACAGGTCGCCGCCACGCCCGCGATCGCCGACACGGCGGGCTCGGGAACGTTCGGCGAAGGCGTGGTGGCGCTGATCCTCGTGCTGGCGCTGTGGGTGTGCGCGCTGGCGACGTACCAGGTGATCCAGGCGGTGCCGCCGAGCGTGCTCACCACCCGCGAACCGAGCTGGCGGATCATCCTCGCCGCGGCCCTCCCCGGTGCGACGCTGGCGGTGCTCACCGCCTTGATACTGACCGGGGTGTTCTGGGCGTTCCTCGGCCTGAGTTTCGGAAAGGCCGTGACCCTGCTGGTGCTCCTTGTCCTCGCGGCGGGGACGTTCACCGTGGTGAACCAAGCGCTGGTGGCGATCTTCAAACGCCCTGGCCGTTTCGCCGCCCTCGCGATTCTCGTGCTCACTGTCGGCGCTTCGCTGATTTCGACCGTGCCCGGCTTCTTCGGGACCGTGCTGGGGATCCTGCCGACCAACGGCGCGCTGGTCGCGCTGCGATCGCTGCTGACGGGGACGGACGGCCTGGCGTCGGGGATCGTGCAGCTGGTGGTGTGGCTGGGAATCGGGACGCTGGCGATGATCCTGGTGACGGACCGGCGGCGCTCCTTGCCGGGCAGGGAGCTTCGGCAAGGTGTGAAGGTCGAGTTTCCTCGGCTGAGCCGAGGGAAGGGGGCCTTCACGCGCGGCCGCTGACCTGAATCGCCGCTCACGACCTCTGTGCCGAGACGCCACTCAGCCTTACCCCTACCCCGTATGTGACGCACGTCGCTGCTTCATGCCCCCTCCAGGTATCCGCAGGCCCTTGCGGTACACCCCTGGGGTATGTGCCGCTTGACGAGCGAACCAGACCTCCTCCAGTATGAACACGTGTTCATGAACGCACGTTCATAACGGAGGAGGTTCTGGTATGTCCGGCATCGTCAACACCGCGCAGTCGGAGGCGTGGAACGGGTACGAGGGACGGCACTGGGCCGAGCACGACGAGCGCTACGACGCGGTGAACAGCGGATTCAACGAATTCCTGTTCGACGCCGCCGGAATCGGCGAGCGCGACCGGGTGCTCGACATCGGCTGCGGCAACGGGCAGGTCACCCGGCTCGCCGCCGTCCGCGCTCCGCTCGGGGGCGCGACCGGGATCGACCTGTCCGCGCCGATGCTCGCCACGGCGCGGGCGCGCGCGGAGGCCGAAGGTGTCGCGAACGTGGTGTTCGAGCAGGGCGACGTCCAGGTCTTCCCGTTCGGGGACGGGGTTTTCGACGTCGCGCTCAGCCGGTTCGCGGTGACGTTCTTCGCCGATCCGGTCGCCGCTTTCGCGAACGTCCGCCGGGCGCTGAAACCGAGCGGCAGGCTCGCCTTTCTGTGCATGACCGCGCTCGCCGGAACCGATCTCGGTGCGGTTTTCGGCGCACTGGCGCCGTTTCTGCCGACCCCGACCGGCGAGGACGGCACGGGCCCGACGGCGTTCGCAGACCCGGCGCGGGTTCGCTCGGTGCTGACCGGCGCCGGGTTCCGCGATGTCGCCTGCGACCGTGTCGAGGCGGACCAGGTGTGGGGAAGGGATGTTCCCGACGCGGCCGGATTCATCGCGGACTGGGGGCCGGTCAAGTACCACCTCGATCTGGCCGGCGCCGAAGCGGCGAAGCGGGCGCGGGAGGCGCTTTCGGTCGCGCTGCGGCCCTTCGAGGGTTCCGGCGGTGTCCGGTTGCGCGGCGCCGCCTGGCTGGTCAGGGCGAAATCCTGATGTCACCGCGAAAAGCGGCCGCCCTGCGCCACGCGGAAGACGGCCGGAGCCTGCGCGAGCACCTGATCGGCACCGCCGCGGACCTGATTTCCGCGCAAGGCACCGCGGAACTCACGGTGCGGGCGATCGCGCGTGCGGCTGGAGTCGCCGATGGCGTGCTGTACAACCATTTCGCCGACAAGGAGGAGTTGCTCGCCGACGCATTGGCCGAACACGTACGGAGAGTGGAAGCCGGACTCGGCGAGCTGCCCGACCCCGGTTCGGCTACGGTCGAGGCCAATCTCCGTGCCCAGCTGGCGTACGGGTTGGCTCTGCACAAGGAGATCCTGCCCGCGTTCGCCGGGCTGCTGGCCCGTCCCGTCGTGCTCGCGCGGTTCGGGGAACGGACAGGCGACGGCGAGACCTGGCGCGATCGTCTCGCCGGATACCTGCGGGCGGAAAGGGAACTGGGCAGGCTGGACGGCGATGTCGGCGCGGCGGCGGCGATGCTGGTCGGTGTCTGCCACGAAACAGTGCTCTCCGCTCTGCTTCCGCACGGCCCCTCGGTGACCGGTTCACCGGAGGTGGAAGCCGTGGTCAAGACGGTGCTGGAGGGTATCGCGGCCCGATGATCGGAGTGTCGGGTCCGACACGGGTTGATCGGCGGGCGTTCTGGGTAACCCGGATGTGCGACTTCAGCAGGGAGGCCGCGCGCGACGGGGAAGGGTGGCTCCATGATCAGTATCGCGGAGCATCCGGTGCCGGGAACCTGGGTGCTTGACCTGCGAGCCACGACGCCACGGGCGTTGCCGGACATGCGTGCCTGGGTGGTCAGATGCCTTCCCGATCTCGGCGAGAAGCATCTCGACGACGTCCTGCTGGCGGCGACGGAACTCGTCGCCAACGCGTACGTGCACGGGGGTGGCGCGCGCCACATCCAGTTGTGGCGTGGCGTGACACCCTGCGCGGTGCGCATCGAGGTCGCGGACGTCAGTGTCGAGCAACCCCGGGCGCGGTGTTCGCAGATCGAGGATCCCCGCGGCCGCGGGCTGCTCGTCGTCGACGGGGTGGCGGTGCAGTGGGGCGTCCGGCGCGAGCCGGTGCGGGGCGGGAAGATCGTCTGGGCGCACATCCGGTGCGACGGCCGTTGTCCGGAAGCGCCCCCGCGCGTGCGCACGAGGCGCTCCCGGAACTGACCGGACTCAGGCCGCGCGGCGTGCGGTGAGCAGGCCGAGCGCGGAGATGGCCGCGAAGCCGAACAACAGCCACCTCGCCGACGTGACCACCGAAGTGCCGCCGAAGTTGACCAGCAGACCGGCGACCGCCGCGCCGAACGCGGTCGACATCGTCAGGATCGTCGCGATCGCGGCCGCCGCCTGCCCGCCCTCGCCGTCCGGGGCGGAGGTCATCGCCGCGACGGACAGATGAGGCATCGCGATGCCGATTCCGGTGCCACCGAGGAAGAGCGCCGGCAGCCAGGCGAGTACGACGGGTAGCGACGGCTGCTCGGTCTGCAGCAGCCCCAGCAGCGCGAACCCGGCGGCGAGACAGACGGGCCCGGCCGGCACGAGCCGCCGTGTCTTGCGCGACGAAGCGCTGGCGAGCTGGCTCACCGACCAGCCCAAGGACAGCGCGGCGGCGAAGAATCCCGCCGCCGCGGGCGGAAGCCCGCCCAGCCGCTGGCCGAACAGCGGCAAGAACGTCTCCACCGCGACACCGGACGCCAGCACCATGATGGTCAGGTAGATCCACCGCAGCCGTGAGCCCCGCCGGTACACCGAACCGGACAGGACACTGGCCGCCGCACGGTTTTCCGTCACCAGGAACGCGCCAACGAGTGCGAGACCCAGCGCGATGAAGGCCGCCATCGCGAGGACGTCGGACAGGATCCCGGCCACGCTCACCGCCCCGGCGGAGCCGACGATCAGGGCCAGCGAAGCGACCGGGACCGGCGGCGACTGTGCCGGGGGTCCGACGGCGGGAAGCGCCCGGGGCACGAAGATCGCCAGCACTCCCGCGGCCACGGCGAGGATCGCGAACGCCGACCGCCATGAACCGAACTGTGCCGAGAAACCGCCAAGCGCGGGGCCCGCGAAGTTCCCCACTCCGAACATCGCGGAGATCAGGGCGCTGCCCCGGCTCCACAGCCGTGGCGGTAACGCCGAATGGATCAGGGCGAAGCCCAGCCCGGTCAGCAGGCCGGCGCCGAGTCCCTGTGCCCCGCGACCGATCAGGAGGACCGGCATCGACGGGCTCGCCGCGCACAGGACCGAGCCCGCGGCGAAGACACCGAAACCGAGCAGATAGGAAGCCTTGCCACCGAAGCGGGACAGGGCCCGGGCCACCAGCATGGTCGCGACTACCTGGGCGACCAGGAACGCCGTCATGGTCCAGGCGTACAGCGGCCGCCCGCCGATGTCCTGGACGGCGGTCGGCAGGAGGCTCGCCGCCACGTAGATGGTGATCGCGCCGACGAGCACACCACCCGCCAATACCACCGCGGTGCTCGTATGGCGGCCCAGTTCCCGCCACGATCCGACTTCTTGCCCGATGCTCACGCGATTCTCCCTGTTGTCGAAAGGAATTGCGCTTCGCATCCTGTCGGCGCGGGGAGGCCCGGTAATCGGACAAAACGGACGTGAAACAGGTCACATTTTCGCGCGGCCTTCGATGGCGGCGCGGGCGGCCTCTGCCGACTTCCGGACGACGACTTCCGTGGAGTAGCCCTGTTTCGTGAAGACGCCATCGAGATAGAACGTGCCGTAGCCGTGCGCCTGAGTGAACAGCTGCTCCATCAGTTCGAGCCCGTCCTGTGGCCGGTCCGCGACGGTCAGGCAGAGCATGACGAACTGGTCGGTCAGGCGGCGGGTCTGCTCGTGCAGGGTGGCGTGCTCGGGGCCCTGGAGGCCGTCCGAGTAGATGATGTTCATCCCTGCCCGGCGTTCGATGAGGTATTCCGTGTACGCGCCGGCGGCCGCGGCGAGTGCGGCGACGGGGTCGCTCTCGGCCTCGATGGCTTCTTGCACCCTGTCGGCCAGTTGGCAGGCGACGGTGGCCGCGATCGCGGCCAGCAGGCTCTCCTTGTCCGGGAAGTGTCGATAGGGCGCCCCCGGGCTGACTTTCGCGCGCCTGGCGACCTCGGCGACCGAGAACGCGCCGAGCCCCTGTTCGGCGATCAGGTCCAGCGAGACCCGCACGAGTTCGGCGCGGAGGTCGCCGTGATGGTACTTGCCGCCCATGTCGTGGATCACACCGTCCCGGTCGCGGAATATGTAAGAGCCCTCTTACGCTCGTTGTAAGTGACCTCTTACATGGTCTCACTGTTTCTCGGAGGGTTTCATGACGACGACCACGCACGCCATCGCCGCGCCGTCCCCGGGCGCCGCTCTGTCGCCGACGACGATCGAGCGTCGCGACCTGCGTCCGGACGACGTGCTGATCGACATCGCGTACGCGGGGATCTGCCACAGCGACATCCACCAGGTGAAGGAGGACTGGGGCAGCGCGATCTTCCCGATGGTCCCCGGTCACGAGATCGCCGGCGTCGTCGCGGCGGTCGGCTCCGGTGTGACGAAGTACCGGGTCGGCGACCGCGTCGGGGTCGGCTGCATGGTCGATTCCTGTGGCGAGTGCGAATACTGTCTCGCGGGCACCGAGCAGTTCTGCGTCAAGGGGAACATCCAGACGTACAACGGTGTCGGGTTCGACGGCGAGAACACCTACGGCGGTTACAGCAGGCAGATCGTCGTGAAGGACGCCTTCGTTTGCCGTATCCCGGAAGGGATCGGCCTCGACGTCGCCGCTCCGCTGCTGTGCGCGGGCATCACCACCTACTCCCCGCTGAACCGCTGGGGCGCCGGGCCGGGAAAGAAGGTCGCCGTCGTCGGCCTCGGCGGGCTCGGCCACATGGCGGTCAAGATCGCGGTCGCCATGGGCGCCGAGGTCACCGTGCTCAGCCAGAGCCTGAAGAAGCAGGAAGACGGCCTGAAGCTGGGTGCGAAGGACTACTTCGCGACCGGTGACGCGTCGACGTTCAAGACGCTGCGCGGCCGTTTCGACCTGATCCTCAACACCGTTTCCGCGACGCTGCCCGTCGATTCCTACCTCGGCATGCTGCGGGTCGGCGGGGCGATGGTGAACGTCGGTGCGCCCGGCGAACCGTTGTCCTACAACGCCTTCTCGCTGCTCGGCGGGAACAGGGTGCTCGCCGGTTCGATGATCGGCGGAATCGCCGAGACCCAGGAGATGCTCGACTTCTGCGCCGAGCACGGGATCGGCGCGGAGATCGAGACGATCTCGGCCGACCAGGTGAACGTGGCCTACGACCGGGTCGAGAACAGCGACGTCCGGTACCGGTTCGTCATCGACGCGGCGACCATCGGCGCCTGATCCGCCGACCGGCTCGTGAGTGGTAAGGACGGTTCTAACCGTCCTTACCACTCACGAGTGGCCGCGGGCTCACATCAGCAACAGGGGCAGGGTGTTCATCGCCGTGTGCGCGGCGATCGGCGCCCACAGGTTGCGGTAGCGCGACCACAGATAGCCGGCGAACAGGCCGAAGAACCCTTGGAAGGCCACGATCGCGCCCAGGGTGAGCGGGAGTGAGCCCTGTCCGTGCGTCGGCAGGTGCAACCAGGCGAACAACAGGGCCGACAGCAGGATTCCCGGCCACCGCCCGAAAAGCGCCTCCAGCCGGGTCTGCAGCATGCCGCGGAAGAAGACCTCTTCGAGTACGTTCGCGGTGAAGAAGGTCAGCGTGGCGCCGACGGCCAGGTACACCGGATCCGGGTAGTCCTCCGCGGTGGGGAGCGGCGGCGCGAGCGGGCCGAGGACGGAGAGCCAGCCGAACACGAGCACCGCCGGAATCGGCGCGAGCCATCGCCAGGTCTGCCGGGGCAGCCACGTCAGCCGGAACGGATCGGGTTCCCCTCGCGTACGCAGGAGAAGCAGCGGCAGCACCAAGAACACGAACGGCTTGGCGAGTGCCCAGATGTCGCGGACCAGCGCCTGTTGACCCGCGGCCGAAACCAGGAACAACGCCGGCGGCCACAGGAAAGCGATGAGCGCCAAGGCCGTCGCCTGCTTCCGGAGTCTGCCCCGGTCGGTCGCGTCGGGGAGCAGTTTCGGCGCGTGGAGCGGGATCCCGTGGGTCAGCAGCATCCCGGCCAGCGCCGGAATCATGGCTCCGGCAAGGGAAAGCGCCTTGTCCGAATCCGCGGACGGCTTGATCGTGCCGTGCCCGGTCGCCAGCAGCAGCGCGGGTGCGGCCACGAACACCGCGAGCCCGCCGAAGAGGATTCCCCAGGCGCGTACCGGTTTTTCTGTCACGGGGACAGGATCTTCGAAGCGGCGTGAGTCCGCGTCATCACTTCGGAGGACTTCAGCCGACCGCGATGACCTTTTCCAGGCTGCGCAGGCACAACGTGAGCGCCTCGTGCTTCGGCGTCTTCTCGCGCACCAGTTCCCACGCCGTGTAGAGCAGGCTCCAGAGCAGTTGCAGCAACCACTCCTTCGTCATCGCCGGATCGATCGAGCCTTCGGCGTGCCCGCGTTCGATGAGCCGCAGCAGGCGACGGTCGTCGTCGCTCTCCTCCGCCCATTCCGGCCGGGTCACCAGATCCGGCATGGTGAACAGCAACTGGAAGATGTCGGCGTGCTCGAAGTACTCCTGGCACAGCCGGGCGAGCACCGCCGGAACCGGGCCGTCGTCGAGCCGGGCCCGTTCGGTGCTCTGGGAGATCTTGTCCAGCGCGTCGTGACTGATGGCGTCGATCAGGTCCGAACGCTCCGCGAAGTACCGGTGCACCGTGGTGCGCCCGACGTTCGCCGCCGCCGCGATGTCGGCCAGCGTGGCGCTCGGCTGCTTGGTCAACGTCTCGATGGCCGCGTCCAGGATCGCGCGCCGGGTCCTCGCCCGGACACCCGTCTCGGTGACCACACCCTCACTCATGGCCGGTACCGTACCTCGCTCCCGATATGGAACTCGTTTGACGATTTTAGAACACTCGTGTTCCATTGAGAACCATGAACACTCCACGATTGAAGGTGCTGTGGTCGTTCGCGCGACCGCACAAGGGGGCACTGGCGATCGGCCTGCTACTCGCCCTGCTCGGTTCGGCGGCCGGTCTCGCCACACCCATGGTCACGAAGTGGGTGCTCGACTCACTCGGTTCGTCGGCGTCGCTGGCGGGCCCCGTGCTGGCATTGGCGGGCCTGATGGTGGTCGGCGCGGTGATCTGGCTGGGGCAATGGATCCTGCTCGGCACCGTCGGCGAGCGGGTGGTGTTGAAGGCGCGGGAATCGATGGTGCGGCGGTTCTTCCGCGCGACGATCCCGGCGATCACGAAGCGGCCGACGGGGGAATTGGTCACCCGCGTCACCTCGGACACGGTGCTCCTGCGCGAGGCGGCGTCGTCCAGCGTGATCGGCCTGATCAACGGCGTGGTGATGCTCGTCGGCACCCTGGTGCTGATGAGCGTGCTCGACCCGGTGCTGCTGGCGACGACGGTGGCGGCCGTGCTCGTGGTGATCGCGTTGTTCACGTGGCTCATGCCGGCCATCGCGAAGGAACAGGAGAAGGCGCAGGACCGCGTGGGCCGCCTCGGCGGCGTCCTCGAGGGCGCGCTGCGGGCGATCCGCACGGTGAAGGCCAGCCGCGCGGAAGCCCGGCAGTCCGAGCGGATCCTGGTCGACGCGGAAGCCGCCGCCGCGCACGGTGTCCGCGCGGTGCGACGGGAGGCCGTCGCCTGGGTGGTGGCCTGGACGGGTATCCAGGCCGCCACCCTGGTGATCCTCGGCCTCGGCGCCTGGCGGGTCGGCGCGGGCCTGCTCGAGGTGTCGAGCCTCATCGCGTTCCTGCTGTACGCGTTCGCGCTGATGGAGCCGATCACCGAACTGAGCCAGAACATGACCGCGTTGCAGGCGGGGATCGCCGCGGCCGGGCGGATCCGGGAGATGGACGCGCTCGAGGTGGAAGAGGACCGGGCGCCCGCCCGGACGGAGCCGTCGGGCGAGCAGGGCGGCCCGGTACTGGAACTGCGCGGGGTGACCGCGGGCTACGGCGGCGACCCGGCGCTGCGGCAGGTGTCGCTGAAGATCCCGAGGCGCGGGCACACCGCGATCGTCGGGCCGTCCGGCGCGGGCAAGACCACGATGCTGTCGCTGATCATGCGGTTCGTGCGGCCGGAGTCGGGTTCACTGCTGCTGGACGGACGCGAGTACGCGGACCTGCCGTACGCGGATGTGCGGACCCGGCTGGCCTACGTCGAGCAGGAGACGCCGATCGTGCCGGGGACGATCCGGGAGAACCTGCTCTTCACCCACCCCGACGCGACCGAGGAAGAGGTGCGGCGGGCGCTCGAAGAGGTCCGGCTGAGCGACAAGATCGCCGCGCTCGACGACGGACTGGACACGCCGCTTTCGTCGACCTCGGTATCCGGCGGGGAACGGCAGCGGATCGCGCTGGCCAGGGCGATCCTGCGCACGCCGGACGTGGTGCTGCTGGACGAGGCGACCGCGCAGGTCGACGGCCGGACCGAGAGCGCGATCCACGACTGCATCCGGCGGCTGGCCCGCGAGGGCGCCGTGGTCACCGTGGCGCACCGGCTGTCCACGGTGATCGACGCGGACACCATCGTGGTGATGGAGGAAGGCCGCGTCCGGGCGAGCGGTAGTCATGAGCACCTGCTCGCCATCGACACGCTGTACCGGGAGCTGGTGGAGGCGCTGCGGATCGCGGGGGAGGGCGCCCCTGTCCCCGGCTGATCGGGTTCAGGCGGAGACGGCGCGGACACCCGGCGGCATCTCGCGGTTGATCTCGTCGAGCCGGGTGGCGACGGTGCGGCAGGATTCGCAGCCCGCCAGATGCGCGGCGATCAGGTCCGCCCGGCGGCCCGGCACACCGCCGCGGAGCCACGCGCCCATCCGGCGCCGCGCCTCCTGGCAGCACGGCGTTCCCGTTTCGGGGACCTGCGCCTGCAAGAAGGCCTGTCGGAGTCCTTCGCGGGCACGCAGGGCCAGGACGGAGGCGCCGTTGGGCGAGACTCCCAACAGCGGAGCGACCACCTTCGGCGAGTCGCCTTCGGCTTCGGTCCGCCAAAGCACTGTCCGCCAGCGGCCCGGGAGTGCGCAATAGGCGGTCCAGGCCAGCCGGGCGTTCGAGCGGAGGATGAGGAGTTCCTCCGCGCCGATCGTCCCGGCGGCCTCTTCGACCGCAGGGGTCGTGCCGTACAGCTCGACCCGCTTGTGGTGGTGGCTCCATTTGGCCGCGAGATTCCGGATGGTGACCGCGAGATAGGGGCGGAGGTTCTCCCGCGGGCCGCCGCCGTCGCGGATGACGCTCAGTACACGCACGAACGCCTCGGCCACGAGGTCGTCCCGTTCGGCGGGCTCGGCGACCCAGCCCGCGGCGATCCGGCGCAGCGGCTCGGCGTGCCGCCGGAAAAGGGTCTCGCCGGCGGCGATGTCACCGGCGCGGAAGGCATCGAGCAGCGTTGCGTCCGCCGTGGTGTCGACGTCTTCCCTCATCGCGGTCTCCCGGACGGGCCGATCTGCATACCCGAAGTAACGGGTACGGCAGTGTACCGGTTAACCGGCCGCCGATAAACTCCGGGGGATGACGCCTGAAGCCGACGCGCCGAGGCCGGACGGCCGCGCGGCGCGCTGGGCGGGACAGCGTGAGCGCCGTCGACGGGAGTTCGTCGACGCGGCGCTGCGCGCGATCGCCGCGCACGGTCCGGAGGTCTCCACCGAGCAGATCGCCGACGAGGCGGGGGTGGCGAGAACGCGGGTGTACAAGCATTTCGACGATGCCGCCGACCTGCAGCGCGCGATCGCCGACCGCGCCGTCCGGCTCATCACCGCCGAACTGGCCCCGCTGTGGGATCCTAGCGGGACGCCGATGCAGCTGATCACCGTCGCGGTGGGCGCGCACACCGGCTGGCTCGCCGAATACGGGAACCTCTACCGCTATCTCGCCAGGCATTCCCAGGCCGGGCGGCGCGGCGACGCCATCACCGACGTCAAAACGGCGATCGCCCGGCAGCTCACCATCCTGTTCGAGCACTACCTCGACACCTTCGACCTCGACGGCCGGATCGCCGAACCGCTCGCCTTCGGGCTGGTCGGCCTCGTCGACGCGAGTGCCGCGCGCTGGCTGGAGAACCCGGGTGGCATCGAGTTGCCGGAGCTCGCGGCCCTGCTGGTGCGATGGATCTGGCGGGTCATCGACGACACGCTCCGTGAACGCGGGATCGAACTCGATCCCCACTCGCCGCTGCTGGTGCCGGGTACCTGAGCGCTCAGGATGTGGAAGCGGGAATGAAAGCCCGCCGTCCGCTGTCGGAGCGGTCATGGTCACCCCTTTCGACGACCCGGCCTGGGCTTCGCTGACCGGGCCGCACGCCCACTTCGCGGAGCGTTTCGGACAGGTGCTGCGCTATCAGGTCGACGTCGCGCCCTTCTACGCCCTGCCGCCCGAGCCGGACGACGGTATGTGGGCTGATGTCGCCGTGCTGGCGGGTCCCGGCCAGACGGTCACCGTCCACAACGCGCTGCCCGTCCCGGTGGACTGGGAAGTCCTCGGCAGGATCGCCGGAGTCCGGCTGGTCGACGTCGCGCTCGAAGCCGCCGAAGATCCCGAAGCCGTCGTGCTGGGGCCGGACGACGTCCCGGAGATGCTCGACTTCGTGGAGCGGACCAAGCCGGGACCGTTCCGGAAACGGACCATCGAATTGGGGACATATCTGGGCATCCGGCGCGACGGCGAGCTGGTCGCGATGGCGGGGGAGCGGATGCACCCACCCGGCTGGACCGAGATCAGCGCGGTCTGCACCGATCCGGCGTATCGCGGCCAAGGGCTGGCGACCCGGCTCATCCGCGCGGTGGCGGCCGGGATCCGCGCTCGCGGCGAACGCCCGATGATGCACGCGGCGGCGGCGAACACCTCGGCGATCCGGCTTTACCGGTCGATCGGTTTCGAGGTGGTGCCGCGGCCGGACTTCGTGTCGGTCCGGGTGCCGGGCTCCTTGTGAAGACCCGCTAACGAGGGATTTCAGAAACTCGCGATGGACTGAACAGCACGGGCGGGCCAGACTTCGCGCCATGAAGGCATTGGTCAAAGCCGACCGAGCACCCGGGCTGGAACTCACCGACGTGCCGGACCCCGCCGTCGGCCCCGGCGACGTCGCCGTCCGTGTGCTGCGCGCCGGGATCTGCGGCACCGATCTGCACATCGACTCCTGGGACGACTGGGCGGCGCGCACCATCGCCGCGCCGCTGGTCATCGGGCACGAGTTCGTCGGCGAGGTGGTCGAGATCGGCCGCTCGGTGACGACGGTCAAGGTGGGCGACCTGGTCAGCGGCGAGGGGCACCTGGTCTGCGGAAGCTGCCGCAACTGCAAGGCCGGGCGGCGCCACCTGTGCGCCAGGACCAAGGGCCTCGGCGTGCACACCGACGGCGCGTTCGCGCAGTACGCCGTCCTGCCCGAGCAGAACGCCTGGGTGCACCGCACCAAGGTCGACCTCGACATCGCCGCGATCTTCGACCCGCTCGGCAACGCCGTGCACACCGCGCTGTCCTTCCCCGTCATCGGCGAGGACGTGCTGGTCACCGGCGCCGGCCCGATCGGCATCATGGCCGCCGCCATCGCGCGCCACGCGGGCGCGCGCAACGTGGTCGTCACCGACGTCAGCGAGCACCGGCTGGAGCTGGCCCGCAAGGTCGGCGTCGATCTCGCGCTGGACGTCTCCTCCGCGACGATCGCCGACGCGCAGAAGCGGCTCGGCATGGCCGAGGGCTTCGACGTCGGTATGGAGATGAGCGGGCGGCCCGAGGCGCTGCGCGACATGATCGCGAACATGTCGCACGGCGGGCGCGTGGCACTGCTCGGCCTCCCCGCTTCCGACGTGTCGGTCGACATCGCGTCCGTGGTGCTCAAGATGATCCAGCTCAAGGGGATCTACGGGCGCGAGATGTTCGAGACGTGGTACTCGATGTCCGTCCTGCTGCAGGCCGGGCTGGACATCTCGCCGGTGATCACCCACCGGTTCGGTTACACCGAATACGAGAAGGCGTTCGCGACGGCCAGGGAAGGCCGCTGCGGCAAGGTCATTCTGGACTGGACGGAGAACTGATGTACGGCGCGATGCGCGACGACCTCAAGGCCGGGCTCGCCGAGATCCGGGAAGCCGGGCTGTACAAGGGCGAGCGGGTGATCCAGGGACCGCAACGGGCTTCGGTCAGCGTCGGCGACGGCGACGTCCTCAACTTCTGCGCCAACAACTACCTCGGCCTCGCCGACCACCCCAAGCTGATCAAGGCCGCGCAAGAGGCGCTGGACCGCTGGGGCTTCGGCATGGCGTCGGTGCGGTTCATCTGCGGGACCCAGCAGCCGCACAAGGAGCTCGAAGCGAAGCTGTCGGAGTTCCTCGGCACCGAGGACACGATCCTCTACAGCTCCTGTTTCGACGCCAACGCGGGGCTCTTCGAGACGCTGCTGACGGACCAGGACGTCATCATCTCCGACGAGCTCAACCACGCGTCGATCATCGACGGCGTCCGGCTGTGCAAGGCGAAGCGGATGCGCTACCGCAACCGTGACGTCGCGGATCTGGAAGCCCGGTTGAAGGAGGCGTCCGGCGCGCGGTACCGGATGATCGCCACGGACGGCGTGTTCTCGATGGACGGCTATCTAGCGCCGCTCGACGAGATCTGTGAGCTGGCCGAGCGCTACGACGCGCTGGTGATGGTCGACGACTCGCACGCCGTCGGTTTCACCGGGCCGACCGGTCGCGGCACGCCCGAGCTGTTCGGCGTCCAGGACAAGGTCGACGTGCTGACCGGCACCCTCGGCAAGGCGCTGGGCGGCGCGAGCGGCGGTTACACCTCGGGTCGTGCGGAAATCGTCGAGATGCTCCGGCAGCGTTCGCGGCCGTACCTGTTCTCGAACTCGCTGGCGCCGTCGATCACCGCGGCCGCGCTCGCCACGCTGGAGCTGCTGGACGAGTCGAGTGAACTGCTGGGCAAGCTACGCGCCAACACGGAGCTGTTCCGGCGACGGATGACCGAGGCCGGTTTCGACCTGCTCCCGGGCGAGCACCCGATCATCCCGGTGATGATCGGCGACGCCGCGAAGGCGGGCAAGATGGCGGATCTGCTGCTCGACCAGGGCATCTACGTGATCGGGTTCTCCTACCCGGTGGTGCCGCACGGCAAGGCCCGGATCCGGACGCAGATGTCGGCGGCGCACTCGGCCGACGACGTCAACCGGGCCGTCGACGCGTTCGTGACGGCAAGGTCCATGATGGACGAATGATCGATCCGCGACGGCTGCGCGTACTGCGCGTCCTCGCCGACCACGGCACCGTGACGGCGGCGGGCCAGGCGCTGCACCTGACGCCGTCCGCGGTCTCCCAGCAGCTGGCCGCACTCGAAGCCGAGTGCGGCCAGCAGCTGCTTCGCCGCCGGGGCAGGCGGGTTTCGCTGACCCCGGCGGGTGAACTGATGGTGGTGCACGCCAACGCCGTCGCCGCCGAACTGGAACGGGCGCGGGCGACGCTGGCCGCGCTCGATTCCGGCGTACAGGGCCTGGTGCGGCTGGCGAGTTTCGCCTCCGCCATCACGATGGTCGTGGCGCCGGCGATCGCCTCGCTGCGTGCCGGGTCGCCAGGGGTCACCATGCAGGTGCAGGACGTCGAGGGGCACGCGAGCATCCCGCTGCTGCTCGACGGCGAGGTCGATCTGGCGATCACCGAGGAGTATCGGCTCTCGCCACGGACGGATGAAAGCAGGCTCACCCGGTTCCCCCTGTACGTGGAGCCCTTCGACGTCGTGCTGCCCACAGCGCACCGGCTCGCGGAAGCGTCCGAAGTGGACATCGACGAACTCGCCGACGACGAGTGGATCGCGCCGAAACCGGGGAATCCGTGCCGCGACGTGCTGATGATCGTGTGCGCCAACCCGGAGATCCGGCACGTCTCCGACGATTTCCACGCGATCACCACCCTGGTCGCCACGGGCGAGGGCGTGGCACTGGTGCCGCGCAACGCTTTCGCCGCCGTGCCGGGCGCTGTCGCCGTCCCGTTGCGCGGTGAGCCGCCGCTGCGCCGCGTGTTCGCCGCCGTCCGGCGGGGGAGCGCCGACCACCCGCTGCTCAAGACCGTGCTCGCCGCGCTGCTGGACGCGGCGCCTGGCCATGCGAATGCGGACCGGGGTAGTCGCACTTAGGATCTTGGTACCTGCCGTCCACGGAAAGACAGGGTGCGGATGCTCCAGATCGATGGCCTCACCTGGATCGTCACGATCGGGCTGGTGCTCGGGCTCCTGGCACTCGATCTCGTTCTCGCGGCGGTGCGCCCGCACAAGGTCGGCTTCGGCGAGGCGGTGGCCTGGTCGATCGGCTACATCCTGGTCGCGGTGGCGTTCGGTGTCTGGCTGACGCTCGCGCACGGTGGCGACTTCGGGCAGCAGTACTTCGCGGGTTACATCGTCGAGAAGAGCTTGTCCGTCGACAATCTCTTCGTCTTCGTGATCATCATGAGCACCTTCGCGGTACCCGAGGAACATCAGCACAAGGTGCTCACGTTCGGCATCGTCGTCGCGCTGATCATGCGCGCGATCTTCATCGCGCTCGGCGCCACGCTGCTTTCCTTGTTCTCCTTCATGTTCCTGCTGTTCGGGCTGTTGCTGATCTATACCGGCATCCAGCTGTTCCGGCATCGCGACGAGGATCCGGACGTCGAGAACAACGTGGTGGTGCGGTCCGCGCGCCGTCTCCTGCCGCTGTCCACCGAATACGACGGCGGCAAGCTGCTCACTCGCCTGGACGGGAAACGGGTGGGCACGCCGCTGGTCGTGGTGCTGCTCGCGATCGGCGGGATCGATCTGCTGTTCGCGCTGGACTCGATCCCCGCGGTCTTCGGCGTCACCGACGAGCCGTACCTGGTCTTCGCGGCCAACGCCTTCGCTCTGCTGGGCCTGCGGGCGCTGTACTTCCTGGTGAAGGGCCTGCTCGATCGCCTCGTGTACCTGTCGGCCGGGCTCGCGGTGATCCTCGGGTTCATCGGGATCAAGCTGATCCTGCACTGGGCACACGTCGACATCGACGAGAGCGTTCCGGAGATCTCGACGCCGGTCAGCCTCGCGGTGATCATCGGCATCCTCGTGGTGGTGACGGTGGCGAGTCTGCTCAAGACTCGCAAGGATCCCTCCGCCAAGGCGCATCCGGGCTCGTTGCGCGGCTCCCGCCCCGAAGAGGACTAGCGCCAGCCGCGTTCGAGGAGGTCGAAGATCCTCTCGACGTCCTCCCGCGGATCCGGGCGGCCCCTGGTGAGCGCCGGGATGTCCAGCACGAAACGCGCGAGCGCGCGGCAGGCGATGTCGTCGGGGCCCACGCCGGTCTCTTCGGCGATCGCGGTGCCGAGGGCCGCGGCGTGCCGGGTCCACATGCGCTCGCCGTACTCCTGCAGTGCCGGGGTGCCGCTCACCAGCGCGGTGAACTCGGCGTACTGGGGATGCGTCGTGATCGGAAGCCACGTCGCGAGCACGTACTCGCGCAGTCCCTCGACGATGCTCTGGCCCTTTTCGCGCTCCCGGACGGCGGCGACCAAGCGTGCTTCGCGGTTCTGCGACTCGTCGAAGACCAGTGCTTCCTTACCGGGGAAGTGCTTGAACAGCGTCGTCGTCGAGACGTCGGCCGCCTCGGCGATGTCGCGGATGCTCACCTGGTCGTAGCCCCGCTCCAGGAACAACTTCAGCGCGGCGTCCGCCAGCGCTTGGCGGGTGGCCGCCTTCTTGCGTTCACGCCGTCCTGGTGTCTCCATGAGCGCACCCTACCGTATGAGTTGTCATGGTCAATAAGTTGTCTCATTGCACTTTTTGACTCGTTCTGCTTTTCTGGGCTCATGACGATCAGCATCATCGGAGCGGGCCCTGGTGGGTTGACCTGCGCCCGCATCCTGCAGAAACACGGCGTCCCCGTGACGGTCTACGACCGCGATCCGCATCCCCGGGCCCGCAACCAGGGCGGCACCCTCGACCTCCACGCGGACGACGGGCAGCTGGCCCTGCGTGAAGCCGGCCTGCTCGACGAGTTCTTCGCCCTCGCCCGCCCGGAAGGGCAGGAGATGCGCAAACTGGATCCCGCCGGACGTCTCCTGGAGCATCACGTTCCTGCCGAAGGGGAGATGTTCAAACCGGAGATCGACCGCGGTCAGCTGCGCGGCCTCCTGCTCGACTCGCTGGAGCCGGGCACCGTCCACTGGGGACGGACCCTGGATCGGGTCGAGGCTCCCGGGCGCTTGCTGTTCACGGACGGAACGGCGGTCGAGACGGATCTGGTCATCGGTGCCGACGGCGCGTGGTCACGGGTCCGCCCGGCGGTTTCGGCCGCCGTGCCCGAATACGCCGGGATCACCTTCCTGGAGGCATGGTTCGACGACGTCGAGAACGCGCACCCCGAACTCGCCGAACTCGTCGGCAAGGGCAGCGCGATGGCGGCCGACGGCGAGCGGTGCCTTTTCGCCCAGCGCAACAGCGGGGACCACATCCGGGTCTACATCATCCAGCGGCTGCCCGCGGACCGGCTCGGGTCGACCTCGGATGTCCGCGGCCGGCTGCTCGAGGCGTTTTCCGGCTGGTCGCCGTCGATGCTGCGGATGATCACCGACAACGACGGGCCGTACGTCGATCGCCCGTTGTACGTCCTGCCCGTCCCGCACACGTGGGAGTACACGTCATGGGTGACCTTGCTCGGCGATGCCGCTCACCTGATGCCGCCGCTCGGTGTCGGCGTCAATCTGGCCATGGTCGACGCTTGTGAACTCGCCCTCGCGCTGGCTGGTTCTGCCTCTGTCGGCGAGGGTGTTGCTCTTTACGAGAAGACCATGTTGCCGCGATCGGAGGAAGTCGCACGGCGGTTGGAGAACGGTGCTCAGGGGTTGCTCGATGTCGATTAGTGCTGGTGTGTAAGGGAAAACTCCTGGGTTTGGGAACTTTCGGTCGGTTGGCGTTCTTTATGGTTGCTTCCTGAGGGGCATGCCCGAGAACGCTTGGGGGCGAACACTTTCGGTTCATGTCGGCCGGGTCGGCGCTGCTGCTCTTCGTGGGGATATCCTGTTGTCGAAGCCCGGAGATTCGTGCGGCGGTTGGAGATTAACGTTGTCGTTTAACGGAAACTCTCGCCGGTCCGAAATTGTCGGTGGTCGGTTGTAGCTTCTGTGTGTGGACACGCGCAACGCCACTGTGGCGCTACTCAAGGAAATCACTGCTTCTGATGTGTTGAAGGAGGTCAATGCGGCGCTGGATTCTATGGAGGACAAGGATGCTGTCGACGCTGCTGTCGCGGCCTCGGAGGGGATCGCGCGGTTGGAAGCGGTCCGGTTCCGCGCGCTCGCGCAGCTGAACCGGCACCGTGGCGGGGCGTCGAGCGTGGTACAGGAGGTCGCGTTCACTCTGTCCGTTGTGGACGGTCACGCAGGTGCCTTGGTGTCCACGGCGGCGGCGTTGACCACCCGCCTGCCCCGCACACTCGGGCTGCTGGACCGTGGGCAGGTGGGTGGCTACGGGGCGATGAAGGCCGCCACCGCGACCGCGTGGCTGTCGGATGAGGACGCGCGCGCGGTGGACGAGGTACTGGAGGACCGGCTGCCCGGCCGGAATTCCGAGCAGATCCGGAAGGCGGCGAATCACGCGGCGGTGATGGCCGACCGTGACGGTGCTGCTCGACGCGCGGAGCGACATCGTGGCGGGCGTCGGTTGTCGATCCGGCACGGCGAGACGGGGGTCGCCTCGATCGAGGTCGAAGACGGCCCGGTCGAGAAGGTGGCCGCCGCGTACACGCGGATCGATCGTGAGGCACGCGCCCTCAAGACCGGGGGCGAGACCCGCACCCTGGATCAACTGCGCGCCGATGTCGCCTTGGACCTGCTGTTGGGTGGGCAGGGAGGGAAGCGGGAACGGTGCGAGGTGTTCCTCTACCTGGACTTGAACACCTACCTGGGGATCAACGAGGACCCCGCCGAACTGGCCGGCCACGGCCACATCCCCGCCTCACTGGCCCGGCAGATCGCGTCCGGCCCGGACACGGTCCTGCGGCGGATCATCACCGACCCGCTCTCGGGGCAGGTCCTGGATTTGGGTCGGGACCGGTATCGGCCGACGGCGGGGTTGGGTGAGTTCGTGCGGGTACGGGACCGGGAATGCCGAAGACCGGGCTGCCACCGTGTCGCCCAGGCCTGCGACCCCGACCATTCGGTGCCGTGGCAGCACGGTGGCCACACGAGTGATACTGAGCTGGTCGATCTGTGCCGCCGCGACCACCGCCTCAAGGACGAACCCGGTTGGGTCTATCGGCTGGCCGAGGACGGCACCCTCACCGTCACCACACCTACGGGGCACAGGTACGACAGCACACCACCACCACTGCACGAACCCCGCACCGAGGAACCACCACCGTTCTGAACCGTCGCCGAAAAACGGCAACGTGTACACAACGAGCGGCGCCGGGCCTGGTCGCCGAAATACGACGACGGTTGAGCGCGCGGACGGGACTCCGTACGGATCGGTGCCACGGCAACTGTCGCTGTGGTACTCACGCTTCCAGCTGGGGAGTCGCTGTGACCGCTCGTCGCCGGAATTCGGCAACGCACGGGCCGCGGGGGCGAGATTCCGCGAGAATCGGCGCGATGCCGACTGTCCCGCGGGACCCATAGCGTCGCAACTCTCCAGCTGAGGAACCCTGCAACTGCCGTCGCCGGAATTCGGCCACGGCCTGTTCGGGCGGCGGCTTCCCGTGCAGATTTGCGGAACAGTGCGCTGCCGCAAACCCCAGTCGCTCCTGCGTCTCTTGCGGAGATCTGTGGCCCATTGCCGGAATTCGGCTACGGCTCATCGCAAGAGGCGGGACTCCCTGCTCGCCCCCGAAACGGCAACCGTCGTCGCTGCGGTACCCATCCCGCCGCGAGCACCCGGCAGTGTTCCCACTCAAGGGTTCGCGGAACGGTGACCGCGGAAGCCCCACCAAACCGCCTACCTCACAACAGAATCCCGTGCAGGCACCACGTCGATCTCCAGAGAAGAGTCACGCGAAGGTTCCCGCACCACCAGAGTCGCCACGAAGGTCAGCGCGATGCAGCCGGTGACCCACCAGAAGAACACGCTCTCGTGCCCGGCCTGCTTCAAGGTCAGCGCGATCGGTTCCGAGAGTCCGCCGAAGACCGCGGTCGCCAGGGCGTGCGGCAGTCCGACTCCCAGCGCGCGGACGTTGGTGGGGAACATCTCCGCCTTGATGATGGCCGACAAAGCGGTGTAGCCGATGAGGAAGACCATGGCGGTGATCATGAGCAGGAAGGCGACCCACGGATTCCCTGTCCTGCCCACGAGCGTCATGATCGGGACGGTCAGCAGCATGCCGCCGACGGAGAAGCCGAACATGACCGGGCGGCGGCCCCATCGATCGGAAAGGGCGCCGGCGACGGGCTGCATGAAGATGAACAGGAACAGGGCGGCGAAACCGATGAGTGAGGCGGTCGGCTTGGGGATTCCCGCCGTGTTCACCATGTACTTCTGCAGGTAGCTGGTGAAGGTGTAGAACGCCACCGTGCCGCCGCGGGAAGGCGAGCCGGCAGTTGCGGTGCGCTGGAAGTGCTCCGATTCCACCATGCTTCGGCGGAGGTACATCACCACGAGCCCGGCGAGCGCGCCGAGCACGAACGGGACCCGCCAGCCCCACGCGTACATCTGCGCTTCGGTGAGCAGCGACTGCATCACGATCATCACCAGCAGGGCCGAAAGCTGCCCGACGGTGATCGAGACGTACTGGAAGCTCGAGTAGAACCCGCGTCGCCGCGGAGTGGCGATCTCGGACAGGTAGGTCGCGCTCGAACCGAACTCGCCGCCCACCGAGAGACCTTGCGCGAGCCTGGCGACCACGAGGATCACGGGCGCGAGGATACCGATCGACGAATAGCCGGGAGTAAGAGCGATGGCCAGCGAGCCGAAGCTCATCAGCGTCACGGACGGGGGCAGCGCGGCCCGGCGGCCGAACTTGTCCGCGTAGAGGCTGGGCCGTCAGATTTCCTTCGGGGAAGAAGCTGGCCGCGAAGTAGATGCTGAACGAGGCGTAGACGAACCAGTCGTACCACTCGACCAGGTCGCCGAGGCAGCCGCGGACCACGTTCGCGACGACGCCGGGTTTCTTGTGCGGCAAGGGAAGCTCCTTCGCTCCGGGAACGCCGACCATCATGAGCTGTGATCCCTGCGGTGGAGAAATAGAAATCCGCGATGGGCACGTACCCGGTCGGCATGGTCTACCCGAGGAAGTCGCTCACCAGCTCGCTCGATTCGGGACGGCACTCGTCGAAGTAGGCGTGGCGCGCCCCGGCGAAGAGATGCATCCGCGCGTCGGGGATCCGCTCCGTCAACAGCGGCGCGTTCGCCACGGGTGCGAGCAGATCGTCGTCACCGTGCAGGACCAGCGTGGGCGCGGTGATCTCGGGAAGCACATCCCAGGCGTCGTGCGTGTTGCTCGCGACCAGATGTCCGCGCACCGCGTGCGGCGGCATGCCGTGCGCGCCCAGCACCCGGTACGGACCGGGATTGGCCGCTCGCCAGACGGGTGTGTACATCAGGTTCTCCAGCGTCTCCCGTGCTTCCAGGGAAGACCGCCGGGCCAAGGCCAGCCGCACGTCGTTCGACCGCTCGACACCGTGCGTGCCACCGGGCGAGGTGCAGCCGAGCACGAGCCGCCGTACCCGATCGGGATACCGCGCGGCGACCCACTGGGCGACGCGGCCACCCATCGAGGTGCCGTAGACATCGGCTTCACCGACTCCGAGTTCGTCGAGGACCGCGATCACGTCGTCCGCGAAACCCGTTGTGGAGTAAGCGGAATCGGGTGCGTCGCTGCCACCTGTACCGCGGTAGTCCATGGTGATCGTGCTCGGGAAGTCTTCGCGCGTGCGATCCCACCACGTGTGGTCGTTCGCCTGCCCGGCCAGCAGCACGAGCGGCCTGCCCGTGCCGTGCCACTGATAGGCCAGCCGGGTGCCGTCGGCGGCGACGGCGTGGCCGGTGCGGGGGAGCGTGCTCATTCTTCTCCTGTTCGGTCTTCCCAGAGCCGTGCCGAGGGCCAGTCGCCCTCCCGCACGGTCCGGTGGATCTGCCGGACCAGCGCCCGCGCGACGGCGTCGACGGCGGGTGTGACGCGCCCCGTCCTGGGCGTACCGAGGACGACGGTGCGCCAGACCTCCGGTTCGCACACCGGAGCCGCGCTCAGGGTTCCGTCCGCGACATCCGCCGCGATGCCGATGCCGGGCAGGATCGTCCAGCCGTGCCCGCCGAGCACGAGGCGTTTCTGCAGTGTCATGGCGTTGGTCTGCACGGTGACCTCCGCCTCGGCGCCCGCCTCGCGGGCCGCGCCGTCGATGAGGGTGCGCAGCGCGTGCCCCTCGGAGGGCATCACCAGCGGATGCGCGGCCACGTCGGCGAACGGGACGGGCTGTGCGGGATCGAGCCCGGCAGACGGGGGAGCGACCGCCCACAGCCGTTCGCGGACCAGCGGACGGACGTTGAGCGACGGCGTACTGGTCAGGTTGTGGAGCAGGCTCAGGTCGACGTCGCCGTCGTCGATCCACCGCTGGAGATGCCCGGAGTACGCGGTGAGCAGCCGCAGTTCGATCCCCGGATGCTCGCGGAACACGTCCGTGGTGAGCGGCGCGGCGAGCCGTTCGGCGGCGCTCTCCAGCAGGCCGACCGTGACGATCCCGGTGACCACCCCGGGTTTCGGGGCCAGCTCGGCACGGGCCCGGTCGAGTTCGGTGAGCGCCCGCCGGGCACGTTCGACGAGTGTCGCGCCCGCCTCGGTGGGGCGCATCCCGTGGCGGGTCCGCTCGAACAACGGCACCCCGAGTTCCTGTTCCAGGGTGCGGATCTGCCGGGTGACGGCGGGCTGGACAAGGTGCAGCAACTCGGCCGCGCGGGTCACGCTGCCGACCTCGGCGACCGTCACCAACGCCTTGAGCTGCTTGAAATCCACCTTCACCCCTGCTCATCGCGGTCCGGTATGCGGCCATCATGATTCGGTATTTCACATACCGTCTCATCAACGCTCATGATAACCATATGACCGAGGAAGAGACCGCCATCGTCGCGCTCGTGGCCGAGTTCGTGGATCGCGAGGTCCGGCCCGTCGCGCGGGAGCTCGACCACACGAACACCTATCCCGAGAAGCTCATCGACCAGATGAAGGCGATGGGCGTCTTCGGGCTGGCCGTGCCCGAGCCCTGGGGCGAGACCCAGGTCTCCGCCCAGTGCTACGCGCTGGTGACGGAGGAGCTCTCGCGCGGCTGGATGAGCCTCGCCGGCGCGATGGGCGGACACACCGTCGTCGCGAAGCTCCTTGCCACGTATGGCACTCAGGAGCAAAAGGACACCTATCTGCCGAAGCTGGCGACGGGTGAGATCCGGGCGACGATGGCGCTCACCGAACCCGGTGGCGGCTCGGATCTGCAGGCACTCCGCACCACGGCGCGGCGCGAGGGCGACGAGTACGTGGTCAACGGCAGCAAGACATGGATCACCAACGCGCGCCGGTCCCAGCTGGTCGCGTTGCTGTGCAAGACCGACCCCGCCGCCGAACCCGCGCACAAGGGGATCTCGATCCTCTTGGTGGAGAAGGGGCCGGGCTTCGAGGTCTCACGGGATCTGCCCAAGCTCGGTTACAAGGGTGTCGAGAGCTGCGAGCTCTCGTTCGACGACTTCCGCGCGCCGGTCACGGCACTGCTCGGCGGGGTGGAGGGACGCGGATTCGGCCAGATGATGCGGGGCCTGGAGATCGGCCGGATCCAGGTCGCCTGCCGGGCACTCGGCGTCGGCCGGGCGGCGCTGGAGGATTCCCTGCGCTACGCCCAGGAACGCGAGAGCTTCGGCAAACCGATCTGGCAGCACCAGTCGATCGGCAACCATCTCGCGGACATGGCGACCAAACTCGAGGCCGCCCGCCAGCTGACGCACCACGCGGCGCGACGCTACGACTCGGGTGAACGCTCGGACATGGAGGCGGGGATGGCGAAGCTGTTCGCCTCCGAGGCCGCGATGGAGATCGCGCTCGACGCGGTCCGCATCCACGGTGGCTACGGCTACTCGACGGAGTTCGACGTCGAGCGGTACTTCCGTGACGCGCCACTGATGATCGTCGGCGAGGGCACCAACGAGATCCAGCGCGGCGTGATCGCACGCCAGCTGATCGAACGGCACCGCATCCCTTCCTGAACACCGAGGAAGGCAGTATGCGCCAACCACTCGAGGGAATCACCGTCGTCGCGCTGGAGCAGGCCGTCGCCGCTCCGTTCTCCTCCAGTCAGCTCGCCGACCTCGGCGCGCGCGTCATCAAGATGGAACGCCGCGGCGTCGGCGACTTCGCCCGCGACTACGACCACACCGTCCACGGACAGTCGAGCTACTTCGTCTGGCTCAACCGGGGGCAAGGAAAGCATCGAACTCGACATCAAGGAGCCGGCGGACCGGGCGCTGCTCGGCGCGATGATCGGCAGGTCGGACGTGTTCCTGCAGAACCTCGCGCCCGGCGTGGTGGAACGGCTCGGCCTCGACGCCGGGACGCTGCGCGCGGAACGTCCGGAACTGATCCACTGTTCGATCTCCGGCCACGGCCCGGAAGGTCCATATCGGACGAAGAAGGCCTACGATCTGCTGGTGCAGTGTGAAACCGGGCTCGTGATGTCCACCGGCACCCCGGAGACACCGGCCAAGGCGGGGATCTCGATCGCGGACATCGCCACCGGGATGTACGCCTACAGCGGCGTCCTCACCGCGCTGTACGACCGCGAGCGCACCGGCGGGGGAGCGAGCCTGCACGTCGCGATGATCGACTCACTCGGTGAATGGATGAGCCAGCCCGCCTATTTCTCCCGTTACGGCCAGGAACCACCGCGGCGCACGGCGGCGGTGCATCCGTCGATCTCGCCGTATGGCCCGTATCGCACCGGTGACGACAGAGTCTTCCTGAGTGTCCAAAGTGAACGGGAGTGGATCGTGCTGTGCCGGGACGTTCTGGGACGGTAGGCACTCGTCGAAGATCCGCGCTTCCGGACCAACGACGACCGCGTCGGCAACGACGGCGAGCTCACCACGATCCTGGAGGAGACCTTCACCGGCCTGACCGCGGACGAGGTCGGGGACCTCCTGGAACGCGCCGGGATCGCCAACGCCCGGCTGCGGTCGCCGGAGCAGTTCACCCGCCATCCACAGCCGGCCGCGAGGAATCGGTGGCGCGCGGTGGAAACCCCCGCCGGAACGCTGGAGGCGCTGCTCCCCCCGGTCGAGGTCGCGGGACGGGAACCGGTCATGGGGCCGGTGCCCGTCGACCACCGGTCGCACGAGGCGTTGCGGTACGCGCGGTCGGCGCTCGTCGTCGCAGCCGCGGCCGCGGGCAGGGCGGCTCCGATCGACGGTGTCACCACGGCACTCGACGACGAGGCCGCGCTCGCCGCGGATATCGGCCACGCCAAAACCCTCGGGTACACCGGGAAGCTCTGCGTGCATCCGCGCCAGGTCGCCGCCGCGAATCGTGGGCTGGCCCCGTCGGACAGCGAGATCGAGTGGGCGCGGGACGTGCTCGCGCACGCCCGAGACGGCTCGGTGGCCGTGGCGGGCGGCCAGATGGTCGACAAGCCGGTCGAAGCACGGGCCAGGGCCATCCTCGATCGCGCGGATGGTCCGTTCCGACCAGCCGGATGACGCCGATGTGCACCTGGTAGTGCCCGCCGGGTGGCGGTAACGTTCCGGCGGCTGACTTTTCGTTATAAGCGAACGGAAAGAAGACGTGATCCCATGTACGAACCGGTACTGACGGAGTTCGCGACCACCGATCCGGAGCAGGCGTGTGCCCTGATCGCCGAGGCCTACCGTGACAACCGGTTGCGGGTCCGGGGCAGCGTCGAAAACTACCGATTCGAGCACAACCGGTGTGATGTGGGGGACGTGCAGATCGACCTCCTGCACAACACGCTGACCACCGAGATCGTCATCCAGCCGCTGGGCAAAGTTGTGCTCCTGCGTGTGCTGGGCGGTGAAGTGCAGGTAGAGGACAGTTTCGGCGACCGAAGGCTGGCCGCCGGCGACGTATTCGTCGCCTCGCACCCCGGCAGCGGTTACCGGACGGGAATGCACGGCTCGCGGTTGCAGATAACCAGTATCGACCTGTCGCTGTTCACCGGGATCGATCCAGCGCAGGACGGCGCGGCGATCGAGCGGTTGCGCTACGAGCCGGTGAGCCTGGAGAAGGCGCAGCGATGGCGCCGGACTGTCGAGTACATGACCGGGCTGTTCTCCGAACCGGACGTGGAGAACGGCCCGCTGGTGCTCGGCGCGGCGGGCAGGCTGATGGCCGCCATGGCACTGGACACCTTCACCGCGGGCACGGGCGACGGTCGTCCTTGTGACCGCCGGGACGCCGTCCCGGACACCGTACGCCGCGGGATCGCCTTCCTGGAGGCGAATCCGGACCTCGACCTCGGCGTCGCCGACATCGCGCGCGCCTGCCGGGTCTCGGTGCGTGCCCTGCAATTGGCGTTCCGGCGACATCTGGACACCACCCCCATGGCCTATCTGCGCCGGGTCCGGCTGGACCGGGCCAGAGCCGAACTCCGCGACGCCGAGCCCGGCGGGGGCACGACGGTGACCGGTGTCGCGGCGAAATGGGGTTTCCTGGGCGGCAGCCGGTTCAGCGCGCAGTACCGTGCGGCCTTCGGCGAGTCGCCCAGTGACACTTTGCGTAAGCGGTGAAGTTCGTTTCCGTCGGTGCGGTTCTGCGTTTTCGCCGGTAGACCGCGGCCGCCGGGGCCGGTTCAATGGAGTCCGGCCCACCGGCAGTGCCCAGCCCCCGCCTACTGGTGCGCCAAACCGGGCCGGCCGGCCGGTTTCCTAGCGAGGTGCGGCGATCCCGTCGTACATGACCCGGCGGACCGCCCGGCTCATCGCGGCTTGCCGCTCCGGTGACGGGTCCCGCAGCTCGGACAGGATCGACGCGAGGATCATGCCGTTGATCGCGCGGGCGGTGGAGTCGACGTCCAGGTCCTCGTGCAGATAGCCGAGGCGGACGCCGTGATGCAGGTAGCCGGCGGTCAGCTCGGCGGCGGTCTCGTAGAAGTCCAGCACCCGTTCTCGCATCTCGGCGTCGATACCCGCCGCTTCGAGCAGGAGGAAGCGCGCCATCCGCGGGTCGCCGCCGAAGATCCGGGCGAGCGCGTCGCCGATCCGCGCGCTCTGCCTGCGGTACTCGGCGAGACTGTTGACCGCGTCCGGCGCGTTGTCCGCGGCCAGCGCGCCGACCACCTTCTCGACCAGGTCCGTGATGACGTGGTCGACGATGTCCCGTTTGTTCTGGAAGTACCGGTAGAAGGTGCCGTGCCCGATGCCCAGCCGGGCGGCGATGTCGGCGATCCCCGTCGCGTGGTAGCCCCGTTCGGCGAAGCAGTCGAACGCGGTCTCCACGATCTCGCGCCGTAGTTCCTGCTTCTTCCGTGCGGCCCTGCTGACCGGGGTCTCCGTCGTCATCCCGCCAGCTTATTGCCCGGCGCGTTCAAATGACATACGGTTCCGGAAATGATACGTCATTCCGCGAGGGCGCTGGTGCTCGGCTGCGGCGGGACCCTGGGGTTCGCCTGGACGGCCGCGGTCCTCGACGCGCTGCACGCCAAGTCGGGCTGGGACCCGCGGGAGGCGGACGTCCTGGTCGGGACGTCGGCCGGGGCCGAGGCGGTGGCCATGCTCGGGGCGGGCATCCCGGCGAAGGCGATCCTCGACGCGGTGGCCGGCGCGCCCGGTGGAGACGCCGTCGTCGCCGCGCACGTCCGGCGGGTGCCGGACAGGCTTCCCCCGATGCCGTCTCCGCGCTGGCCCACGACCGGCCTGGTCCGGGCCGCGTTGCGGCGGGACGTCGACACGCTCGCCGGTCTCGCGGGTCTTCTGCCTCGGGGAAGGGGCGACGCGAGCTGGCTTCGCGAACTCGGGGACACGCTGGCGCCCGGCGGCTGGGTCCCGCATCCCGCGACCTGGCTGATGGCCGCGGACCTGACCGGGAACCGAATCGCGCTCGGCTCCCCGGACGCACCGTCCGCTCGCCTCGGCGAGGCGATCGCCGCGTCGTGGGCGATCCCCGGCTGGTTCCCCCCGTCCGTTGTGGACGGACGGCCGCTGGTCGACGGGGGCACGGTCTCCCCGACCTCGGCCGATCTCCTGCTCGGCCACGACGTCGGCGATGTCGTGCTCATCGCGCCGATGAGCAGCGAGGGCGGAGCGCCGGCACGCGGTGCGGCCCGGCTGGAAAGGCTGCTGCGGACGGCGATGACCAGGAGGGTCGACGACGAGGCGCGGCGGTTGCGCGCGGCCGGCGTCCGGGTGGTCCGGATCGAGCCGGGGCCTGCCGATCTCGCCGCCATGGGCGCGAACTTCATGGACGGACGGCGGCGGGAGCACGTGCTCACCACGGCATTGAGGACGGCGCCCGGCCTGGTCGCCGAAGCCTTCGAACGAGAAGGGGTACGCGCATGACCAAGTACCCGGACCTCGATCTTGACGGGGCGCATGTGGCGATCACCGGTGCGGGGCAGGGCATCGGCCGCGCGACCGCGGAACGCATGGCCGCGCTCGGCGCGCGCGTCTCCATCGGCGACCTCGACCTCGAAGCCGCGAAACGGACCGCCGCCGATATCGGCGGCACCGCCCATCACCTGGACGTCGCCGATCCGGGGTCGTTCGCCGCGTTCCTCGGCGAGGCCGAACAGGCGAACGGACCGCTCGCGGTGCTCGTCAACAACGCCGGGATCATGCCGAACGGTGGCTTCCTCGACCTCTCCGACGCACTGAACCGGGCGACCATGGAGGTCAACGTCTTCGGCGTCGTCCACGGTATGCGGCTGGCCCTGCCCGGCATGCTGGAACGCGGCCGCGGCCACATCATCGACGTCGCGTCGCTGGCCGGGAAGTTCCCCGTCAAAGGCGCCGTGCTGCCGTCGGCGGTCGACACCGCGCTCGCCTCCGGGCTCGACATGCGGCCGATCCCCAAGGTGAAACCGGGCCGGATCGCCGACGCCGTCGTGGCTTCCGTCCGCACACGCGCGGCGGAGATCGCCGTGCCCGGCTACGTCGGCGCGCTCGCGACCCTCGCGGCCGTGACACCCGAACCGGCGCTCAACGCGTTCCGCCGGCTGAGGCGGGACGACCGGGCGCTGCGCCCCGATTCACCGGAGCGGGACGGCTACCGCGCCCGCCTGGACCAGGACACCCACCGGGAGGAAAACGCATGAACGCGCAATACGACGCCGTCGTCGTCGGGGCCGGTTTCGGCGGGATGGGCGCGGCGATCCAGCTCAACCGGCTCGGCTACGGCAACCTGCTCATCCTCGAACGCGAGTCCGACCTCGGCGGCACCTGGCACGTGAACCGCTATCCCGGGCTGGCCGTCGACATCCCGTCGGCCACCTACTCGTATTCGTTCGAGCCGAATCCGCACTGGTCGCGTCTCTTCGCGCCGGGCGCGGAACTCAAGCGGTACGCCGAGCACGTCGCGGACAAATACCGGCTGAGGCGCTACATGCGTTTCGGTTCGGTGGTCACCGGCGCGGTCTGGGACGAGGCGAACGCGCACTGGACGGTCTCGCTCGCCGAGGGCGGGCCGGTCACCGCCAAGTATCTCCTCACCGCGACGGGTTTCCTTTCCCAGCCGAAGAAACCCGACATCGCCGGGATCGACACGTTCGGCGGCAAGATCATCCACACCACCGCCTGGGACGACGAGTACGACCTCGCGGGCAAGCGGGTCGCGGTGATCGGCACCGGCGCGACCGCGGTCCAGTTGATCCCCGAGATCGCGAAGATCGCGCGCGAGCTCACCGTGTACCAGCGGACGCCGATCTGGGTGAGCCCCAAGCTGGACTTCCCGGTGCCCAAGGCGGTCCGGCGCGCGTTCGCCGCTGTCCCGTTCACCCAGCGGGCCGCCCGGCTGACCGGGACCGCGCTGCTGGAGTTGATGATGGTGTCCGGTGTCCTGCACTACAGGCAACTGCCGATGGCGAACCGGCTCGGCAAGCTGTGGTGCCAGGCGCATCTGCGCCGTCAGGTGCGGGATCCGCGGCTGCGCGCGGAACTGACGCCGCGCTATTCGTTCGGCTGCAAGCGCCCGACGTTCTCCAACGAGTACTACCCGGCCTTCACCAAGGACCACGTGCACCTGGAGACGACGTCGATCGCGAAGATCGACGAAACCGGGATCGAGACCGCCGACGGAGGGCGGCGGGAGATCGACGTCCTGGTGCTGGCGACCGGATTCGACCTCTGGGAGGCGAACTTCCCGGCGATCGAGATCATCGGGCGCGACGGCCGGAACCTCGGGAAATGGTGGCGGGAGAACCGTTTCCAGGCCTACGAGGGGGTGGCGATCCCCAAGTTCCCCAACTTCATCTCGCTCAACAGCCCGTATTCCTACTCGGGACTGTCCTATTTCACCACCATCGAGACCCAGATGCGGCATATGGACCGGCTCTTCGGCGCCATGCGGCGGCGCGGCGCGACCGAGTTCGAGGTCACACGGGAGGCCAACGACGCGTTCCTCGACCGGATGACCGAACGCCTCGGCGACTCGATCTTCACCCTCGGCGACTGCGCCCCGGCGAACAGCTACTACTTCAACCCGCACGGGGAGGCGACCCTGCTCCGCCCGTCCTCCACGTTGAACGCCATCAAGGAGGCCGGGAGCTTCCCGCTTGAGGACTACACCTTCGCCTGACCGTCCCTGCCGAGCAGCGTGCGCAGGACCTCGGCGGCGTGCGTCCACAGGACCGCGCCGCCGATGCCGGGGACGATCCGGAGGGTGGCATCGGGAAGGCGACCGGCGAGGGTGACCCCGTTGTCGGGAGAGTGGCTTCGGTCCTGTCCGCCGTACCAGAGATCGACGTGACCGGTGATCGAAGACAACGCGAACGGCCAGCGGCCCATGGCGAGGACGGTGTCGCGGGCGTACCCCGCCGGGCCCTGGCCGAACGCCTCGGCCATCGCCCGACGGTAGGCGGACTCGAACGACGGAGCGGTGTAGACCGCCAGATCGGCGTCCGGGGCGGAGCGCGTCACCAGGTTCCACATGGCGTCGGCGTCGAAACCGGTGAAGACGGCTTCCGCGCGGGCGGCATCGGAAGCGACCAGAGCGACCAGTCCCGCCAGCTCTTCGGGCAGCTTCCCGGTGAACTCCGGCCCGCTGATCTCGTCCGCGCCGGACACGATGGCGAGCGGACCGGCCGCTCCCGCCGCGGCGCAGGCGAAGGCGAACGGGGCACCCTGTGAGTTGGCGATCATCGGCGGGATCCCGAAACCCCGTTCGCTCGCGAGACAGGCGATGTCCGCGGCGAAATCGGCGAACGTGCGATCCGCCAGCGGGCTGGAAGAGCCGAGCCCCGGCCGGTCGACCGTGACCAGCCGGACGTTCAGCGACTCCACCACTCCGGCGGGCAGCCCCAGCCGACGGCTCGTCGCCGCGCCGGGGATCAGCAGCACGACTTCGCCGTCTAGGGGGCCCCACTCGGCCCAGCCGAGAACGCGTCCGTCGGGTAGTCCGGTTTCTCCCAGCCTGGCCGGGTCATCGATCCTGAAGTCCACGCCGCCATGATCACAGCAGGTCCACCGGTCACGCATCCGAAAAACGCGGAGGTGCCGGGACCCCGCGCGGTCCCGGCACCCTTGGCGCTTACTGCCTGCGGAGCCGCAGAGTGACGGCCGCGCCCGCGGCGGCGAGGAAGACAGCGCCGAGCGCGTACGGCCACCACGGCACCTCGGTGCCGCCCACGGGGGCGGCACCGTAACCGCCGGCGGCACCGGTGCGGTCGTAGGTCGAGCCGGGCAGCTTGTCGCCGTAGCGGCTCTGCAGGGCCTCGCGGTAGGCGGCGAGCGTCATCGTCTCGCCGGTCTTCGCCACCGACGAGCCGTCGAGGACGGTCACGGTGTCCCCGTCGACGGCGTACCAGGCGCCCGCCTGAGGTTCGCTCAGGAGGTAGCCCTTGCCGGCCCGCGCCGCGAGGCGCTTTTCGACGTCACCCGAGGCGACGTTGTAGACCGACCACCCCGAGCCTTCGCGCTGCGACCACACGGTCGCGGCGTCGCCGTTGCCCAGCGTGGCGGGTGTGGCGACGTAGGCGAGTTCGGCCGGGACGGAGGAAGTACCGGCGATGAAGGCGGCGGTCGGCTGGTAGACCGCGACCGGTGTCCGCGGATCCGCCTTGGCGGTCCTGGCTGCGACGGCCGTGTCCGCCTTGGCGGCGCCGGGGAACTGCGCGTTGGCGAGCCGTTGGGTGGTCGCGTCACTGGTGACCACTGTGGACACCGCGGCGAGGTCGGCGGCGGTGGGCGCGCCGCTGGGGGCGTCGGCGGCGGAGGCGTGGCCGCCGAGCGCCAGTGACAGTCCGAGGGCGAGGATCGTGGCGCCGAGGAAGGTTCGCTTCATGGTTTCAGTCCTTGATCCCGTAGACGGTGTGGGTCCAGGTGAACGAGTTGTTGGACCGGTAGGCGTTGTAGCTCATCTGGTTGTAGCGGGGGCTCGAGCCCCACGGGTCGCCGTAGTACACCGTCGTCGCGCCGTTGGTGTTGTCGTAGCCGTAGAGCACGTGCATATGCCCGCCGCCGTTGCGCCAGCCGATCCGGGTGCCGATCGGCTGCCGCGCGTCGACCTGGCTCTTGATGGAGGCGAAGCTCAGCGTCTGGCCGGACGAACTGTAGGTGCCGACGTTGCTGAACCCCAGCCAGCGGAACACCCGCTGCTGATCACTCAGGTAGCCCTGGTTGTTCGCGCAGTCCGTTCCGGACTCGTTGTGCGCGATCTGGCAGAACTTCGTCTGGGTGAGGGAATGCCCCCACCACGCGGCGATCGTGTTGCCACTGGCGTCCCAGCACCAGTTGCTCTTCTCCTGTGCCTGCATCCTGATCGGGATCGTGGTGGCCGCCGTGACGGCGGGCGCCGCGGAGGCGGGCGCCTGCAAGGCGACCAACGCGGCGACACCGGCGAAGGCGGTGGCCAGCCCGCGCCTGAATGAGGTCTTCACCGTCGGAACACTCCTAACTGGATGGTCGAACGCGAAGCAAGCGCGGGTGGCTACCCGTAAGGGACAGGTGGGGACTTCGGCTACCCGGCTGGGTGACCGTCCGGCGCGAGCAGGGGGTGAGCGCTGTGGCGAGGTGACAGAGGGGCACTGCGAATAGTCTGAGATTCACCCTCTGGTGGCCCCGTGGCAAGGTTCGCGGCAATACCTAAGGGTCCGTATTGCCGATGCGGATGCCGGTGTCACCGCAGGTCGGCGTCGCCCGTTCGAGTTAACGGTGCGGAGACGTCGTGACTCCCGTGGTGTGGACCAGCGGAAAGCGTGCGGACCCCGGTCACTGTTCGTGTTCCCGCCTTTCGGCGGGTGTCCGATCGGTAGGGTCCCGAGCATGCCGACGATCGGTGCGGCACCGGTGTTCGTGGCCCGCGACACCGAACTGGCCGAACTGGTGCGCGTCGCCTCGCGCCCGCCGTCGGTCGCCGTCATCGAGGGCGGACCGGGTGTGGGCCGCAGCCGTCTGCTCGAAGAACTGGTCGCCCATCCCGGGATCGCGTCGCGTGTGGTCTGGTCCGCTCGGTGCGGCTCCTTCGCGCGGCCGGGCCGGCTGGCGCCGTTGGTCGACGCGCTGCTCGCGAAGAGCGACGTCGCCGCCGCCCACGCGGCCGGTTTCTCGCCGGTGACGGGTGTCCTGCGACGGCTGATCCCCGAATGGTCCCCGTGGTTGCCGCCGTTCCCGGAGAACGCGGACGCCGAGACCGTCCGGCAGCAGGAGTTCCGCGCCGTGCGCGAAGTACTGACCGGCTGCGGTCCCGCGGTACTGGTACTCGACGACGTCCACTCCGCCGACGACGACACGTGGGAGTTCCTGCGCGGACTCGCGGCCTCCCCGGTGCCGCCGCTGAGTGTGGTGGTGAGCGTGGCTGCGTGCGGCCCGCGGCGATTCCCGCCGCTGGGTGAGACCACCGCGCATTTCTCGCTCGCCGCGTTCACCGTGGTCCAGGCGCGGACGCTGCTGGACGCGTCCTTCGGCCGCTGCGCACCGGATTTCGCCGAAGCCGCGCACCGGCGCACGTCCGGGATCGCCGTCGACCTGACGGCTTTGGTCCAGAGCGTCGGCGACACCGCCGAGTCGCTTACGGCGGACAGACTGGCGTCGGCGACCGTGCCGCCGCTCGTGCGGAGCCGGGTCTCCGGCCTGATGGCGGCGATCGGTCCTGCGGCGCAAGACGTCGTCCGCGCGGCCGCGGTGCTGGGATCGCCCGCCGGGGAACCGGATCTGGGTGCGGTCGCGGCACCGTCGCCCGGGGAGATCTCCGGCGCGATCACCGAAGCGGTCGAGGCGGGACTGCTGCGTGACCTCGGCCGCGGCCGCTACGTCTCGGGGAGCCCGCTGATCGCCGAAGCGGTCTACGCGTTGCTTCCCGGACCTCAGCGGTGCGCGATGCACGGACGCGCCGCCGCCCGGCTCGCCGCGAGCGTCGAACCCCGCGCGTCCCTCATCGCCCGTCATGCGCGGTTGGCAGGTGACATCGCCGCGTGGACACAGTGGACCGGTGTGGCGGTCGACGACGCCATCGAAGACGGCCGGACGGAGGAAGCGAGCCGTCTGCTCGAAACGGCCTTGCGGGACACGGAACTCCCTCGGACCGCGCGCGAATCGTTCGCCGTCCGGCTCGGCAGGGAACTGCCGCGCAGTATCGCGCACGCCGGTACGGTCCGGCTGCTGCGGGAGATCCTGCGCGAATGGCCGCTGAGCAAGGCCGCGCGGGGCGAGATCCGGGTCCATCTCGGACAGGTGCTGATCAATCAGGTGGGCAAGGTCGAAGCGGGCAGGCTCGAGATCGAACTCGGCGCGGCCGACCTCGGCAGACGGCAGGCGCTGCTCGCCAGGGGATTGGTCACCCTGGCGCTCCCGCATATCGGCACCGTCCCGGTGGAGGAGAACTTCCGCTGGCTCGACGAGGCCGAACAGGTGAGCAAGGGGGAACACGACGCCGGCCTGCTCGCCGCGATCGCCGCGAACCGGCTTTCGGCGCGGATGCAGATCGCCGATCCGGAGGCCTGGGACGAGATCGCCGACCTGCCACGGGCCCCGGAGTCGGCCGAGGTCTGCCGTCAGGTGGCCCGCACCTACATCAACCTGGCCGACGCGGTGGCGTGGAACGGGCATTACCCGGTGGCGCGGGCCTACCTCACGACGGCGCGTCGACTGATCCGTGACGACCACCAGCCCTATCTCGACGCGTTGGCCGACGGTACGGAACTGCGGCTGGACCTCGCGATGGGGGAGTGGGCGAGTGTCGCGGAGAAGGCGCGGGCGATGCTGACGCGGGTCGACAAGGACGGTTCGCTGGCGGCCGAGCCGCTGCTGGTGCTCGGCTGGTACGAGTACGGGCAGCACCGGCCGACGGCGGCACTGCGCAGTTTCGACGCGGCGTTCGCGCTTTCCGCGGGCAGCGTCCCGGTGCAGGCTTCGGCGTACGCGGGCCGCGTCGCGGTCCATCAGGCGGGCAAGGAACTGCAGGCGGCAAGGCGCCTCGCCGAGTTCGGCCTGGAAACCGTGCGGCGCAAGAACAATTGGGTCTGGGCGGCCGAACTGATGCCGTTCGCCGTGCGCACCATGCTCGGGCTGGGGCAGCACGTCGAGGCGAGGGAGCTCCTCGCGGAGTACCGGCAGGGTATCGACGGCAAGGACGCACCGGTCGCGAACGCGTCGGCGCTGCTGTGCCGGGGCATGCTCACCCAGGCGCGTGGCGAGACGCTCGCCGCCGGTGATCTGCTGCTCGGTGCGGCGCAGGCCTACAGTGCGCTGCCTCTCCCGTATTTCGCCGCCTACGCCGACGAACTCGCGGCCGGATGTTTCTCCGAAGCCGGGGAGCGGGCGCGTGCCGTCGCGTCCTTCACCACCGCGGAGACGACGTACGCGAGCCTCGGTGCCGCCGTGGACGCGCTCCGCTGTCGTCGTTCGCTGCGGCGGTGCGATCCGGAGATGCCGCGGCGCGGCCGCAAGGGCTACGGCGAAGCGTTGTCGCCGAGGGAACTCGAAGTCGCCCGGCTCGCCGCCCAGAACCTCACGAACCGGGAGATCGGCGAGCGGTTGTTCCTGTCGCCGAGGACGGTCGAGATCCACGTCGGACGGGCGCTCCGGAAATTGGGCCTGCCTTCGCGCACCGTCCTGACCGAGGACCTCCTCGGCGACGGTTCTCCAACCATTCCTTAAGGGTCCGTATTCCGCTATTCGCTGAGTACGTCGGGAGAAACCGCAGGTGAGAGGCGGTTTCTTTAAATAGTGGGCCATCCGCCGCGCTCCACTATTGTTCCGTTTCCGCCGCCGATCGACAGTTGTCGGGCAGTCGCGATTTCCCGGAAAGGAATCACCGTGAGCGGAAAACGGATCTTCGGCGTGGTCGCCCTGACCATGGCCGCCCTGGCGCCGGCGGCGGGCTTCGCCGGTGCGGCACCGGCCGATCCCCTGAGCGCCATCAGTCCCACCGATGCCGCGCCCCTGCCGGCGGGTGGCGTCCAGGGCCAGAGCATCGGCGGCACACCGGCGTCGGTGAAGGACTACCCGTACGTCATCGCCGCGCTGCGGGAAGGTGGCTCGCGACCGAAGGGGCAGAGCTGCTCCGGCTCCGTCATCGCGCCGCGGAAGGTCCTGGTCGCGGCCCACTGCAAGGAGCTGGCGGGTGAGAAGAGCGTCCTTTATGGACTCGACGACCTGAAGAGCGCGGGCGGCACCCAGCTGAAGGCCGTCGACTACAAGATCCACCCCAGGTTCACCCAGCCCTGGAACGGTTACGACGTCGCGGTGATCACCGTCGACGGCGACATCCCGGTCCCGCCCGGCGGCTACGCGAAGGTCGCCACGTCCGCAGACACCGGCCTGGAGGCGCCGGGCAAGGACGGGTTCAGCCTCGGGTACGGAAAAAAGGACATCAACGACTCCACGCAGGACGTCACGCTGCACAAGCTGACGTTGCCGATCGTGAACGCGAGCCAGTGCACCGGCGTGGAGAACGGCGTCGACCCGAAGACGATGATCTGCGCCGGTTACCCCGACGGCCACAAGACCGTCCTGCCGGGCGACTCCGGCGGCCCGTTCGTCGTGAACGGGAAGGTCGTCGGGGTCACCTCGTGGAGCCGCAGCGACTTCCGCTGGTACAGCGTCTACAGCAGGCTCAACAACGAGATGGGGGACTGGGTCGCCGAGCAGATCGGCGGCGAACAGCCGGGTGACGCCTTCACTCTCGCGGCTTCGCCCTCGTCGGTGAAGGTCCTGCCGGGGAAGTACGTGTCGGCGAGTGTCACGAGCGAACCGGGCAAGAACGGCGCCGAGAACATCACCCTGTCGGCGTCGGGACTGCCCGAAGGTGCCAACGCGACGTTCCAGCCCGCCACGATCAAGGCGGGTGAGGTGGCGAAGCTGACCATCGAGACCGCCACCGGCACTCCGGAAAAGACTTATCAGGTCACGGTTTCCGGAAAGGGCACCACCGAGACGGCCACCGCGGGACTCTCGCTCACCGTCGGCGCGGGTGAACCTCCGGTCGGCGACCTGAAGGTGACCGTGAACCCGTCTTCGGGATCCGGCCGCGCGGGCTCGCTGGTGAGCGCGACGGTCACCGCGGCCGGGGGCATCGGCTCGATCACCCTGTCCGCCAGTGGATCCGGACTGCCGACCAACCCGTTCTTCTCGCCGCAGAGCGTGTCGAGCGGTGGCAGTTCGACCATGCAGGTCTTCGCGCCGTTCCAGCCGGGCACGTACCCGGTCACGGTGACCGCCAAGGACGGCGGCGGCGAGACCGCGACCACCACCTACACCCTCACCGTCCAGTGATCTTCACCGAAACAGAGGGGAATTCCCATGCGTGACAAGACGAAAACCCTGCTGGCGCTCGGCCTGCTGAGCCCGTTGCTCGCCCTCGGCGCCGGAACGGCCGTCGCCGCCGAGGCCGAAGGTGTGGTGATCCCCGCCAAGGTGCACTACGGCGACCAGTACATCGTCGTCCTCCATGACGTCGCCGCGGCGGGACAGTCGGCTTCGGCCGATCTGGCCAAACGGTACGGCGGTGAGGTCCGTTCGGTCTGGACGTCGGCCATCCGCGGGTTCTCGGCCAAGAGCATGACCCCCGCGGAAGCGCGGAAGCTGGCCGCGGACCCGTCGGTCAAGGCGGTGTACGAAGACGGCACCGCGCGCGGCACCGGCACCCAGCAGAACCCGACCTGGGGCCTGGACCGGGTCGACCAGAAGAACCTCCCGCTCGACAAGGCCTACACGTATCCCAACGAGGGCGCGGGCGTCACGGCGTACGACCTCGACAGCGGCATCAACCCGTCGAATCCGGAGTACGAAGGGCGCGCCGGCCTCGGCAAGGATTTCATGGGTGGCGACGGCACGGACTGCAACGGACACGGCAGTCACACCGCGGGCACGATCGGCAGCAAGACCTACGGGGTCGCGAAGAAGGTCAAGATCGTCGGGTTGAAAGTATTGGGCTGCGACAACTCCGGTCCGGACTCGGGCATCATCGACGCCGTCGACTGGGTGACGGCGAACGCCAAGAAGCCCGCCGTGGCGAACATGAGCCTGACCATGGACGCTCCCGGGGTCGGGGACGACGCGGTGAAGCGGTCGATCGCGTCGGGTGTCGTCTACGGCGTGGCGGCGGGCAACGCCTCCACCGACGCCTGCAACACCAGCCCGGCCCGGGTGCCCGAGGCGATCACGGTCAACGCCTCGGACTCCTCGGACAACCGGTCTTCGTTCTCGAACTACGGAAGCTGCACCGACATCTTCGCCCCCGGTTCGAACATCACGTCGCTGAGCCCGAGCAGCGGCGGTTCGGCGGTGATGAACGGGACTTCGATGGCGACACCGCACGTCGTCGGCGCGGCCGCGCTCTACCTGTCGGCCAACCCCGGCGCCACTCCGCAACAGGTGCGGGACGCGCTGGTGAACGGCGCGACCGCGGGTGTCATCAAGAACGCGGGCAGCGGCTCGCCGAACAAGCTGCTGAACGTCTCGTCGATCGGCAGCGGTGGCCCCGGGCCGCAGTGCGGGGCCAAGTCGAACACCACGCCGGTGTCCATTCCGGACGCCGGGGCGGCGGTGACCAGTTCCGTGACCCAGGAAGGCTGTGACGGCAAGGCTTCCGCTTCGCTGCCGGTGAAGGTGGACATCTCGCACACCTACACCGCGGACCTCGTGCTCGACCTGATCGGGCCGAGTGGCAAGGCCTACCGGCTCAAGGAGTCGGGCGGAGTCGGTTCGGCCGACGGCGTGCACGAGACCTTCACGGTCGACGCCTCCGGTGAGGCGGCCAACGGCACCTGGAAGCTGAGCGCGCAGGACGTCTACCGGTTCGACACCGGCTCGATCGACGGGTTCGCCATCACGTTCTGAACCCGCTGAGACTCGCCGGCAGGGCGGGAGGGAAAACACCGGTGGGGCCGCTTCGGCGGTCTCGCCGGTGTTCGTTCGTTTGGCGACATGGTCACAGCGCGATCGAAGGCAACCCCTTGGCAGCTTCCGGCCACCAGCCGAACCGTGTCTTGACACCAAACTAAGCCTACCCTTAGTTTCCCCCTATAACTTTCCTTGGCCGCGAAGGGGCGAAATGCCGAAGATCGGTGGCCGTCCGGCGATGATCGCGCGGGACGACATCCTGCGTGCCGGTCGCGAGCTCGGGATGCGCCGGCTCAGTGTCAAGGCGGTCGCGGTCCGGCTGGGGGTGACCGCGACCGCCCTGTACCGGCACGTCGACGGCCGGTGGGGCCTGGAGCGGCTGGTCGGCGAGAGCATCCTGGCCGAGCTGCGGCTCCGGGACGATCCGCGGCACGACCTCGAACAGCATTTGCTGTCCTTCGCTCTGCAGATGCGGGCCTTCGTGCTGGACCATCCTGGCCTCGTCACCTACCTGCAGTTGCTGTTCCCGCGCGGTGACGGCGGTCAGCGCCTGCTGAACACCGAGGTCGACGCCCTCGTCCGCCGGGGTTACGAGCCCGCCGCGGCGATCGTGCTCAGTGGTGCCGTCGCGTCGCTGACCATCGCGATGACCGCGTCCGAGGAGAACAGCATGGCCGCGGAGGAGGCCGACGGCGACGGGCTGGACCGGGAGCGGCAGGCCGTCCGCGACCGGTTGTCCCGCGACGACCGGCTCGCCGGGCCGTCCGCCGCGTTGCCGGAGGTACCGCGGCCCGAGTACGTGCGGCTGCTGCTGACCGCGTCGATTCGCGGGTTGATCGAGTCCTGCCCGCCGGGCAGGCCGGTCGCCGAGATGGTGGCCGTTCTGGCGGCCACGGGGGAGGGTCTGTGATGGCGCGCGGGTTCCAGGGCGCGGTGATGCGGGGTTTCGGAGCCAGAGACCACGAAGCGACCGTCGTCGGGACAGAAGAGATCACGCCGCGTTTCGTGCGGGTCCGTTTCGTCTCACCGACCTTGTTCGAGGACGTCGTCGTGGAGCCGACGGCCTGGCTCCGGTTCTGGTTCCCGGATCCGGAAGGCGGCACGACGGAGTTCCAGCGCGCGTACACCCTCACTGAAGCCGATCCGGAAGCCGGCACGTTCGCCATCGACGTCGTCCTGCACGAGCCCGCCGGACCCGCCTCGCGGTGGCTGCGGGAAGCGCGGCCCGGAGCGAAGGTCCCGGTGATGTCACTGGGTTCCTCGTCCTTCTCGGTTCCCGCGGAACCTCCGGCCGGGTACCTGCTGATCGGCGACTCCGCCTCGATCCCCGCGATCAACGCGATCCTCGCGGTGGTCCCGGCGGACATCCCGATCGAGCTGTACCTCGAAGAGCACGACGAGACCGATCGCCTGATCCCGCTGGGGGAGCACGCGAGGCTGACCGTGCACTGGGTGCCACGTCTCGACGCGACCTCGCTGGCCGCGGCGATCGAGACGCGCGACTGGTCGGACTGGCAGGCCTGGATCGCGACGGAAGCCGGTTCGTTCAAGCAGCTGAAGACGCGTTTGCGCGACACGTTCGGCTTTCCCAAATCCGAGGTGCACGGCCGGGCGTACTGGTACTACGGCCGAGCCATGGGCGCGTTCCGCGGGGAGAAGGAGGAACCGGCCGCCGAAGTCGTGAAATCCGTCAAGGAGGCGCCCAAGGGAGCATGGCGGGCACAGGCGGCCGGACGCCTGCTCGCGCCGGTGCGCAGGACGCTGATCTTCGCCGGCCTCTTGCAGGCCGTCGTGACGCTGATCGGTCTCGCGCCGTTCGTGCTGCTGGTCGAACTGGTCCGGCGGCTGCTCGCGGGCGGCGAATCGCTGTGGGCGATGGGCGTCGCGGCGCTGGTGCTGCTGGGCGTGGGAACACTGCTCGAATCCGCGGTCGTGCTCTGGCTGCACGCGGCCGACGCGCGTTTCGCCCGGGATCTGCGGCAGCGGCTCTTGGGCAAGCTCGCGCGGCTGCCGCTGGGCTGGTTCACCGCGCGCGGTTCGGGCACGGTCGCGAAACTCGTGCAGGGCGACACGCTTTCGCTGCACTATCTGGTCACGCACGCCGTTCCCGACGCGGTGGCGGCCGTCGTCGCGCCGGTCGCGGTGCTGGCCTATCTGTTCGCGGTGGACTGGCGGCTCGCGCTCGTCCTGCTCGTCCCGATTCTCGTCTACCTCGTCACCACGTCGATCATGGTCGTCCAATCGGGACCCAAGACCGGCCAGGCGATGCGCTGGGCGGAACGGATGGCGGGCGAGGCGGGCGCGTACCTGGAGGGGCAGCCGGTGATCCGTGTGTTCGGCGGCGCCGCGGCTTCGTCGTTCCGTCGGCGGCTCGACGAGTACATCGGTTTCCTCGGCGACTGGCAGCGTCCGTTCACCGGCAAGAAGACCATGCTGGACTTCGCCACCAGACCCGCGACCTTCCTGCTCCTGATCACCGGCGCCGGGACACTGATGATCTCGGGTGGCGGCATGGAGCCGGTGACCCTGATCCCGTTCCTGCTGCTGGGCACCACCTTCGGCGCGCGGCTGCTGGGCATCGGGTACGGCCTCGGCGGTGTCCGCGAGGGGATGCTGGCCGCCCGCCGCGTCCAGGTCGTGCTCGACGAGCCGGAACTGTCCACAGTGGAACTCAAGGACCGGGACGGCGTCGAGCCGGGCACGGTGGAACTGGACCGCGTGGGTTTCGCCTACCGCACCGGCGTTCCCGTTCTGGAGGACGTCTCCCTGATCTTGCGGCCCGGCACGGTGACCGCGCTGGTCGGCCCGTCGGGAGCGGGGAAGTCGACCCTCGCCGCCCTGGTCGCGCGGTTCCACGACGTCACCGAGGGCGCGATCCTGGTCGGCGGCCGGGACGTCCGCGCCTTCGCCGCCGACGAACTCTACGGCCGGGTGGGCTTCGTCCTGCAGGATCCGCAGCTCGTCAAGGGGACCGTGCGGGAGAACATCGCCCTCGCCGTCCCCGGCGCCACCGAAGACCAGGTCGTCGCCGCGGCGCGCGACGCGCAGATCCACGAGCGGATCCTGCGGCTGCCGCGGGGTTACGACACCGTTCTCGGTGCCGGTTCCCAGCTGTCCGGCGGGGAACGCCAGCGGGTGGCCATCGCCCGCGCGATCCTCGCCGACGCCCCCGTCCTCGTCCTCGACGAGGCGACCGCCTTCGCCGATCCCGAGTCGGAGTACCTCGTGCAACAAGCACTCGACCGGCTCACCGCGGGCCGGACCGTCCTCGTCATCGCCCATCGGCTGCACACCGTCACCGGCGCCGACCGGATCGTGGTCCTCGACCGCGGACGGATCGCCGAAAGCGGGACCCACGAAGAACTTCTCGCTTCGGAAGGGCGGTACGCCCGCTTGTGGCAGGCCGGTGCCGGTGCGGGGGTGACCGCGTGATCCGCACACTGCTGGACCTGATCCCCGGCCCGAAACGCGCGGCGTTCCGGCGTTATGTCGTGCTCGCCGTGCTGTCGGTGCTCCTGCGCGCCGCCGGTGTCGTGCTGCTGGTTCCGTTGGTGGGCGCCTTGTTCGGTGCGGGCCCCTCGGACGCGCTGCCCTGGCTGGGTGCGCTCGCGGCCTCCACCGCGGCGGGCTGGGCCGTCGACGCCGTCGTGGGGCGGCTCGGGTTCGAGCTCGGGTTCGGCGTGCTGGACCACGCCCAGCACGACGTCGCCGAGCATCTGACGAACGTCCGTCTGTCCTGGTTGGACAGTGAGCACACACAGACCGCCCGTCAGGCGATCGCCGCCACCGGACCCGATCTCGTCGGCCTGGCCGGCTACCTGCTCACCCCGCTCATCGGCGCGGTCCTCCTGCCGATCGCGATCGCGCTGGCCCTGCTGCCGATCGCCTGGCCGCTCGGCGTCGCCGCGCTGGCCGGGGTCCCGGTGCTGCTGGGCGCGCTGTGGGCGACCGGGCGGATCACCCGGCGCGCCGACCGCGCTGCGGCCGACACGAACACCACACTGACGGAGCGGATCGTCGAGTTCGCCCGTACCCAGCAGACATTGCGCGCCGCCCGCCGCGTGGAACCCGCGCGCAGTCACGCCGGTGCCGCGCTCGCCGCGCACCATGGCGCGACCGTCCGGCTGCTGCGTCTGCAGATCCCGGGGCAGGTGCTGTTCGGCGTCGCCGGTCAGCTGGCGCTGGCCCTGCTCGCCGGGACGACCGTTCTCCTTGTCACACAAGGCGGTTTGAGCGTGCCCGAGGCCATCGCGCTGATCGTCGTGATCGCCCGGTATCTGGAACCGTTCACCGCGCTCGGCGATCTCGCGCCCGGTATCGAAACCGCCGCCACCACACTCGGCCGCATCCGCACCGTGCTCATCGCACCGGTCGCCCCGTCGGGGGAGGCCGCGGCACCGGCCGAGGCTCCGCTGATCCGCTTCGAGAAGGTCGGGTTCCGGTACGCGGCCGGGACCGAGAACGTGCTGGAGGACTTCGACCTCACCCTCGAACCGGGGACGACGACCGCGATCGTCGGGCCGTCCGGCTCGGGCAAGAGCACCGTCCTCGCGCTGCTCGCCGGCCTCTACCAGCCCACCAGCGGGCGAGTGCTCGCCGACGGAACCGACCTCGCCGGGTTGTCCACGGCCGCCCGCCGGGATCTCGTCACCGTCGTCTTCCAGCAGCCGTACCTCTTCGACGGTTCGGTGCGCGACAACGTGCTCGCCGGGGATCCCTCGGCGAGCGACGAGAGGATCGCCGAGGTCGCCGGGCTCGCCAGGGTGGACGAACTGCTGGAGCACACGGCCGTCGGCGAGGCGGGCGGCGCGCTCTCCGGCGGTGAGCGGCAGCGGGTGTCCATCGCCCGCGCGTTGCTCAAACCGGCGCCGGTGCTGCTGGTCGACGAGGCCACGAGCGCGCTGGACACCGAAAACGAGGACGCCGTGGTCCGCTCGCTCAGCGCCGATCCCGTGCCGCGGACGCGAGTGATCGTCACCCACCGGATCGCCGGGATCCGGCACGCGGACCGGGTCCTGTTCCTGGAGGACGGGCGGATCGCCGAGGACGGCACCGTCGAAGAACTCCTTGCCGGACAAGGACGTTTCGCCGAATTCTGGCGGCGCCAGATCGACGCCACCGGCTGGAGGATCACCGCGAGATGACCCATACCCAAGGTGAGCCGGAATGGGTCGTCACCCGCGACGGCAGACAGCTCCACGCGATGGTGCACCCGGGGCCCGAGGGATCCACCGGGCCGACGGTCGTGTTCGAGGCGGGTGCCGCGGCCACCCGATCGTCGTGGGCGGCGGTCCAGCCGGAGGTCGCCCGGTACGCCCGTGCGATCGTCTACGACCGGTCCGGGCTCGGCCGCAGCGCCCCCGACCCCGGCGGTCGCACGCTGCGGCGGATGGCCGACGACCTCAACGACGTCCTCGATCATTTCGGCCAGGGGCCGTACGTCCTCGTCGGGCACAGCGCCGGCGGGCCGATCGTGCGGCAGGCCGCCGCCCGACGTCCGGAGCGGATCGCCGGGCTGGTGCTGGTCGATCCGACCGACGAAGCGGCGGACGTCCTCTTCGGCCGCGCCTTCCGCACCGGTGAACGCGTCATGCTCCGGCTCGGCGCCGTGCTCGCGCGGCTGGGCCTGCTCAAGGTCCTCTTCCGCGGCTTGCTGCGGGGGATGCCGGACGACGTCCGCCGCGACCTCGAACGGGAGGCGTTCACCGTCGGGACGGTGCGGACCCAGCGGGAGCAGGCCCGCACCTTCCTCGACGAACTGGCCCTCTGGCGGCGGGATCCGCCGGTGCTCGGCGACATCCCGGTCACCGTGGTGTCCGGCGGACTCGGCGGTGGCGGCTTCTCCGCCGGCATGAGGGCGCGGACGAACGCCTCACACGCTCACCGGGTGAGCCTCTCGCCCGGCGGCAGGCACGTCATCGCGGAGCGGTCCGGCCACTACGTCCCGTTGACCGAGCCCGACGTGCTCGTCCGCGAAATCGTCAGGATGACGTGAGCGCCCGCCTGAGTTCTTCGTAGGTCGGGGCGAGCGCCCGGAGGGTCGCGGTGGCGCGTGCGTCGTCCTCGACGACGAGGTCGTACTGCAACGAGCCGATCAGCCGAGCCTGCGTGGTGAGGACGGCGGCGGCCTTTTCGCGGCCGGCCCGGCGCAGGCACGCCGCGGCGTCGGCCGTCCGTCGAGCGCCGAGGCGCACGACGAAATGGATGAGCAGTCCCCGCAGGTCCGGGTCGCCGCCGGAGCCGATCCGGTCGGCGAGCGCGAGTGCCGCGTCGCCGTTGCCGAGCGTGCCGGGCGGGAGCCCGGTGTCGTTCTCCCCGCTGAGCCGCCTGATCGCCCTGGGAAGCGACGCCACGATCGCGGCCTCGTCTTCGACGAAGGTGTGCCGCACGAACTTCGTCCGCATCGTGTGCGGTTTGCCGTAAGCGACCGTTTCGGCGCGCCAGGCGGCGGCGAAATCCGCCCGCGGGATCCGCGCGTACGGGTAGCCCTGCGGGTCGTGGGCGGTGACGGACTCGTCGTCCGCGGCGAGCGCGACCAGGAAATGGTCGGCGCCGATCGGGCCGGTCATCCCCGGCTGGTGGCGCAGGTGCCCCATTTCGACCGGACCGAGCAGGACCGGGCCGTCGGCGAGGCTCTCGACGAGCCGGGCGAAGGCGGCATCCGGATCCGGCTCGCTCGCCGTTTCCGCGCGCCAGCCGAGGACGTCGAGGGCCTCGCCGATACCGAGATCGGGATCCCAGCCGAAGGCGTCGAAGAACGGCAACGAACCGCCGATCAGCTGCATGCCGAAGGGGCTGCCGGTCACGGTTTCGAGCACGTCGGCGCCCGGAGCCTCGGAGCCGAGCATCATCGCGAGGGAATGGGCGTAGCAATAAGGGCCGGAGCCGCGATAAGGAAGATCGATCACGTGTTCGACGATGGCAGTTTTCGCGCGAAAACGCCACACCCCGTCGCGTCCGTTGTGGACAGTGAATTTATCACCCGTCCGGGGGTTTCGGGGCCACTCAACGGGTTCTATCCCGGCGACACCGCCGATCCCGGTTGCCGTCGACGATCTTGCCGACCCAGGATGACCACCACTTGAGCTCGCAGTCCCCGCCGTCCTGACCTGGGTCGACGGGAGCGAGGGGTGAGGCGGAGGCGGCATGGCGGAACGTCGTGGGCGGAATCGGTGGCGCCGGGGCATAGCGGTGCTCACGGTGGCCGTCGTGGCCTTGCTGATGGGCGCCCCGCTGCCCGCGAACGCCCAGACCCAGCCACGCGGAGCGGGCACCGAACGGCCGATCGGGCCGGAGCCGGTGTACTCCGGGCTGGCGCACGGCGGTATCACGATGGCCGCCAACTCCGTCGTGCAGTGCGGCGTCGGCGTGGTCTGCAACGAGTCCGCGAGCAACGCGAGCGCGGTGTCGTGGATCAAGACCGACCCGGCCGCTCCCGGCAACACCGCCTCCGCGGCGAGCCTGAACGTCCCGGCCGGCGCGAAGGTGCTCAACGCCCGGCTGTACTGGCAGTTCAATCCGGTCGCCAGCAGCGGGACCTCCGGCGACGGGGCCCGGGGCAACCAGGTCTCCGTGAAGACCCCGGGCTCCAGCACCTACCAGCGGATCACCGCTGAAACCTACGACTGGTTCCCCGCGACCACGACGGGCGGCTCCCCGACCCTGTACGCCTACGGCGGCGCCGCCGACGTCACGAACCTCGTGACGGCCGCCGGGACCGGGCAGTACACGGTCGCTGACATCCAGGCCTGCCAGGGCCAGTCGGTCAGCCGGACGAATCTCGGCTGCTGGGGTGGCTGGTCGCTGGTGGTGGCCTACGAACTGCCCAGCGAGCCGTTGCGGTATCTACAGGTCTGGGACGGTATGCAGGTGGTCGCGGGCGGGAGCACCCCGAGCTCGGCCACCATCGCGCTGAGCGGTATCAAGGCGCCGACCTCGCGTCAGCCCAATGTCGAACTCGGCATCGTCGCGGGTGACGGGGACGCGCCCATCACCGGCGACTACCTCCAGGTCGGCCCGGACGCGTCCAGCCTGCAGACCATCGCGATGCCCGCGCCGGGCGGCGTGGCGGCCAACAACGCCTTCAGTAGCCGCATCGACCGGGTCACGGCCACCGGTTCGGGTACGAACGTCACTTCACGCGAGCCCAACCCGGTGAACAACGTCGGCTACGACGCCCGCAGCATCGACATCACCGGCAAGGTCCCCGCGGGGACTACCGCGCTCCAGGTGAAGATCGGCACCGTCGGCGACGCGCTCTACCCGCAGACGATCTGGCTCGTCACCGACGCGCTCGAACCCGACCTCCAGATCACCAAGGCCAACGACCCGGTCGGCAACACCGACGACGATCCGCCGGGTTACGTCACCAAGGGCAGCGAGGTCACGTACACCTTCGACGTCGCCAACCGGCACGCCGACGGCAGTGTCACCGATCTCGACACCGCGACGAACGTGGTGCTCACCGACACCCTGCCCGACGGCGTCACGTTCGTGGCCGGGTCGAATCCGGACTGCTCGGCGTCCGGGCAGCTGGTCACCTGCACCCTGCCGAACCTGAGGCCGGGGCAGTCGCAGAAGGTCGCCTTCAAGGTCAAGGTCGGTGCCTCGGTGCCGGACGGCACCAAACTCGACAACACCGGCAAGCTGACCTTCCGCGGCGAAGACACCGGACGGCCGCAGGAGCGTACGTCGAACACGGTGCGGAACACGGTCGCCTCACCGGGATACCAGCTGACGAAGACGGTCGACCTCGCCGAAGCGATCCCGGGTGACACCCTGACCTATCAGGTGGCCGTGCGGAACACCGGGGTGATCCCCGTGCCCGCGTTCACGGTGCGCGACACCTTGCCGCCGGGGACGACCTACGTGTCCTCCACGCCGTCGAAGGGCACCGCGTCCGGTACCGGGCCGATCGAGTGGGCCGTGAACGGCCTCGCCGTCGGAGAGACGGCCACGTTGACCGTGCGTGTGAAGGTCGAAGAGGCCGCCATCGGCAAGGAGCTGGTGAACCGCGCGACCGTTCCGATCGGGCCGCCGCCGGTCGTCCCGCCGGACAACCGCTGCCCGGACGATCCCGCGGCCGCGTGCGCGAAGACCAAGGTGCCGCCGCCGTCGTACACGGTGACGAAGACCGCGGACAAGGAATCCGCGAACCCCGGCGACGTCGTGCGCTACAAGGTCACCGTCGCCAACACCGGAAAGGTGACCGCGGCGGATCTCAAGGTCGTGGATGATCTGACCGGGGTGCTGGACGACGCGGTCTACCAGAACGACGCCACCGCGTCGCCAGGTTCGGTGTCCTATGCGGAGCCGAGGCTGACCTGGACCGGTACTCTCGCGGCGGGGCAGAGCGCCGAGTTCACCTACACGGTGAAGGTCAAGAGCCCGAACACCGGCGACAATCGGCTGACGAACGTGGTGACGTCGGAGACTCCTGGTGGAAATTGCCCGCCGGGTTCGACCGATCCGAAGTGCGGGACCACGACGCCGGTTTCCGGGCTGTTGATCGAGAAGTCGGCCGACAAGCAGTCGGCGAATCCGGGCGATGTCGTGAAGTACACGGTCACGGTGCGGAATACGGGCCAGACGAAGCTGAGCGGTGCGACGTTCACGGACGATCTCACGCAGGTGCTGGATGACGCGGACTACCAGAACGATGGTGCGGCGACGATCGGTGGTGTGTCGTACGCGGCGCCGAAGCTGACGTGGACCGGTGACTTGGAAGTCGGTGCGACGTCGACGGTCACGTACACGGTGAAGGTCAAGAGTCCGAACACGGGCAACAACGTGCTCAAGAACGCGGTGTCGTCGGAGACGCCAGGTGGTAACTGTCCGCCGGGTTCGACGGATCCTAAGTGTGGGACCACGACTCCGGTGTCCGGGCTGTTGATCGAGAAGTCGGTGGACAAGCAGTCGGCGAATCCGGGCGATGTCGTGAAGTACACGGTGACCGTGCGGAACACGGGGCAGACGAAGATCTCCGGTGCGACGTTCACCGATGACCTCACGCAGGTGCTCGATGACGCGGACTACCAGAACGACGGTGCCGCGACGATCGGTGGTGTCACCTATGCGGCGCCGAACCTGACGTGGACCGGTGACCTGGAAGTCGGTGCCACGTCTGTGGTGACGTATACGGTGAAGGTCAAGAACCCGAACCCCGGCGACAAGAAACTGTCCAATGTGGTCACGTCGGAGACGCCAGGCGGAAATTGCCCGCCGGGTTCGACTGATCCGAAGTGCGGTACCACGACTCCGGTGTCAGGGCTGCTGATCGAGAAGTCGGTCGACAAGCAGTCGGCGAATCCCGGTGACGTCGTGAAGTACACGGTGACGGTCAAGAACACTGGGCAGACGAAGCTGGCCGGTGCGACCTTCACCGATGACCTCACGCAGGTGCTGGACGACGCGGTCTACCAGAACGATGGCGCGGCGACGATCGGTGGTGTCACCTATGCGGCGCCGAACCTGACGTGGACCGGCGATCTCGAAGTCGGTGCCACGTCTGTGGTGACGTACACGGTGAAGGTCAAGAATCCCAACCCCGGCGACAACGTGCTCAGGAACGCGGTGTCGTCGGAAACTCCAGGCGGGAACTGTCCGCCGGGTTCGACGGATCCGAAGTGTGGGACCACGACTCCGGTGTCGGGTCTGCTGATCGAGAAGACCGTGGACAAGCAGTCGGTGAATCCGGGCGATGTCGTGAAGTACACGGTGACGGTAAAGAACACCGGGCAGACGAAGCTGAGCGGTGCGACCTTCACCGATGACCTCACGCAGGTGCTCGATGACGCGGACTACCAGAACGACGGTGCCGCGACGATCGGTGGTGTCACCTATGCGGCGCCGAAGCTGACGTGGACCGGCGATCTCGAAGTCGGTGCCACGTCTGTGGTGACGTACACGGTGAAGGTCAAGAATCCCGTCCCGGGCGACAAGAAACTCATCAACACGGTCACGTCGGAGACACCGGGCGGGAACTGTCCGCCGGGTTCGACCGACCCGAAGTGCGGTACCACGACTCCGGTGTCAGGGCTGCTGATCGAGAAGACGGTCGACAAGCAGTCGGCGAACCCCGGCGACGTCGTGAAGTACACGGTCACGGTCACCAACACCGGTCAGACGAAACTGACCGGCGCGACGTTCACCGACGACCTGACCCAGGTGCTCGACGACGCGGACTACCAGAACGACGGTGCCGTGACGATCGGTGGAGTGTCGTACGCGGCACCGAAGCTGACCTGGACGGGTGACCTCGGCGTCGGCGAGACGGCCACGGTCACGTACACGGTCAAGGTCAAGAACCCGAACACCGGCGACAACCGGCTCAAGAACGTGGTGACGTCGGAGACGCCGGGCGGGAACTGCCCGCCGGGCTCCACGGATCCGGACTGCGGCACGGAAACCCCGGTTTCGGGCGTGGAGATCAAGAAAACGGTCGACAAGCAGTCGGCGAACCCCGGCGACGTCGTGAAGTACACGGTCACGGTCACCAACACCGGTCAGACGAAGCTGACCGGCGCGACGTTCACCGACGACCTGACCCAGGTGCTCGACGACGCCGTTTACCGGAACGATGGAGCGGCGACGGTCGGTGGTGTGTCGTATGCGGCGCCGAAGTTGACGTGGATCGGCGACCTGGAGATCGGGCAGACCTCGACCGTCACCTACACGGTCCAGGTGAAGAATCCGGGCGACGGCGACAAGAAGCTCGTCAACGCCGTCACGTCCGAGACCCCGGGCGGGAACTGCCCGCCGGGCTCGACCGATCCGGATTGTGGCACGACCACCCCGATCTCCGGACTGCTCATCAAGAAGACCGCCGACAAGAAGTCGGTCGACCCCGGCGACACGGTGAAGTACACGATCACCGTCACCAACACCGGGCAGACCAAGCAGGACGCGGCCACCTTCACCGACGACATGACCGAAGTCCTGGACGACGCCGACTACCAGAACGACGGTGCGGCGACCATCGGCGGCGTCACGTACGCGGCGCCGAAGCTGACGTGGACCGGCTCGCTGGAGATCGGGCAGACCTCGACCGTCACCTACACGGTCAAGATCAAGAACCCGAACCCCGGCGACAAGAAACTGTCCAATGTGGTCACTTCGGACACGCCGGGTAACAACTGCCCGCCGGATTCGACCGACCCGAACTGCGTCGCGGACGTGCCGTCCCGCGAACTGACGGTCAAGAAGACGTCGGACAAGCAGACCGCGAATCCGGGTGACGTCGTCACGTACACCGTCGTCGTCACCAACACCGGCAAGGTCGACCTGGTCGGCGAGGACGCCGCACGGGTCACGGACGACCTGTCCGAGGTGCTCGACGACGCCGACTACGCCGACGACGCCGCGGCGGCCCCGGTCGCCGGGACGTTCGCGTTCACCGCGCCGAACCTGGTGTGGGCAGGCGATCTCCCGGTGGGTGCTTCGACGACGCTGAAGTATTCGGTGAAGGTGAAGAACCCCGTGACCGGCGACCACGAACTGCGGAACACCGTCAGCACCAACACCCCGGGCACCTGCCCACCGCAGTCCGACGACCCGGCGTGCTCGACCGTCACCCCGGTGCCCGGCATCTCGCTGGAGAAGAAGGCGGACAAGGCCACGGCGAACCCGGGCGACGTCGTGAAGTACACGGTGACCGTGCGCAACACCGGCAAGACGAAGCTGACCGGTGCGACGTTCACCGACGACCTCACCGAGGTCCTCGACGACGCGGTGTTCCAGAAGGACGGTGCGGCGACGATCGGTTCGGTGACCTACGAGGAACCGAAGCTGACCTGGACCGGCGATCTGGAGATCGGGCAGACGGCGACGGTCACGTACAGCGTCAAGGTGACCAAGACCGACGGCGACGGCAAGCTGACCAACGTCATCACCACCGACACTCCGGGTGGCAACTGCCCGCCGGGCAGCAAGGATCCGAAGTGCGGCACGACGACACCGCTGTCCAGCCTGAAGATCAAGAAGACCGTCGACAAGGCGGAGGCGAAACCGGGCGAGGTCGTGACCTACACCGTCACGGTGGAGAACACCGGGCAGGCCACAGTGGACGACGCGACGTTCACCGACGATCTGACCCAGGTGCTGGACGACGCCACGTTCGACGGCACGGCGAAGGCCAGTACGGGAGCGGTCACCTATTCCGCGCCGAAGCTCACGTGGAAGGGCGAGCTCAAGCCGGGGGAGAAGGCCACCGTCACCTACGCCGTCACCGTGCGGAAGCCGGCGACCGGTGACCACCGCCTCCGCAACGTCGTCACATCGGACACCCCGGGCGGCAACTGCCCGCCGGGTTCGGCGAACCCCGACTGCGGCACCGACACCCGGGTGCCGCCGACGCCGCAGCCGCCGGGCAAACCGAACCCTCAGCCGCCGACGACCCCGCGTCCGCCCGGGCTGGCCGTGACCGGCTCACCGGTGAAGACGATGACGGTGCTGGCGCTGGGCATGCTGGCCATCGGCGCGCTGCTGCTCCTCGCCGGACGGAGGCGCCGGGAGTCCTAGGAACGGGCGATTCGGTCTGGGAGTACAGGCGTGGTGTGCGCAACGGCGTGACTCGCGTGCTCAGGCACGGAACTCGCGTGCCTGGATGCCGCACTCGAGTGTTCCGCCGCTGAGCACGCGAGTTCCGGCTTCGATCACGCGAGTTCCGGCTTCGATCACGACCCGCCCGGACCGAGCCACCGTCCTAAACGGCGCGCGGAACCGCGATCAGCGCTTCCACCTCGACGACCAGTTCCGGTCGGGCCAGTGCCGCGACCACGATCAGCGACTGGGCGGGCCAGTCCGCTTCCGGATACCAGCGGGTGAAGGTCTCCCGCATCGCGGTGCGGAACCCGGCGAGGTGCTCGGTGCCGGAAAGCATGCTGAACACCTTGACCAGATGTTCCGGTCCGGCGCCCGCGGCTTCGAGAAGCCGTTCGAGGTTGCCGAGCAACGCCCGGGTCTGGGACTCGGCGTCGGGCCCGGCGAGTTCGCCGTCGGGCCCGACGCCGATCTGGCCGGACACGACGACGAGTTCGTGATCGGCGGGAACGCGGACGAGATGGCTGTACGGGCCGATCGGCGCCGCCACGGTCTCCGGATTCCAGCGCTGGATCATCGGTCCCCTTCTCGTCAACGGAAGAATTCGTCACCAAAAATAGCGAAGACCGATGATTCCGCGCCGCGGCGGGAGTCTCACCTCCGGACAACGACGACTGGAGGGACTCCGGATGACGGATTCAGGAACGAAGACCGAGATCTGGCCGCTGATCCACGCCGAGCGGGCGGCGCTGGCGAACGACCTGGCGGAGCTCACCGAGGAGCAGTGGAGAACACCGTCGCTGTGCGCGGGGCTGACGGTGCGTGAAGTGCTCGCGCATGTCACTTCGGCCGCGAGCCTCACCCCGCTGCGGTGGATGGCGGGCGTGATCCGCTGCCGGTGGGATTTCGACAAGCAGGTCGCCATGCGGCTGGCCGAGCAGATGGGAGACGACGGCGCCGAGACACTGGAGCGGTTCCGCGGCGTCGTCACCAGCACGACGAAACCGCCCTTGCCGAAGAGGGCCATGCTCGGCGAGACGATCGTGCACGGCGAGGACATCCGGCGTCCGCTCGGCATCCGCCGCGATCACCCGATCGACGTCCTCACCGCGCTGGCCGAGTACTACCGGGGTTCGGACCTGGTGGTGATGGCGAAGGGACGCATCGGCGGGCTGCGGCTGGAAGCCACCGATGGTCCCTTCGCCACCGGGACCGGTCCGCTCGTCTCAGGCCCGACCTTGGCGCTGATCATGGCCATGACCGGACGGGCGGCCCACCTCGCCGAACTCGACGGCGGCGGGGTCCCGATCCTGCGGAAGCGTGTCCTTTCTCAGGACTGAGACTCGAGGGGCAGGCCCGCGCCGGCCCAGTCCTCGATGCCCTCCCGGTACTTGCGGACGTCTGTGTAGCCGAGGGCGGTGAGCCGGTCGGCGACCTGGCCGCTGTTCGGGCAGCCGGGGTTCGAGCAGTAGGTGACGATGGCGGCGCCGCGATCGGGCAGCACGGTCGCGGCGTGCGCGTCGACGTCGGCGAGGACCAGGGGAACGGCGCCGGGCAGATGCTGCTTGGCGTAGTACTCGCCACCCAGTGCGTCGACCACTGTCACGGTCTTCGCGTCGATCGCGGCCTTCAATTCGTCACGGGTGATGAGTGCGGTCATGTCGCTACCTCCAGTTAATCGGACTATAGTCCGGATGTGCCTCGCGACCATAACGGACCGCAGTCCGCTTCTGCAACCTCGCTGGAACTCCTGCGCACGCCGCCGCCCAAGGAGCGCGCCGACGCCGCCCGCAACCGGGCCGCGATCCTGGACGCGGCGGCGGCCTTGTTCGCCGAGCACGGCGTCGAAGCGGTGTCGATGGATCAGGTGGCGGCGGCCGCCGGGGTGGGCAAGGGCACGCTCTTCCGCCGCTTCGGTGACAAGGCGGGGCTGGCCGTCGCCCTGCTGGACGCGCGGGAACGCCTGCTCCAGGAGGGAATCCTGCACGGCCCGCCCCCGCTGGGACCCGGCGCGCCGCCGGTCGAACGGCTCGTCGCCTTCGCCGAGGCCTACGTCGACTACGTGCTCGAACACCTGCCGCTGGTGCGGATGTCGGAGACCGCCGTGCCGGGGGCGCGCTACCGCATCGGGGCCTACCGGTTCTGGCACCGGCATGTCGCGCTCCTGCTCGACGGCACGCCCGACCCCGAGCACGCCGCGCACGCCCTGCTGGCCCCGCTCGCGGCCGAGCATCTGACCGCGTTGCTGCCGGAGCTGGGGGAGGACCGCGTCCGCGCCGGGATCGCGCGCCTGTGGCGGCAGGCCGGATCCCAGTAGGGTGTCGGCGAGACCCGGGAGTGTGTCGATGACGGTGGAGAGCGGGAGGTACCGGACGGCCAGGCAGGCCGTGCCGGCGCTGCTCGCCGCCGTGCTGACCGCGCTCGGTCTCTTCCTCGCGCTCCACACGGGCGGTTCCGCTTCGGCGGACGAGCCGCGCGGGGCGGACGCGACGGTCGGCTCCTCGGTCTCCAAGGCCGTCGCGCCGGTGCGCGCCGCGGGCAGGCTCGCCGCCGAACCCGCCCTGCTGGGAGTGCACGGTCACGGTGACCTGCCTCTCTTCGGCACCGTCCCGCACGGGCCGGCGTCCACGACGCTGCTCCGCCTGAGCGAACTCCACGAAGACGTCACCCCGCCCTCGCGCGCGGCGAACCGCCTCGCGCTGGGGGATCGAGCTCCTCCTTTCCCGGCAGCCGTCTGAAGCTGACGGGCGCGCGGTCCGCGCGTGCCCGAACCGGGAAACGTTCGAGGAGAGAACTTCGTGCCGCGCGAAACCGCGCGGCGAGGCATGACCGGGCGAGCAGTCGTCTCGCTGGTCGTCCTCGCCGCGACCGTGTACCTGTTGCTGACCACCGCCCCGCGCCTGGGGCTCGATCTGCGTGGTGGCACGCAGATCGTGCTGGAGACCAAGGATTCGCCCACCGTCACCGCCGACGCCCAGACCACCGACCGGACGCTCGAGGTGCTGCGCCGCCGGGTCGACGCACTGGGTGTCGCCGAGCCGATGCTGGCCCGCTCCGGCGACAACCGGATCATCGTCGAACTGCCCGGCGTGCGGGATCCGCGCGAGGCCGTCGAGGTGATCGGCCGCACCGCGCAACTGTCCTTCCATCCCGTGCTCGCCGCCGGCGCCGCCCCTGGCGATTCCAAGGTCCTCAACGACGAGAGCGGGCAGCCGATCACGCTGGGACCCGCCGCGCTGACCGGTGAAGGCGTCGACGAGGCACTCTCGTCGATCGATTCGCAGGGCGGCGGCGGATGGCTCGTTTCGGTCGACTTCAAAGGGGACGCCGGCCGTGCCTGGGAGCGGCTGACCGGCCAGGCCGCCTGCTCGCCACCCGGCGATCCCGCCCGCCGGGTGGCGATCGCGCTCGACGACAAGGTGATCTCGTCGCCGCAGGTGAGCCCGCAGGTCGCCTGCGGGGTCGGGATCGTCGGCGGGAGCACGCAGATCACCGGGCGGTTCTCACCCGCCGAAGCCAAGGATCTGGCGCTGCTGATCAACGCGGGCGCGCTGCCGACACCGGTCGAGATCATCGAGCAGCGGACCGTCGGGCCCACGCTCGGCGCGGCCGCCATCGACGCCAGTGCCCGTGCCGCCGTGATCGGCCTGGCGCTGACCGCGCTGTTCCTCCTCGCGGTGTATCGCCTGGCCGGGCTGATCGCCGTGGGCGCGCTGGTGGCGTACGCCGCCGTGTCCTACGCCGCGCTGCTCGCCGTCGGCGCGACACTGACCTTGCCGGGTCTCGCCGGGTTCGTCCTGGCGATCGGCATGGCCGTCGACGCGACCGTGCTCGTCTTCGAAAGGGCGAGAGAAGAACACTCCGTCAAACACGGAGGTTCCCTGCCGCGGTCGGTCAGCCGCGGGTTCAGCGGGGCTTTGTCGGCGATCGTCGATTCGAACGTGACCACCCTGCTCGCCGCGGGACTGCTGTTCTGGCTGGCGTCCGGGCCGGTACGCGGATTCGGGGTGACGCTGTCCATCGGTGTCGTCGTGGCGTTGTTCATCTCGCTCGTGCTCACGCGTTTGCTGCTGCACCTCACGATGCGGGGCGTGGTCGCGCGCAAACCACGGCTGTCCGGCCTCACCCACGAGGGCCGGGTCCGGCGGTGGGTGAACCGCCGCGATCCCGGGTTCCTCGGGAAGCCCCGGCGCTGGCTGATGGTCGCGGGTGCGGTCGTCATCGCCGCGATCGCGGGACTGTTCGTGGCGGGACCGAACCTCGGCGTCGAGTTCACCGGTGGCAGGGTCATCGAATACAGCACCTCGGCGCCAGCCGACGTCGAGCGGGTCCGGGACGCGGTCTCCGACGCCGGATTCCCCCGCGCCGTCGTGCAGACGTCCGGGGCGAAGGACATCTCCGTCCGCACCGAGCCGATCGACGAGGACGCCACCGAACGGATCCGGGCCGCCGTCGCCGGGGTCGCGGGCGACGCCACCGAGATCCGCGACGAGCAGATCGGCCCGAGCCTCGGCGCCGAACTGCGCACCAAGGCGGTGATCGCGCTCGGCCTCGCGGTGCTGGCGCAGCTGATCTACCTGGCGGTGCGGTTCGACTGGCGGCTCGGCGTGGCCACGGTGGCCGCGCTCGCGCAGGACGTCCTGATCATCCTCGGGATCTTCGCCTGGCTGGGCAAGTCCATGGACGGTGTCTTCCTCGCCGCGCTGCTGACGGTGATCGGCTATTCGGTCAACGACTCGGTGGTGGTCTTCGACCGGGTGCGGGAGGTACGGGGGCAACGCCGCAAGGAGCCGTTCTCGCGGGTCGTCGGCACGGCGGTTCTGCAGACGCTGCCGCGGACGATCAACACCGGGATCGGGGTGCTGTTCGTCCTCGGGGCGCTGCTGTTCCTCGGGGACGGGTCGCTGGCCGACTTCGCCCTCGCGCTCCTGCTCGGTCTCGTCGCCGGCACAGTGTCCACAGTGGCCACTGCCGGTCCCGTCGCGATCCTGCTCGACAAGCGGTGGCCAGGGGCCGGACGTCCCGTCCGGAAGGCGTCGCCCGCACGACAGCGGGACGACAACGGCGCGGTGGTGTGATCGACGTTCCTTTGTGGACCGCCGCACTCGGTCCGGCCTCTAAGCTCGTTCCCGGTGGCAGGGGAGTCCACCGGGAACGAGGGGCGGGAGATGATCCAGAGCGTGCTCGTCGGCGCGGTCGTCGTGCTGGCTTGGACGATGACGGCGGCCAGGCTGGAACGGTGGCAGATCACCGCGCCGATGGCGATGGTGGCGGCCGGGCTGGCGATCGGGTTCAGCACCCGCAACGATCTCGGCAACGGGCTCAACACCGAGATCGCGCTCAACGCGGCGGAACTGATCCTCGCGCTGCTGCTGTTCGTGGACGCCACCGCGGTCAAGGGCGGCTATCTCGGCCACGACGCCAAGACCGCGGTGCGGCTGCTGCTGATCGCGCTGCCGCTGACGATCCTGATCGTCATGGGTGTCGGCCTGCTGGCGCTGCCGGGCCTCGGCTGGGCGGCGGTCCTGCTGATCGCCTGCATCGTCGCCCCGACGGATTTCGCCCCGGCGACGTCCGTGGTGCACGACGTCCGGGTGCCCGAACGCGTGCGGCATCTGCTGAACGTCGAGAGCGGCTACAACGACGGCGTCGTCGCCCCGGTGTTCATCTTCGCGCTCACCCTCGCGGGGAGCCACCACCAGGCGGACACGCCGGGCGAGGCGCTGCAGACCGCGATCCCGGCGGCGTTGCTGGCCGTGCTGGCGGGCTCCGTCATCGGTGCGGTGGCCGCGGTGGCGATGAACGTGACGGCCAAGCACGGCTGGTCGACCCGGCATTCCGCGCGGGTCGCGGCCGTCGCCCTGCCGCTGCTGACCTACACCGCCGCCGTCGCGATCGGCGGCAACGGCTTCGTCGCCGCGTTCATCTGCGGGATCGCCTACAAGACCGCGCGGCACCCCGGCGAAGACGAAGTCGGGCTCGCCGAGGACGTCAGTTCGCTGTGCGGGCTGCTCATGTGGTTCGTCTTCGGCAGTACCGCGGTGCTGGTGCTGTCCTTCGGCCTCACGTGGGGCATCGTGCTCGTCAGTGTCGTCGCGCTGACCGTCGCGCGGCTGATCCCGGTGCTGCTCACCTTGCTGCGGACGGACTTCCGGTGGCGGGACCGGATGACCATCGGCCTGCTGGCCCCGCGCGGCGCGGCGTCGATCGTGTTCGGCCTGCTCGCCTTCAACTCACTCGACGGGGACGCGGCGGACGTCGCGTTGAGCGTCATGGCGGTGACCGTGCTGCTGAGCGTCGCCGCGCACGGTTTCGGGGCCTCGGCGTTCCTGAATCGCAAGTCGAAGAGGACGTGACCGGCTAGGACGGTCAGGGTCAACGGCGCCTTCACGTACGGCAAAGGTGTCCCGAAAGTGGCTTTCGCGACACGCCTTGTCGGCGTACATGGGCACGTCTTCGACGATCGTCTTGGACGCCCCATTCACGTCGAAGATGGGCATTCCCGGCTTGGACGCCGTCGGCGGGATGTTCTTGATACCGCTGATCTTCTCGACGGCGAACGTGTGCTTCTTGTAGTTGAGCCCCTTGACCGCGGCCTTGACCGTGATCGTCCGGCCGCTGAAGCTGATGGAACGACGTCTGGCGTGGATGCGCACGAACCCTCCTCTGGGCGCGGCTCAGCTGCCTGCCGTCTCCACGTCGCCCACGGTCAGGTCGTACGGTGCGGCGCTGTTCCACAACGCCTCCGCCTCGCCGAGGAAGGTCCGGTACGCCGCGCCGTCCGCGGGCTGCAGCACGAACTTCGGCTCACCCGCGGCCTGGTAGGTGTAGTACTCGGCGAACAGTGCCGAGCCGGTGACGATGACTCCCGTGGCGACGGGGTGCGCGACGAGCCGGACCGTGAGGTCGCCGCCGGTCGAGCGTTTCAGCTCGGCCAGCACCCGCAGCGTGTGGAGGACCCGCTCCCGCGCGCTTTCCGGAGACCGCACGGCGTAGTAGCGGGAGGCCGCGGTGCCGATCGCGGGTGAATGCGGGTCGATCAGCACGAACCGGATCTTGGCGCCGGCCCGCAACCGTTCTTCGAGTTTGCCGTAACTGTTGTTCACCAGGGTGTTGCGGGCCATCCCGGTGACCAGGAGCTCGCTCGTGCCGTCGATCGCCTCGGCGAGTGCGGGGCCGAAGTCCTCGCTGAACACCGGGCGGCGCGCCCGCGCGACCTGGTCCGCGGGGGACAGCGGCCAGGGCGTGCCGTCCCCCCACAGCCGTTCCGCCTCGTCGGCGAAGTGCCGGTACCAGGGCGCGTCCTTCGGTTCCACTGTGAACACCGGCGCGGCTTCACCGCTCGGCCGGTATTCGTAGTGCTGTACGCAGATCAGTCCCCGTTTGCCGGAGACGTCGAGACAGTTGAAACCTGCGGAGGACATCCGCGACGACACCCGGATCTCCAGCCTGCCGCCGGTCCTGCTCTTCAAGGAGGTCAGCTCGTCCAGGGTCGCCAGGATCCGCTGCCGCAGCCGCCCCTGCCCGAAGCTCTGGGAGATCCGGCGATCGGCGATGGCTACGAGCTCTTCGTCGGTCGGATCCAGCACCAGCACCCGGATTCGTCCGCCCGATTCGAGGATCGACCGGATGTCGCCGCGCATTCCCTGCACGGTCCTGGTCATCGAATGGCCGATGAGCAGGATGTCGAACGCCGCCGCACGCCGGGAGATGAGATCCGCGGGGAACTCCGGTTCGAAGAACGACGCCGGGCCGCCTCGGTTGGAGTTCCGGACCTGTTCGGTCAGCCTTCGCGAGCGGATCTGGGAGAAGGCGAGCAGTGCCAGCAGCGCCGTCACCACGGACGAAAGCGTTTTGACGTCCGAGATCCCGGTCGCGCCCAGGACGGTGAACGCCAGTGCGACGGTGCCCAGTACGTACAGATCCAGGTTGTCGTCGGTGATCACGCGCGCCAGCGATCGCCGGATCCGTCCACGCTCCGCCACTGAACCCCCTCGTCGTCGGTTCCGTGGTGACAGTATCGGCCGGAGCCCTGGCGTGTCCTGGATTCCTGACATCGATGGCATCGCCGAACCAAGCGATACGAAGCCATTTGGCTCATTCGTTTGTCTGGTCCAGTCCAGTTATGTCTACTAACGTAGAGGGATGGAGCTGGAACTGCGCCACCTGCGCATCATGTGCGCGATCGCCGAACTCGGGAGTATCACCAAGGCGGCGAACACGCTCGGAATGGCGCAGCCTGCACTGACAGCACAACTGAAGCGCATCGAACGGACCCTCGGCGGAAAGCTGTTCCTGCGCGACCACACGGGCACCCGGCCGACCGCGCTCGGCCTCCTCGTCCTCGACAGGGCGAAGATGGTGCTCCCCGCCGTGTCGTCGCTGCACGACGAGGCGGCGCGGCTCGCCCAGCACGCCGGCACCGGGGAGCCGGTGACCCTGCGGCTCGGCTCGGCGACGGGGCCGATGCTGGGGGCGCTCCTGCAGCGCCTCGGCACCACCCATCCCGACATCCATGTCGCCACGCATACATCGTGGTCGGCCAACAAACTCGCGGACATGACCGCCGAGGGCGCGCTGGACTTCGCCTTCGTCGGCGTCTGCGGTGACGCGGCCCCGCCGCCGGAGCCCGGTCTCCGCTGGCGGACGCTCGCGCATCATCCGGTGTTCGTGCTGATGTCGGCGCGGGACGAGCGCGCGCAGCGGCCCGAGGTGGAACTCGGCGCGCTCGCGGACGAACGGTGGTGCGCGACGCCGGGTGACGGATGCTTCGGCGACTGTTTCGCCTCCGCGTGCGCGAGATCGGGGTTCACGCCGCGTTCGTTGTACGAAACCGATGTGCTGACCTGCATCGAGATGGTCGAATCGGGGCACGCGGTTGTGCTGTGTCAGCCGCTGTTCCACGAGATCCCGGGCATCGTCGCGGTCCCGATCGCGGGGAATCCGCTGAGCTGGCGGAATCTCGTCGGCTGGTCGGAGCGGGGGGAGATGGGTCCCTTCGCCGCGGAGATGATCGCCCTGTCCCGCGCGGTGTACGGCGAACTGATCGACCGGCGGCCGACCTACTCGAAGTACCTGGAGTTGAACCCGGGGTACGGCGTGGACTACACGGACGCCGGGATGCGCTGACCTGCGCGGAAGCGGTTGAAAGGTCCAGTCCACTGGGTGGATATGACCTAAATGGTATGTACCATTCGTAGCAGGTGCCTCGTACGGTCTGGACGAGATCTTCTTCCGGAACGCGGTGAGGAAACGCCTGAAATGAACCGAAAGATCGTAGCGGCCGCCGCGGCGGCCCTGACCGGCGCGGGCCTGGTCACGGCTATCGCGCTGACGCCGAGCGCCAGCGCCGGCCAGAACGGGCCTGCCGCCGACCAGGTCCAGTCGGAAATCGTCGCCGCCTTGGCGCGCGACCTGAAGATCAGCCCGGAGCAGGCAAGGACCCGCCTCGCCGGCGAGCAGAAGGCAGCCCGCGCCGACAGCGACCTCAAGTCCCGGCTCGGCACGTCCTACGCCGGATCCTGGCTGGACGCGGCCGGGACCACGCTGACCGTCGCGGTCACCGACGCGGCGCTGGAAGGTGTCGTCCGTGCGGCCGGCGCGACACCGAAGACGGTCGCGCGGAGTGCCGCACAGCTCGACGCGGCGAAGTCGTCGTTGGACGCCAAGGGAACCAGCGCTCCGAAGACCGTGCCCGGCTGGTACGTCGACGCCACCACGAACTCGATCGTGGTGCTGGCCAACGCCGGTGGCGAGTCGGCCGCGAAATCGTGGGCGACCGCGGCCGGCGTGGGTGCCGACGCGGTGCGGGTCGAGACCAGTACCGAAAGCCCGGTTCCGCTGATCGACGTCATCGGCGGCAACGCCTACACCTTCGGCTCGGGCCGGTGCTCGATCGGCTTCTCGGTCGAGGGTGGCTTCGTGACCGCGGGACACTGCGGCACCACGGGGACGCGGACCTCGAACCCGAGCGGGAGCGTCGCGGGCTCCAGCTTTCCCGGGAACGATTACGGGTGGGTCCGCGTGGACGCGGGCAACACCCCGCGTCCGCTGGTGAACCGCTACCCGGGCACCGTGCCGGTGGCGGGTTCGCAGGAGGCCGCGATCGGCGCGTCGGTCTGCCGTTCCGGTTCCACGACGGGCTGGCACTGCGGCACCATCCAGCAGAAGAACGCGTCGGTGAACTACCCGCAGGGCACCGTTTCCGGCCTCACCCGGACCAACGCCTGCGCCGAGCCGGGCGACTCCGGGGGTTCGTGGCTCGCCGGCGACCAGGCACAGGGCGTCACCTCCGGCGGCTCCGGCAACTGCAGCTCGGGCGGCACGTTCTACTTCCAGCCGATCTCGGAGATCCTGAGCGTCTACAACCTGCGCCTGGTGACCTCGGGTTCGAACCCGCCCTCCAGCACGACGCCGACCACCACGACGTCGAACAACCCGCCCGGCGGAACCTGGGCGGCGGGCACCACCTACGCCATCGGCGCGACGGTGACCTACGGCGGTGCCACGTATCGGGCCCTGCAGGGCCACACAGCACAGGCCGGTTGGGAGCCGCCGAACGTCCCAGCGCTTTGGGCGCGCGCCTGACCGCCTAGCCGTCCGGGCCACACGCAGGGGTGCGCCCGGACCGACCGCCCCCGACGTCGTCCGTGCGTCGGGGGCGGTCCCTCTTTGCGCTGAGGTGGTCGTGAGTAACGATTCGGGTTATTGAGGGGAAAGGCAACTGTGGCGTGTTGCGAAGCTACTTTCGCGCCGTCAGCTGAAGTGATCGACCCAGGTGGTGGTGAAGGCCTCCTTGCCTACCCTGAGGGTAGGGAAGGGGGCCTTCCCGAAAGTGGCTTTCGCGACACGATCGAAGGCGGCCATGAGCGGACCGCCCACCGCACCCGACACGTTTGCCTCACCCCTCAATAGAACCCGAATCGCCACTCACGACCGGGTCAGTGCAGGACTTTCAGGCCCACCACACAGGCCACGATCCCCACGATCAGCAGGATCCGGGCCACTGAAACGGTTTCCGCGCCCGACCACATGCCGTACGCGACGGTGAGCGAAGCCCCGATCCCGACCCAGACCGCGTAGGCGGTGCCGACGGGGAGATCCTTCATCGCGTACGCGAGACCCACCATGCTGGCGACCAGCGTCACGCCGAAGATCACCGACGGTACCGGCCGCGACAACCCTTCGGATTTGCCGAGGGCGGTGGCCCACACGGCTTCCAGCACACCCGAAACGATCAGGACAAGCCACGACATGACGCGCTCCCAGAGTGCCGTCTTGTCGCTGGCCGGGTACGGCACCCACTCGTCCGGGGACCTCGATCACGAGGTTCCGCGACCAGGATGGCACACCGCCGCGCGGAGCGCCCGCGGGTTTGACGAGGGTCACCACCCGGACGAGCCACTGTGGACGGTCAGGTCAGCACCTTGGGCGCCGACCAGGCGAGCAAACCCAGCTCCAGCACCGAGAATCCGATCAGCGCCCATGCACTCGGCAGCCAGACCAGCGCGATTCCGACGAGAAGGACGGGCAGGACCAGCCCGGCGTAGGCGGCCAGGAACAGGGCCGCGAGAACCTCGCCGCGCACCGGTGGCTCGGCGAGGGCGGCGACGGTGGCCACCGACGCGCGGAAGCCCAGCCCGACGCCGGCGCCCGCCACGAACCCGCCCGCGAGGAAGAGCCACAGCTGGGACGAGGTGACCGCGACCGGCAACGCCACCAGACCGGCCACCATCAGCCCGAGGCCGAGCCGTAGCTGGGTGTTCCTGGCCAGTCCGGCGAAGACCACCTGCGCGCCGGCGGCCGCGAGGAATACGGAGAACGACGCGAGACCAGCGAGCATCCGCGAACTCTCGTGCATGCCCTGCGCCAGCAACGTCGGCGTCAGTGCCATGAACAACCCGGTGATCGCGAAGGCTGCGAAGGCGCCGATCGCCGCGCCGAAGAAGGCAGGTCGCGCGCTCGACGGCAGTGAGACGCGCTGCGGCCGGTACGCAGGTCGCTCTTCGGCGCGCTCCACCGTCTCCGGCACCAGCGCGACGGCGATGGCGGCGGCGAGCAACAGAACCAGGAAGAACACGAACGGCGTGGTGAGCGGCTCGGCCGAATAGCTCGCGAACACGCCGCCGAACAACGGCCCGAGCGCCAGCCCGCCCATGTTGACCACGGTCGCGATCAGCCCAGCGCGGCCGTGGTCCTCGCGCGGGCGGGCGACAGCGCGCAGTTCGGACAGGTGCGCGGTGGCGGTCGCGGTCAGCGCGCCGATCCCCGCCCCGCCGATGAGCCTGGCCAGGATCAGGCCGGGAACGTCCGGCCACGCCAGGAAAAGCGTCGCGGAAAGCGCCTGGGTCAAGGTCGCGGCGAGGATCATCCGCCGCCGTCCCAGCCAGTCGCTGACATGGCCGGCGAGGTAGAGGCTGCCCATCACGCCGACCGCGTAGGCGGCGAAGACGATGGTGACGACGTAGGTCGGGAAGCCGTCACGTTGCTGGTAGAGCACGTAGAGCGGGGTGGGAACGGTGGAGAAGGCGAGTGAGGCGGCATAGGCGGCCGCGATGACCCAGAAACCGCGGCCGTGGTTGATCCGCCGGAGCGCGGGACGGGGGAGGGCGACGCTGTTCAGCATGCCTTCACTGTGAATCGCCGGATCATCCAAGTCCAACGAACAATACTGGTCACAGTTATCGGTGAATGCGATAATCCGCGACCGTGGAGACCCGTCAGCTCGAATGTTTCGTCGCCGTCGCCGAGGAACTCAGTTTCACGCGCGCGGCCCGGCGCCTGTACGCGGTGCAGTCCACCGTCTCAGCGACGATTCAGGCGCTCGAAAGCGAACTGGGCGTCAAACTGTTCGACCGTTCGACACGGCGGGTCGCGCTCTCTCCGGCGGGCAAGGTGTTCCTTCCCGAGGCCAAGGCCGCGCTGGAGGCGGTCGAAAGGGCACGCGAGGTGGTCGCCGACGCCTCCGCCGGCCTGCGCGGCAGCCTCCGTATCGGCACTTTGACCAGCGTCGGGGACCTCGACCTGCCCGATCTGCTCGGCGCGTTCCATCGGCGTTACCCGCTGGTCGACCTGCACGTTTCGGTGTCGATCACCGGGTCCACCGGGCTGGCCGAGGACCTGCGCCATGGCAGGCTCGACATCGCCCTGCTCGGCCTGCCCGAATCCGACCTCGCCGGGCTCGACACCAAAATGCTCGGCTCGGCGCCGTTCGTCGTCGTGCTTCCCGACGCTCACCCGTTGTGCGACCGGCGGTCGCTGACCTTGGCGGACCTCGCGGACGAGTCGTTCGTGGACAATCCGCGCGGCTTCGGCAACCGGGTCGCCCTGGATCGCGCGTTCGAGGCGCTCGGGACGCCGAGACGGGTCGTCGTCGAGGTCGCCGACCTGCGCGCCGTGCCCGCCTATGTGGCGGCGGGGCTCGGTGTCGCCGTCGTTCCCGATCTTCGCCTGCTGGCAGGGGTCCGGACGATCCCGCTCGACGAACCGGGGCTCGCCTGGCCGCTGACCATCGCCACCAGGGGAGAGCGGCCGCCCGGCCGGGTCGCCCGGCTGTTGCTCGACCTGATCGACGAAGAGGAGTTCTCCCTCGTGCTCCCGGCCCGGCCCTGAGTTCAGCCCGTCAGCAACGTGCGGGTCGTCCTGGCGACCAGGTCGACGGTGCGCGGCGGTGGCGCCTCGCCGCGGTCGAGGTGCCGCCTCACCGCCGCGTAGGGAAGGTCGACGAGGGCCAGCATCAGTTCGTCGGTGCTCCGGCCGGTCAACGGGCGCAGCCGCCGCAGGACCCTGGTGATCGCCGCATCGAGGCGGCGGTTGGCGTCGTCGACGCGAGCGCGATCTTCGGCGCTCCAGTCGTCGACGCCGAGCGCTCTGTCGCCACCGTAGAGCAGCTTCCCCTCGGCGGGATGGGCTCGGCACCAGTGGACGACCTGTGCGGCCGCCTCGATGGCGGCTTCGGTGACCGGTTCCCGTTCGAGTGCTTCGAGGTAGCCCTGCTGGAAGCGGCTCACCGTGCGGAGCCAGACGGCGGCGAGCAGCGCCGGTCGTCCGGGGAAGCGGTGGTAGATCGACCCGCTCGGCGCGCCGACCTCGCGGGCGACGGCCGACATGGTCACCCCGGCGACCCCTTCGGTGGCGAAGATCCGCACGGCGGCGTCGAGGAAGTCGTCGGCGGTGTGCCGCGGTGGCCGTCCCATTTTCAGAGACTATCCTCTACTATGGTTTTAGGGGAAGGTCTCTAGAACTGGGAGGCGCGATGCGCGTGTGGAACAGGCATCACCGGATCGTCGACGTGGCACAGGAGCGTGCCGGCGCGCTGATCGACACTCTGTCCACGGACGGAGACAGGCTCTGGCCCGTCGACACGTGGCCGCCGTTGCGGTTCGACCGGCCACTCGGGGTGGGGGCCGACGGCGGGCACGGACCGGTGCGGTACCACGTGGAGTCCTACGATCCCGGAAGGTCCGTGCGGTTCAGGTTCAGCGCGCCCCGCGGCTTCGACGGGTTCCACGAATTCACCCTGCGTGCGACGGAAACGGGGGAGACCGAACTCGCGCACCTCATGGTGCTGCGGCTTCGGCACCCGGCTTGGTTCACCTATCCGCTGCTGTGGCGGCCGATGCACGACGCGCTGCTGGAAGACTGTCTCGACCGTGCCGAACGTGAACTCACCGGCACGGTCGCGAAGCCCGCGCGATGGAGCCTTTACGTCCGGCTCTTGCGGAGCCTGATCTCCGGCAAGAGGTCCTTTCGCTTGAGTGCGACCAAAGTGCCGCCGACGAGCACGACGGCGATCAAGTAACCGAGGGCCAAGGACACGGCGCCGCCGTTCGCGGGTGGGAGCAGAACACCGAACACCGCGCTGACGACGGCGAGGAGCCGGCGGCCGCGGTCGGTCGTCAGGCTCACGGCCAGCAGGGCGACCGTCCACAAGAGATACCAGGGCTGGACGACCGGCCCGAGGACCAGCATCGCGGCGAAGGTCAGCCCCGCGGCGTAGAGCGGGTGCAGCTTCTCACGGTAGGTGAGCCACAACAGCCTGGCGCCCACGGCGAGCCCGAGGATCGCGCCGATCAGGGAGAACACCTTGATCGCGCCGTCGGTCAGGTCGGCCCCGAAGATCTTGCCCAGCCCGCCGACGAGGAAGCCGAGTTCGTTGGTGGGGGCCATCCAGCTGTGGACCTGGCCGGAAACCCCGGACAGCACGCGCACCCAGCCGAAGCCGAGCCCGCTGCCGAGTGAGATCGCCACCGTGACGGCGGCGAATCCGGCGGGCAGCCCGAGCGCCACCGCCGCCCGGCCGGCGGGAGTGGCCCGGCGGAACAGATCGACGCCGACGAACAGCAAGCCGGCGACGGCCACGATCTTGATGTTCGCGGCGGCGCTCACCGCGATCACCCCGGCCGCGATCAGTGCGGGCCGGGCCACGCCGGTCTTCGCCGCGCCCATGAGGACGAGTTCCAGCCCGGCGACCATCAGGCCGACCATGAGCCCGTCGTTGTGGACACCCGCCACGACGTGCCACAGCACGAGCGGGTTGAGCAGCGCCAGCCACAGCGCGATCGACGGCGAGACCCCGACACGGCGGGCGAGCCGGGGGAGCGCCCACGCCATCAGCACGATTCCGATCAGCCCGAGCAGCCGGTGCAGCAGCACCGTCGGCACGAAGGCGTCCCCGGCGACGTGGGCGATCGTGCGGGCCAGCGCGACGAACGCGGGACCGTAGGGTGCGGGCGTGTCCCGCCAGTAGTGGCTGACCGCCATCGTCACCGGCGAATCGGCGCCGAGCGCCTCGGCGGGCCCCACGAGATAGGTGTCGAATCCCTTGGCCGCGATCAGGCCCTGTGCCAGATAGCTGTTGATGTCGCCGCTGAACAGCGGGCGCGCGACCAGCAGCGGCGCGCACCACGACACCGCGATCCAGTACAGCCGCCGCTCGGGCAGCCCTGCGGCGAGCCGTCCGATACCGAGCCAGGAGAGTACGAGGGTGGCCATCCCGGCGACGCCCAGCGCCACCACCAGCACCGAGGGGAGGCCGATCCCGGACGTGACCAGCACCAGCACGGCGATTCCGAGGAAACCCGCCCAGTGCAACGCCGAGATGTTCAGCCCGGTCTTCTCCGGCGCGGGCAAGACGTTCTGCATGCGGCCAAACTACTCCAAGTGCGGAATCCGGTTCCGCCGATCGCACGGTAAACCGGCATGGACGCTTCGGGGCCGCGTCCGCCGGGTACTCCACGCCGTGGAGAGGCGGTGGTGAGCGTGAAGAAGCGCTGGGTGCGTCTCGGGGCGTTCGCGCTGGTCGGGTTCCTGATCGTCGCGGCGGCACTGCGGATCACCGGGCTGCTGCCGAAGCTCGATCCGTTCGGGACGTCCACTGTGGACCGTTCGCAACCCGCGGTGCTCCAGGCGGTCCGGGATCTGAGCCGGTATCACGCGGCGGCCGGTGACTACCAGGTCGTCGTCGACATCGAGAAGGACGTCGAGTGGGTGCCCGCGAGCATCGCCGGGGAACGCACCCTGTTCGTCGCGGCGGGCTCTGTCGACGCGTACGTCGATTTCGGCCCGCTGGTGGAGAATTCGCTGACCGTGTCCGAGGACCGGCGGTCGGTCGAGGTGCGGCTGCCCGAGCCGAAGCTCGCGAAACCCACCTTGGACCACGAACGCAGCTACGTCTTCGGTCAGGAGCGCGGCTTGATCGACCGGCTCGGCGCGCTGGTTTCCGCGCAGGACCAGCGGCCGTTCTACCTCGCCGCGGAGAAACGCATCGGTGAGGCCGCGCGACACTCCGGCCTGCTCGAACGCGCCAAGGCCAACACGAAGGTGATGCTCACGCGGCTACTGCGGGCGCTGGGCTTCCAGGTCACCTTCGCGGCGGAACCGGCCACCTGACCCCGTTCGCCCGCTTTGTCCGGTGTTTCGGCTGGTGAGCGAGGTGGTACGGCTTCCACATGAACGCAAACCCGGTGCCGGAGCGGATCGCGGAAGTCTGGGGAGAACGGACGCCCTACCGGCGTGGGGACACTTGGCCCCGCAGAACGGACTCGCATCTGGAAGCAGGTGTCGGGGAATCCGATGTGGACCGATGGGTCCAGTCGGCCTGCGTGTTGTGCAGCAACGGATGCGCGTGCGACATCGCGGTGAAGGACGGCCGGATGGTCGGTGTCCGCGGCCGCGAGACCGACCTCGTCAACCACGGCAGGATGGGTCCCAAGGGCCTCTACGGATCGTGGCAGTGGAACGGCAAGGACCGGCTGACCCGGCCGTTGATCCGTCGCGACGGTGAACTGGTGGAAGCCGGTTGGGATACCGCGATGGACCTGATCGTGCGGCGCTCCACGGAACTGCTGGACGAGGCCGGGCCGTTGTCGCACGGGTTCTACACCAGCGGCCAGCTGTTCCTGGAGGAGTACTACACGCTCGGCGTCATCGGCAAAGCCGGCCTCGGCACACCGCATATGGACGGCAACACCCGGCTGTGCACGGCGACCTCCGCCGCCGCGATGAAGGAGAGTTTCGGTTCCGACGGCCAGCCCGGGACGTACGCCGACATCGACCACTGCGACGCGCTCTTCCTGTTCGGCCACAACATGGCCGAGACGCAGACGGTGTTGTGGAGCCGTGTCCTCGACCGGCTCGCCGGGCCGGAGCCGCCCGTGGTCGTCGTGGTCGATCCGAGGCGGACGAAGGTCGCCGAGGCGGCGGTGGAATCCGGTGGTCTCCACCTCGCCCCGCTGCCCGGCACCAACCAGGCACTGATGAACGGCCTGGTCCGCGAGCTGATCGTGAACGAACGGGTCGACGAGGACTACGTTTCCGCGCACACCCTCGGTTTCCCCGAACTCGAAAAGACCGTCGAGCCGTACACCCCCGGTCACGTCGGCGAGATCTGCGGGATCGACCCGGACGCGCTGGTGCGGGCCGCGAAGATCTTCGGCACGGCCGAGCGGGTGCTGTCGACCGTGCTGCAGGGCTTCTATCAGTCGCATCAGGCGACGGCGGCGGCCTGCCAGGTCAACAACCTGCATCTGCTGCGGGGGATGATCGGCAGGCCGGGCGGCGGCGTGCTGCAGATGAACGGCCAGCCCACCGCGCAGAACACGCGCGAATGCGGCGCCGACGGCGACCTTCCCGGGTTCCGCAACTGGGAGAATCCCGGGCACGTCCGGCAGCTGGCCGAGCTGTGGAACGTCGATCCGATGACCATCTCGCACTGGTCGCCGCCGACGCACGCCATGCAGATCTGGCGGTACGCGGAGCAGGGTTCGATCCGGTTCCTCTGGATCTCGGCCACCAATCCGGCCGTCTCCATGCCGGAATTGCCGCGTATCCGGGAGATCCTCGGCAAGGAGGACCTGTTCGTCGTGGTGCAGGACGGTTTCCGGACCGAGACGGCCGAGTTCGCCGACGTCGTGCTCCCCGCCGCGCTCTGGGGCGAGAAACAGGGGACCTTCACCAACGCCAACCGGACGGTGCATCTTTCGGAGAAGGCGGTCGACCCGCCCGGGGAGGCCCGCGCCGATCTGGACATCTTCCTCGACTACGCGCGGCGGATGGACTTCCGCGATCGTGACGGCGACCCGCTGATCGGCTGGCGGACCCCCGAGGAGGCCTTCCGCGCCTGGCAGGAGTGCAGCCGGGGCCGGTTGTGCGACTACAGCGGGCTGTCGTACGGCAAACTCCGCGGCGGCAGCGGGATCCAATGGCCTTGCGACCAAGAGCACCCGGACGGGACCGAACGGCTCTACGCGGACGGCGTGTTCACCACGAAGACGGACGCGTGCGAGGACTACGGCCACGACCTGCTCACCGGCGGGACGGTATCGGCTCAGGAACACAAAGCCTCGCGCCCGGACGGGCGCGCTTTCCTCAAGGCCGCCGAATACACGCCTCCGCCGGAGGAACCCGGCCAGCGGTATCCGTTCGTCTGCACGACCGGGCGCACGGTGTACCACTTCCACACCCGCACCAAGACCGGACGCGCCCCGAAACTCCGGCGGGCCGCACCGGAGCCCTGGGCGGAACTCGCCGCGGCCGACGCCGCCGAACTCGGGGTCACGGACGGAGATCTCGTCCGGGTCGAGTCGGCGAGGGGCGGTGTCGAGGTGCCGGCGCGGATCGGCCGGGTCCGTCCCGGCGTCGTGTTCCTGCCGTTCCACTACGGCTATTGGGACACCGGCGGTGAAGATCGTCCGCGCGCCGCCAACGAGCTGACCATGACCGAATGGGATCCGGTGTCCAAACAGCCGTTGTTCAAGATCGGTGCCGTCCGCGTCCGCAAGGTGGAGGGCTGACTCATGCATCTCGCCACCTATCTGGGGCTTCTGCACAGCTCGCTGACCACGCTCGCCGACGCCTTCCGGCAGGTCGGCCGAGGCCACGGTGAGGAACCCGACGTCCGGCAGACGTGCCTGCTGCTCGCCGGGCGGATCGACCGGCAGACCGAGGCGCTCGCCCCGATCGTCGAGCGCTACGGCGAAGACCGCGAGCAGGAGCCCGAGCGGCTCCACGCCGCGGGCCTGGAAGGCACCCGCGGCGGCGGCGTCGGCCTGCTCCGGGACCTGCAAGACCTCTACGCCCTGTCTTCGTTCACCGACATCACCTGGACGGTGGTCGGTCAGGCGGCGCAGGGTCTCCGAGACCGGGAGCTGCTCGATCTGGTCGAGAATCACGAACAGGAGACCGCGCGGCAACTGACCTGGCTTCGTACGCGGATGAAGCAAAGCGCACCCCAGGCACTCATCGCCGCACACTGATTCCGCGTCCGTGCGGTGCTTACCCCGCCGGTCTTGACCGGACGGGCTCGTGCTGGTGGGCTGGCGAAGTCGACTGGGAGGCGCGATGGTGACGAAGCCGAGGGACAGCCTGACCTACAGCGAACCGATCGCGACCGGGGAGGTCACGATCGACACCGCCCCCGAGCAGGTGTACCGGCTCGTCAGCGATCCGGTCTCGATGTCGGAGTGCACCGAAGAGCTCCGCAAGGCACGCTGGATCCGCGGCGCGACCGAGGCGCGCGTCGGGAACTGGTTCGCCGGCAGCAACCGCAACGGATGGCGGCGCTGGGTGACCCACGCCGAGATCACCGAGGCCGAACCCGGCCGCCGGTTCGCCTACCGGGTGCGGACCCCGTTCTTCGTGCCGATTTCCCGGTGGGAGTACGAAATCGTCCCGGAAGGCGACGGCACCCGGCTCGCCGTGGCGAACTGGTTGCTCGTGCCGCCGTGGTTCGTCCCGTTCGCCATCCTCATCACCGGCGAGCCCGATCGGGCCGGGACCAACCGGGCCAACATCGCCGCCACGCTGGAGCGGGTGAAGGCCCGGCTCGAGGGCCGTGAGTGGCACCGCTAGCGGGTCGTGAGTGGCGATTCGGGTTCTATAGGGGGTAAGGCAAACGTGGCGTGCCGGAGTTGGCGGCAGGAGCGGGGCTCGCCGAAGGGACACCTTCCGGACTGTCCATAAGGGACTTTTTCCGCGGTGGCAGCGCCCGAGTTGAGTGATTTGTGCGGTTTGGAGAGGGGGTCGTGAGTGGCGATTCGGGTTAGAACCCTACCTGCCACTCACGACCCCCTCGCCAAAACGGGCATATGGCCTTGAATCAGACATTTCGTCGCTGGAAAGCGTCCCTTGTGGACACTGAAGAGCGCAGCTGCCTGCCGCCTCTCTGCCTTCACCAGGCGAAGGGGGTCCTGCACCGCAGAGGCCCGGGCACGCCACATTTGACTTGCCCCCTATAGAACCCGAATCGTCACTCACGACCACGGTGACCCAGTCGGTACCGGTGCGCCGGCCTCACCTGTTCTCGAAGTTCTGCATCCCCCGGTGCTCCAGTTTGCGCATCACCGGGCCGGACAGCAGCCCGTGCACGAGCACCGAAACCGCGATCGTCAGCGCAGTGACCCGCCACAGCGAGTCGGCCATCGGGAAATCGCCGTGCCCCAGCGCGTAGGCGAGGTAGTAGAGACTGCCGATCCCGCGGATACCGAAGAACGCGATCGCCACCGCGGCCGGGCGGGTGGTGGAGTCGCCGCCGAGCAGGGCGAGGCCGCCGAACAACGGGCGGACGATGCCCACGGCCGCGACCGCCACCAGGACTTCGACGAGTTTCAGCCCGTCCAGTAGCCCATCGCCCAGTGCGACGCCGAGACCGAGCAAGGCCAGCGCGACGAAGAGCCGTTCCAGCTGATCGCCGAATTCGTGCAGCACCTCGTGATACTCGTGCGAACGCTCGCTGGCGCGGATGGTCGCGGCCGCGGTGAACACCGCGACGAAGCCGATGCCGCCCAGCCATTCGCAGAGCGCGAAGGGGAGGAACGCGATGGCCAGCACTACCAGCCCGTCGGAGTATTCGCCCAGGCGCAGCCTGTCGTGCCGCACCCGGAACATCAGCCAGGACAACAGCCGGCCACAGGCGAAGCCGACCAGCACGGCGACCGCGAGCGGAATCACGACCTCGGTCAGCAGCCAGGGCACGGGGGACGTACTCGCCGTTCCGGCCAGCACGAGGGCCAGCAGCACGAACGGCATCGCCAGTCCGTCGTTCAGCCCGGCTTCCGAGGTCAGGGTGAACCTGATTTCGTTGTCCGAGCCCCGGCCGTCGTCGGTATGCGGGGCGGGGACCTGGACGTCGCTCGCCAGCACCGGGTCGGTCGGCGACAGCACGGCGCCCAGCAGCAGCGCGGCGGCGGGGGACAGGGCGAGCGCCCACCAGCCGAGCAGGGCGACCGCGCAGACCGACAGCGGAAGCGTGATCGCCAGCAGCCGCCAGGTCGAGTTCCACGACCGCCAGCCGAACGGCCGGTCGGATTTCAACCCCGCGCCGACCAGTGACACCAGCACGCCGAGCTCGGTGATCACTTCGACCGCGCCCACCTGCGACCGTGGGTCGAGCACCCCCTGGCCATAGGGGTGTCCGAACGGGAGCAGCCCGAAAACGAGCCCGCCGACCAGGAGGACCAACGGCATCGAAAGCGCGCGTTCGTGCAACAGGTTCGGCAGCACGGCGGCACACAGCGCCAGAACGCCTGCCCCGGCGAGCAAGATCTCCATTCGCGCGGAGTACCCGGCCTGCTCCTCCGGCAACCGGGCGGGGTTCAGCCGCCCACTTCAAGTCCTTCGTGGACTGTCAGGGTGACACCCGCGGCCAGCCGGTACGGCCGGGTGTCCACAATGGCGCCGAGCAGCCGTCGCAGCCGGGAGACCTCGGCGCGGACGGTGACGAGGTGTTCGGCGTCGCCGTAGAGCGCCCGGCTGAGCGCCTCGGCCGAAAGCCCGGACAGGCCCGCCGTGTTGAGGTGTACCAGGATCTCCGCGTGCCGGGGCGTCACCGTGCGGACCCAGCCGACGTCGCCCGACGCCATCCGCAGCATCGGCGCGTGGCCGAGTTCGAGGTCCAGCCGGACGCGGCGCGCGGTGTCGGCAGGGCGGACGAGCCAGCCTTCGGCCAGCCGTTCGGGCAGGCAGGCGCCGAGTCCCGGCACGGCGAGGATCTGTCCTTCCGCCGGCGCGGCGATCCGCGCGCCGGAGGCGACGCCGGCGGAGTGGGCCACCCAGCCGTCGTCGTCCACCAGCAGTACCGGGCCGCCGACGCCGGTCACCACCGGTTCGGCGGTCCGGCGCAACCGGTCGAGACCCTGCTGATGGTGCCGCCAGAGTTCGGATTCGACCAGGCGCCGCCCGGTCTCCACCAACGCGCCGATCGCCGGGTGCAGCGTCAGCGCGGGACCGCTGACGTCGATCACGCCGAGGAGTTCGCCGGTGCGCGGATCGTGCACCGGCGAGGCGGTGCAGTACCAGGGATGCTGGCCCTGTTCGAAGTGTTCACCGGCGAGCAGTTCCACGGGCGAGGCCTCGGCGAGCGCGGTGCCGATCGCGTTGGTGCCGACCCTGCTCTCGGTCCAGACGGCACCTTCGGTGAAGCCCAAGGTGTCGGCCCGGCGCCGTACGGCGGGCGATCCCATCCTCCAGAGGATGATCCCCTCGGCGTCTGTCACCACCAGAAGCATGTTCGCGGTGTCGGCCGTCGCGCCGACCACCTGTCCGAGGTCTTCCACCACCAGCCGCAGCGGGGAGGCGCGGCGACGGCGGCCGACCTCGTCGAGCGGCACCGAATCCCGGGTGTTCACCCCGTCGGCGGCGAGCCCGAGGCTCAGCATCCGTGACCACGACCGCGACACCAGCGGCCGCGGCCGGACCCGCGGACGGCCGCCGCCGATCACGGCTTCGTGCATGCGGATCAGGTCCCGGGCGTGCATCGGCAGGTCGACGCCGGGCGGGACCGAGCTGTACAAGCTCACCGGCCACCTCCGCACCATCGCGTCGATTGACCAGCATAGGACCGCCCGCCGAGGCGCGCCAAGGAGCCGGAGGTGCAACACGCTGCAACCTTTGCCGCCGTACTCGCCCGAGGCGTGTGATCGGGGTAACAGCCGAACGCCGAAGTTCAGGAGTGGCCATGACACAGACGGTGGACCGGATCGAGGCGACGGGCTCGCCGCAGGCTCGGGTGGACGCCTGGCTGAGCCGGTTCGAATCGGCCCTCGCCGCCCGCGACGTCGAAGCCGTCGCCGCGCTTTTCGCCATCGACAGTTACTGGCGTGACCTGGTCGCCTTCACCTGGACGATCAAGACGGTCGAAGGCCGTGACGAGGTGGCCGGAATGCTCGGCGCGTGCCTCGACCGGATCGACCCGTCCGGGTTTCGTACGACCGAGACGCCGACCGAAGCCGACGGCGTGACCGAAGCGTGGTTCGAATTCGAAACCGCGACCGGACGCGGGAAGGGGCACTTGAGGCTGAAGGACGAGGGCGCCTGGACGCTGCTGACGAGTCTGCGCGAGCTCAAAGGTTTCGAGGAACGTCGCAACGAGCAGCGGCCGAAGGGTGTCGAGCACGGCGTCGTACGCGGCCGGAAGTCCTGGGCCGAGAAGCGCCAGGAGGAACAGACCCGGCTCGGCTACGAGCAGCAGCCGTACGTCGTCGTCATCGGCGGCGGCCAGGGCGGGATCGCGCTCGGCGCCAGGCTGCGGCAGCTCGACGTGCCAACGCTGGTCCTGGAGCGCAACGAGCGGCCGGGCGATTCATGGCGCAAGCGGTACAAGAACCTCTGCCTGCACGACCCGGTCTGGTACGACCACCTGCCGTACCTGCCGTTCCCGGACAACTGGCCGGTGTTCGCGCCCAAGGACAAGATCGCCGACTGGCTCGAGATGTACACGCGGCTCATGGAAGTGCCGTACTGGACCGGCACCGAGGTCACCTCGGCGTCCTGGGACGAGGAACAGCGGCAGTGGCTCGTGACCGTGGTCCGCGAGGGCGAGGAACGGGTGCTCACGCCACGGCACGTCGTGTTCGCGACCGGAATGTCGGGCAAGCCGAATCTCCCGTCGTTCCCCGGGATGGACGTGTTCGAGGGCGATCAGCATCATTCGTCCCAGCACCCCGGCCCGGATTCCTACGCGGGCAAGCAGGCCGTCGTGGTCGGCTCCAACAACTCCGCGCACGACATCTGCGCGGCACTGTGGGAACACGGCGCGGACGTCACCATGGTGCAGCGGTCCTCCACGCATGTGGTGAAGTCGGATTCGTTGATGGAGCTGGGACTCGGCGACCTGTACTCGGAACGCGCGGTGCGGTCGGGGATCACCACCGACAAGGCGGACATGATCTTCGCGTCGATCCCGTACCGGATCATGCCGCAGTTCCAGATCCCGGTGTACGACGCGATCCGCGAGCGGGACAAGGACTTCTACGCGCGGCTGGAAGCGGCCGGGTTCCAGCACGACTGGGGCGACGACGGATCCGGCCTGTTCCTGAAGTACCTGCGCCGCGGCTCCGGCTACTACATCGACGTCGGCGCGTCGGAACTGGTCGCCGACGGGAAGATCAAACTGGCCCACGGACAGGTCGACCATCTGACCCGTGACGCGGTGGTGCTGGCCGACGGCACGGAACTGAAGGCGGACCTCGTCGTCTACGCCACCGGCTACGGCTCGATGAACGGCTGGGTCGCCGACCTGGTCGGGCAGGAGACCGCGGACCTCGTCGGCAAGTGCTGGGGCCTGGGCTCCGGGACCACGAAGGACCCCGGGCCGTGGGAGGGGGAGCAGCGCAACATGTGGAAGCCCACGCAGAAGGAAGGCCTGTGGTTCCACGGCGGGAATCTGCATCAGTCGCGCCATTACTCGCTTTACCTCGCGCTGCAACTGAAAGCGCGTTACGAGGGCATCCCGACACCGGTGTACGGCCTCCAGGAGGTGCACCACAAGGCGTGAGGAGCATCGAAGCTTCGGTAACCGGGATGCCGGGCGGTCCCGGTACCGGAGGGCACCGCCTCCGGATCCCGGGCGGTAGGCGACGTCGGGCACCGTCCCCAGACCCTGGGCGGTTCCCGGCGTCGTATCCGTGTTCAGCCGATCCGGGCCGCCTTCGCGTAGCGGCGGGCCAGAACGGCGAAGGCGTCCTGGAGTTCGGGAGGCCCGACGACCTCGATGTCGGCGTCGAAGCGGCCGATACTCGCCGCGAGCCCGGCCCACGACCACGACCCCAGCAGCAGACGGCACCGATCCGGCCCGAGTTCTTCGACGACACCGTCGCGGACGTAGTGGGACACGGTGGCTGCGGGAAGATCGAGGACGACTTCGCCGCGGCACGGCCACTCGCCGGACTCGGACGCACCACGGAAGCGGCTCGCGACGAAGGTGGCGACATCGGGGACCGGGAGTTCACGTGGTGTGAACCGCGGACCGGTCGGGGTGCGCGGGGAGATCCGGTCGGCCCGGAAGGTGCGCCAGTCCGCGCGATCCAGATCCCACGCGACGAGATACCAGCGGCCATGCCAGGTGACGAGGTGATGCGGTTCCGCCCGGCGCGGCGCGTCCGCGTAGTCGAACCGCAGGACCTCGCGGGCGTGCACGGCCGCGCCGAGCGCGAGCAGGACGTCGCCGTCGACGCGGGGGCTCGACCGGCTCGCGGGCGATTCGACGGCCGTGACCCGCAGGGTGTCGATCCGGCGCCGCAGCCGGGAGGGCATCACCTGCCGGACGGTGTGCAGTGCCCGCATCGCCGCTTCCTCGATCCCCGCGCCGCTGATGGTGGCGATCTGGAGCGCGACGGCCAGCGCGACCGCCTGATCGTCGTCGAACAGGAGCGGCGGCAGTTCGGACCCGGCGTCGAGCCGGTACCCGCCGTCGGGGCCTTTGATGGTCGCGATGGGGTAGCCGAGCTCGCGCAACCTGTCGACGTCGCGCCGTACGGTGCGCGGGCTGATGTCCAGCCGCTCGGCCAGTAGCGCTCCCGGCCAGTCACGGCGGGCCTGCAGCAACGACAGCATCGAGAGCAGGCGCGCGGAGGTTTTCGGCATGTTTCCATGATGCCCCGAGAAGCGGCCACAACCTGTCCTCTACCCCTGAGAGAGTCGTCATGTGCCAGAAAACGACAACTCGGAGGGCCCGATGACCGCCACCATCCTCGACGCCGAGCGCGCCGACCTGCTCGAAGCCCTCGACACCGTTCGCGCCGCCCTGACCGCCACCGTCCAGGGGCTCACGGACGAGCAGCTCGACGCGCATCCGACGATCAGCGAACTGAGCCTCGGCGGCCTGATCAAACACGTCGCTTCGATCGAGGAGATGTGGCTGCGCTTCGCGGTCGACGGCCCGTCCGCGATGACCTACGACCTGCCGGAAGGCGTCACCTGGGCCGACCTCGGCGCCGGTACCGCCCGCGAGTTCCCGCAGTGGGCGATCGACCACCGGAACAACTTCAGGATGCTGCCCGGCGACACGCTCGCGGGAATCCTCGCGCGCTACGAGCAGGTGGCCGCGCGGACGAGGGAGATCGTCTCGTCGATCCCGGATCTTTCCGCGACCCACCCGCTGCCGGAGGCGCCCTGGAACCCGCCGGGCGCGGTGCGCAGCGTGCGCCGCGTGCTGACGCACGTCATCGCCGAGACCGCGCAACACGCCGGCCACGCCGACATCCTGCGGGAGAGCATCGACGGCCAGAAGTCGACCTGACTCTCGTGGCCGGGTTTTCTTGAGGGGATAAGGCAAAGGTGAGCATGGGCCTCACCAAAGCCACGGCGGCGTAGTGAAGGCCTCCTTTCCTACCTTCAGAGTAGGGAAGGAGGCCTTCGCTACCGTCTGGGCTGGCCACTTTCGCAACCCCGTCTCCTTGCCCAACCCCTCGAGATGACCGGCCTTCATGTACTTGTGGCGAGCAACCTCGCCACTCACGAGGGGGCATAGCTCGCTCACAGCTTCCTGCCGTAGGGTCCCCGCCCGTCGGTGGCCGGTGATCTTGGTGGTGGTTGTGTGCGGGAGACGGAGCGGCGGTTCCGCCCGGAAATCCAGGGGCTGCGGGCACTCGCGTGTGTTCTGGTGGTCGTCTATCACGTGTGGCTCGGCCGGATCTCCGGTGGCGTCGACGCGTTCTTCCTGATCTCCGGGTTCCTTGTCACCGGCCAGCTCTACCGGGCGGCGGTGCGCGGGAGGATCGAGTACCGGCCGATGTGGGGCCGGATGATCAAGCGGTTGTTCCCGGCCGCGCTCACCGTGCTGCTGCTGGTCGTCGCGGTGAGCCTGGTGCTGCTGCCGCAGAATCGCTGGTTCCAGACGATCAAGGAGGTCGTCGCTTCCGCGCTGTACCTGGAGAACTGGCAGTTGGCGGCGGATTCCGCCGACTACTTCGCGCAGCACAACTCGGCCAGCGTGGTCCAGCATTTCTGGTCGTTGTCGATCCAGGGGCAGTTCTACGTGGTTTGGCCGTTGCTGGTCGGCCTGGTGTTGCTGGTCGCCAGGCGGACACGCCGCAACGTCCGGTCGATGCTTCTCGGTGTGCTCGGCGCGGTGTTCGTGGCGTCGCTGGCGTATTCGGTGTGGTCGACGGCGGTCGACCAGCCGCTGGCGTACTTCGATTCGCTGACGCGGGTCTGGGAATTCGCGCTCGGCGGGCTGCTCGCGCTGGTGCTCGACCGGGTTTCGGTGCCCCGGCCGGCGCGGGTCGTGTTCGGCTGGGCCGGGGTCGCGGGTCTCGTTTCCTGCGGCCTGGTGCTTCAGGTCGGCACGGTCTTCCCCGGGTATCTCGCGCTCTGGCCGACGCTTTCCGCGGCGCTGGTGATCCTCGCGGGCGACACCGCGTTCAAAGCCGGCGCCGATCGTTTCCTCAGCAGCCGCCCGTTGACGTACCTGGGCGATCTGAGCTACGCGCTCTATCTCTGGCATTGGCCGGTCCTGGTGTTCTACCTCGTCGCCCGTGACCGTGAGGAGGTGGGCCTGCGCGGCGGCGCGGTGATCATCGCGCTCTCGTTCGCTCTCGCCGTGCTCACCCATCACCTGGTCGAAAAACCGGTCCGCGTGTCCGCGATCGGGACCGCGGACCGGTGGGGCGCCTACCGATTCGGCGCCGCGACGCTCGCGGCCGTGCTCGCCGCGGCAGGCGCGTGGCAGTGGGTGAGCGTGAGCCAGGCGGAGCGCTACTCGATCGCGGTCGACGACCCCGATCACCCCGGCGCGCTCGCGCACACCGAAGGATTCACCTACTGGGGCGCCGCCGACGCCGCGCTCGTCCCGTCGTTCGTCGCGGTGTCCGAAGACTGGGCCGGGATCGACCCCGCCCGCTGCGGCACTTCCCCGCGCAACGCCGACCTCGAGGTCTGCACCTCGCAGACCTCCGGGCATCCCACTCGCCGGATCGTGGTCACCGGCGACTCCCACGCCGGGCAGTTCCTCGGTGCCCTCCTCCCGATCGCCGAAAAGAAGAACTGGGAGGTCACGTCGATCCTCCGCGGCGGCTGCCCGTTCTCCACCGACTCCGACACCGTGCCGGGGGACCAGTCCTGCATCGACTGGAACGCCGCCGTGGTGGACGAGATCGTCACCACCCGCCCCGACGCGGTGATGACGATCGGCACCAGGGACGTGAAACCCGGCGTCGAGGAACGAGTGCCGTCCGGCTATGTCGCGCAGTGGCGCAAGGTCGACGACGCGGGCATCCCGGTGCTCGCGGTGCGGGACAACCCGCGCTTCGGCCAGTCGCCGTCGGCGTGTGTCGAAGTCCGCGGTGTCACGGCGCCTGAATGCGCGACTCCACGGTCAGAGCTCTACGCTGCCCAGCCGCCGTACGAAACAGTTCCGGATCTCCCGCCGAACGTGCGGTTCGTGGACTTCAGCGACTACTTCTGCACGGCCGAGGTCTGCCCGCCGGTGATCGGCAACGTGCTCGTCTACCTCGACGACAACCACGTCAGCGGAACCTACATGTCGACCATGTCGGCCATCGCGGAGAAGGCGATCACCGAGGCGCTCGGCTGGGCGGACGACCACGCGGAAGAACCGCCGCCGGGCGGGTGATCGAGACAACAAATCGCCGCTGGATTGCGTGATGCTGCACTGACTCGACGGTATACCGGTTTTCTGTGCAACGATTTGCCCTTATCGGTGCATCGAAACGGTGGATATCGTCGTCGGTATGAAGGTCGCCGTCCATCAGGGCTCGTCCGCCGAGCTGCCGTCCGCCGTCGCGGCGTCGGGCGCCGATCTCGTGATCGCCGCCGAGATGATCACCACCGGCTACCACATCGGCGCCCGTTCCCACGAACTCGCCGAACCGGCAGACGGTCCGACGGCGGAGCGGATGTCCACGCTGGCAAGGGAAAGCGGTATCGCACTGGCCTACGGGTACCCCGAGTCCGCCGACGGCCGCGTGTACAACAGCGTCCAGCTGATCGGCCCCGGCGGACAACGTCTGGCGAACTACCGCAAAACGCATCTGTTCGGCGATATCGACCGTGACTGGTTCGAGCCGGGCGCCGAGGCGGTCGTGCAGGCGGACCTCGGCGGTCTCCGCGTCGGCCTGCTGATCTGCTACGACGTCGAGTTCCCCGAACTGGTGCGGGCGCACGCCCTGGCGGGGACCGAACTGCTCGTGGTGCCGACCGCGCTGATGAGCCCCTACGAACTGGTCGCCGACACGCTGGTGCCCGCCCGTGCCTACGAGAGCCAGCTGTTCGTCGCCTACGCGAATCGTTGCGACACCGAACAGGAACTGAACTACTGCGGCCGTTCCTGCGTCGTCGCCCCGACCGGCGAAGTGCTCGCTCGCGCGGGCGCCGGTCCGGAGCTGATCGGCGCCGAAGTCACCCGTGACGCGCTCGCCGCGTCGCGTCTGGAGAACACCCACCTGGCCGACCGAAGGCCCGATCTGTACCGAGGACTTTCCGCATGACCTCCGCCCTCCCGACCGCGATCCACCACGACGAATCCACGGGCCGTCCGATCACCATGTTCGGCCCCGATTTCCCGTTCGCCTACGACGATTTCCTCGCCGACCCCGCCGGGCTCGGCTCGCTCCCCGCCGAGCGCCACGGCACCGAGGTGGCGGTGATCGGCGGCGGCCTCTCCGGCATCGTCACCGCGTACGAGCTGATGAGGCTCGGCCTGCGCCCGGTCGTGTACGAGATCGCCGAGATCGGCGGCCGCCTGCGCACGGTGAACTTCCCCGGCTGCCCGGACGACGTCGTCGCGGAGATGGGCGCGATGCGCTTCCCGCCGGCGTCGACCGCGCTCTTCCACTACATCGACAAGGTCGGCCTGGAGACGACACCGTTCCCGAACCCGCTGGCTGCGGGAACGCCGAGCACCGTCGTCGATCTCAAGGGGGAGAGCCACTACGCGCGCACGGCGGACGAACTTCCCGCCGTCTTCGGCAAGGTCGCGGCCGCCTGGGACAGCACACTGTCCGAGCAGGCCGCGTTCACCGAGATGCAGAAGGCGATCCGCGAACGCGACGTCAAGACGATCAAGCGGCTGTGGAACGAACTCGTGCCGAAGCTGGACAACCAGACCTTCTACGGCTTCCTCTGCGACTCGCCCGCGTTCGCGTCCTTCCGCGACCGTGAGATCTTCGGACAGGTCGGCTTCGGGACCGGCGGCTGGGACACCGACTTCCCGAACTCCATCCTGGAGATCCTGCGGGTGGTCTACACCGGTGCCGACGACGAGCACCGCAGTATCGTCGGCGGGAGCAGGCAGCTCCCGTTGCGGCTTTGGGAACACGCGCCCGAGGACATCGCGTTCTGGCCCGTGGGAACGAGTTTGAGCTCGCTGCACGGCGGGTGCCCGAACCCCGGCGTCGCCCGGCTGCACCGCACCGCGCCGAACAACATCACCGTGACCGACACCGAGGGCCGCATCCGCACCTACCCGGCGGCGGTGTTCACCGCGCAGAGCTGGATGCTGCTGTCGAAGATCGAATGCGACGAGGCGCTGTTCCCGATCGACCACTGGACGGCGATCGAGCGCACGCACTACATGGAGTCCTCGAAGGTCTTCGTCCCGGTCGACCGGCCCTTCTGGCTGGACAAGGACCCGGCGACCGGCCGCGACACGATGAGCATGACGCTCACCGACCGCATGCCGCGCGGCACGTACCTGCTCGGCGACGACCCGGACGCGCCCGCGGTGATCTGCCTGTCCTACACCTGGGCCGACGACTCGCTGAAGTGGCTGCCGCTCTCGGTCTCCGAGCGGGTCGAGGTGATGCTGCAGTCACTGAAGGAGATCTATCCGGGCGTCGACGTCCGGCGGCACATCATCGGCGACCCGGTGACCGTGTCGTGGGAGGCCGAGCCGCATTTCATGGGCGCGTTCAAGGCCAACCTGCCCGGTCACTACCGGTACCAGCACCGGCTGTTCACCCATTTCAAGCAGGACCGGCTGGAGGAGCGCCACCGCGGTCTCTTCCTGGCGGGCGACGACATCTCGTGGACCGCCGGCTGGGCCGAAGGCGCCGTCCAGACGGCGCTCAACGCGGTGTGGGGCGTCCTGCACCACTTCGGTGGCGAGACGGACCCGGCGAACCCGGGACCGGGTGACGTCTACGACGAGATCGCGCCGGTCGAACTGCCCGACTGAGCGCGGCGGTCCACCAGCCACGCCGTGCCCGCCGCGATGAGGGCACCGAGGACCGCGCCGATGGTGTTCATCAGCCAGTCGTTGGTGTCGCAGGCACGGCCGATCGCGGGCACGAGCGCCTGGAGCGTCTCGATCACGGCGGACAGCACCGAACCCGCCGCGAGCATCGTCACCGGTCGCCGGGACGCCAGCGCGGCGAAACAGACCGGCGGGAGGAACAGCGCGACGTTGGCCAGGAGTTCGACCGCTCCCAGCGTGGGCACGGAGAACTGGACGGTGCACAGGATCTCGTCGATCGTGTGCACTGTCGGCACCAAGGTCAGCGCGAAGACCGGGAGCGAGGACACCCCGGCGAGCGCCCACAGGATCCGTCGCCTGTCCACGAACAGACGGCCGAGGACGGCGCAGACGAGCGCGACCAGCAGGATCGCCACCGGCACGAGGGCGGAGTGGTCGAGCAGGAAGTTCGTGATCATGGCGGGCCGATCCTACGGGCCGGTGAACTCGACCTCCGCCGACGGCACCACGCGCACCCGCCCACCGGGATGGATCGCCGTGCTCAGAAGCAGGTTGTGCCGGGCGATGACCTGTTCGGCCGTCAGGCCCGTGGTGGGATCCCCGTCGGCGGACGGCGCGTGGCCGTCGGCGACCAGCACGACGTCCAGGCCGTGGCTCTGGGCGGCCCTGGCGGTCGCGTCGACGCAGTAGTCGGTGGCCAGCCCGGTCAGCACCACGGTGTCGACGCCCCGGTCGACCAGCAGTCCCGCCAGGCCGGTGCGGTAGAAGGAGTCGGTCGCCGTCTTGTCGATCACCAGGTCGACCGGTTCGAGACCGAGCAGCGCGCTGACCCGGGTGCCGGGCGACGCGGGATCGAAGTCGGTGCCGGGGGCGCCGATCTGCCGCAGCGCGATCACCGGAACGCCGTTCTCACGGGCTCGCCGGGCGAGTCCGGCGAGCCCGGCCGCCAGTTCCTCGCCGCGCCAGACCAGGGGAACGAGCATTTCCTGCATGTCGACGATCAGCAGCGCGGCCCTCATACGCGGCAGCCTAGGGCAGCGCGGCGGGCGACTCGGCCTCCGGGATGAGCAGCCGCGGCGTTCCGGTGCCGTCGGCGGGGACCGACCAGACGTCGGAGTGTCCTGGCGTGCGGGGGAGGGCATAGGCGACGGTGCGCTCGTCGAGCCAGGCGGGCTGGTCGTCGACGCTCCGGGTCTCGGCCAGCGCGGTCACGGTGCCGTTCGCGAGGTCGAGCACCGAGAGCCGCCAGCCCTTCGCGGGGTCGCCGTCGACGGCGGACTTGTAGGCGATGCGGGTCTCGTCGGGGGAGAGGGACGGGCATTCGACGTTGTCCCGCACGGTCCGCACGGTCCGCACGGTCCGGGCCGTCGAGTCGCCTTCGACGAGGTACCGGTGGGAGCCGGTCGACATGGTGGCGTAGAACCGGTTCGGCTGCCGGGTGAAGGTGACGCCCCAGAAGTTGACGTCGGCCGCCTTGTACGGCTTGCCCCCCACTGTCACGGCGAAGTCCTCGAGCGTGCCCTCGACGTCGCCGGTGGTGAGGTCGAGGGTGCCGGCGCGAGTGGAGAACCGGCCGCCGTTGTAGGAGTCGCCGGTGACGAACACCGTCCACGCCAGCCGCTTCCCGTCTGCCGAGACCCGCGCCCGGTTGGGCACCCCGACCAGCGGGATCTCCTGCGTCACCGCGAGACGGCGGTCGAGCACGGCCAGCTGGTAGGTGGTCAGCCCGGTTTCCGGCCGCAGGCAGATCCCGGTGCCGCCCGCCGCGTGGACCCGGCCGCAGGACACGGTCGACACCGCCCGTGCCCCGCCGGGATCTGCCGCGCTGACACTGGACACGTGGCCGCGGTCGGCGTCGGCGGTGCTGCGGAACAGCAACCGCGGGCCTTCGAGCGTGACGGCGTCGCTGGTGCCCGCCGACGCGGCGTCCTGGTTGCGCGCGCCCGCCGCCCCGACGTAGATCACGGCGGCCGCGGCCAGCGTGAGTGTTCCGGTGACGGCGATCAGGACGCGGGTGCGGGTGTTCACGGTCGTGCCTTCCTGCGGGGAGTCAAAGAACTATTGAGGTGTCCGGGTTCACTCGGCCGTGAAGGCCTCCTTCGCTACGACTCCGCCGGGTTCATGGCGTGCCTCATGGTCAAGACGGGTCGCGGGCGCCCCGCGGGCGCGTCCACAGTGGACACGCCCGCGGAGTTCACCCGATCACCGCCAGACGCTCGTGATCGGCGGCTTGTTCGCCGCGTTGGCGATGCCCGGCAGGCCGAACGCCGCCTCGATCGTGCGGAGGATCGAGTAGTGGTTGATGGATTCGCTGTAGCTGCCCGGCTTCACGTGGGCACCGACGAACGTGGTGAAGATCTGGTTCACCGACGTCCCGCTGTCCTCGTCGAAATTGACGATGAGCAGGCTGTTGTGCGTCTTCGCCCACTGCGCGTAGGCGTCGAGGTTCTTCTTCAGCCATTTGTCACCGGTGTCGACCGGGCAGTCGTGCATGTCGCTGCACAGGTCCGGGGTCACGAAAGCGACGTCCGGCAGCTTGGTGAAGTCGCTCGGGAACGACGAGAACCGTTTGTTCGCCGACGACGGCACATTGCCGAAGCTGACCCAGCTGTTGTGCTTGCGTGCGTATTTTCCCTTCGTGCAGCCGGTGTAGCCGTCGGAAGGCATGCTTTCGGCATAACCGACGAACTTCTTGCCGATCCCCGCCAGCTGGGAAGCGAGATTCTCCTTGTTCCCGAGATCCTGGCATTTGTTGCTGTCGACACCGTGCGTCGAGCCCGCGAACTGGGCGATGTAGTTCGGCTGGCTCGGGTGCGTCGTCCCGTACGCCTTGGTGAACTTGGCTCCCTGCGAGGCGAGTTGGTTGAAGTACGGTGCTTTCGAGCTGCCGCTGATCTCCTTGTAGTCCTTGTTTTCGAACATCACGAGAACGATGTGGTCGAATTGGGGCACCGCCGCCGCAGCGGGCGTGCCCGCGGCGGCGGGTGTGTCCTGATGGGACACCACCAGCGCCGTGGCCAGCCCGGTCGCGGCCACGGCCGCGACCGCGATCCGTTTCCAGAACATTGAAACCTCCTGGGGAAAAGGTTGAAACTTTGACGACCGACCGTGGGGTTCAGCGGCGCTCCGCAGGCGTCGACAGAGTCGAGACATCAGATATCTCAGGTGCATTTAAACGGCAGGGGGGTCCTTGGCCCATCAAGATCGCCTGACTGGAGCAGTCGGCGGGCGCGGAACGCCTCAAAACCGGCATTGCTTGACATGAAACCATGTAAACCGGGCGTTCACCTTGTGTTCGGGCGCGCGAACCGATCAACTTATGGCAACTCGCTGATTCAGCCGGTTGACAGTGGCGGTGCCATTGCCCCGGCTTCATGGTGCACTCATCCGACCATTGGTTAAGCTGGTCGGTGTGAAGCCCTTTTCGCCGAGACCGGCCGGATACACGATCGAAGAACTCTCCACGATCGTCGGCATGTCGGCGCGCAATATCCGGGCCCATCAGACGAGGGGCCTGCTCGCCCCGCCGGTGCGGCACGGCAGGTCCGCCTACTACGGCCCGGCCCACCTGCGGCGGCTGCGGCGGATCACGATGCTGCAGAAACAGGGCTTCAACCTGGTGTCCATCGCCGCGATGCTCGGAACGACCACAGTGGACGGCGTCGAGCGGCTGGACGCGGCGATGGCCGACATCGCCCGTGACCAGCCCTCCGTCGTCCGTTGCCTGGAGCGGCACGGCGTGCTCGGGCGGGACGATGCGGGAACGCCGTCCGTCGTGCGCCCGTCGGTTTCGCGCGCGGTGGCGGAGCTCGCCGGAGCCGGGGTGCCGCCCGCCGCTGCGCTGCGGTTCCTCGGGCAGTTCATGGACCGGGTCGCGCCGCTGGCGTGCGAGCAACTGGCCGCGCTCAAAGCCCAGACCGGCGGTATGTCGGCAGCTTCCTGGGCCTGTTTCACCGAGCTCCTGGTAAGCGCTTTCAGGGCGACCGTGGAGAACGCGGCCGAAGTCACTTTCGCAGACGGGGAGCCAGCGACACGGCCGCCGAGGTGACCGCCGCCGTCGCGACGTCGAGGCTCGTGCCGTCGGCGAAAGCGGACAGCATGACGACGATGTAGCGGTCGCCTTCACCGACGAGCCCGGTCGTGTGCGCGTCCACCGAACCCCGGCCGGCCGCCCAGCCCTGCTTCACGGCCCACGGCAGGCCGGGGAAGGCCGAGGGGATGCCGAAATGCTGGTCGAACCCGTCCGCGGCGGTGCGCGTCGCCTCCCGGAGCGGTTTGAGCACCACGTTCCGTTTGGCCTTCGGCAGGGCGAGGATGTGGCGGTAGACCGCGGCGACGTCGTCCGCTGTGGACAGTGTGTCGCCCCAGCGGCCCGGGTCGGCGGGCGGGGTGGTGTTCTTCAGACCCGCGGCGGCCATTGTCCTGGTGACGATCGCTGGCCCGCCGTTTCTGGTCCAGAGGGTGTTGGCGACGGCGTCGTCGCTTTTCGCCAGCATCCGGTGGATGTGGGATTCGTCGGTCCTGCTCGCCTTGCGGGTGACGGCGTCCAGCGCGATGAACAGTTTCACGACCGACGCCGTGCGGAATCTTTCCGAGCCCCGGTCGCCGATCACCTGCTCGTCCGACGTGCGGTCGAAGACCACGGTGGCGTCGCGTCGTTCGGGGGCCGGAAGGCTTTCCGTGCCGACGCGGAAGACCACGTAGCCGAGGATCGCGGCGATCGCCAGGAAGACGATCAGGATCGTCACGCGAAGGCGTGTTCGCCGGTTCGTGCCCGGCACCGCGATGGGCGTGGTTCGTTGGTCGAGCATGCTGCCGATGTTCAGAGGCGATCATCGTGGCCCCGTCTCGTTCATGTCATGACTCCGTAACAGCGGCCGACTACATGGAAGGCGCTTTCTCGCTTCGGGAAATGGGCCGGGAAAACGGGCGTCCACATCGGCCGATCGGCCGATGTGGACCCCTCGTCCGGTGGATGTGCCTGCTCAGGAACGCTGCACGATGATCTGATCGACCAGGGTGCCGTCGGCGCTGATCGCCCGGACGTCCATTTTGGGCGGTGTGGTGCCCGTACCCGCGATGACGTCGACCGCGACCAGGCTGTAGCCGCGGAACCGGACACGGGACCAGGTGACCTTCTTGGTGCGATCCTGGCCGTCCCGTTCCGAGTACTTCATCGGGACCGGAGTGTCGTTGGCGGTCTCATGGCCCAGGTAGGTGTCCGGCGCCGGGAATTCGGAGACGCTTCCGCCTCCGCCGCCCGCGGTGATGTAGGTCGTTCCGTCCTTGACCGGGTCGGTCGTCCCTCGCGACGGCACCTTCTTGACGGCTTTGCCCGCCCGGATGGGGTCGGTGCGTTCGTAGATGTGGTTGTGGCCGTTGAGTACCAGGTCGACCTGATATTTGTCGAACAGGGGAGCCCAGTCCTTCTGTGCACCGAGTTCGGCGCCGTTGGAATGGCAGGTGGAATACGTGCACTGGTGGCAGTAGACGACGATGAAGTCGATCGTGGGATCGGCGCGGAAGGCGGCGAGCGTCCTGCTGAGCCACTTGAGCTGCTTGCCCTTGGTGTAGTCCAGATTGGACGGACTGTTGTAGCAGACGTCGTTACCGTCCAGGCTGATCAGCCCGACGTTCTGGTAGCGCCACGAGTAGATGCAGGTGGAGCCGTCCCAGGCGTTGTCCGGCATGGTGAAACGCGCCCGCACGCCGCCGTACCCGTCCTCGGAGTACCAGCCCTCCATCTCGTGGTTGCCGAGCGCCATCATCCACGGGATCCCCGCGGTGACGGGCTCGTTCTGCACGAAGAAGGAGTCCCAGAGTCGCGCGTCGTACTGGTCCTCCTCCGGATGCCCGCCCTCGCCTTCGAGGGCGTAACTCAGGTCGCCCATGGCGAGATGGAAGGCCGGGTCGAGTCCCGCGATCAGGCTGCTGGTCGCGACGGCGTTGTAGCCCACCCCCTGGTCGCCGAAAGCGGTGAAGGAGAACGTGCCGTCGCCGCCCGGGGTGGGAGCGGTGCGGAAACTCGCCATCTCGCCGAGCCTGGTGGCGGGGTCGTAACCCTCGTGGCCGACGACGTAGTAGTACGTGGTGTTGGGCAGGAGCCGGTCGATCCGGGCGTGGAGGTAGTACTGGGTGATCGACTTCGGGCTGTTCGGCGGGACTTCCTCGACCGGGTGCTGCCACGACATCTGGCTGGTCAGCGCCCTGACCTCGGCTGGGATGGGCGGGCTGAAGTCGCCGGGGGCCGTGCCTATCCGGACGAACGGCGCGGTCACCGCCGCGGGAACCTGCCACGAGACCACGACCTGCTGCGACGGGTCGGCCCCGTAGGCGATATGCCGTCCGAACGGACGCAGCGCCGATCCCGCGACCTTGTCGGCGTTGAGCAGCACGGTCGGTCCGGGGGAGGCCGCGGCCGATCCGGGGAGGAGGACGCCACCGGCGGCGAGTGCCGCGCCGCTCACCGCGCCCACGCGGAACAGGGTCCGCCGCGAGTACTGATTGACGAACTTGTCGTGTTTCTCGGCCAGACTGAGCCGACGATAGGCTTGAGACCTGCTGTTCCGCGGAGTTACGGCCATGAAATCGAAGTTAAGAAGGCTTCTTAACCAAGTCAATACGCGGATGGTTCTTCCTTGACCGGCTGCATGGAACCGTGCAAGGAACTTCGGGCATAGGGGATGTATGCGCCGATCTCGCGTGATCAGAGACGTAACTCGCGTGCTTGGAGACGTAACTCGTGAGATCCGCCTTCAATCACGTGAGTTCCGTGTCTGATCACGCGAGTCACGGATTCCGGGCCGTGACCGGCGGTCAGACCAGTTCGGAGGAGACGACCGAGGTCAGCCCGCGCAGCCTCTCCAGCAGCGGCTCGACCTCATCGGCGTCGATCAGGACCGCGCAGGTCATGGTGCTTTCGCGGACCCCGTCGCGGACATCGACGGACAGGTCGTGGACCAGGCAGCCGAGCGCCTCGACCAGGCCAGGGATCTGCTCGACGCCACCGACGAAGTAGGTCGCGATCCGGCGGCGGACCAGCATGGACGAGCGAGGTGCGGGGATCTGGAACGAAACAGCGGACATCGTGGACTCCAAGGGCGGGAAACGTACAGGCCATGGAGGGCCAGGTCCCGGAAGATGCCCCGTATCGAGGGGTCGCCGGAATGCGCGCCGGCGACCTGGTTCAGCCGGCGCGCTTGACTACGAGTCGAGTCCAGCGGCGCACGGCGACAGGGTAGCACGTCACGAGAGGCGCAGCCGGGAGCCTTGCTCGCGGACGTGCGCGGCGGAGCCGCAGTCGAGGTCCAGCTGCCGCTGCCGTTCGGCCACGAACGCCCGGCCGAGGCCGGTGCGGTCCGAAGTGGACAGCGTGCGCCGGAGGTCGTTCAGCAACCCGCGTTCCTCTGCGCGGATATGCGCGTCCACAGAATTCTCCAGTACCACCAAGGCCTTCTCGGGGTCGGTGGATTCGAGCACGGTCAGAAGCTCGTCCGCGAGCCCGCGCTCCGTCGCATCGGGACGGACGATCCGTTCGGTCGCGGTGGCATGGGCGACCAGCGCCGCCGAGAGCTCCGCGATCAGCGCCGGACGGTCGGCCTCGTCGTTACGGAGATCCCGGAACAGCTGTTCGATCCGGCGGTGATCGGCCAGGACGACCTCGACCAGGTCGGAGCCCGGGGGAGCGGCGGTCGGACCCGGGCGCATCCAGCCGAACGTCAGTTCCACGGCCTGGCGCCAGTGCGAGTATTCGCTGTCGCGGCGGGCGGGGTCCATCTTCGGCAGCCACTGTCCCGCACGGTGCCAGTTCCGGCGGAGGCCTTCCAGGTCCGGCCAGTACCCGACCGACAACCCGGCTGCGTACGCCGCGCCCAGCGAAACCGTCTCGGCGACCATCGGGCGCACCACCGGCACGTCGAGGACGTCGGCGACGAACTGCATCAGCAGGTTGTCGGCGGTCATGCCGCCGTCGACCTTGAGTGTCGACAGCGCGAGCCCCGAATCGGCGTTCATCGCGTCGACGACCTCACGGGTCTGCCAGCCCGTCGCCTCCAGGACGGCCCTGGCCAGGTGCCCCTTGGTGATGTACGAGGTCAGCCCGGCGATCACGCCGCGCGCCTCGCTGTGCCAGTGCGGCGCGAACAGGCCCGAGAACGCGGGCACGATGTAGCAGCCGCCGTTGTCCTCGACCGTCCGCGCCAGTGTCTCGATCTCGGGAGCGCTGCCGATCAGTTCGAGCCCGTCGCGGAACCACTGCACCAGCGATCCGGTGACGGCGATCGACCCTTCGAGGGCGTACACGGCGGGCTCGTCGCCGATCTTGAACCCGACGGTGGTCAGCATGCCGTGGGTCGAGAGCACGGGCGTCGGGCCGGTGTTGAGCAGCAGGAAGCTGCCCGTTCCGTACGTGCACTTCGCCTCGCCGGGCGCGAAGCAGGTCTGGCCGAACAACGCCGCCTGCTGGTCGCCGAGCGCCGCCGCGATCCGGATCCCCGGCACCACCCGTGACGTCGTCCCGTACACCTCGGTCGACGGCCGGATCCGTGGCAGCATCGCGCGCGGGACGTCGAAGAACTCCAGCAGTTCGTCGTCCCACGACAGCGTCCGCAGGTTCATCAGCATGGTGCGCGAGGCGTTGGTGACGTCGGTGACGTGGACGCCGCCCTCGGGCCCGCCGGTCAGGTTCCAGATCAGCCAGCTCTCGACCGTCCCGAACAGCACGTCGCCGCGTTCGGCGCGTTCCCGCAGGCCAGGAGTCCTTTCGAGCATCCACCGGATCCGCGGCGCGGAGAAGTACGTGGCCAGCGGCAGCCCGCACAGCCGCCGGACGCGGTCGGCGCCCGGCTCGCGGGCGAGTTGTTCGAGCATCGAGTCGGTGCGGGTGTCCTGCCAGACGATCGCGCGGCCGACCGGGTTGCCGGTGTGCCGGTCCCACAGCACCGTCGTCTCGCGCTGGTTCGCGATGCCGAGGCCGACCACCTGCGCCGGTTCGACGCCGGCGTCGGCCAGCGCCTGCGGCACGATCCGGCCGACGTTGCGCCAGATCTCGGTCGCGTCGTGCTCGACCCAGCCCGGCCGGGGGAAGTGCTGCTGGTGTTCGCGCTGCGCGACCGACACCAGCCTGCCGCGCGCGTCGAACAGGATGCACCGCGTCGAGGTGGTGCCCTGGTCGATCGACATCACGTAGCGCTGGACCACGCGAGCACCTCCATCACCATCGGGACGCGCCGAGATCGCGGGAGACCGCCCGTGCCGCGTCGCGCACGTGGCCGAGCAGCCGCGGGATCGGGCTGCCGTCGGCTTCACAGATCCGTTCCGTCGCGCCGGACACCCCGATCGCGCCGACCACGATGCCGCCGTGGCCGCGGATCGGCGCCGCGATCCCGGCCTCGCCGGTGATCATCTCGCCGTTCTCGCTCGCCCAGCCCGCCTCGCGCACCTTGCCACAGGCGCGTTTGATCGCGGTCTGGGTGACCAGGGTCCGGCGGGTGTAGGCCTCCGGCTCGCCGGTGCGCAACGATGCCACGAGACCGGTGTCGTAGGCCAGAAGTACTTTTCCGAGCGCGGTCGCGTGCAACGGCAGAAGCGTGCCGACGTCGAGGGTCTGAAGGCTGTCGTCGGGCCGGAACACGTGGTGCACCACCAAGACGCGGCCTTCCAGCGGTGCGCCGATCCGGACCGCTTCACCGCTGCGCGCGGCCAGCGCGTCGGCCCAGTTGATCGCGCGCGACCGGAGTTCGTTGACGTCGAGGTAGCTCGTCCCGAGATGCAGCAGTGCCGCGCCCAGTTGGTATTTCCCGGTGTCCCGGTCTTGTTCGACAAAGCCGACCCCTTGCAGGGTGCGCAGGATCCCGTGCGCGGTTCCCTTGGCGAGTTCGAGGGAATCGGCGATCTCGCCGACGCCGAGACGCCCCGAACCGCGCGCCAGCAACCGCAGGATCGCGGCGGCGCGCTCGATGGACTGGATCGGACCGGGCACGGCTCAACCGTAGCCCGACCGGCCCTGATTCGACAATGTCGAACATCGTCTCCGGGCGTTCGACAATGCCGACCGGTGTCCGTTGACCCTGGGTTTCCACGAACTTAACTTCGGCCTCAACAGGGCAACGGTGTCCTTTGTGGAGGAAGCAATGGTGCGAAACCTCAAAGCTCGCGGACTGGCGGGCGAACTGGCGGCGGAGTTCGTCGGGACGATGATCCTCATCCTGTTCGGCTGCGGGGTGGTGGCTCAAGTCGTCGCCGCGGGCATCGGGGACCACGACAGCATCGCGTGGGCCTGGGGTATCGGTGTCACGCTCGGTATCTACGTGGCTTCACGGATCAGTGGCGCGCATCTGAACCCCGCCATCACCGTGGCGCTCGCGGTGTTCAAGGGCTTCTCGTGGCGCAAGGTCGCCCCGTACGCCTTGGCGCAGACCGCCGGCGCGTTCCTGGGCGCGCTGCTGGTGCGCTGGAACTACACCGAGGTGCTCAACGCGGCCGACCCCGGCCTGACGATCAAGACCCAGGGTGTGTTCTCCACTCTTCCGGGTAACGGAACCCTGCCGGTGGGTGACTGGGGCGCCTTCCGGGACCAGATCATCGGAACGGCCATCCTCGCTTTGGTGATCTTCGCCATCACCGACCTCCGCAACACCGCGCCCGCCGCGAACCTCGCCCCGGTCGTCGTCGGCTTCCTGGTGGTCGCGATCGGCATGGCCTGGGGTACCAACGCCGGCTACGCGATCAACCCGGCCCGCGACTTCGGCCCGCGGCTGATGTCCTGGCTCACCGGTTACGACACCGCGTTCACCGATCAATACGGCTATCCGTACTGGTGGATCCCCATCGTGGCGCCGGTCATCGGCGCGGTCATCGGCGGCGCGATCTACAAGTTCTTCATCGAGCGTTACCTGCCCGCCGACCCGGAACCGGAAGCCTTGCCCGCCAAGGACATCGAGCGCGTTTCCTAGGAGAGAAACCATGTCTGACTACATCGGCGCCGTCGACCAGGGCACCACCAGCACGCGGTTCATGATCTTCGACCACGGCGGCAACGAGATCGCCCGCCACCAGCTCGAGCACGAGCAGATCCTGCCGAAGCCGGGCTGGGTCGAGCACGACGCCACCGAGATCTGGGAGCGGACCCGTTCGGTCATCGCCACGGCGCTCAACAAGGCGAAGCTGACCGCCGCCGATCTCGCGTCGCTCGGCATCACCAACCAGCGTGAGACCACGGTGGTGTGGAACCGCCGGACCGGGCGGCCCTACTGCAACGCCATCGTGTGGCAGGACACCCGCACCGACCGGATCGCGTCGGCGCTCGAGCGCGAGGGCAAGGGCGACGTCATCCGGCGGAAGGCCGGTCTGCCGCCCGCCACCTACTTCTCCGGTGGCAAGCTGCAGTGGATCCTGGAGAACGTCGAGGGCGTCCGCGAAGACGCCGAAAAGGGTGACGCGCTCTTCGGCACCACCGACACCTGGCTCATCTGGAACCTCACCGGCGGGCCCGACGGCGGCGTGCACGTGACCGACCCGACCAACGCGTCGCGCACCATGCTCATGGACCTGGAAACGCTGGAGTGGGACGACGAACTGCTGTCGTTCTTCGGCGTCCCCAAGCAGATGCTGCCGTCGATCGCGCCGTCGTCGAACAACGGCCGCTTCGGCGTCACCCGTGCGGACGGCCCGCTCGGCGGCGAGGTCGCCATCACCGGCGTGCTCGGCGACCAGCAGGCGGCGACCGTCGGCCAGGTGTGTTTCCGCCCCGGCGAGGCCAAGAACACCTACGGCACCGGCAACTTCCTGCTGCTGAACACCGGGCACGAGGTCGTGCGCTCGAAGCACGGGCTGCTCACGACGCTGGCCTATCAGTTCGGCGACGAGAAGCCGGTGTACGCCCTGGAGGGCTCGATCGCCGTCACGGGTTCCGCCGTGCAGTGGCTGCGCGACCAGCTGGGCATCATCAGCGGCGCGTCCCAGAGCGAGAGCCTCGCCCGCCAGGTCGAAGACAACGGTGGCGTGTACTTCGTCCCCGCGTTCTCCGGGCTTTTCGCGCCGTACTGGCGATCCGACGCGCGCGGCGCGATCGTCGGCCTCACCAGGGCCACCACCAACGCGCATCTCGCGCGGGCGACCCTCGAAGCGATCTGCTACCAGACCCGCGATGTCGTCGAGGCCATGCAGAACGACTCGGGCGTCACGCTCGACGTGTTGCGTGTGGACGGTGGCGTGACCGCGAACGAACTGTGCATGCAGCTGCAGGCCGACATCCTCGGTGTGCCGGTGTCGAAGCCGGTCGTCGCGGAGACCACCGCGCTCGGTGCCGCCTACGCGGCAGGGCTCGCCGTCGGGTTCTGGAAGAGCACCGACGAACTGGAACGGAACTGGAACGAGGACAAGCGCTGGGAGCCGTCGTGGACGGACGAACAGCGTGCCGAGGGCTACGCGGGCTGGCAGAAGGCCGTCGGCCGCACGCTCGACTGGGTCGAGGTCGAGTGAGCCCGATGAACAGGAGGAACAGAGTGACACCCGTACCGCTTTCCCCGGTCTACCGTGCCGAGACGCTGCGCAAGCTCGCTCGCGAGGAGATCGACGTACTCGTCGTCGGCGGGGGAGTGACCGGTGCCGGCGTCGCGCTCGACGCGGCGTCGCGCGGGCTCTCCGTCGCGCTCGTCGAGGCCCGTGACTTCGCCGCGGGAACCTCCAGCCGGTCGTCGAAGCTGATCCACGGCGGGCTGCGGTACCTGGAGAACCTGGACTTCAAGCTGGTCCGCGAGGCGCTGAAGGAACGGAGCCTGCTGCTGCAGACGCTGGCGCCGCACCTGGTCCGGCCGGTGAAGTTCCTCGTGCCGCTCAAGCACCGCGTCTGGGAACGCGGCTACATCGGCGCGGGTGTCACGCTCTACGACACCCTCGGCGGAGCGCGGGCCTTGCCGCGGCACCGGCACCTGTCCAAGCGCGGTGCGGGCAAGGTCGCTCCCGGCCTCGCGGACGACGCCCTGATCGGCGCCATCCAGTACTACGACGCGCAGGTCGACGACGCACGCCACACGATGATGATCGCGCGCACCGCGGCGGAACAGGGTGCTTCCGTCCTCACCCGCGCCCGGGTCACGTCGCTGATCCGTGACGGCGAACGCGTCGTCGGCGCCAAGGTCGTCGACCGCGAGAGCGGCGCGGAGATCGAGGTCCGGGCGAAGACGGTCGTCGCGGCCACCGGCGTGTGGAGCGACGACATGGCGGAAGCGGCGGGCATCCCCGCGCCGTTCACCGTGCGCGCGTCGAAGGGCATCCACCTCGTGGTCCCGCGCGAGAAGATCGACCTGGACACCGGGCTGATCCTGCGTACCGAGAAGAGTGTTCTGTTCGTCATCCCGTGGGGGCGGCACTGGATCGTCGGCACCACCGACACCGAATGGGACCTCGACCGCGAACACCCGGCGGCCAGCCAGGCGGACGTCGACTACGTGCTCGACCACCTCAACGCGGTCCTGCGCACGCCGATCACGGCAGACGACATCGAAGGCGTGTACGCGGGGCTTCGGCCGCTGCTGGCCGCGAAGGCGACGTCGACGACGAAGCTGTCGCGGGAGCACGCCGTGGCGCATCCGGTGCCGGGTCTGGTGATCGTGGCCGGCGGCAAGTACACGACGTACCGCGTGATGGCCGCCGACGCCGTCGACGTCGCGGTGGAGGACCTCGGCCGTCCCGCGCCGTCGTCGTGGACCGAGCGGCTGCCGATCGTCGGAGCGACGGGCTACCACGAGATGTGGGGCGCGCGGCACTCGCTCGCCCAGCGTGCGGGCCTGCCGATCGGCCGCATCGAGCACTTGCTCCAGCGCTACGGCACCGCCGTGGAGGACATTCTGGAGTCGATCTCGGAACGTCCCGAACTGGGCGAAGCGATCCCGGGGACGGCGGAGTACCTGAAGGCGGAGGTCGTCTACGCCGTTTCGCACGAGGGCGCCCTGCATCTGGAGGACGTCCTGACACGGCGCACGCGAATCTCCATCGAGGAGCGGGACCGCGGTGTGACGGCGGCGCCGGTGGTGGCGGAGCTGATGGCGCCGCTGCTGGGCTGGGACTCGCACAAGCAGGAGCGCGAGGTCACCAACTACCTCGCGCGGGTCGAGGCGGAGCGCTCCGCCCAGGCCCAGCCGGACGACGAAGCGGCGAATGCCAGCCGTCTCGCGGCTCCGGCGCTGCTGCCGAGCTGATCCGAAGCGCGTGAAGGCCCCCTTCTCTCGGCTGAGCCGAGGGAAGGCGGCCTTCACGCGCTGTGCCGCTACTTGAGCCAGTCGGGGTAGCGGGTCTCGGCGATGCGGGCGCCGTCCTTCGTGGTGAGGACGTCGCCCTTGACGGCGGCGAACATGCCCGCGGTCTCGTCGACGGTCACCGGACGCGTGTCTCCCTTGGCGGACAACGTGATCCGGCCCAGCTCGTCCAGCGGGTAGACATCCGGGCCGCCCACGTCGAGGGTGCCGTTCAGCGGCTTCCCGGCCGACACCTCGGAAACGGCGGCGGCGACGTCCGCCGCGGCGATCGGCTGGATCGGCGTACTGGGCAGGCGGACCGCGGTCTCGTCGGAGGTCCAGGACAGAACCGCGTCGACGAATTCCATGAACTGGGTGGCGCGGACGATCGAGTAGGGGAGGCCGCTCTCCTTGAGAATGTCCTCCTGCAGCGTCTTCGCGCGGTAGTAGTCGAGCTCGGGCACCTGGTCGACGCCGACGATCGACAGGATCACGAAGTGCCCGGTGCCCGCCTTCTTCGCGGCCGCGACGAGGTTGTCCATCGACGTCCGGAAGAACGCGGGGGAGGCGTCGTCGAAGGTCGGCGAGTTCGTGAGGTTGACGACCACGTCGGCGCCGTCGAGCGCGCTGTCCAGCCCTTGGCCGGTGAGCAGGTCGACCCCGGTGGACGGCGAATGCGGCACCGCCTCGTGCCCCGCCTCCTTCAGGTCGCGCACGACCTGCGAACCGATCAGCCCGGTCCCGCCGATGATCGCGAATTTCATGGCCCAGTGCCCTTCGTCGGTGGCGTCCGTAACCCGGACACCTCATGTCCGAGATAATACTCGGACAGATTGTGTCCGAGTCAAGAGGCGGGTTAGAGTCATCCGGGTGAAGATGTCCGGTGGGGTGGAGTGGGCCCTGCACTGCTGTGTCGTGCTGACCTCGGTCGACGAACCCGCGCCCGCCGCGCGCCTGGCGCAGCTGCACGACGTCTCGCCGAGTTATCTCGCGAAGCAGCTTCAGGCGCTTTCCCGGGCCGGCCTCATCCGGTCGGTGCAGGGGAAGGCCGGCGGCTACGTCCTCACCCGGCCGCCTTCGGAGATCACGGTGCTTGACGTCGTCGAAGCCATCGACGGGCCCGGGCCGGCCTTCGTCTGCACCGAGATCCGGCAGCGCGGCCCGATGGCGACGCCGCCCGAGGCGTGCACGACGCCGTGCGCCATCAGCCGCGCGATGGCGAACGCCGAAATCCAGTGGCGGGCGGCGTTGCGCGCCGTCACCATCGCCGATCTGGCCGACGACGTCAGGGGCGACTACGGTCCGGGCGCGCTCGCCGGGATCGGCGCGTGGTTCAAGGCCGCCGAGGGGTAGTGAGCGTGCCGGTCCGGGTGGTCGTGAGTGGCGATTCGGGCTAGAACCCGAATCGTCACTCACGACCACGGTGGGCCAACGCTCACCGTCGCCTTCGTTTTCCCTCAAGTGGTCCGGGGCATCAGCGCGGTGGCGACCATGGGTCGCCACCACCAGCACCGCCGCGAGCGAGAACGCCTGCGCCACGGAATGGCTCAGCGCGCAGCCGGCCACCGCGCGGACGCTCGCCCGGTCGCTGGCGAGACGGCCGGACACGTCCTGGTCAAGCTCACCTCGGGTGGCACGGAGATCGTGACGATCGCGCACACGCCGAGACACGAGCAGAGCGCCATGCTGCTGCACGACATCCGGCGCACCGCGAGCGTCACGGCGGTGTCCGCGCATTTCATCCTGCACACCTACCTCGGCGGCCCGACGGCGTGGCGCGGGCGGGTCGCCGCGTTGACGGAGGAGCAGCAGGAGGCGTTGCGGCCGCCGGAATCCGTCACCGAGGAAGTTCCGCTGACCGCGGCGGACCACGCGCTGATCGCCGCCCTCCGGCAGGACGGCCGAGCGAGTATCGCGGATCTCGCCGCGGCGGCGGGACTGGCGCCGGCGACCGCGGCCCGTCGCCTGGCGGATCTGCGCGCACGGGGCGCGCTCTTCTTCGACGTCGAGATCAGCGCGGCCCTGTACGGCGTGACCACGCAGGCGTTCCTGTGGATGGCCGTCGCGCTACACCGCTACCTCACGCACCGGCTGGGCGCGCTGCGCGCGATCCGCACGGTGCACACGGCGCCGGTGCTGGAGATCGTGAAGGCGGTCTGACCGCTCACGGCTTGAACCGGTCGGCGTGCTCGGCGACCCATTGCGCGAACGTGCGGGCAGGGCGTCCGGTCACCTTCTCGATCGTGTCGACCACGGTGCGCGCCTCCACCGGCGGATCGCTGTGCCAGCCGATGACGTATTCGGCGTCCGCGACCGAGACGCCCTCGGCCAGCAGCCGGTCGATCGCCTGCTGTCGCGTGATCCGCTCCAGCGCGATGTCGTGGCCGAGCGCGGAGGAGAGGATGGCGATCCGTTCGCTCGTGGTCAGCGCTTCCGGGCCCGTGAGGTTGTAGACCTTGCCGGAGTGCCCGTCCTCCACGAGCGCGGTGGCGGCGACGGCGCCGATGTCGCCCTCGTGCACCACAGCGCTCGGGAGGTCGAACGGCTCACGGACCACCTTCCCGGTGCGGATGGAGTCGGTCCAGGTCAGGGCGTTGGACATGAACTCCTGCGGCTCGAGCCGCGTCCACTCCACCCCGGACTCGGCCATGGCCTGTTCCGTCGGCCCGACGTAGCCGCCCCAGACGATGGTCATGCGCCGCACTCCCGCGGCCACGGCGCGTTTGACCAGATCGGCGCCGACGTCGGCGAGCCCGGCCGTCACGGTGATGTGCAGGCGGGTGACGCCCTCGAAGGCATCGGTGAGTGTTTCGGGCGCGGTGTGCGTGCCCTCCACCAGTTCGACGCCTGCCGGAAGCCGTGCCCCGGCGGGGTTCCTGGTGAGTGCCCGGACGCGTTCCCCGCGGCGGACGAGTTCGGCCACCACGTGGCGGCCGGTGTTCCCGGTGGCGCCGGTTACCAAGACGGTCATGAGTGATTCCCTTCGTTTCCAGCGAAGGTAAAAGCTCAAGTAATGTGGAGGTCAAGCGGACCGATCAGGAATCGAGAAGCGTCGGTGCCCACGGGATCCCTAGCGTCTTCGCCATCAGGCAAAACGACTCCAGGAGGTTCTCGTGAGCAAGCGGATCCGGACGTTCCACCGGTGGACGTCCCTCGTCTTCGTCGCCACCGTCATCGTGTGCTTCGTGGTCGTGGCACAGGGCGACCCGGCCCAGTGGGTGCTCTACACGCCACTGCCGCCGCTCTTCCTGCTGATGTTCAGCGGTCTCTACCTGTTCGCGCTGCCGTATACCGCCAAGTGGCGGAACCGGCGGCGCGTGCCCGGATGACTCGCCCGATCTTAGTTCATGGCAAAAATTAACACTCGGTGTACCGGCCCGAAACTCTTGACGCGGCCGCCGGGTCCGGTGAGGATCGGCCGGTCCCCGCCTCCCGCAGAATGGACCAGACCATGGCAAGACGTTCTCGTGCGCGCCGAAGTCCGCTGATCGCCTTGATGAGTCTCACGCTGCTCGGCGGGGCCGTGGTGGCCACGCCCGCGGCCGTCGCCGCCGAACAGCCCGTGATCGGGAAGCCCGCGTTCGACCGGGACGGTTGCGCCCGGATCGAGAAGAGCCTGCCGACGCTCGCCGACTGGCCGAAGGTCGAGAGCCGGTTCAAGGGCAAGGGCGGTGACGAGCAGCGGATCGCCCGGATCCTCCAAGAGATGACCCTTGAGGAGAAGGTCGGGCAGATGACGCAGCCCGAGATCGCGGCGATCACCCCCGACGAGGTCCGGCAGTACTCGATCGGTTCGGTCCTCAATGGCGGCGGTTCGTGGCCGAACAAGGACAAGCACGCCTCCCAGCAGGACTGGCTCAAGCTCGCGGACGCCTACTGGGAAGCCGCGAAGGGCAGCCGGACGAAGATCCCGGTGATCTGGGGCATCGACGCCGTGCACGGCAACAACAACGTGTACGGCGCCACCGTCTTCCCGCACAACATCGGTCTCGGCGCGGCGCACGACCCGTGCCTGGTGCGCGACATCTCCGCGGCGACGGCCCGGCAGATCCGTGCCACCGGCCAGGACTGGGCCTTCGCGCCGACGCTGGCCGTGGTGAAGGACGACCGCTGGGGCCGCACCTACGAAGGATTCTCCGAGGATCCGCGGATCACCAGGGCCTACGGCTACGAGGCGATCAACGGTCTCCAGGACGGTTCGACCAAGCGCATCGGCTACAACGGCGTGATCGGTACCGCCAAGCACTTCATCGGGGACGGCGGCACTCTGAAGGGCCAGGACCAGGGCGTCAACCCGTCGTCCGAAGCCGAGATGATCAACGTCCACGGCCAGGGCTACTACGGCGCGCTCGCGGCGGGTTCCCAGACCGTGATGGTGTCGTTCAACAGCTGGACCAACGCCGAACTCGGTATCGACGAGGGCAAGCTGCACGGCAGCGACAAGGCGCTGAACCAGATCCTCAAGGGCAAGATGGGCTTCGACGGCCTTGTCGTGTCCGACTGGAACGGCATCGGCCAGGTTCCCGGCTGCACCAACGCTTCCTGTCCGCAGGCGATCAACGCCGGCATCGACATCGTGATGGTGCCGAACGACTGGAAGGCGTTCATCGCCAACACCGTCGCCCAGGTCAACGGTGGGCAGATCCCGCTTTCGCGAATCGACGACGCGGTGGCCAGGATCCTGCGCGTCAAGCTGCGCTCGGGGCTGTACGAGGCGCAGAAGCCGTCGGACCGGTCCTATGCCAACTCCGACGAGGCGCTGAAGGAGACTTGGCTGGCGCGCGACGCCGTCCGTTCGTCGCAGACGTTGCTGAAGAACAACGGCAACGTGCTGCCGCTGAAGCCGAAGTCGAAGGTCCTCGTGGTCGGCAAGAGCGCGGACAGCATTCAGAACCAGACCGGTGGCTGGACGCTGAGCTGGCAGGGGACCGGCAACACCAACGCCGACTTCCCGAACGCCACGTCGATCCTCGCCGGGCTCAAGCAGCAGTTGGGCGACGTCAACGTCACCTTCGACGAGAAGGGTGACACGGACCCGAAGGGCTACGACGCCGTCGTCGCCGTCATCGGTGAGACCCCGTACGCGGAAGGCGTCGGCGACCTGACCCGCAAGACACTGGAGGCGTCGAAGCTCTACCCCGAGGACCTGGCCGTTCTGGACAAGGTCCGAGGGAAGGGCGCTCCTGTCGTCACCGTCTACGTCGGCGGCCGCCCGCTGTACATGAACAAGGAGATCAACCGCTCCGACGCGTTCGTCGCGGCCTGGCTGCCCGGCACCGAAGGCGGCGGCGTCGCCGACGTCCTGCTCAAGGGCGGCTTCAAGGGCAAGCTGCCGTATTCGTGGCCGAAGAGCGCCTGCCAGACGCCGCTGAACGCGGGCTCGGCGGAGTACGACCCGCTGTTCGAACTCGGTTACGGCCTCAAGGCCGGCCAGCGCGTCACCGTCGGTCAGCTGGACGAGACGGCCGGACCCGCGACGTGCGGCTCGACCGGTGGCGGCGGCACGGCGACCGAGGATCTCGAGGTATTCAATCGTACCGATGTCGCGCCGTACAAGGGTTTCATCGGCTCGGCGGAGAACTGGGGCGGTACTGAGATCGGCCCCGACGGCGCCGCTTCACACGCTGAGATCGGCGTCGTGCAGTCGGACGTGAACGTGCAGCAAGACGGGCTCAAGTCGACCTGGACCGGCACCGGGCCTGCCCAGCTCTACTTCCAGAACCCGGCCGGTACCAACGATTTGCGGGGCTATCTCAACGCTGACGCGGCGCTGGAGTTCGACACGATCGTGCACGAGGCGCCCGCCAACCGGACGGTGATCAGCATGCACTGCGTCTACCCGTGCTTCTCCGAGGTGAACGCGACCAAGCTCTTCACCGATCTGGCGGGGGCGCCGAAGTCGACGGTGAAGATCCCGGTGTCGTGCTTCGCCAACGGCCTGGATCTGGAGAACGTCAACACACCGTTCCTGGTGTACACCGACGGCAGGTTCTCGGCTTCGTTCGCCAACGTGCGGTGGGTGCCCAAGGGGGCACAGGACCCTGATGCGAGGCCTTGCTCGAGTCTGAGCTGATTTTCGCCGCGAGGGTTCCGGAGCGGCATGATGCGAAAGCCACTTTCGCAACCTTCAAGGTTGCGAAAGTGGCTTTCGCGTCGTCGGGGGAGCGACCGGCGCAGGGGGTAGTAAGTGCCGAACCGGGCTGGAGTCAAGGTGGCTCAGGTACCTACGTGTATTCCGGGTGAGGTTGATGTCAGGCCGGTGAGGAGCCGCTGGCACAGGGTCGTCCATGAAGGATTCGGGACGCTCAAAGTCCCAAATCCTTCATGGACACGGGACAGCCCAGCTCCCCCGGCATGATGAACCGAAGTACGAGGCACCTGGTCCACCAGAACCCGAATCGCCACTCACGACTCTCGCGGCGCGGCCGACGCGAGGCCGCTGATCAATGGCTCCAGGGTCCCGCTCGGGGTCGGAAACTGGGCGTGGTCGTCCCCCGTCTGGGGCCGTGTACTGCGCGAAACGAGGACCAGGCCGCGTTACTGCGTCCCGGTTAGCACGTCGCCGCGCTCCGCGAGGTGATTGAGGAGACCTGGAGATCTCGGCGGCCGAACGGCACTTCATCGCGGTGGCTCCCGCGCTCGTTGCGGGGTGGAGCGAGCCGCGTGTATAAAGTGAAACGACTGTTCAAAATGTAACGATCGTTCAAGTTGTGGGGGGCGCCGTGCCAGGCCAGTATCGGGAGCTGTTCTCCGCGAAGGGTTCCCTCGCCTTCTCCGCCGCCGGCCTGGTCGCCAGGGTCCCGATCCCGATGATGGGGATCGGGATCATCACGATGCTGGCGCAGACGCGGGGCGACTACGGGCTCGCCGGTCTGGTTTCGGCGACGTTCACGCTGTCCATGGCGCTGCTCGGGCCACAGGTCTCGAGGCTGGTGGATCGCCGGGGACAGAGCCGGATCCTGTTGCCCGTGACTGGGATCAGCGTGATGGCGCTCGGCGCGCTCCTGCTCTGCGCCCGCTTCGGGGCACCGGTCTGGACGCTGTACGCGTCCGCGATCCTCGCCGGGTTCATGCCCAGTATGGCGGCTATGGTCCGGGCCCGGTGGTCGCGGTTGTACCGAGGCTCACCTCGGCTGCACACCGCCTTCGCGTTGGAATCGGTGGTCGACGAACTGACTTTCGTCATCGGGCCCGCGCTGTCGGTGGCGCTGTGCACCACTGTCTTCCCCGAGGCAGGACCGCTGGTCGCCGTGGTCTTCCTCGCCATCGGAGTGCTGCTGTTCGTCGCGCAGCGCGAGACCGAACCGCCCGTTCTGCCGCCGAGCGGATCGGCCGGCAGTTCGGCGATCCGGCTGGGCGCCGTGCGGGTGCTCGTGCTGACGCTGGTGGCGGGCGGCGTCATCGTCGGCACGGTCGACGTCGTCAGTGTGGCGTTCGCCCGGCACGTCGGGTCGCCGTCGGCCGCGGGGGTCGTCGTTTCGGTCTACGCGGTGGGCTCCGCGATCTCCGGACTGGTCTTCGGGACGCTCAAACCGGCCATGACGCCGCCTCGGCTGCTCCTGATCGGCACCGCGGGCACGGCCGCGAGCGTGGTGCCGTTGCTGGTCGTGGATGGCGTCGTGAGTCTGTGCGCGGTGGTGTTCGTCGCCGGATTGTTCTTCTCTCCCACGATGATCGTCGTCATGGGGATGATCGAGAAGGTCGTCCCGGCGGAGAAGCTGACCGAGGGGATGACGTGGGCGATCACCGGCCTCAGCATCGGTGTCGCGCTCGGCGCCGCCGTGTCGGGCGAGGTCGTCGACCGGTTCGGGTCGGACGGCGGGTTCGCCGTGGCGGTCGTCGCCGGTGGCTTGATCATCCTGATCGCGCTGCTCTCGTATCCTCTGCTGAGCAGGAGGATCGCGATCAGTGAGGAGGCGGCACGCTGAACGAGCCGAGCACCGACGGCCGCCTCGCCAAAGGCGAGCAACGCAAACGGGAACTGATCGAGGCCACGCTGCGCATCGTCGCGAGGGACGGGGTATCGGGGGTCAGCCACCGTACCGTCGCCCGCGAGGCGGGTTTGCCCGCGACAGCGGCCGCGTACCACTTCCGGGGGATCGAAGACCTGCTGACCGCCGCGCTCACCCAGTGCATGGACGAGGACTCCGAACGGATGCGGATGCTCGCCGCCGAAGCCGACGGGGGCGAGGACGCACTGCGGAGGTTCGGCGCCTTGATGGCCGAAGTGGTCGCCAAGCCAGGGCATCTGCTGGCGGAGTACGAGCTGTACCTCTTGGCGGCGAGGGAGCCGAAGCTCCGCGAGTCGACTGATCGCTGGATGGGGGCGTTGGCGGACTTCGCCCGCCGCTACACCGACGATCCGGTTCGGGTCGAGATGGTGGTGGGGCTGGTGGACGGGGTGCTGCTGCAGGGATTGCTGCGCGACGAGCCGCCGACGGCGGAACGGTTCGAGGCCATCCTGCGGACCGCGTTGCCCTCGTGAGCGCGTTGCGAAAGCCACTTCCGCAACGTCAGGGCAGGCCTGGGGTGTCCGTGAAGGCCTCCTTCCCTACCTTCAGGGTAGGTAAGGAGGCCTTCACGGACTTTCGGGCGCCTCAGGTGGTCGCGGGTGGCGACCAGGTCAGCCGCGGATCCGTCTGGACGAAGCTGCCCAGCAGGTGATCGATCCGCGTCAGCGCGTCGAGGTCCAGCACCACGCCTGCCGCCTTCGCGTTCTCGGTCACCTGGGCGGCGGTGCTCGCGCCGGTCACCACGGAAGCGACGGTGTTGTGCTGCAACGTCCACGCGAGCGCCAGCTGGGCCATGGTCAACCCGGCCTCGTCGGCGACGCCGCGCAGCATGCCGACGCGTTCGAGGAGGTCCGGCAGGAGTAACGGCCGCGCCTCGACCGCCTTCGCGGCCCGAGAGCCCGGCGGGATCTCACCCGGCCGGTACTTGCCGGTCAGCACACCCTGCGCGAGGGGGACCGACGCGAACTGCCCGATCCCGGAGCGTTCGCACACCGGCATCACCTGGGCTTCGGCGACCCGCCAGAGCATCGAGTAGTGCGGCTGGTTCGCGACGAGCGGGACGCCGTGCCGCTCGGCGATCGGCCGCGCCTCCAACAGTTGTTCCGCCGTCCATTCCGCGGTGCCCGCGTAGAGGATCTTCCCCTGACGCACCAGATCCGACAGCGCGAGGAACGTCTCTTCCAGCGGCGTGCGGTAGTCGAACCGCAGCAACTGGTAGACGTCGATGTAGTCGGTGCGCAGCCGCCGGAGCGAGCCGTGCAGCGACGTGACCAGGTGTTTGCGGCTGAGGCCCGCGTCGTTGACCCCCGGGCCTTCCGGCCAGAAGACGCCGGTGCACAGGACGAGATCGTCGCGGCGGGCGTGGCTCAGCGCCGCGGCGAGGTTCTCCTCGGCGGCACCGCCGTCCCAGGCCGCGGCGGTGTGAAACGTCGTGACGCCCGCGTCGAGCGCGGCCTGCACGCATTCCGCGCCGTCGTGGTGGGTGAGCCAGTTGCCGTAGGAGATCTCACTGACGGACAGCCCGCTCGCGCCGAGCCTGCGGTACTCCATGGTCACCTCTTCCGCGCGCCGGTTTCGAGGATGGTGCGGTCGATCCATTCGTCGAGGCCTGCCGCCTTGCGGGCGTAGGTCTCCCGTACCGATTCGTGCGGCAGGATCAGGAACTCCTCCGTAGCCAGCCCGTGCACGACGGACTCCGCGACGTCTTCCGGTTCCAGCAGGGGCGCGGCGGCGGCGATCGCGAGCGCGGCGGGGTGCCCGGCCGCGATCCCGGGTTCCAGCAGCGCGGTCCGCACGCCGAGCGGGCACAGCGCGCTGACCCGCACCCCCCGCGGACGGTAGGTGATGGCCAGCCATTCGGCGAGCCCGACGGCCGCGTGCTTGGTCACCGAATACGGCGCGTCACCGGGGGTGCCCAGCAGGCCAGCGCCCGACGCCGTGATCAGCAGGTAGCCGTGCCCTCGGCTCAACATCGCGGGAAGCGCGACCTGTGCGGCGTGCACGTGCTGCATGACGTTGATCGCCCACGACCGCGTCCACTGTTCGTCCGCGGCGTGCACGCCGGTCCCGAACGCGGCGCCCGCGTTGGAGCAGAAGAGGTCTACCGCGCCGAACGCCGAGCGGGCGTCGGTCACCAGCATCTTCAAGTCCTCTTTGGACGACGCGTCGGCGTGGCGCGCGATCGCGGCGCCGCCCGCGGCGGTGATCCCGGCGACGACCTCCTCCGCGGCGTCGAGATCGAGATCGGAGACCACCACCCCGGCGGCGCCCTCGGCGGCGAACCGCCTGGCCATGGCGGCGCCGATACCGTGTGCCGCGCCGGTCAGCACGACGACTCGTCCTGTTACTTCCACATGCGCTCCATGGTTATCGATTCTGCTTTCGGTGACAATTCTTCTGTTTTGTCATATCGGTGAGCAACGCGTTGCCAAAACATGCGACGCGGGTGATAAAAGTGCAGGTCAGAGGCTTGTTTCGTGGGTGCCGACATATTTGTTTCCGGCGTCGGACTTTAGCACGCGTTCCCTTGTTTTCCGAGTTTTCGCACGAGACTATTGCGCTCTCTGCGGCAAGTAGGTTATTTCTTGGGAATCCCGCTGAAAGATCGCCGAACCCGGCGAGGTTCGACCAGCCCAGCCGAACAGGAGGTCCGCCGGTGAGTCATGCGACGGCGCGCACGCGGGTACTCGGCGTCAACCCGCTCGGACGTCCCGATCCCGGACTGGCGGCCGCCGTCGCCAGGGGTGGCGGTCTCGGGATCGTGGATATCGGGTCCACAATGGACTGTGGCTTTCCGTTCGGCGTCCGGATCCCCGCGGGACGTCACGTGCGGGACGAAGAGGTGCGGGAAAGCGGCGCGGGGCTCGTGCTGCTGGCCGAGGGGGCGGTCTGGCGGGGCAGGGCCGACCTCCCCGTGCTGGCCGAGGTGACCGGTGTCGAGCAGGCCGTCCGGATGCTCGACGCCGGCGCCACCGGTCTGGTGGCGAGGGGAGCCGAAGCGGGCGGCTCGGATCTCACCACGTTCGTCCTGCTGCAGCGGTTGCTGGCGCGGTTCGGCGACGGTGTCCCGGTGTGGGCGTACGGGGGCATCGGGCCGAGGACGGCGGTGGCCGCGATCGCCGGCGGCGCCGCGGGCGTGGTGCTCGACGGGCTCGGCCTGTTCCCGGAGGCCGACGTGCCCGCCGCGGAGCGCACCGAACTGGCCAGGGCCGACGACGGGCTCACCGCGCTGTTCGCGAATCGCTTCGAGGACGCGGAAAGCGCTGTCCGCTCGGTCGTGCGCTCGCTCGCGGCGCCGGCGGTGATCCCCGCGGACCAAGGCGAACGGCTGTGCCGCACGTTGGGGACCCGCCTGCCGGTCGTGCAGGGCCCGATGACGCGGGTGAGCGACCAGCCCGGGTTCGCCGCCGCCGTCGCCGCGAACGACGGCTTCCCGTTCGTCGCGGTCGCCACCGCGAACGGCGCCAAGACCGCCGAACTGCTCGGCCGGACCGCCGGCGCCCTCGGTGAACGACCGTGGGGAGCGGGCATCCTCGGGTTCGTTCCGGAGGCCCTGCGCGCCGAACAGCTCGCGGCGATCCGCGCGGCGCGCCCACGATGCGTGCTGATCGCGGGCGGGAAACCCGCGCAGACCAAGACACTGGAGGCCGACGGCATCGCGACCTTCCTGCACGTGCCATCGCCGATCCTCCTGCGGCAGTTCCTCGACGCCGGGATCCGCCGGTTCGTCTTCGAGGGCGCCGAGTGCGGCGGGCACATCGGCCCGCGGTCGAGCTTCGTGCTGTGGGAGCAGCAGCTGGACGTCCTGCGCGAACACGGCGCCGACGACGTCGAGGTCCTGTTCGCGGGTGGGATCCACGACGCCCGGTCCGCCGCGATGGTGTCGGCGATGGCGGAGCCGCTCACGGGCATCGGCATCCTGATGGGCACCGCGTACCTGTTCACCGGAGAAGCCGTGACTCATGGCGCCATCACCGGGACCTTCCAGGACCGCGTGCTCGACGCCGGGTCCACGGTCACCCTGGAGACCGCGCCCGGACACCTGACCCGCTGCCTGCCCAGTCCGTACACCGACGAGTTCGCCGCGCTGAAGGCCGGGCTCCGCGCGGACGGCGTCCCGCCGCAGGAGGTCTGGCAGCGGCTGGAGGAGCTGAACACCGGACGGCTGCGGATCGCGAGCAAGGGCATCCGGCGGGAAGGCGACACGCTCGTCGAGGTCGACACCCTCGGCCAGCTCGCCGAGGGCATGTACATGGCTGGGCAGGTGACGGTCCTGCGCGAGCGGTGTACCGACATCGCCGCCCTGCACCGGGAAGTCACCGAAGGCGCGGCGGAACTGCTCGCCGCCCGCGTTCCCGCCGAGGAGTCCGTTGTGGACAGTGACATCGCGATCGTCGGGATGGCCTGTGTGTTCCCCGGGGCACCCGACCTCCCGGCCTTCTGGTCCAACGTCCTGCACGGTGCGGACGCCGTCACCGAGGTGCCGGTTCACCGCTGGGACACCGATGTCTACGCGGACCAGTCGACGTCGAAATGGGGCGGTTTCCTGCCTCCGGTGGACTTCGACCCACTCGCCTACGGCATCCCGCCCAAGTCGATGGGCAGCATCGACCCGGCCCAGCTCGTGTCCCTGCAAACCGCGCGCCGCGCCCTCGAAGACGCCGGCTACGGTGAAGGCGGCTTCGACCGCGAGCGCACCAGCGTCATCTTCGGCGCCGAAGCCGGGGGAGACCTGGCGAACGCAGGAGTCCTGCGCGCGCTGCTCCCCAGCTACCTCGAAGACGTCCCGGAGGAACTCCTCGCCCAGCTGCCGGAACTGACCGAAGACTCGTTCCCCGGCACCCTCGCCAACGTCATCTCCGGCCGGATCGCCAACCGGCTCGACCTCGGCGGCGCCAATTACACCGTGGACGCCGCGTGTGGCTCTTCGCTGGCCGCGCTGGACCTCGCGGTGAAGGAGCTGCGGGCGGGGACGAGTTCGATGGTCCTGTGCGGAGCGGTCGATCTGCACAACGGCGTCAACGACTACCTCATGTTCACCTCGGCGGGTGCCCTGTCGCCGACCGGCCGGTGCCGTCCGTTCGACGCGGCGGCGGACGGGATCGCCCTCGGCGAGGGCGTCGCGTGCCTCGTGCTCAAGCGGCGGTCCGACGCCGAACGCGACGGCGACCGTGTCTACGCCGTGGTCAAGGGCGTCGGCGCCGCCAGTGACGGCAAGGCGCTCGGCCTCACCGCGCCGCGTCCCGAGGGACAGCGGCGAGCCCTCGCCCGCGCCTACAGTGACGCCGGCGTGTCCCCGGCGGACGTCTCGCTGGTCGAGGCGCACGGTACGGGCACGGTCGTCGGCGACGCCACCGAACTGACCACGCTCACCGAGTTCTTCCTCGCCGCGGGTGCCGAACCGGGCACATGCGCGCTGGGTTCGGTGAAGAGCCAGATCGGGCACACGAAATGCGCCGCGGGACTGGCGGGCCTGATGAAGGCGGCGCTGGCGCTGTGGCACGAGGTCGTGCCGCCCACATTGCACCTGAGCAGGCCGAACCCTGCCTGGGACGCCGAGAGCAGTCCCTTCACCTTCTCCACCGGCGCCCGGCCGACGCCGGTTCCGCGCGGACGCGAGTTCGCCGGAGTGAGCGCGTTCGGGTTCGGTGGGACCAATTTCCACGCGGTGCTCGCCGCCCCCGGAGTGCCGCCGGGGCGGCGGCACGGCCCGCGTGACTGGGACGCCGAGCTGGTCCTGCTCCGCGGCACCGACGTGGACGCCGCCCGCGCCACCCTGCGTGATCTGCTGGCGGCCAACGAAGGCCGTCCGCTCCGGGAGATCGCCGCCCTCGCCGCCGAGCGGGGCGGATCGGGGCCGGTGCGGCTCGCGGTCGTCGCGAGTGACGTCGCGGAACTGCGTGAGGCCGCCGAGAACGGTGGAGGTCTTGCCGCGGAGAGCACCGAACCCGGTGCGGTCGCCTTCCTGTTCCCCGGCCAAGGCAGCCAGCGGACGGGAATGCTGGCGGACCTGTTCGTGCACTTCCCCGAACTGGCCGACGTCCTGAGGCTCGCTCCCGACGTCGCCGCGACGGCTTTCCCGCCGCGCGCGTTCACCGAAGACGCCCGCGCCGCGCAGGACGAAGCGCTCAAGGACACGCGTATCGCACAGCCCGCGCTCGGGCTCGTCGAGTCGGCCGTCTGCCGGCTGCTCGCCGACCTCGGCGTCCGGCCGGATCTGCTGGCGGGGCACAGCTACGGCGAACTGACCGCGCTGTCGGTCGCGGGCGCGTTCGACACGCCGACCTTGGTGGCGCTCAGCCGGGCCAGGGCCCGTTCGATCGCCGAAGTCGCGGGCGCGGACCCGGGCGCGATGGCCGCGGTGAAGGCATCCAGCGAGGAACTGGCCACCGCACTCGACCACCCGGACGTCGTACTGGCCAACCACAACGCGCCGGGGCAGACCGTCCTTTCCGGACCGACGGCCGCCATCGAGGAGTCGGTCCGCGAACTGCGCGCCCAGGGGATCGGCGCGAAGCGGATCCCGGTCGCCTGCGCCTTCCACAGCCCGCTGGTGGCCGGGGCGAGCGACGTGTTCGCCGTCGATCTCGACAATGCCGAGATCGGCGAGCCGGGTCCGCCGGTGTGGTCGAACCGCACCGCCCGGCCGTACGAAGCCGGGGCGGTCCGCGCCGAGCTCGCGGCACAGATCGGCTCGCCGGTGCGGTTCGTCGAACTGATCGAGGACATGTACGCGGCAGGCGCGCGCACATTCGTGGAGGCGGGCCCCGGGCAGGTGCTTTCCCGGCTGGCCAAGGACATCCTCGGCGACCGGCCGCATACCGTGATCGCGTGCGACCCCGGCGGGCCGGGGCTGCGCGGGTTCCTCACCGCGCTCGCGCGACTGGCCCTCACCGGTGTCGATGTGCGCATCGAACGGCTCTTCCGCGGCCGTGTCCGTGTCGGTCCGCTTCCCAAGCCCGTTTGGACCGTGGACGGCCAGACCGTCCGCGCGCCAGGCGGCGAGGTCCCCGCCCATGGGCTCGTGCCCGCCCGACGAATCCCGAGGACGACCATGAACCAGCCCGCGCCCGGACGTGACCAGGCCGTCGTCGAATTCCTCCGCACCAGCCGCGAGCTGCTGGCGGCGCAACGGGACGTGATGCTGGGGTACCTCGGCACCGCGCCGCTCGCCCCCGCTCCGGTGCGGGCTCCGGTCGTGCCGGCGTTGCTCCCGCCGGTCGAGGCCCCGGCCGTCGTGCACACGCCGGTCGCCGAGCCGGAACCGGTCGCGGAGGCCGCGGTCACGGACGTCCTGGCCACCGTGATCGGCGCGATCAGCGAACGCACCGGCTATCCGGCCGAGATGATCGACGCCGATCTCGACCTGGAAGCGGATCTCTCCATCGACTCGATCAAACGCACCGAGATCGCGGGCTCGTTGCTCGCGAAGCTGGGTCTCACCGGCCGGGTGCACGACGACGCCCAAGATCAGCTCAGCCGTGATCGGACGGCGAGCGCGCTGGCCGCACGGCTGCGGAAGTGGCTCGAACCGGCGGCACCGGTCGTCGCGACACCGGTTCCCGCCGAGACACCCGTCGGAACCGCTCCCGGCCGGTACCTGCTCGACCGCGTGTCCGCGCCGCTCGGCACGCCCGACCTCGCCAAGGTGACCGGCAGATCGATCGCGGTGAGCGCCGAGCCCGGCCAGGAGGAACTGGCCGAATCGGTCCGCGCGGTGTTCGCCGACGCGGGTGCCCTGCCGGGGGAGCGGGACGAGGCCGACGTCGTCGTCGTGCTGAATCCGTTGTCGGACGCCGAGGAACCCGTCGCGGCGCAGGTGTTCGGCCTGCTCAAGAGCGCCAAGGGCGCGGTGGTCGTGGTGGCGAGGCCAGGTGCCGCGCACACCGCCGGGCTGCGTGGTCTCGTTCGCGCGGCGGCGCGGGAGCGGAGCGAGCCGACCAGACTGGTCGAGGTGGAGTCCACAGTGGACCTCGGGCGGATCGTGCTGGAAGAGGCGATCGCCGACGGTCCGGTGGCCGTTCGCTACGACACCGCGGGACGCGCGGCGTTCGAGCCTTCCGCGGGCTCGCTCGGTTCGATCGCGTATGCGGGCGCCGGTCCCGGCGGGGGCGAGGTCAAGGCGCTCGGCCTCGACGCGGATTCGGTGCTGTTGCTGGTCGGCGGCGCCCGCGGGATCACCGCGCGGGCGGCGGTCGCGCTGGCGGCGAGCGGATGCCGGATCGAACTGGCGGGCCGCACACCGTGGCCCGCCGAACCCGGCGACGAGGACCTTCCCGATGACGCGCCGGGGATGCGCTCGGCTTTGGCCGCGCGTGGCGGCTCGCTCGCGGACATCGAACGCCGGGTGCGCACCGTCCTGGCCCAGCGCGAGATCGCGCGGACGCTCGACCAGATCCGGGCGGCGGGCGGTATCGCCGCCTACCGGTCGCTCGACGTGCGCGACGCCGCCGCCGTCCGGCAGGTGGTCAAGGATCTGCACACCCGCTACGGGCGGATCGACGGCGTCGTCCACGCGGCCGGCGTGATCGACGACAAGCTGATGGCCGACAAGGACGAGCACTCGTTCCGCACGGTCTACGGGACCAAAGTGGACGGTGCGCGGGCGTTACTCGACGCGCTGGAGCATTTCGGTGTGCGGCCCGGGTTCGTGACCTTCTTCGGCAGTATCGCCGCGGTGCTGGGAAACCGGGGGCAGACCGACTACGCGGCGGCGAACGACGCGCTCGAAACCCTCGGTGAGCAGTGGGCGGAACGTACCGGCTGCCGGGCGCTGACCGTCCACTGGGGACCGTGGGCGCCCTCGGACGATCACGCGGGCATGGTCTCGCCCGAGCTGGCGCGCGAGTACGAGCGCCGCGAGGTGGCGTTGATCGACCCGGACGAGGGTACCGCCGCGCTCCTGCGTGAGCTGGCCTACGGTCCGGCCGACGTCCGCTCGGTGCTGTACACGGCGTCGCTGTGGTGAACCAGGAGCCGGTCGCGATCGTCGGGATGGGCGTGTTCCTTCCCGGCGCGTCCACTGTGGACGAATATTGGCGGAACATCGAGTCGGGCACCGACGCGATCACCGAGATCCCGCCGCACCGCTGGGATCCGAGTTTCCACGACGGAGACGGCCGCACCCCGGATCGCACCTACGGAAGGCGCGGCGGGTTCGTCGCCGACAGCCTGGACTTCGACGCGACGGCGCTCGGCATCGCCCCCAGCAGCGTCGCCGGGATGGAGCCGGACCAGCTCGTCGCGCTGGCCGTGGCCGCTTCCGCGGTCGACGACGCCGGTGGCCTGCGACGGCTCGGAGACCTCGAACGCGTGGGCGTGATCCTCGGCAGGGGCGGCTACCTCTCGCCCGGGCTCCAGCGGTTCGACCAGCGGGTCCGGTCGGTCCGCCAGATCACCGGCGCCGTCCGGGAGCTGCTGCCGTCGGCGCGTCCGGAGATGCTGGACCGGCTCCGGGACGCTCTGCTGGAACCGCTCGGCGAGTTCCGGCCGGACACCGCGATCGGGCTGGTGCCGAACCTCGCCGCGTCGCGGGTCGCCAACCGCCTGGACCTCGGCGGCCCCGCGTACACGGTGGACGCGGCCTGCGCGTCGTCGCTGCTCGCCGTGGACCAGGCGATCGGCGAACTCGCCCGGCGCCGCTGCGACGTCGTGCTGGCAGGCGGCGTGCACCACTGCCACGACGACACGCTCTGGTCGATGTTCACCCAGCTCGGCGCCCTCTCGCCGAGCCAGCGGATCAGCCCGTTCTCGCGGGACGCGGACGGGCTGCTGATCGGCGAAGGCACCGCGATCGTCGTGCTGAAGCGGTTTTACGACGCGCGCCGCGACGGCGACCGGGTCTACGCGGTACTGCGTGGTTCGGGGACGTCGAGCGACGGGAAGGGCGCGAGCCTGCTCAGCCCGGCCGTCGCCGGTCAGACGCTGGCGCTGCGCCGCGCGTGGGCGTCGGCGGGCCTCGATCCCACCGCGCCCGGCGCGCTCGGCCTGTTGGAGGCGCACGGAACCGCGACACCGGCCGGGGACGCGGCCGAACTGGCCACCCTCGCCGAGGTGTTCGGCCCGCCGGACGGACCCCGCGCCGCGATTGGCGCGGTGAAGGCGATGATCGGCCACACCATGCCGACCGCCGGGGCCGCCGGGCTGGTCAAGGCGGCGCTCGCCCTGCACCACGCGATCCTGCCGCCGACCCTGAACTGCGCCGATCCGAGCCCCCTTCTGGACAAAACGCGATTTCGTACCTTGACCACCGCCGAGCGCTGGCGTTCGGGGGACGTCCCGCGCCGGGCGGCGGTCAACGCCTTCGGTTTCGGCGGCGTCAACGCGCACGTGGTGCTGGAGGAGGCCGACCCGGCGCCCGTGCGGCCGCGCCGGGCCAAGGTGACCGGGGAACCCGAGCGCGTCCTGCTGCTCGCGGCGCACACTCCCGGGGAACTGCGCGCCCTGCTCGCCCGCCCGGAGCCGGAATCCGGTGGGCACGGCCCGTGCCGGATCGGGATCGTCCGGCCCGACGAGAAGCGGCTCGAAGTCGCGCGGAGGGTGCTCGCCAAGGTCACGGCCGAGGGCGGGTCCTGGCACGGCCCCAACGACATCTGGTGCACGACCGCGCCCCTGCTGGACCAGGCCGGGGCGAAGACCGCTTTCGTCTACCCAGGGCTGGAGGCGGACGCGGAACCACGGTGCGACGACGTCGCCAGGCACTTCGGATCGGACCGTCCGGAGTGGTCGACGGCGAGTGTGCTTTCGCGGGCTACGAGCGTGTCCCAGGTCGGGTTGCTGCTCGACGCCGCGCTGAGGCGGCTCGCCATCAAGCCGGATCTGCTCGCCGGGCACAGCGTCGGCGAATGGACCGCGATGCAGGCGGCGGGCATGTACCCGGGACAGTCCACAGAGGACATGCTGAACCGGTACTGGCCGCAGGGGTTCACCCTGCCGGACGCCGAGTTCCTCGTGCTGGGCTGCTCCGCGGAGCGTGCCGAGGCGCTGCTCGCGGCCGAACCGGAGCTGATGATCTCGCACGAGAACGCGCCACGGCAGACGATCGTCTGCGGTGACCCGGCCGCCGCCGCCCGGCTAGCCAAGCTGTGCACGCAGCATGGCATCGTCGCCAGGACACTGCCGTTCCGGTCGGGATTCCACACGCCGCTGATGCGATCCCGGCTCGGCCCGTTCACCCGGCTCGCCGCGGAACTGGACCTGAAACCGCCGCGGATCCCGGTCTGGTCGGCGACCACGGCGCGGCCGTATCCCGCGGACCCGGTGGAGGTCCGCGAGCTGTACCTGGCACATCTGGTGCGCAAGGTCCGGTTCCGGGAACTCGTCGACGCGCTCTACGCCGACGGCGCGCGGGTCTTCGTGCAGGCGGGCGCCGGTCAGCTCGGCTCGTTCGTGTCGGACACGCTGGGCTCGCGGCCGCATCTGGTCATCCCGGCGTCGTCCGGTACGAGGCCCGGCCTCGCGCAGTTGCGCAGGGTCGCCACCGCGGTCTGGGTGGAGGGCGGACGCCCGGCGTTCGAGGCGCTGGAGCCGCGTCGCACCCGGATCGACACGGCGGGCACGCTGCTCTCGGTCGAGGGTGATGTGAAAGGCCTGTTCGCGGATACCGGTGAGGTGCCCGAACTGGCCGACGGGATCCCGGACGCGATCGTCGCGGAGTTCAGCGCGCTGCTCGCGGAGACCAGAGAGGCCGCCGCGAGTGTCGCCAACGCCGCGGCGCGGCGCACCTTCGAGTCCGCTGTGGACGTGTCGCTGACGACGATGCCGTACCTGGTGGACCATCGGTTCTTCCGTCAGCGCGAGGGCTGGCCCGACGAAGCCGATTGCCGTCCCACCGTGCCGGCGACGACGCTGGTCGACCTGGCCTGCCGGGAAGCGGAACGGGCCTGGCCGGGTACGGTCGCGACCGGGGTGAGCAACGCGGCGTTCTCCCGGTGGCTGATCGCCGCCCCCGCCGTGCGCGTGCCGCTTTCGATGACCCGCGAGGATGATCGGATCAGTGTCCAAATAGGACCCCACGCCAGTATGGACGTCCATCTCGGACAACGGTATCCGACGGCCCCCCGGCCGTCCCCGCCGCCGGGACCGGAAACCGCGCCGCCGCTGAGCGCCGCCGAGATCTACACCCGCCGCGAGATGTTCCACGGCCCCGCGTACCAAGGGCTCGACAGGCTCATCGGCCTCGGCGAACGGCATATCCGCGGCGACCTCGTCGTGCCGACGGCGCCCGGCGCGCTGCTGGACAACGTCGGCCAGTTGCTGGGCTGCTGGCTGATGGCCACGAAGGCGGACGCGCTGCTGGCGTTCCCGACGTCGATGGGCCGGATCACCTGGTACGCGCCGGAACCGGCGCCGGGCACCCGGCTGCGGTGCGTGGTGCGGGTCCGGCTGCCGCGGCCGGACGTGCTGGAGATGGACGCGGAACTCGTGCTGGACGGCGCCGTGCTGGCCAGGATCGAGCAGTGGCGGGACATCCGGTTCCCGTGCGACCGGCCTGCCCACCGGGTCTACGCCTTCCCGGACCGGAACCGGCTTTCCGAGGACCACCACGGCGGCTGGACGCTGGTCACCGACCGGTGGCCGAGCCCGGCGGCGCGGGACATCTACGCGGGCATCTACCTGGGCACGGAGGAACGTGCCGAGTTCGCCGCCTGCGCGCCCCGGCGGCAGCGCGGCTGGCTGCTGGAACGGATCGCGATCAAGGACGCGGTCCGCGCGAAACTCGGCCTGGGCGGCGTGTACCCGGCGGAACTCCGCGTGAGCGCCGACGGGACCAGGGTGACCGGGCTCCACGGCCGGACGGTGCCACCGCTGGAGGTGGCCGTCGCGACCACGGGAGAGGTCGCGGTCGCCCTCGTCCGCGAACCGGCCGCGACGCCGCCCAGGATCGCGATCCGGGCGGAAGGTGAGCTGGCCGGGCTGGCCGAGGAGATCGGTATCGGGGCGGAATTCGCCGGAATCCCCGGGCATGTGGTGGCCTGGAACCGCGGGTAAGAACAGGGAGCAGAGCATGACGATCGAACAGCAGAGCCCGACGTCGGTCTTCGGCACCGTGGCGGAGTTGCTGCGAGAACTGGTCGGGGACACCGACGTCCTCGGCATCGAGATCACCCCGAAGACCACCTTCCACGAGGATCTGCAGCTGGAGAGCATCGACCTGGTGACCTTCGCGAGCATCCTCGCCGAGTTCTTCGGCGCGGACGTCAACCTCGCGGAGTTCCTGGCGGAGAAGGACCTCGACGACGTGATCGAACTCCGCGTCTGCGACATCGCCGACTACGTGGCCGCCCGCCTCGGCGAACGGGGGTGAGGCGGTGCCGACGATGACCGTCAACGGGCTGCGCACCAACGTGCAGCTCGTGCCCGGCGGGGGTTCGGAGACCGTGGTGTTCCTGCACGGAATGGGCACCGACAGCCTCGCGAGCTTCTACCTCACGCTCGCGCCGCCGGTCGCCGCCGCCGGGGTGGACGTGATCAGCTACGACCTGCGCGGGCACGGCAAGACAGAACGCCCGGAGCGCGGGTACACGATCGCGGACTTCGTCGCCGACCTCGACGACCTGCTCGATCAGCTCGACCTCGACCGGCCGGTTCACCTGGTGGGCAACAGTTTCGGCGGCACCCTCGCCTACAGCTACGCCGTGGCGAAACCGGAACGGGTGCGCAGCATCGTGTGCATCGAGTCGGAACCCGCCACCGAACTGTGGGCGGGCAAGATGGCGCAGATCCTCGAACACACCGTGCGTTTCTTGAAGGTCGAGGAAAGCTTCGACTGGATCGAGGCCAACTACAGCGCGCATCACCGGCGGCTGGCGCGGATGGCGGCCGAGCGGATCATGTCCACGTCCATGGCCGAGGAGGTCCCGCTCGGTCCGCTGCTGACTCTCGACCAGGTGGCGGGGATCGGCTGCCCGGTACTGTCCATTTTGGGCAGTCACGGTTATCAGGCCGACGACCTCACCGCGTTGACGTCCCTGTTGCCCCGTGGCGAACTGCACGTGTTCGAGGGGCAGGGCCATTCGGTGCTCGTCGAGCAGCACCGGGAAGTCCGGGAGCTGCTGCTGAACTGGATCTCGCGGCACGGGAGGCCACGCGGATGAGATTCCTGCTGGTCGTCCCGCCGCTCACCGGGCACGTGGCGCCGTTGCGCGCGGTGGCCGCCGAGCTGGTGGACCGTGGTCACGACGTCGCCTGGTGCGGTCCGGAACCCACGACGTCCGAGCTGACCCGGGCGGGCCGGGTGTACGCGGCCGCCGACGCGCTGGAGTTCGCCGTCGAGCGCCGCCCCGAGGGCCTGCGCGGGTTCGCGGCGCTGAAATACCTTTGGGAGCAGTACCTGGTTCCGCTGGCGGACGCGATGGTGCCCGGGGTCGAGAAGGCGGTGGCCGCGTTCCGGCCCGACGTCGTGCTCGCCGACCAGCAGGCGTTCGCCGGTGCCCTCGTGGCGAGCCGTCACGCCCTGCCGTGGGTGACGTCCGCGTCGACGTCCACCGAACTCGGGGACCCGCTGGGCACCATGCCGAAGATCGCCGCTTGGGTCGAGGGCCTGCAGGAAGGCCTGCGAGGGCGGCACAAGGTGTCCTGCGGGGACCTGCGTTTCTCGCCGGATCTCATCCTGGCTTTCACCACCGTGTCCCTGACCGGCCCGATCGCCGACGTGGGCGCGGTCCGGTTCGTCGGCCCGGCGCTGGCCCCCGCACCGCCGGTGGGCTTCTCGTGGGACCGGCTCGACGGACGTCCGCTCGTCCTCGCCACCCTCGGCACCGCCAACGCCGCTCTAGGCCGCCGCTTCCTGTCCGAATGCGTCGACGCCCTCGCCGGGATGCCGGAAGTCCAAGGTCTCGTCGTCGACCCCACCGGCGAGCTGCTCAGCGACGAAGTGCTGGTGGTCAAGCGGATCCCGCAGGCGGACGTGGTGCGGAAGGCGGCGGCGGTGATCTGCCACGGCGGACACAACACCGTCAGCGAGACTCTCGCTTCGGGGCTGCCGCTGGTGATCGCGCCGATCCGGGACGATCAGTCGATGCTGGCGCAGCAGGTCGAGGCCGCCGGCGCCGGGTTGCGGCTGCGCTTCGACCGCGTGAAGGCACCCGACATCCGCGACACGGTCACCGAGGTGCTCGCCGAGCCCGCCTACGCCGCCGCGGCCGCGCGGGTGCAGGCCTCGTTCGCGGCGGCCGGGGGAGTCGTGGCGGCCGCGGACCACCTGGAAGCCTTGCCGCGCTGAGCGGGACTCGCGTGCTTGGAGCCGGATCTCGCGTGCTTGGAGGCGTAACACGCGAGTTCCGTCTTCAAGCACGCGAGTTCCGTCTTCAAGCACGCGAGTTCCGTCTTCAAGCACGCGAGTGCGGGGTTCAGGCGATCGGGGTGACGCCTCGCGGCGACCGGAACGTCCTCGCCGCGATCCATCCGCCGCCCGCCGCCGCCACGGCGGCGATCGCCAGCGAAATGGGGATCGACCAGCCCGAAGGCCGTCCGAGCGCGAGTGCCCGGGTCGCGTCGATCGCGTAGGTCAGCGGGTTGAGCGCCGAGACCACTCGCAGCCACGTCGGCATAGTCTCGAGCGGCATGTACGCGCTGGAGGAGAACATCAGCGGGAACATGACCACAAAGGACGCCATCTGCAGCGTTTCGGCCTTGCGCAACCAGGTCGTGATGGCGACGAAGATCCAGCTCAGGCACCAGCCGACGACGAGCGTGAGCACGAGGGCGGCGGTGATGCCGAAGACGCCGCCGGTCGGCCGGAAACCCAGCAGGACCACGCTGGCGAGCGCGGTCACCAGCAGTTGCACGCCGAGCCGGGCGGAATCCGAGATGGTGCGCGCCACCAGGACGGCCGAAAGGCTGATGGGCATGCAGCGGAGACGTCCGGTGAATCCACTGTAGATCTCCGCGAGCAGGCCCGCCCCCGAACTCATCGCCGTCGTCATCGCGATGTTCACCAGCGTCGCCGGGACGAGGAAGTTCACGTAGCCCTGGTAAGCCGCGACACCGGGCAGCGTGCTGACCCCGTTGAAGACCTGGCTGAACAGCAGGAGGAGCACGATCGGTTGCAGCAGCCCGAAGAATACGAGCCGCCGGTCGCCGAACGCCGTCTTCAGCGAACGTGCGGCGAGCACCCGGACCTGGGTGGCGAAGGTGCTCGGCGGCCAGGTCGACGGGTCACCCAGCACCGGCGGGGACGGCGCGCGATGCCGTGCCTCGGTCATGACGTGACCGCCGGATTCCGGTGCAGCGAAAGGTAGACGTCGTCAAGCGTCGGCTCGGCGACGGTAAGGTCCTTCATCGGCGCCCCCGCCGCGTCGAGCGCGCGCACCAGCACCGTGATGTCGGCGGGCCCGGACAACGCGACACCGAGCACCAGCCCGGAGGCCGACGTCGTGCAGCTCATGCCGAGCCGGTGCACCGCGGCCAGTGCCCGGCGGGCGGCGAGGTCGGTGCCGAAGGTCAGGGTCGCGGTCCGTTCCCCGAGCCTGGCCTTCAGCTCCGACGGCCGCCCGGCAACGGTGACGTGCCCCAGCCCCAGCACGATGACGTGATCCGCCAGCCTGTCCGCCTCCTCGAGGTACTGCGTGGTGAGCACGACGGTGGTGCCGCGTGCGGCGAGCCGTTCGACGCCGTCCCAGAGCCCCGCGCGGCTGAGCGGGTCGAGGCCGGTCGTCGGTTCGTCGAGGAAGAGGACGTCGGGGGAGCCGACGAGCCCGGCGGCGAGGTCGAGCCGCCGCCGCATGCCGCCGGAGTACGTCCGCGCGGGCCGGTCGGCCGCGTCGTCGAGGCCGAACATGGCGAGCAGTTCGGCCGCGCGAGCCCTGGCCTGATGCCGGTTGGCGCCCAGCAGCCGGGCGACGAGTTCGAGATTGCCGCGCCCGGAGAGCGCGTCGTCGACCGCCGCGAACTGGCCGGTGACCCCGATCCGCCGCCGGACGTGATGCCCGGCGCGCACGACGTCGAAACCGCAGACCTTGGCGCTGCCGCCGTCCGGTTTGACGCGCGTGCTGAGGATGTCGATCAACGTCGTCTTGCCCGCGCCGTTGTGGCCGAGCACCGCGAGCACGGTGCCACGGCCGACCCGGAGACTGACGCCGGCGAGGGCCGTCACTTCACCGTAGTGCTTGGCGAGGCCGGTCACCTCGATGGCAGCCTGCTCCATTCGCCGAACGTAGCCGGGGTTTCGGTGCGGCCGCAAGCTTTTGGGCTCGTGAGTGGCAAGGACGGTTAGAACCGTCATTACCACTCACGAGACCCGACGCAAAACAGTTACGCCCATTACAATCTTTTCCTGTCGCGGACCCTCCATTCCCGAATTACTTGTCCCTCTGGCATTCCGTCAGTAGCGTGCTGCACCAGTTGGCCGTTCGGCCGGACAAGTCGAAATGAGGAAGCCCGTATGTCAGTGCTGACCGGGCGCGTTCTGCGCGCCCTCCTGCTCCCGGCGGTGCTGGGGCTGGGGGCGCTTTCCTTGGCTTCCGCCTCCGCCGATCCCGCCAGGACACAACAGACACCGGAAGCCCTCGCGCAGGAACCCGCCGTCGCGCAAGCCGGACTGACGTTCGGTTTCTACGTCGGCGACGAACAACAGCCCACGACCAGCCGCGTCGCGAAACTCGGTTCGGACATCACCTTCCCGCAGGGGCGATTCGACGGCAAGATCCTCGGTTTCAGCGACACCTCGCCGATCACCGGCAAACTCGCCATCCCGTCGACGTCGAGCTACTTCGTCTCCTTCCGCTTCATGCCCGCCACCGGCACCGTCGAACTCATCCCGGACGGCGACGCGACCGGCGTTGTCGACGTGGACACCGGCGCCACGGGCGACTGCAAGGAGGTCGCCACCAACATCTGCGCGCATACCGATGTCACGAACAAGGTGTTCATCAAACTCTCGAACGTCAAAGTGGACGGCAAGGTCCTCGACGTCGGACCGAACTGCCGGACCGCGCAATCGGTCGCGGTGAACATCAAGGCCCTGGTGCCGCTCGCGGTCCCCGCCCCGCCGGTGAAGGTCACGAGCACCTTCACGACACCGGGGTTCACCGGATGCGGGGTGCGTGAGGATCTGAGCCCGTTGCTGACCGGGCTGGTGTCCGGTCCTGGAAACACCCTGGTCACCAACCTCAGGCTGCGATGCGTCGGCGATGGCCCGCCCCCCAACGGATGTGGAGCCTGACGATGGCCAATCCAGTCGCCCTGCTCGCCCGCGCGCCGGAGAAGGCCGCCGCGGGCCTGCGCGAGTTCGGCCGCATGTGCGCCATGGGGATCGACGTCGTCCTCGCGATGTTCCGCCGCCCGGTGCAGGTCCGCGAGTTCATCCAGCAGTTCTGGTTCATCGCGAGCGTGTCGATCACCCCCGCGATCCTCGTGTCGATCCCGTTCGGCGCGGTCATCTCGCTGCAACTGGGTTCGCTCACGAGCCAGATCGGCGCACAGCAGTTCAACGGCGCCGCGAGCGTCCTCGCGGTGGTGCAGCAGGCCAGCCCGATCGTGACCACGCTGATCATCGCGGGAGCGGGCGGTTCGGCGATCTGCGCGGATCTGGGCGCCCGCTCCATCCGCGAGGAGATCGACGCGATGGAGGTGCTCGGCGTCTCGCCGATCCACCGGCTGATCGTGCCCCGTGTGCAGGCGGCCATCGGCGTTTCGGTGCTGCTGAACGGTTTGGTCAGCGTCGTCGGCGTGCTCGGCGGCTACTTCTTCAACGTCATCGTGCAGGGCGGGACGCCGGGCGCGTACCTCGCGAGTTTCAACGCGCTCGCCCAGCTGCCCGACCTCGTGGTCAGCTCGATCAAGGCGTTCATCTTCGGTTTCCTCGCCGGCGTCGTCGCCGCCTACCGGGGCCTGAACCCCAAGGGCGGCCCCAAAGGCGTGGGCGACGTCGTCAACCAGTCGGTGGTGATCACGTTCCTGCTCCTGTTCTTCGTCAACACGATCCTGACCGCGCTGTACCTGCAGCTCGTCCCGGCGAAGGGAACCTGATCCCGTGACCAGCGTCCCCGAACGGGCCCGCGAGGCGTTCAAACGCCCCGGCAACAGTCTTTTCGAGCTGGGCGACCAGTTGCTGTTCTACATCCGCGCGCTCGCGGCGATCCCGATGGCGGTCACCCGCTACTTCCGGGAAGTGGTACGCCTGCTCGCCGAAGTGACCTTCGGCAGCGGGGCCCTCGCGGTGATCGGCGGGACCGTCGGAGTGATGGTCGGTCTGTGCGTGTTCACCGGGATCACGGTGGGGCTGCAGGGTTTCAGCGCGCTGAACCAGATCAACATCTCCGCGATGACCGGCTTCCTCACCGCGTACTTCAACACCCGCGAGATCGCTCCGCTGTCGGCGGGGCTCGCGTTGTCCGCGACGGTCGGCGCCGGGTTCACCGCACAACTGGGCGCCATGCGGATCTCCGAAGAGATCGACGCACTCGAAGTGATGGCCGTGCGCAGCATGCCCTACCTCGTCACCACCCGGATCGTGGCCGGATTCATCGCGATCATCCCGCTGTACGTGATCGGCCTGTTGATCTCCTATCTCGGCTCGCGGGTGACCACGGTCGTCTTCTTCGGACAGTCCGGCGGAACCTACGACCACTACTTCTCCCTGTTCCTGCCGCCTGAAGACGTGCTGTGGTCGTTCGCCAAGGTCCTCGTCTTCAGCGTCGGCGTCATCCTCACGCACTGCTTCTACGGCTATCGCGCCGCCGGCGGCCCTGCGGGCGTCGGGGTCGCGGTCGGTCGCGCCGTGCGGACGTCGATCGTGCTGATCAGCGTGCTGGATCTGTTCCTCAGCCTGGCGATCTGGGGCGCCACCACGACCGTGAAGGTGTCCGGATGAGCGCGCGCGCCCGGACGCAGGCGGCGGGGGTGGTCTTCCTCGTCATCCTGGTGCTGCTCGGCTGGCTCGCCGTCGCCATCTTCAACAAGGACTTCGACCGCGCGGAACTGGTCACGCTCAAAACCGACAGGGTCGGCAACCAGCTGGCCCCGCCCGCCGAGGTCAAGGTCCGCGGCGTCCCGTTCGGCGAGGTCAGGGCGGTGCGGGGCACCGCGGAAGGCGCGGAGATCGATCTCGCCCTCGATCCGGCGAAGATCGATCAGCTGCCGCGCAACGTCTCGGCGCGGTTGCTGCCGAAGACGGTGTTCGGCGAGCGTTACGTCAACCTCGTGCTCCCGGAGCGGCCCGCGGGAGGTTCGCTGCGCGACGGCGACGTCATCGGCCAGGACCGGTCTTCCAACGCGATCGAGCTGGAACGCGTCCTCGGCGATCTGCTGCCGCTGCTGCGTGCGGTGCAGCCGCAGAAACTGAACAGTTCGCTGGGCGCGATCTCGCTCGCGCTCGACAACCGTGGGAAGTCCTTGGGGGACAGCATCGTCCAGCTCAACGACCTCCTTAACCAGGTGAACCCGCTGATGCCGCAGTTCAAGGCCGACATCAGCGGTCTCGCCGACGTGGCGGATCTGTACACCGGTGCCGCGCCGGACATCCTCAAGGCGCTCTCGGATCTCTCCACCACCGCGAAGACCATTGTGGACACTCGGGCGGACCTCGACAAGCTGTACGCCAGCGTCACCACCGCGAGCGGCGACCTGAACAAGTTCCTGGTGCAGAACAAGGACAACATCATCGGCGTCAGTGTGAAGAGCAGGCCGACACTCGAGCTGCTTTCCCGATATTCGCCCGAGTTCCCTTGCCTGTTCGACGCGGTGAACCGCCTCAAGCCGGTGATGGAGAAGGCTTTGGGCAAGGGAACCGGGGAGCCGGGACTGCACGTGACGTTGTCCGTCCACGATCCGCGCGACAAATACGTGCCGGGCCGGGACGATCCGCGGTTCGACCAGAAGGGCGGGCCGCGCTGCTACGGCGGCGGCGGGACTTCGGCGGCGGTGGCGTTCGCCGCCGATGGGGACCTCGGCCCGGCCAATTCGAAGGGGGAGCGGGGGCTGGTCGCCGAGATGCTGGCGCCGTCGCTCGGGATGAAGCCGGCCGAGGTCCCGGACTGGAGCAGCGTGCTCGTGGGCCCGGCCTTGCGTGGTACGGAGGTGACCGTCCGATGAGGGGTATCGCGGGGCCGGCGATCAAAGGCCTGGTCTTCTTCGTGATCACCGTGGTGGCGACCGGGATCCTGGCCATCACCATCGCCAACTCCGGGGTCGGCACGACGGTCGGCTACACCGCCAGGTTCACCGACGCCACGTCGGTCAACCCCGGTGACGAGGTCCGGATGTCCGGTGTCCGCATCGGCCAGGTGGATTCGGTCGGGGTGGTCGAGCGTCGGCTGGCGGACGTGCGGTTCTCGGTCGAGAACAAACGCCGCCTCACCGCCGGGGCCACGGTCACCATCAGGTACCGCAACCTCGTCGGCCAGCGATATCTCTCGATCGATCCCGGCCCGGACGGGCCGGCGGTGCTCGACGACGGCGCGTTGATCCCGCCGGAGCGGACGCATCCCGCGCTGGATCTGACCGCGTTGTTCAACGGATTCAAGCCGCTGTTCCAGGCACTTTCGCCGAGTGACGTCAACCAGCTGTCGTTCGAGATCGTCCAGGTGCTGCAGGGCGAGGGGAGCACCGTCGACAGCCTGCTCGAACACACCGCGTCCCTCACGAACACCCTGGCGGGCAAGGACGAGGTGATCGGCCAGGTGGTCGGGAACCTCAACACGGTGCTCGACACGCTCAACTCCCAGGGCGACCAGTTCGACAAACTCGTCGACGTCACCGCGCAGCTGGTCTCCGGGCTCGCCGGCGACGCGAAACCCATCGGGCAGGCGATCGGCGGGCTCGGCGAGCTCACCACCGCCACCGCGGATCTGCTCCAGGACGGCCGCGCGCCGTTGAAGGACAGCATCAACACCCTCGGCGACCTCTCGAAGAATCTCGCCGACAACACCCCGGTGTTCGAGCAGTTCCTGGCGAACCTCCCGAAGAAGCTGGACCGCATGGGCTCGATGGTCTCGTACGGCTCGTGGTTCAACTTCTACCTGTGCTCGGTGAAATCGGACGCACCGCCCGCCCCGGGCGGCCCGCCGGTCGGGATCCCGCTGACCCAGGGACGGTGCCGGTGAAAGCGCCGAGGATCAAACCGTTCCGCAGCCGCAACCCGATCGTCGTCGGCGCCGTCACGGCGCTGCTGATGGCGGTGGCGGGCTCGGCCACCTTCTTCTCCGACGATCTCCCGCTGGTCGGCGGCGGAACCACGTACGCGGCCGAATTCACCGAAGCCGCCGGTCTCAAACGCAACGACGAGGTCCGCGTGGCCGGGGTCAAGGTCGGTGAGGTCTCCGACGTCCTGCTGGACGGTGGCCGGGTCAAGGTCCTGTTCCGGGTCAGGGACACCTGGATCGGCAACCGCACCACCGCCGCGATCAAGATCAAGACCCTGCTGGGGCAGAAGAACCTGGTCCTCGACCCGGTCGGCAACGCGGAACTCGATCCGGACGAGCCGATCCCGGTGCAGCGCACGAGTTCCCCGTACGACGTCACCACGGTGTTCAACGACCTCGCGAACACGGTGGGAGCGATCGACACCGACCAGCTGGCGAAGGCGTTCGGGACCCTGTCGGAAACGCTCGGCGCCTCCACCCCGCAGGAGGTCCGGACCGCGTTCGACGGCATCACCGCGCTGTCCAAGACGCTCGCCTCTCGCGACCAGGAGCTGGTGAAGCTGTTCGAGAACACGAACAAGGTGTCGAAGACGCTCGGGGACCGCTCGCAGCAGATCGAGGCGTTGATCCGCGACGGGAACACCCTCCTCACGGAGCTGAACGCGCGCAAGGACGCCATCGCGAAGCTGTTCAGCGGGGTGAAGAACCTGTCGATCCAGCTCAAGGGACTGGTGGCGGACAACCAGAAGACGCTCGGCCCGGCGCTCGACCAGCTCGATCGGGTCGCCACCGTGCTGCTGCGGAACCAGGACAAGCTCAACGAGAGCCTGCGGCTGGCCGGGCCCTTCTACCGCCTGCTCGGCAACGCGGTCGGCAACGGCCGCTGGATCGACACCTACATCTGCGGGCTCGTCCCGACCGGCGGCACGCCGGGCAGCTGCATGCCTTCGAGGAAGGGGGGACGCTGATGGGGCGCCACTTCACGTTGTCGGATCTCGGGGCACAGGCCCGGCGGCGGGCCTGGGTACGGAGGCTCGCGCTCGCCGTCGTCGCCGGGCTCCTCGTGACGGCGGCCTGGCCGCTGCTGACCAGGCAGGCCGACCGTGTCCTGACCGGGTTCTTCACCGCGACCGTCGGGGTGTACCCGAACACCGAGGTGCGGGTGCTCGGTGTCCCGATCGGTTCGGTGACCAAGGTCGAACCGCGCGGCACGAACGTCGAGGTGACCATGACGGTCCGGCCCGATGTCAAGCTGCCCGCCGACGTCGGCGCCGTCGTGATCACGCCGAGCCTGGTCGCCGACCGGTACGTGCAGCTCACCCCGGTGTACGTCGGCGGGCCGGAACTGGCCGACGGCGGGCGGATCCCGCCCGAGCGCACCGTCACCCCGGTCGAGGTCGACGAACTCCTGGGCAGCCTCAACCAGCTGATGACCGCGCTGGGGCCCAAGGGCGCCAACCGGGACGGCGCGGTCAGCGACGTCCTGACCAAGGCCGCGGAGTACCTCGACGGCAACGGCGGCAAGCTCGGCGAAGCGATCAAGAACCTCGGCGAGTTCGCCAGGACCGCGAGCGATTCCAAGGACGACCTGTTCAACTCGGTCGACAACATCAGCAAGTTCACCGCGATGCTCGCTTCGAACGACGACAAGGTGAAACAGGCGATCCAGCAGATCTCCTCGCTCAGCAAGATCCTTGCCGATCAGCGGGACCAGTTCTCCGGCGCGATGACCGAACTGACCGAAGCGCTCAGCGTGGTGCAGGGCTTCATCAAGGACAACCGGGGCAAGGTCAAGTCCGATGTGGACAAGCTCGCCGAGATCACCAAGCTGCTCAGCCAGCAGAAGGCGTCGCTGAGCGAAGCACTCGACGCCGCGCCGAACGCGCTGGCGAACGTGCTCGGCGCGTACAACCAGGGCGCGGGAACGCTGGACGGCCGAGGGAACCTCACTGAATTCTCGGGGGCGAAATGAAAAGCAGGACACTATCTGCCGTCCTGGTCCTCGTGCTGGCCGCCACCGGCTGCAGCGGCGGTGTCGACGTCTACGACATCCCGCTGCCGGGCGGGGCCGCGCTGGGCGAGCGTCCGATCCACGTCACGGCGAGCTTCACGAACGTGCTGGACCTCGTGCCCCAGTCCGGGGTGAAGGTCAACGACGTCCCGGTCGGTCAGGTGCGGACCGTCGAGCTGGCGCCGGACGGCCGAAGCGCGGTGGTCGGCCTGCTCATCAACGGGGACGTGAACCTGCCTGCCAACTCCGTCGCACGGCTGCGGCAGGCGAGCATCCTCGGCGAGAAGTTCGTCGAGCTCGCGCCGCCTCCCGAGGGGACCCCGAGCGGGCGGCTGGTCGACGGCGCGGTGATCCCGCTGGCCAGTTCTTTGCTGACCCCGGAGATCGAGGAGGTGTTCGGTGCGCTTTCCCTGCTGCTCAACGGTGGTGGCGTCGCGCAGGTGCAGAACATCACCCGTGAACTCAACGACGCGCTCGGCGGCAAGGAAAGCGCGGCACGCAGCCTGCTGTCCAATTTGGACACGTTCGTGCGCGGCCTCGACGAACACAAGGCCGAGATCACTCGCGCCATCGAGAGCGTCAACAAGCTCGCGGCGACGCTGAACGCGAACACCGAGGAGATCAAGGCGACGCTGAACGGGCTCACCCCCGGCATCGAGGTGCTGAACCAGCAGCGTCAGGCGCTGGTCGGGATGCTCAAATCGCTGGACGGGCTGACCTCGGTCGCGGTCGATACGGTGAACCGCAGCAAGGACGACCTCGTCGCCGACCTCAAGGCGCTCGAACCGTTGCTGCGGAAGCTGGCCGACTCCGGGGACAAACTGCCGAAGGCGATGGAGATGATCTTCACCTTCCCATTCCCCGACGCCGCGCTCGAAGCCATCCGCGGTGACTACCTGAACACGTTCCTGACCTTCAAGAACAGTGGTGGCCGCTGATGCTGACCAAGTTCGTCCGCGTCCAGCTGGTGGTCTTCGTGACCATCGCGGTCCTCGGCGTCGCGTACGTGGGCGCGACGTACGCGGGCCTGGACAAACTGGTGCTCGATCGCGGGTACACCGTCAAAGTGCGGCTCGCCACCGGTGGCGGCATCTTCACCAACGCCGAAGTCACCTACCGGGGCGTGCCGATCGGCCGGGTCGGTGAACTGCGGCTGACGGCCTCCGGGATGGAGGTCGATCTCGAGATCGAGCCAGGCGGCCCGGAAGTGCCCGCGGACACCGAAGCCGTCGTCGCCAACCGATCCGCCGTCGGCGAGCAGTACGTCGATCTGCGGCCGCGCCGCGGCGACGGCGCCATGCTGCGCGACGGTTCGGTGATCGCCGAGGCGGACACGAAGATCCCGCTGCCGGTGGACATCGTCCTGTCCAGTGTGGACTCTTTCGCCAATTCGGTGCCGAAGCCCGCCCTGCGGACCGTGGTCGACGAGCTGTACAACGCGACGTCCGATGCCGGCCCGGCGCTGGACCAGCTCGTCGGGCGGGGGATCGAGTTCGTGCAGGAGGCGAGCGCGCATGTCGGCCCGCTGACCCGGCTCGTGACCGACGCGCAGACCGTGCTCGACACCCAGGTCTCGCAGGCGGACGCGATCCGCTCGTTCGGTGCCAACGCGAAACTGCTCGCCGCGACCTTGAAGAGCTCCGACGGCGATCTGCGGCGGCTGATCCCGGCCGTCCCCGCGGCCGCGAACGAGGTCAGCACGCTTCTGCGGGAGACCGGCCCCAGCCTCGGCATCCTGCTGGCCAACCTGCTGACCACCGCGGACGTGCTGGAAACGCGCCAGGACGGCCTCGAACAACTGCTGGTCACCGCGCCGAAAGCGGTCGCCGCGGGGCACGCGATCATGGGACCCGACGGCGCGCGCGTCGGTCTCTCGCTGACGTTCTTCGATCCGCCGCCGTGCGTCACCGGTTACGGGACCGCCTACCGCGACGGACTCGACACTTCGCCGCGTCCGTTGAACACCGCTGCGCGCTGTGCCCTGCCCAAGGGCAATCCCACGAACGTGCGCGGCTCGCAGAACGTGCCGGGAAGGTGAAGTCCATGACTCGAATCGCCGCGTTCCTCGCCGCGATCGCCACGGCTTTGGCGGCTTGGTTCGGCTACTCGTGGTGGGACGCGAGCCACGACGAAGGTGTCGCGCGGGCGACGGTTCGTGAGGAGGCGTTGCAGGTGGGCAGACAGGCCGTCGCCGCTCTGACCACTTTGGACTACCGGCAGGCGGAGCAGGGCTACCAGAACTGGCTGAACCTGTCCGGCGGCGCGTTGCACGACGAACTGGCGCGCGACCGTGAAGGCGGTCTCGGCCGGATCGGCCAGGCGAAGACCGTGACCACCGGCCGGGTCGTCGACGCCGCGGTGACCGAAGTGGACAGTGGCGGTGGAACGGCCGAGGTGATCGCTGCGGTCGAACTCGAGGTGCGGCCCGAAGGCGGGGAAGCGGTGACCAAGCACAACCGGTTCCGCGCCGGCCTGAACCGGACACCGGACGGGTGGCGGGTCACGTCGCTCGGCCAGGTGCCGGTGACCGACACCGGAAAGCCCTGACGGAGGACGGGATGACCACGAAACGAGCCGTCAAACCGGCGCGGCGCGCGGTGAAGGTCGCAGGGAAGATGGGCGGTGGCACAAAGGTACTCGAACCTGCGGAAGCCTCGGAGGAGGCTCCGGCCGATCCTCCCGCCGTCGCTCCGGTGCGGCGGCGGGGTGCGCTGGTGTTCGGCGCGGTCGCGCTGGTGATGGCGGCTCTGGCGGGGTGGTTCGCCATCGAGGCGCGGGACGCCACGGCGGTGCTGGCGCACAACACGGCGCTGACCGACGTCGCCACCACCGCGGAGGTGAGCGATCAGATCGGCAAGGCGCTCGGCACGGTCTTCTCCTACCGCTACGACGACCCCGCCAAGAGCGAGCAAGCCGCGAAAGAGGTCCTCACCGGGCCGGCGCTGGGGCAGTACGACCAGCTGTTCGCGCAGGTCCGGGGGCTCGCGGCGGAGCAGAAACTGGTCGTGACCTCGACCGCGGTGGTCTCGGGAGTGAAGGTCCTCGACGGGGACCGGGCGTCGCTGCTGGTGTTCCTGGACCAGACCGGCGTGCGCGGGGACGGGCAACGCAGTACCGGTGCGGCTCAGCTGAGCGTCAGCGCGGAACGGGCCGAGGGGAAGTGGCGGGTGACCGCCCTGGCGGCCGCCTGACTTGAGCGGTCGCCGGTCCGTGAAGGCCTCCTTCCCTACTCTCAAGGTAGGGAAGGAGGCCTTCACGGGCTTTCGCCTCAAGAAGGGGCCGCCCGAAGGGTCAGGATCCCGGCAAAGTCGGCTATCCGCGGGTCAAGCGGGTGCCGGATGGGGCTCGTCACAGTGACTTCCTCGACTGTCTACATGGGACACTGTCGGTGTGACCGTGTCTGCTTCGGGCGTTTTGTGATGGGGTCGTGAGTGGCAAAGAGGTTTATAGAGGGGTAAGTCAAACGTGGCGTGCCGGAGTTGGCGGCAGGAGCGGACTTGCCGAAGAGACACCTTCCTGACTGTCCATAAGGGACGTTTTCCGTGGTGTCAGTGCCCGAGTTGAGCGATTTGTGCGATTTGGCGAGGGGGTCGTGAGTGGCAAAGAGGGTTAGAACCCTACTTGCCATTCACGACCCCCTTGCCAAAGCGGGCATATGGCCTTGAAACAGACATTTCGTCACCGGAAAGCGTCCCTTGTGGACGCTCAGAGCGCAGCTGGCTCCTGTCGGCCAGTCCAGAACCACACCGGGAAGGCCGCCTCTCCGCCTTGACCCAGCGAAGGGGTCCTTCACCGCAGAGGCTCGGTCACGCCACATTTGACTTACCCCTCAATGGAACCCTCTTCGTCACTCACGACCCCGCTCGAAAACCGTACAGATGCGCTCAAACGGACGTCCACCTGGCAGCTGGCGTCCTTGTGGACACCGTCCGTTCAAGCCCCCTGCCGTCGGCCCCGTTCGAATCACCAAGAGCGACACCGAGCAGCGTTTACGCGACTTTGCCGAGCCCCTGACCCTGAGCGTAGGGAAGGAGGCCCTCACGGGCTTTCGTGGTCCTGCTGGGTGCCGTGCCTGGAGGAGGGTTGCGAAAGCCACTCTCTTTCGCAATCTCCGGCCGCCGTCGGGCTCACGACCGCCCGGCGATCTTGTCCCGAAAGCGGCTTTCGCGACACCACCCTCCAGAACCCAAAGGCCTGTTGCGCGTGAAGCCCCTTCCCTCGGCTCAGCCGAGGGAAGGGGCTTCACGTACTTGGGGCGGTGTGAAGGTCGAGTTTCCTCGGCCGAGCCGGGTGTCCCCAATGCCACATTGGGGACACCCGAGCAGTCCGCCGCAAAGCCTCAAGAAGGGGCCGCCCGAAGGGCCAGGATCATCTCGAACCGTCGCTCAGGGTCCCGCAGCCCGTCCGCGAACAGCGCCTCCAGCTCTTGGGCACGGGACCGCACCGTCTGCGGATGCACGGCGAGCCGTTCCGCCACCTCGCGGACGTTCCCGCAGGTCTCCAGCCACGCCAGCAGCGTTCCCGCCAGCCGCGAATGCTGCTTCCCGGTCAACCCGGCCAGCGGCCCGAGGCGTTCCCGGACCAGCTCGGCGGCCAGAAACGGCTCCTTGAGCAGCCACAGGCGGGAAAGATGGTCGACGCACCACGTCACGGGCTCGTCGGCGAGCGCGCCGGAGTCGACGAGCCGCAGGGCCTCGCGTGCGGCCCGCAGCGAACGTGCCGCGAAAACGGGTGGGACGGCGGGGCCGATCGCGGCCCGCCAGCCGGTCAGTTCTTCGGCGAACCGGTCCCGTTCGTCCGGTTCGGGGGCGGGGAGCAGAAGACAGGGCGAGGCGCTCTCGAAGTCGGCCAGCGCGGTCGGCGCGACCGCCGGTGCTTCGTCCGACGGCCGGTCGAGAGCGACGGCGACGAGCAGATCCGGTAGTTGCCAGCGGGCCAGGTCGGCGGCGTGTTTGACGACGTCCGGCGGTGACGGTGGCTCGGCGAGCAGGAGTTCCATCAAACGGTGCCGCCGGCGCTCCAGTGCGCCGGCGGCCTTTTCCCGTGCCTCCGCATGGCCCTCGACCGAGAGCGCCGACAGTTCGTCGATATAGGCGAAGATGGCTTCCGCGAGCAGGCACAGCGTCGCCGAAGGAACTCTCGCGCGTCGGCCCGCTTCGGCCACCCGGCGCCAGGTCACCCTGGCGCCGACGCGGTACGCCGCCTGGAGGACGTCGACGTTGCGGCCCTGGTGGAACTCCTGGACACCCAGGCTCAGGAATACGCTCCGGCGGTCCTCCGACGGCGCTTCCGGGTTCCCGATCCGTTCCACGAACTGCAGGAACGCCATCTGGACGCCGGTCTTGAGCGCCTTTCCGAACGCGCCGTCCAGCGGCCGCGCGTAGTCGGGGATGGTCCGCTGGATCTCGCGGACCACCTCCCCGGCCACGTCGGCCAGCACCGGTCTGAACACCGTCGCCAGCTCTCTCGGCAGCAACGCCCAGAGCTGGACCGGGCGCCCGCTCGGCCCACCCGGCCGGGCAGGCGTGAGCAGCGGACCGTACGTCGCCTCGACCCCGCTGCGGGCGTCCTGCGGTCGGGTCACCTCGTCACCTCGTTGTGAGTGGGAAACGCTGATCTGTCAGTCCTCGGCGAGCAAGGCCTCCGCGCGCAGGGCGATCTCCATGTCGAGCCGGTCGTCGGCGTTGTTCAACCGGTCGCCGAAGAGATCGATGAGCTGGTGCATGCGGTACCGGACGGTCTGCGGGTGGACCTTGAGTTTCTTCGCGATCTCCGGAGCGCTGCCCCGGGATTGCAGCCAGATCAGCAACGTCTCGCCGAGCCGCGCCCGCTGTTTGGGGGTGAGGTCGTCGAACGGGGCGAGGCTGCGCGTGCACAGTTCACGGACCAGGAACTCGTCCGCGAGCAGCCACAGGGTGGACAGATGATCGCTGTACCGCGTGACCGGATTGTCCGGAAGGACCCCTCGCTGGACCAGCCGCAGCGTGCGGCGCGCCCACAGCAGGGAGCGCGGCGCTTCGGTGAGCCGCACGGCCGGGCCGATCACCGCGCGCCAGCCGGGGAGCCGTTCGGCGAGATCCTTCAGATGCTTGTCCGGGTCGCCGGTGACCAGGCAGGGTTTGGGGCCTTCGAAGTCGACGAGGACGTCGGCGTCCAGGTCGGCGCTGTCGGGGTCAAGCGGGCCGAGCCGTCGCTCCAGCGCGACGACCGTGATCTCGGTCGGCAGCGCCCACTGCGCGTTGGCGGCGTGGGACGCGATCGACTGCGGTGAGGACGGGGGATCGGAGAGCATCAGTTCGAGCAGCCTGCGCCTGCGTCTGGCCCTGGTGCCCGCGGCCCGCTCCTGCGCGGCCGTGTAGCCCTCGATGGACAGTGCGGAAATCTCGTCCACGTAAGCGAAAATCGCTTCGGCCGCGGTGCACAGGAGATCGGCGTCCGCTCCGATCGCCTGCCCGAATTCCGAAACGTGCCGCCACGCGACGCGGCCGCCGACGCGGTAGGCCGTCTGGAGACAGTCGAGGCTGCGGCCCTCGTTGAATTCGACCTTCCCGAGGTTGCGGAACACCGCCGACCATTTGTCGAGCGGCGCCGTCCCCTGACCGACGGTGTCGAGGCAGTGCAGGATCGCCTGCCGGATACCCTGCGTGATCATCTGTCCGAACGCGCCTTCCAACGGCTGCGCGTACTCGGGGACGGCTCGTTGCACCTCCTGCAGGATGGCTCGTGCCAAGGGGTCGGCCCGCGGCCGGAACCGCTCGCCAAGGTCTCTGGGCAGTGACGCCCACAGTCCATTCGCACCGGTGCTGCGCACAGGTCGGTTCTCCACTGGGGTTCTCGGTGCCGGCGTGAAGGCGCGCGGTCGCTGGACCGGACCCGGTGGCTGGCGGAGCGGGGTGGCGGGGTGACGCACGCCGGGGTCGGGTCGTGCGGTCCGCAGATCGTGCCGCGAGAATCCGGTATCCAAGTCGGTCATGTTTTTTATCCTTGCTGGCAACAAAATCAGCCTCTTCAACGGTGAAGCCGATCCAGATTTTGTGGCTCACGCAACATAAAATCCGGCCGAGAGGACTGTCAACGGCTGGCGGGAGCTTGAGCGGCCACCTGGATGGACTACACCCGAACGGGTGGTCCGATCCGATGGTGGGTGACATTCAGGCAGGCCTGAGATGGCGTCCGGATGACAATTTTTCCGGGACGTTTTCGGGCGCTTCCGCCGCCTCGCTGGCGCGGATGAGCACCTCGACGACCTCGTCCAGGCTCAACCGGGCCGGAGCGGTCTCGGTGAGGAAGCGTTCGAGCTCGTCACCGAACCGGGCCGGGTCGGCCACATGTGGAAAGTGTTTCGCATTTTCGAACACCGTCAATCGGCTGTCCGGCAGCACTTCGGCGGTCTTGCGGCCGTGGGCGACCGGGATGAGCGGGTCGTGCGCTCCCCAGACGACGAGGGTGGGCACCTCCCGGGCGAGATAGAGCTTGTCGATCGCGCTCGCGCGCTGGCCCCGGAGGTCGATCAGGCTGCGCGCGATGAACAGGAACGCCCGACGCCTGCCCGGGGCGGCCAGTGACGCAAGGTGACGGGTCAGCTCTCGGGTCTCGGCGGAGAGCTTCCCGCCGAGCGCGCGGCCGGCGGCGGCGATCCCGCGAGCGATCGCGACGGTGACCGGATTGACCGCGACGGTGAGCGTCGCGTTGGCCCCCGGCAGCGCCGTCGCGCGCAGCACAGGGGTCACCTGCGGGCCGAGCCCGGCGCTGCCCACGAGCACCAGCCGGGCGCACATCTCGGGGAACTGGTAGGCGAACTGCATCGCGATCCCGCCGCCGAGGGAATGCCCGACGATGGTCGCGTGCCGGTTCCGGGTGAGCGCGAGGACGTCGCGGACCACACTGGCCATCGCGCCGAGGCCGTAATCGGCCCGAGGTGCGGCCGAATCACCGTGGCCCGGAAGATCGGGGGCGAGGACATGGCGCCCGAACCCGGTGTGCTCGAAGTGGTCGAGCAGCGGGACCCACGTCTCGCTGCTGCCCGAGATGCCGTGCAGCAGTACGAGCGGTTCACCCGCAGCGTCCTTTGTGGACGGAACGTATTCCCGTAGCCGGATTTCCCGCCCGTGCAGGGTCAGTGTGCGCGCTTCGAGGGTCATGTCCCGCCTTTCCGTTGTCAGGCGTCAAAATAACGTGTAGAACGCCGGGTCCGTCAGCGTGTCGCCGGACACGTGCGGCAATTGCGACCCGGGTGACAAGAATGCCGGGGTCGACCCCGAGCCGGATGCCAAAACCGCGCGGGCGGGGCAATTGCGCATCGACATTTTCCCACCGTCCCGGTATTCAGGAAAACGTTGGTAAACACCCGTAACGACGGAGAACGCGATGGCCTGCCGGGCGGACTTCCATGTCGATCAGCCGAGGGCGAAGCGTGCCCGCCGCGGCCTCCGCTGGGTGCTCCCCACCGTGCGGCCGCCGGAACGGAGGGTCCGGCGTGTCAGCTCCCTGGCGTCCCTTCGTCGCGGCGGTGGGCGCGCATGAGCCGCTGCGCGCGGAGCGCGAGTTGCATGTTCAGCCGGTCGTCAGCGTCTTTGAGTCGGTCGCCGAACAGGTCCTCCAGTTGACGGAGGCGGTTCCGCACGGTCTGCGGATGCACGCCGAGCCGCAGCGCGATCTCCGGCGCGCCACCGCGTGTTTCCAGCCACGCCAGCAGGGTTTCGCTGAGCCGCTCCTGCTGTTTCCCGCTCAGCGAGGTGAACGGGTCGAGGCTCTGTTTGGCGAGTTCGGCGCCGAGGAAATCCTCGGCCAGCAGCCACAGTGTGGCGAGGTGATCCCGGCACCAGATGACCGGGCCGGGCGCGTCCTCGCTGTCCAGCAGTAGCGCACGGCGGGCGGTGCGGAGGGCGGCCGGGGCGTCGGCGAGCGGTACGACGGGGGAGACCGCCACGCGCCAGCCGTCCAGCGCGTCCTTCAGCGGGGCGAGATCGGTGTCCGGATCCGCGGTGAGCAGGTACGGCTCGGCGGTGTCGAGGTCGGCCAGCACGGTGGTGTCCAGGAGGTGGACCGGGAAGGCGGGCGCGCCGGGAGCGCGCTGGAGTGCCACCATGGCCGCGGCTCGCGGAACCCGCCAGCCTGCGCCGTCGGCGAGGCTGGCGATGCTGCACGCGGAACCTTCCGGCGCCTGGGCGATCAGTTCGAGCAGGCGACGGCGCCGGAGCGGGATCGCGCCCGCCGCCCTGGCCTCCGCCTCCTGATACCCCTCGATCGTCGTGGCGCACAGTTCGTCGACGTAGACGAAGACGGATTCGGCCGCGAGCGCGATGACGTCGAGGCCGACGCCGAGCCCGCGCACGATGGGCCGCATCGCCCGCCATGCCGCCCGTGCGCCGATGGTCACGCTGTCGTGCAACGGTTCCAGGCTGCGGCCCTCGGTGAATTCGATCCGCCCGCGCATACGGTAGAAGTCGATCCAGCGGTCGTGGGGCGCGTCCGGATCGCCGATGCACTCGACGTAGTGGCGCACCGCCCGTTCGCAGGAGACGACCAGGACGCGGCCGAAGACACCGCGCAACGGCTGCGAGTACGCCGTGACCGAGCGCTGCACCTGCTTGACCATGGCGGCCGCGGCGTGACCGGTATACGGACGCAGTTCTTCGCCGAGCGAACGCGGCAGCGCCGCCAGCATGCCGAAACCGCGGTACTCGACCACCAAGACCACCCTTTGATTTTCTTCGAACCAGGAAGGGAAACATGAATCCGTTTGCATAATCGCGTCGGATCGACGGGAACGGTGCGGGCCGTTTGTACTGGATCGGCGGACGGCCTGTACCCCGAATGTGACGTTGAATTTGCAACGGAAAGTCGCGACGCTCAGCCACGTGACAACGAGCGGGCGTTTCGGTGTGACGTCTTTTGACACGGATGTGTCGGCGGTCCTACGCTCCGTGCATTCGAGTGCGCCGGTGGCGCGCGGACGAAAGGGATTGGGTGCCCGAAATCGTCGGCCTACTTCACAGCGGGGGATCGCACACGTGAGCTGGCAGTCCGTTGGCGTGTTGTGGGAACGCCTGCCGAGGGAACTCGGTGACGCCATCCGCCCGCGCATCCCGGCGATCGCCCGGCACTGTGTCGAAGGCGTGGTGTCCGAGGTGGGCGAATGCGCCGAAGTGTTCAGCGACGGCGAGGCCCGTGCCGCGGCCGTCGAGCTGACCCGGCGCAGTATCGAACGCGCCATCGACCGGGTCGGCGTCCCCGAACTCCTGCAGAACGACCTGCTGGCCGATTTCCGTGCCCAGGGCCGGATCGCGTTCCAGCAAGGGCTCAGCAGGGAGTCCGCGCAGGCGGCGTTCCGGGTCTCGAGCCGGGTGCTGTGGCGTTCGATCGCCGCGATCGGCCGCCAGCTCCAGCTGCCCGGCGACGTCCTCTACGGCGCGGCGGAATGTCTGTTCGGTGACGTCGTCGAAGTGACGATGGCGCTGACGGACGGGTACAACGCCGCGCAAGCCGAGGCGACGGGCCCCGCGGAGCAGCGGGCCAGGCTCTTCCGGCTGCTGACCGGTGGCTCCGGATACAGCCAGGCCGACGCCGGCGCGCTCGCCGTCGCCATCGGCTGGCGGATCCCCGAACGGATCACCGCGGTCGTCTTCACCGCGGCGCCCGGCGCGCCCTCGTTCCCGCCGGGCCTGCTGCCCGCGGCGGTCCCGGTGGACCTTGTCTCCGACGTGCCCGGCGCGCTCGTGGCTTGTCCGGAGGCCGACCTCGGCGGCCTGCGGCACCTGCCGTCCGGCTGGTCGGCGACGGTCGGGGTGTCCGTCCCGGTCGCGCAGGCCGCCGAGTCGTTCCGGATCGCGCGGCGCGCGTCCGAACTCACCCAGCGGGGCATGATCACGACGGTCGGCCCGGTGCTGTGGTGCGAAGAGCACATCACCACGCTGCTGTTGCTCGCCGACGAGTTCCTGCTCGACCGGCTGGCCGGCGAGGCGCTCGAACCCTTGTCGGGGCTGGCGCCGCGCCAGCACGACGAACTGGCGGCGACCCTGCTCACACAGGTGCAGACGCGGGGGAGCGCGCCCGAGATCGCCCGACGGCTCGCCGTGCATCCGCAGACGGTGCGGGCACGGCTGCGGCGGCTCACGGAGCTGTTCGGCGAACGGCTGGACGATCCGGATCAGCGGCTGCGGATCGAGCTGGCGCTGCGCGCGGAACGGTTGCGGCCCGCCGACGTCTGACGCGCTCCCGCCACCGGGAACACCCAGCGGCGGTAGCCCCACCAGCGGAACGCCGAACCCGCCGCGGTGCCCAGCACCATCCCGCTGACGAAGTCGGCGATCTCCTGGACGAGGAAACCGACTTCGGGCACCTCGAGCCGCAGGACGTAGCGCGAGATCAGCGGCGGGCACAGGTTGATCGTCACGGCGACCGCGTTCACGGTGAAGAACAGCGCCGCTTCCGTGAAGCCGCGTCTGCCGCCGCGGGTGTGGAACGCCCAGCGCCGGGACAGCAGATATGAGAAGGCGGTGGCCACGACGGTCGCGATCGCGAGCGCCGTGACCGGTTTCTCTTGCAGGACGGTGAGTTTCAGCCCGTAGTTGGCCCCGAGCGTGAGCCCGAACGCCGCGAGGCCGACGGTGGCGAACCGGAGCAGCTCACGCCGCTCGCCGGTCCGCGCACCATCGTCCACAAAGGATGCCGGGGCGGTTCTGAGCACCGCCCGGCTCAGCAGTTCGACGTCGCCGGGGTGCCCGTGACCCGGTCCTTGAGGAAGGCGAGCACGTCGGCGTTGCCGGTGTAGACCGCCGTGATGTGGTCGGTGTCGAAGGTCTTCCAGGTCGTCTTGACACCCGCGGCGCAGTAGGCCTTGCGCAGCGCCTCGGCCTGCGCGAACTGCACGAGCTGGTCCTGGGAGGCGTGGTAGAGGAACACCGGGACCTTCGGCGGAGTGCCGCCGAGCTTGTTCTCGTTGAGCCGCTTCACCCATTCCGGCCGCACGTAACCGGCGCTGGTCGTGTAGTCGGCGATCTTCTGATTCGCGTAGGTGGTGAGCAGCTCGAAGGTGCACGCGCTCTTCTGCATCTCCGCCAGCTTCACGCGGCCGTTGTCGCTGAGGAACGAATCCAGCTTCAGCTCGGGATAGGCGTGGTCGAGGCCGATCAGTGCGTAGGCGAAGACGCCGAAACCGAATTTTCCGTCGAGTTGCAGCGTGACCTGGACGAGGTCGGCGGGCACGCCGCCGGCGGCGACACCGACGAGGTTCAGCTCCGGCGCGTAGGCCGGTTGCAGTTCGCCGGCCCAGGCCGCCGCCCCGCCGCCCTGCGAGTACCCGCGGAAGAGCACCTTGGCGTCGGTGGACAGGTTCGCCTCCGGCAGGCGCTGCGCGGCGCGGACCGCGTCGATCATCGCCGGTCCTTCCGAACGCCCGACCACGTACGTCGTTTTCGGATCCTGGCGATAGCCCTCGTAGTCGGTGAGCGCGACGGCGAATCCGGCGTCGAGCGCGTCGTCGAGGCCGGATTGCTCGTAGAACGCGCCGATGTCGATCATCTTCGACGGCGTGCAGTGGAAGGCGGGGCCGTGCGTACCGGCGCCGAACGAGACGATCGGCGCCTTCGCCGGGTCCACGTTCTTCGGCACCAGCACGGTCCCGGTCACCGCGTCCGGCCGCCCGAGGGCGTCGGTCGACAGGTACATCACCTGCCACGCGTTGACGGAATCCTTACGCGGACCGGCTTTCGAGACACGCGAGCGGATGATGTCACCCGGTTTGCCCGCCGGGAGCGGGGACGGCGGGGTGTAGAACGAGTCGTCGGACGCCGCCGGGGCGGCGGAGCTCGCCGGGCTCCCGCTCAGCACGGTCAGGAGACCGGCAGACAGGACGATCGCCAGCGCGACGGCGAGCGTCCGGCGGGACGGGCGGGGGAACGGGGTCGGCACGGCCGGGCCTCCAGAGGCGGTGGGCTGGGTGAGGGGCAGAGCGTCGCGAAAGCCACTTTCAGGACATCAGGTGTCCCGAAAGTGGCTTTCGCGACACCTGCCCCGGGCTTCGAGGGTGTCCGCTCAGGCGTTGCCGCCGTAGACCTGGCGGCAGGTCGTGGACTCGGCGAACGCGAGCTCCAGTTCGGGGTTGGCACGAAGGTGCTTGATCGGGCCTTCCGGCTCGCTCAATCCGCTCATCGTGCTGTCGGCGTCGGCGACCACCTTCTGCAGGCTCGCCTGGTCGGTGACCTTCGCGTCCTGCATCCGCGTCAGGGTGGCGGACACCTTCGATTTGGTCTCACCGAGCGTGGTGGTGGCCTTGTCCACAGCGGACTGTCCATCCGGGACCGGTGGTACACCGGCGTTCCGGATCCCGCCCGCCATGTCGTCGAGCGCGGCGGACAGCGAATTCAGGAAACCCACCATGGCGGTCTTGGTCCCCTGCGGGTCGGCGGGGTCGAACGCGGGTGGCTTGGACAGCTTCGCCGAGCCCGTCGCGACACCCGAGCACACCTTGTCCACCCAGGCGAGCGCGGCCGGGTCGGCGTGTCTGCCGGCGTCGGCGGGATCGTCGGACCCGCAGGCGCTCAACAGGACCGCCGCGGCGGTCGTGGAGACGGCGGCGAACGCGATTCGCGCTGCCATGCGGCGCATTCTTTTCATGGTTTCCCCGTCGAATTCGGCGAAAGAGGGCCTGCCCCGCCCGCGACGAGCGGGATTCCGCGCTGGTCGGCGGTGACCGGCTTGCTGAACCGCGAGGTTACTCACGAAAGATTCCGGCAGGCAAGGCGGTGGTGACCTGGAAAAGTGTGATTGGCACGTGCGAGATAGTTTCCAGCGGTGAGATTGTCACTCTCGTCAGCGGTTCCGCGAGCGGTCTTACCTGGCTCTGAACTGGGGAAACCCATGTGCCGCTACTAGGAACCAGCCGGTTGTACCGTGCCCGCGTGACAATTTACCCGTGGCCGGTCAACTTTTCCGGTGAAGCACTTGATAGCGGTGTGGACGCGTCGTTAGTTTACTGTTCGGTTGCGATCCGTCAGACATCGTCGCTACCCGGAGAATTCTCTCGGGCCGATATTCATTGCTCTGGGGAATTGTACGCCGTTTCGTATCATCGTTGATACCACGGAAGGACGATCGTGAGTCACCGTAGAGGAACCAAGAAGGCGGTCGCCGCCGCCGCTGCCGGTGCCGTGGGGCTTGCCGCCGCGGTACTCGTGGTCGGGGCACAGTCCAGTGTCGCCGATCCGATCTCGCTCCCGCTCAACTACCACTGCGACCTGCCGCTCGTGGGGTCGCAGTCGCTGAAGGTGGTGATCAACACCGATCTTCCGCTGTCGGTCAAGACCGGTCAGCCGACCGGCACGTTCGACATCAAGGCCGTCTCCACGATCAACGCGGACACGGTCAGCGGGCTCAACCTGATCGGTGCGACCACGCTGGAAGGACAGGCCGTCGCGGCGGCGACCGTGGCGGCACCGGGGCTCAACCTCCCGGTCAACGTCCCGAACGACATCGCCAAGCAGAACATCCCCACCTCGGGCGAGATGACGGTCAACGCGGCGGGCAAGACGCCTTCGCTGACCTTCAACCAGCCCGGCGAAGCGAAGATCACCGTGGGTGACCTGCAGCTGAAGGTCACCCCGCGCAAGGCCGACGGTTCGGTCACCGGCATCACGCCGGACGGCACGATCGACGCGCCGTGCAAGCAGGATCCTGGCCAGAACAACACGCTGGCCACGATCAAGATCGGTGACGGCGGTGGCGGCACGACCACGCCCACCACCCCGACCACGCCCACCACTCCCACGACGCCGACCACCCCGACCACGCCGACGACCCCGCCCACTACCACCACCACGCCCGGTGGCGGCGGGATCAAGTACGCCTTCGGCATCAAGGGACAGACGGCGCTGAAGTCGCTCGGCAGCACGGCGGAGATCAACGGTGGCTTCGACGCGGACGTGGATCTCGCGTCGAAGACGTTCACCGGTGACCTGAAGCTCGACCCGTCGTCCACCCAGTTCAAGCTGTTCGGGTTCGTCGACGGCCGTTCGGAGATCAAGGTCGAGCAGGTCGGCAAGCAGACCGGTGAGCTCGTCGGCACCGGGTTCAAGGCGCACATCAAGTTCAACGTGTTCCTGCCGAGCGTGCAGGTCTTCGGGATCCCCATCAGCAGCGACCCCAAGTGCGGCACGGTCAGCCCGTCCACCAGCGAGATGACCACCGGTCCGGACTTCGACCTGCTCAAGGGCGGGAAGCTCACCGGCACCTACTCGCTGTCGGCTCTGCAGAACTGCGGTCAGCTGAACGACTGGATCAGCGCGTTCGCCAAGAGCGACGGCAACACGCTCGATCTGAACCTCACCAAGAAGTAAGTCAGGCAGCCGGTCCCCGTCGCGCTCCGTGACGGGGACCGGTGCCGTTTCCGTGCCGTCCAGGAAGGCGACCATGCCCCTTCGCATCAACGTCCGGATGCTGCTCGCGGCGGGCCTCACCGTCCTGCTCACGGCGGGCTGCCTGCTGTTCGTCGCCGTCCGCGGCGCGGCGGCCGGTACGCCCGTCGACAAGAAACTGTCGTTCACCTGCCCGTTCCCGCTGATCGGGCTGCAGAAGCTCGACGTGAACATCAAGGCCGACTTCGAGGTGCCGACGGCGCCCGGCGGCACGCTCACCACCTCCGGCCTGACCATCACCGTGACGGTGCCGGACAAGGCGGCGCGCGGCCTCAACCTCGTCGGCGCCACCACCATCGAAGGCACCGCGGCGGCCGGTGTGACACTGGTCAACGGCGACGCGAACCCGCTTCCCGTGCGCATCCCGCTGAACGTCGCCAAGACCGACGTCCCGCCGTCCGGCACGTTCAGCCCGGTGGCGACCGGCTCCGTGCCCACCATCACGCTGGCGAAACCGGGCAAGACGACGCTGACCGTCGGCGACTTCACCACCCGACTCACTCCGAAGAAGGCCGATGGCTCCTTCACCGGGCTGGGCTCCTTCACCTCGGACTGCACGCTCGACCCCGGCCAGGACCCGATCCTGCTCTCCTTCGATCTCGGCGAGAAGCCCGCGGGGCACCGGTTCACGATCGCCGGGAAGACCGGTATCAAGGCACTCGGTGCCGACGCGCCGCTGACCGGCGCCTTCGAGCTGAGCCCGACCGCGGCGACGGTGTTCAGTGGCGGCCCGGTGTTCGACAAGGCACACGCCGATTTCCGGCTGTTCGGCTTCCTGCCGGGTTCGGCCGATCTGGAGTTCGTCGCCGACGGACCGCAGGGCGGCGATCTCGCCGGGACCGGTTTCGTCGCGAGATCCCGGTTCACCACCGTCCTCCCGCTGGTGACGCTCGTCGGCATGCCGGTCAGCACCGGGCCGGGCTGCCGGACGTCGGCCCCGTCGACGGCGGAACTGCGCACCGGCGACGGTTTCGCCATGGCGAAGGGCGGCGCGCTCAGCGGCACCTATTCGCTGGCGCCGCTGACCGGCTGTGGCGCGTTCACCTCCTACGTGAGCACACTCGTCCAGGGGGACGGCAACACCTTCGAACTCGCGCTGACCCCGCGCCAGGCCTAGTGGTACAGCTGGTCGTGAGTGGCGATTCGTGTTCTATTTGAGGGGTAAGGCAAATGCGGCGTGCTGCGTGCTGGAGGCCCGGCCTGCCGAGCTGATCGCGACCCCGCTGTCCACAAGGGACACGAAGACACCCCCTTGTGCCCGATTTGGGTGCTTTGTGCGGGGGTCGTGAGCGGCAATGATCGTTCTAACCGTCTTTGCCACTCACGACCCCGGCAAGAAGCGGACATCAGGACATTAATCGGGCACGCAATCGGCGTGAAGCGTCCCTGGTGGGCACTTCACGCCGGAGTCGGCCGGCGAGTCAGTCCGGAACCCTGTTGTCCAGGGCGGTGATCTCATCACGAAGCCGGCGAAGACGGCCCGCGTGACAGGATTCGATCACGCCACGTTTGCCCTTCCTCTCATTAGAACCCGAAACGCCACTCACGACCAGCTGTACCGAAGCCTGACTTGAGACGCCTGTTTCCACCACCACCGCAGTAGTCGGGCCGACGGCGGCGCCGGTTCCCGGCGGCGGTAATCTGCCTCGCGACACGACCCGGACACCTGTTCCGCCACCGAGGAACCACTGGTGAATCCTGGGAGTGCCACGAAATGACGATTTCCGCGCCGGAGACCGCCGTCCGCACGGTGGAACTGACCGTGTCGGGGATGACCTGCGCCGCTTGTTCGGCGCGGGTGGAACGCACGCTGAACAAGCTGGACGGGGTGCGCGCGTCGGTGAACTACGCGACCGAGCGCGCCACCGTGCAGGTGCCCGCGGCGCTGGCTGACGACGTGCTCATCGAGCGGGTCCGCAAATCCGGCTACACGGCGGAGCTTCGCGGCGAAGAGGATCCCGACATCGGCTTCGCCCGGGTCCGGGATCTCCGGCGACGGCTGGTCGTCGCCGCGCTGCTGGCGATCCCGCTGGGGAACCTCTCGATCACCCTCGCGCTGGTGCCGCGGCTGCGGTTCCCCGGCTGGGAACTGCTGTGCCTCGCCCTGGCCGTTCCCGTGGTGTTCTGGTCCGCGCTGCCGTTCCACCGTGCCACGCTGCGGAACCTCCGTCATCGATCGTCCAGTATGGACACCTTGGTGTCGCTGGGCGTGCTCTCGTCGTTCGTGTGGTCGGCGTGGTCCGCCTTCGCGGGCGGCACGGAGCCCGGCTACTGGATCGGCTTCGGCCCGACGGCGGCCGGCGCCGACGCGATCTACCTCGACGTCGCCGCCGGTGTGACCACCTTCCTGCTGGCGGGCCGGTATTTCGAGAGCCGGTCCAGGCGCAGTGCCGCCGGACTCCTGGCCGCGCTGGACGCCTTGGCCGCCAAGGACGTCCGGGTGCTGCGGGACGGTGTCGAGCGCATGGTCCCGGTCGGCGAACTGGCCGTCGGGGACCTGTTCGTGGTCAAGCCGGGGGAGTCGATCGCCGCCGACGGCGTCGTCCGCAGCGGACTGTCCACTGTGGATGTGAGTGCGGTGACCGGTGAGCCGGTGCCCGCGGAAGTCGCCACCGGGGACCGGGTCGTCGGCGCTTCGGTGAACCGGGACGGCAGGCTCGTCGTCCGCGCGACCGCGGTCGGCACGCATACGCAGCTGGCCCAGATGACCGCGCTGGCCGAACGCGCGCAGGCCCGCAAGGCCGCGGTGCAACGGCTGGTCGACCGGATCTGCGCGGTGTTCGTCCCCGCCGTGCTCGGCGTGGCGGTGGTGACGCTCGCGGCCTGGCTGCTCGGCGGGGCACCCGCCCGCGAAGGGTTCGCGGCGGCCGTCGCCGTCCTCATCATCGCCTGCCCGTGCGCGCTCGGGCTGGCGACGCCGACCGCGTTGATGGCCGGGGTCGGCCGCGGCGCTCAGCTCGGCATCCTCATCAAGGGGCCGGACGCGCTCGAGGCGAGCCGCACGGTGGACACCGTCGTACTGGACAAGACCGGCACCGTCACCACCGGGAAGATGACCGTCACCGCGGGCCGCCCCGCCGACGGGTTCACCCTCGGCGAGGTGCTGCGGTTCGCCGGGGCCGTGGAGGCCGGTTCGGAGCACGCGATCGCGGCGGCCGTGGTGACCGCGGCGCGGGCGGAACTGCCGGATCTGCCCCCGGTCGAAGGATTCGGCGCACTGCCAGGGCTCGGTGCGAAGGGCGAGGTCGAGGGGCACGAGGTCCTCGTCGGCAACGCGCGCTTGTTCGCCGACCGCGGGATCGCCGTCCCCGACGACTTCACGGCGGAGGACGGCACCACGGCGGTCCTCGTCGCGGTCGACGGCCGGATCGCCGGGCAGCTCGCGGTCCGGGACGTCGTGAAGCCGTCGGCACGAGCCGCTGTCGACGCCCTGCACGCGCTCGGCCTGCGGACCGTGCTGCTGACCGGCGACAACGAAGCCGCCGCCCGCGTGGTCGCGGACGAGATCGGCGTCTCCGACGTGCGTGCCGGAGTGCTGCCCGCGGAGAAGGCCGCGGTCATCGACGAACTGCGGGCCGGGGGAGCGCGGGTCGCGATGGTCGGCGACGGGATCAACGACGGCCCGGCGCTGGCCACCGCGGATCTCGGCATGGCGATGGCGCAGGGCAGCGACATAGCGGTGCGCTCGGCCGACATGGTGCTGGTCCGCGAAGATCTGCGCGTGGTCCCCGACGCCATCCGGCTCGCCGACCGCACCCTGCGGATCATCCGGGGGAACCTGGCCTGGGCGTTCGGGTACAACGTCGCCGCGATCCCGCTGGCCGCGCTCGGCCTGCTGAACCCGCTGATCGCCGGGGCGGCGATGTCGCTGTCCTCGGTGCTCGTCGTGTCCAACAGCCTCCGGCTCAAGGACTTCGGCCGGGCGGACCGACGCGCCGCGTGACACTTGCGGGTGGTTTTGTACCATCGCCCCTCGGGACAAGGGGGGCCTTCGTGAAGCCGTTGAACACCGGCGAACCCACCGGCGTGGGGCGCTACCGGGTGTTCGCCGCGCTCGGCGAGGGCGGGATGGGCCGGGTGCTGCTCGGGATCTCCGCCGACGGGCGCCTGGTCGCGATCAAGCAGGTCCACCCGGGTTTCGCGCAGGACCCCGGCTTCCGCGAGCGGTTCCGCCGGGAGGTCGAAACGTCCCGTCTGGTGTCCGGCGCGTACACCGCACCGGTCATGGACGCCGACCCGAACGCGCCGACACCGTGGCTGGCGTCGGTGTTCGTGCCCGGACCCGCACTGTCGGAGGCGGTCTCCGCCGCCGGCCCGCTGCCGCCGATGGCGGTCCGCCATCTCGCCGCCGGGCTTGCGCTGGCGCTGGGCGACATCCACCGTGCCGGGCTGATCCACCGCGATCTGAAGCCCAGCAACGTCATTCTCACCGGTGACGGCCCCAGGGTGATCGACTTCGGGATCGCGCGCGCCGTCGAAGGCGACTCCGAGCTCACGCACACCGGCGCCGTCATCGGTTCGCCCGGGTTCATGTCCCCGGAACAGGCCGAGGGGAAGCCGCTGACCCCGGCGAGCGACCTGTTCTCGTTCGGCGCGCTGCTGGTGATGGCCGCGACCGGACGCGGCCCCTTCACCGGGACGTCCACTCCGCACACCTTGTACAACGTCGTGCACCTCCAGCCCGACCTGCGGCAGTTGGCGCCGGAGCTGCGGCAGATCGTCGAGCCGTGCCTGGCGAAGAACCCGGCGGACCGGCCGTCACCCGCCTGGGTGCTGGAGCGGCTCGGCCCGATCCCGCCGACGACCAGCCCGTGGCCGCCGGTGGTGTCGCAGCTCATCGAGACACAGCAGGCCGAGGTCCGGCGGCTGCTGAACCCGCCGCCGAAGCGATCCCGCCGCGGCCTGTACGCGGGACTGGCCGCGGCCGCCGTGGTGCTGCTGGCCGGTGGCACCGTCGCGGCGATCTCGCTGTCCGGGGACGATCCGCCTCCGGCCGCCATCGCGCCGAGTTCGTCACCGCAACCGGACGAACCGGTCGCCACCCCGGTCAATCAGGATCCGCTCGGCCCGGACAACCTGCGCCGGGTCGACCTGTGCAAGGTGCTCGCGGGCCGGGACGTGCCCGGGTTCGGCAAGCTGAGTACGGAGATCGACATCCAGTTCGACTCGTGCACGTACTCCTCGCCGTCGGGTAAGTGGCTGGAGCTGAGCGTCGGCGGCGACCTGGTCGAAGGCGAAGCCGGCGGCGAGCTGGAAGGGCTTCCGCTGCGCATCAAGGGGTCCGACGACGCGTGCGCGGTCGCCGTCCCGGTCAGCGGCCTGCCGAACACCAAGCTCAGCGTCGACGTGAACTCGGTGTCCACAAAGGACCAGGCGTGTTCGGTGGTCAAGGCGGCGCTCGCCGACGCGGTCAAACGGATCCGCGCCGGAGGCCACGAACGCGAACTCCCGGCGGGCACACTGGCTCCGCTGGACCCGTGTGCGCTGCTCGGCCCCGCGACCACGGACCGGCTGATCGGCCCGGTCGTCGAAACGATCCGCGAACACCTGCACCAATGCCGGTACGACGCGGCGGGCAGCGTCCGCCTGAGCTTCGTGCGCGCGTACCCGCCCGCGCAATCGAAGGACTCGTACTACACGGAGGCCGCCACCCTGGATCTCGGCGGCGCCAAGGTGTACCTGGCCAAGAAGGACGACGGCATCGCGCGCTCCACCTGCTCGCTGACCTGGCAGCACCGGTCCGTCAGCGACCGTGACGGGGAGAACGTCGAGCTGACGGTCGGGACCAGTGGTACGAAGATGACCGCCGACGAAGCCTGTGAAAAGGCGAAGGCCTTCGCCGGGGCACTGCTGCCGAAACTTCCGAAACCCTAGGGCTGACCAGTGAAACCGTTGAACCCCGGCGAACCCCGGCAGATCGGCCCGTACCGGATCATCGCCGAACTCGGTGAAGGCGGGATGGGCCGCGTCGTGCTCGGCCTCGCCCCGGACGGCAGGCTCGTCGCCGTCAAACAGCTGCACGCCCAGTTCGCGCACGATCCACGCTTCCGTGAACGGTTCCGGCGCGAGGTCGCCACATCGCGGTTGGTCTCCGGCGCCTACACGGCCGCGGTCATGGACGCCGACGCGGAAGCGGAAAGCCCGTGGCTCGCCTCGGTCTTCGTCACCGGACCGTCCTTGAAGGAGGCCGTGGACGGTGCCGGGCCGCTGCCCGTCGAGTCGGTGCGGCTGCTGGCGTCCGGGCTCGCCGCGGCGCTGACCGAGATCCACCGCGCTGGACTGATCCACCGGGATCTCAAGCCCAGCAACATCATCCTGACGAGTGACGGCCCCAGGGTGATCGACTTCGGTATCGCGCGGGTGGCGGAGGACGCGCAGGATCTCACTGGAACCGGCGCGATCATCGGTTCGCCCGCGTTCATGTCGCCGGAACAGGCGGGCAGTGGGCGGATCACCGGCGCGAGCGACGTGTTCTCCCTCGGCGCGATCCTGGTCATGGCCGCGACCGGACGCGGCCCCTTCACCGGCCCGACCGCGCCGCAGACCCTGTATAACGTCGTGCACGCCGCGGCGGATTTCAGCGACGTCCCGGACGAGATCCGGCGGATCGCCGAGCCTTGTCTGGCCAAGGACCCCGCACGACGGCCGACTCCGGAACAGATTCTGGACTTCCTCGGCCCAGTGCCTCCGGGCGCGGCGCCCTGGCCGCCCGCCGTGCACGCCCGGATCCGGCAACAGGACGCAGAAGTACGCTCGGTGCTGGCCCTGCCACTGCCGATCTGGCGCCCGCCACCCAAGAAGATGACGCCGCGGACGAAGAAGATCCTGTTCGGCTCGCTCGCCGCGGTCGTCCTGCTCGTCGTTTCGGGGATGGTCGCGCTAGGCCTCACCATCGCGGACTACGCCAAGCCGGAGAACCCCGGGACGACTTCGCTGTCAGCGACCGACGCGCTCGGCGCGGAACGCCTGCGCCTGGTGGATCCGTGCAAGGTGCTCGCGGGCCGGTTCGTGCAGGAGTTCGGCACCCTGAAACCGGAGACGGGCCCGATCTACCCGGCTCGCTGCAAGTACACCGGTCTCAAGGGCGTCGACTTCGAGCTGCGGCTCGGCGAAGGCGTGTCCACCAGCAGTCTCGACCGGACGGACCGCACGGCCGAAGGACTTCCGTTGCTGCGTAGCACGATCAGCGGCGGATGCGACTCGGTCGTCCAGCTGCCGACGGACCGGCGGCTCGGCGTCGTCGTCTCCCATCCCGGCCGGGAAGGTGACCCCTGCAAGGCCGCCGACGACATGCTGACCGCCGCGCTCACCCGGCTGCGCACGCACGAGGTCGACCGCGCGAGTGATCCGGCGAGCCTTCTCCCGCTCGATCCGTGCACGATCGCCGACCCGGCGGTGCTCGGCAAGACCATGCCCAACGCGCAGCCTGCCCCGCGGACGCTGCGGATCTGCGAGTGGGTGGGCGGCGGGGACACCCTGACCGTCGAATTGCAGCGAGGTTCCTACGCGCCGGAGGGTTCGCCGGTCGATCTCGGCAGCGGTGTCACCGGCGACATGCGGGAGTTCGGCGACTCGAACTGCGCCGTCACCTGGCGGCATCGCCCGCTGCCGGACCGCGAAGCCGAACACGTCGCGGTCCGCTTGCTGGCGCGTGAGGGGAGCGGAAGCCCTTGCGACCGGGCGAAGGAGATCGCGGGCTCGGTCGCCTCGCGGCTGCCGAAACCCTGAGCCTCGCGGGTAGGCAACCCCCTGTGACAGCCCCGGAAACGGGGTCCGCTAAGCTATCGTCAGTACGAACGAAACAACACGCGCGTTTAGCTCAGCGGGAGAGCGCTTCCCTGACACGGAAGAGGTCACTGGTTCAATCCCAGTATCGCGCACCAGGTTCGCTTCCCCGGCGGACCGAAGTTCGTACCGCGGGCGATTAGCTCAGGGGGAGAGCGCTTCGTTCACACCGAAGAGGTCACTGGTTCGATCCCAGTATCGCCCACCGCAGTGAAGGCCCCACCCGGCGAGGGTGGGGCCTTTCGCGTTTCGTGAGCGATAGGACGACGGTTAGGCAAGGGCGTCTTAGCCACCCAGCAGTCTCACGGTTGCGCGTGAAGGCCCCCTTCCCTACCTTCAGGGTAGGCAAGGAGGCCTTCACCGCCACCTGGGTCGATCACTTCAGCTGACGTCGCGCACTGTGGCTTTCGCAACCCTCGGGCCAGTACGTCACCAAGCGGGTACTTCAGGCGGGCGAGGCCGGAAGCCGTAGCGCCTCCATCATCGGCGTGAGCGTGTCCATGGTCGCGGCGAGGTCGGCCTTCGGGTCGGGGGAGTGGGCGAGCCAGACGGCGGCCTCGTTCATCGCGCCGGAAAGCAGGCGTACCAACGGTTCGACGGGCCGCTTCGCCAGGACACCCTCGGCCATCAGTTCGGTCAGCGCTTCGGCGAGGTGCCGGGCGGACGACTCCGCGTCCAGTTCGCGCCAATCCTGCCAGCCGACCACTGAAGGACCGTCCAGCAGCATGATCTGCTGAGTCACCGGATCGGTCGCCGCGGCGAGGAACGCGCGGCAGCCGGCGAGCAGTCCGGACCACGAGTCCGGCGCGGCGTCCGCGGCCCGTGCGATCTGCTCGCCGACGTCGTGCTGTACGACGCCGAGCACGTGCCGGAACAAGTCCGACTTGCTGCTGAAGTGGTGGTAGAGCGCGCCTTTGCTCACGCCCGCGGTCTGCGCGATGGTCTCCAGCCCCACCTTGCCGTACCCGTGCTCGGCGAACAGTCGCCGGGCAGTGGCGGTCAACGCCTCCATCGTCTCTTCGCGTTGCTGCTGCTTCGTGCGGGCCATGGCCGGAATCTTGACATACCGACCGTCGGTTGGCTAACTTCGGAGAAACAAACCGACGGTCGGTATTGTTCGCGAGCAAGGTGGCATCATGCGTCTGACCAGCTTCTACCCCGTTCTCATGACCGAGAAGATCACCGAGACACGGGACTTCTACTGCGACCACTTCGGCTTCGAGCCCACCTTCGAAGCCGACTGGTACGTCAGCCTCAAACGCGGCGAGTGGGAGCTGGCGATCCTCGCCCCCGGGCACGAGACCATTCCTGCCGGGGCAGGCAAACCCGTGCAGGGACTCTTGCTGAACTTCGAGGTCGAAGACGTCGACGCCGAGCACCGGCGGCTGGTCGAAGAGGCTGGACTGCCCGAGGCGCTTTCCCTGCGCAGCGAGGATTTCGGACAGCGGCACTTCATCGTCGCCGACCCCAACGGCGTGCTGATCGACGTCATCCAGGAGATCCCGCCGACCGGAGAGTTCGCCGAGCAGTTCACCGACGAGGCACGCCCGCGCTGACGACGACGGCCACCATGAACAGTCCACAAGCGACGGCCGCCGACACCTGTAGTCCTGTGGTGCAGGCGGCCTTCGCGGCATCGAGCAACTCGCCGGTCAAACGCGGAGTGAGACCGGCCGTGGCCGCTTCGGCTTGAGCGGGCCCCGACAAGGCCAGTTGCCGCGCCGGTTCCGGTACGCCGGAGGGGACGGCCAGGTGCCCCGCGTACACCGCGGCGGCCAGGGAACCGAACACCGTCGTCCCGAAGCCGGCGCCCAGTTCGTAGCCGGTCTTCTCCACGGCCGCGGCGCCGCCTGCCTGGTCCGCCGAGGTCGCCGAAAGGAGGGTGTCGGTGCTCGACGTGAGCGCTAGAGCCATCCCCAGGCCCAGTCCCGTCAGCCCGGCGCCGAGCAGCACCGGCGACGTGAGCGCGGCCGATCCCGCCGCGGGGACCAGCAACGACACCGCCGCCACGGTGAACCCGGCCGTGCGGACCCGGGCGTTGCCGAAGCGTCCCAGCAGTGAAGGGGTCACGACACTGCCGACGGCCGAAGCGCCCAGCACCAGGAGCAACCGGCCCGCCGCCGCGGTGGGCGAAAGCCCGAGCACCACCTGCAGGTACTGGGCGAACAGCAGGCCGAGCCCGACGAGGGTGCTCATCACCAGCAGCACCCCGCCCAACGCGGCGCGCACTCCCGGCCGCCGGAACAGGGTGAGGTCCAGCAGCGGCGGATCGGTCCGGCGCTGGCGGCGCAGAAACAGTCCGATGAGGACACATCCGGTCGCACCAGACGCGACGGCCGTGGGCCACGTACCCGGATGCCCGACGGCGAAGGCGATCCCGAGGACACCGCCCGCGGCGAGGGCGGCGCTGAGCGCGTCCCACGTACCCCGGCCCGGCGGATTCCGGGGGAGCCACCGCAACGCCAGCGCGACTGCCGCCAGGATCACCGGCGGATTCAGCAGGAACGTCGTCCGCCAGCCCCACGCCTCGACGAGCACCCCGCCGAGGATCGGCCCGAACACCGATCCGGTGCCCGCGATCCCGCTGCACACCGCGATCGCCGTGCGGCGATGTCGCTGCTCCGGGAACAGTTCGCGGAGCAGCGACATCGTCACCGGCATGATCATCGCGCCGCCACAGCCGAGCAACGCGCGGAACGCCAGCAGTGCCGGGACGTTCGGCGCGAACGCGCAGCCGAGCGACGCGATCCCGAACACGACGTACCCGGTGACCAGCACGCGTCGCCGTCCGTACCGGTCGCCGAGGGTGCCGAACGGCAGCAGCAGCGGCGCGGCGGTCAGCGGGTAGATCGCCACGATCCACACTTGAGCCGCCGCGCCGGGCCGCAGCTGCCGGACGAGGTCGGGCAACGCGACGTGCAGCACGGTCGCGTCGACCGCCACGAGGAAGAGCCCGGCGCCGAGTACCGCCAGCAGCGGCCAGGCGCGGTCGACCGCTCGCTCGGCCCGGGCCGTGGTCACAGGAGTCCCGTCAGATGCCTCGCCACCACATCGACGTGGGGCGGGTCGACGACCGACAGGTGATGCGCCTCGACCGGCACGATTTCCAGTCCCGGGCACAACTCCGCCCAGCCCGCCGCGAGGTCGGTGCGCGAATACCGCGGTTCCATCGCCAGCCCGGCCGCGTACTGCTCGGTCGCCCGGTAGAGCACGACCCGTCCGTCGTAACGGCGGGGCGTGCCGCGTTCGGCCGCCAGCGTGTCCAAAAAGGACTGACGCTGGTGCCGGAGCACGCCGGGGCTGAGCAAGCCCGCCTCGGCGACGCGCCGCATGGTCAGTTCGATCTGCTCCTCTTCGGGCAGCGGAGCCAGCTCCTCGTGACCTAGTCGCACTTCGCGGCCGTAGGTTCCCTCGACGTAGCCGGTGAACCGCAGGAACCGCCGGGCGGACGACGCACGCGGGTCGAGGTCCGGCTCCGGGAGCGGGAGCATGGTGTCGATCAGCGCGACGAACTCGACCTCTTCGCCTTCTTCGGCGAGCCGCGCGGCGACGCCGTAGGCCAGCGCCCCGCCGAACGACCAGCCCGCCAGCCGGTACGGCCGGTCGCGACGCTGTTCCCGTACCAGCGGCAGCAACTGCTCGACACGGTCTTCGATACTGACCCCGGGAACGCGTTCGAAGCCGACGCATGGCACCGAGGTGGGCAGCCGGTCCAGCAGCGGCCGGTACACGGTGCAGGTGCTGCCGCCGGGGTGGAACAGCAGCAGCGGCGCGACTCCCGTTTCGCCGGGAGCGAGGACGTGCACCGGCCCCCGCTCCTCCCTCGTGTCGAGGACGGCGCGGGCGACATCGGCGATGGCCGCGAGCGAGTCGTGCCGTCGAAGTTCGGCGGCGGTGACAGGCGTGTCGAGTTCGGTGCTGAGCGCTTCGGCGAGCAGTTCGGCCAGCCTGTCCGGGGTGGCGGTCTCGGTCAGCCGGACCTGCGTGCCGCCCGCGTCGGTCCCGGTGTACTCCTGCCACAGACGCAGGACGAGGCGATCCGCCGCGTCCCAGGCGCGACCACGGGACGGCAATGGTTCCTCGTTCTCGCGGGGGTGCGAGATCGCGGCTGAGATCGGCGAGGGTGGCGCCGCGGAGCACGCTGACGGCGTCGGGTTCCGTACCGAACTCCCGGCGGACGGCGTCGGAGATCCGGTTCGCCATCAGGGAGTCCAGCCCGAGTTCCACCAGCGGGACGTCGGCGTCGAGGCGATCGGGACGCAGTCCCATGACGGCGGCGACGATCTCGGTCAGCCGGTCGCCCCCGGCGATGCGCACCGGTTCGGGTTCCGGCGTGCGTGCCGCGAACGTCGGGGCTGCTTCGGCGGTGGTGTACCAGTGGCGTTCGTGCCGCCACGGCATCGGCGGGACGTCGACCAACCGGGCACCGTCGTCCGGGTCGGCGGTGGTGATCCGGGTGCCCGCGCAGTACAACTCGGCCGCTGCGGTGCCCAGCGTGCGGACCTCGTCCTGGCCCCGGCGCAGCGTTCCCGTGACGACGGTGTCGCCGATCCCCTCGGCTTCGAGTGTCCTCGCCACCGAGCCCCGCAGGATCGGATGCGGCGACACCTCGAGGAAGACGCGGTGCCCGTCCGCGGCGGCGGCCGCCACGGCCTGCCGGAACCGCACCGGACGGCGCAGGTGCGCGGCCCAGTACCCGGCGTCGAAGTCCGGCAACTCCCGCGGATCGGCCAGAACCGTGTCGTACCAAGGCACCGTCGGACGACGGCCGCCCAGTTCGACGAGCGCCTCCCGGAGCGCGGGCAGCACCGGATCGACGCGGGCGGAATGCCCGGCGACCTCGACCGGCAGCCGCCGCGCGGTCAGCCCGGCGGCTTCGAGTTCCGCGACGAGCAGGTCGAGCACGGTCGCGTCCCCGGCCACGGTCAGCTGCCCCGGCGCGGATTCGACGGCGAGTTCGATGTCGGGGTACAGCTCCAGTTCCTCCGGCGCCAGTTCGACCGCCGCCATCGCGCCACCCGGGCCGAGGGTGCCCAGCAGTCGGGCACGGGTCGCGACCAGGTGGACGGCCTCGTCGTTGGTGAGCACGCCGCTCACCACGGCGGCTGCCGCGGAACCGAGCGAGTGCCCGACGACGGCCGATGGCCGGACCCCGAGTGCCTCCCACTGGCCGGCCAGCGCCACCTGCGTCCCGAAGATGGCCGTTTGGGTTTCGGGCAGGGACAGGGGATCCGCGCTGGTGAGCAACGCGCGAAGCGATCGGCCGGTGTGCTCGGTGAACAGGTCGTGCAGCTTGTCGACCTGCGCGGCGAACGCGGGTTCCGCGCGCAGCAGCCCTTCCCCCATCCCCGGCCACTGCGAGCCGTGACCGGAGAACACGAAGACCGGGCCGCCGGTGCTCACGGCGGTGCCGGTGACGGCGCCCGCGGGAAGCGGATCGGCGCCGGAACCGACGGCCCGCAGCAGTACCGCCAGTTCGGCGGTGTCGCCTGCCACGACGGCGGCACGGTGCGATCCGCCGTTGTCACGCCGGGACAACGTGTGGGTGATGTCGGCGAGGGAAAGCGACGGCGTGGAGTCCAGCCAGTCCGCCAGCTGCGCCGCCCGTTCGGTGAGGCGGTCGCGGGTGCGGGCGGACAGCAGTCCGATCCGGACGTCGGCCCGATCCGGCGCCGGTTCCAGCGGCGGCGCCTGTTCGAGGACGACGTGCGCGTTGGTCCCGCCGAACCCGAACGCGGACACTCCCGCCGTGGCACGGCCGGACCGGCGTGGCCACGGCGTCGGCTCGGTGACCACCTTCAGGCGCAGGTCGTCGAACGGGATGTGCGGATTGGGGGCGGTGAAATGCAGCTGTGGTGGCAATTCGTCCCTGGTCATCGCCAGGACGACCTTGATCAGCCCGGCGATCCCCGCGGCCGCCTCCGCGTGCGCGATGTTCGTCTTCACCGAGCCGATCAGCAGCGGGGCGTCGGCCGGGCGGTCCTTGCCGAGCACGGCGCCGAGCGAGCGGGCCTCGATCGGGTCACCGAGCAGCGTGCCGGTGCCGTGCGCCTCGACGTAGTCCACAGTGGACGGATCGAGCCGGGCGCCGTGGTACGCCGTGCGCAGCATGTCTTGCTGGGCGACCGGGTTCGGCGCCGCCATACCCTGTGACCGGCCGTCGGAGTTGACCGCAGTGGAGCGGATCACCGCCAGCACCCGGTCGCCGTCGTACTCGGCGTCCGTCAGCCGCTTGAGCACGACGACGCCGCAGCCTTCGGCACGCGCGATGCCGTCGGCGTCCGCGGCGAACGTCTTGCACCGCCCGTCCCCGGCGAGCAGGCCGGCGGCGGCGAACGCGGCGGTCGGACCGGGCAGCAGCATGAGGTTCACCCCGCCCGCCAGGGCCAGGTCCGCCTCGCCGTCGCGCAGCGCGCGCACCGCGTGGTGCACCGCGACCAGCGACGAGGAGCAGGCGGTGTCCACCGCCATGCTCGGCCCGCGCAGGTCGTAGACGTAGGAGAGCCGGTTGGCCGCGATACTCCCGGCGGCACCGGTCGCGGTCCAGAGGTCGACGCCACCGCCCGCCATCGTGAGATGTCCGTAGTCGTGTGTCGAGATCCCGGTGAACACGCCGGTCCGGCTGCCGCGCAGGGAGGCCGGGGCGATCCCGGCGTGTTCGAGCGCGGCCCAGGCGACCTCCAGCAGCATCCGCTGTTGCGGGTCCATTGTGGACGCCTCGCGCGGGGTGATGCCGAAGTGGTCGGCGTCGAAACCGGCCACGTCGTCTAGGAAGCCGCCGACGATCGGGGCCGCGTCGGCGTCCCAGCGGCCCGGCGGAGCGGTCCGGACGGCGTCCCGTCCGCTGCGCAGCAGATCCCAGAACTCGTCGAGGCCGTCCGCGCCCGGCCACCGGCAGCCGAGGCCGACGACGGCGATCGGGTCGGTCCGGCGGCGGTCCGTGCCCGTCTGCTCCGCCTCGGGCTCCGTGCCGCCGGTGAGCGAGCGGGCCAGGTGATCGATGGTCGGGCTCTCCCACAGCAGGGTGGCCGGGAGCGGGGTGCCGAGCAGATCTTCGAGGTCGGCGGCGATACCGACGGCCTGGCGGGAGGACAGGCCGTAGTCGCTGAGTGGGCGGTCGGCTTCGAGCCGGGCCGCGTCGACGCCGGTGTGCTCGGCGACGGTGTCGAGCAGCCAGCGGCGCAGCGCCGGGGCGTCGAACGTCGGGTTTCTCATCGCACCAAGGCCTTTCCGTAATCGCCGGCGAGGTAGCGGTCGCGGCAGGCGCTCCGCGCGATCTTGCCGCTGGAGGTCCGCGGGACCAGGCCCGCCGGGACGAGCACGACGTCACGCAGGGCGAGGCCGTGCGCGTCGGAAACCAGCCGCCGGATCGAGGCGGCGAGGGCTCGTTCGTCCTCCGTGGTCAGCGCGGTGTGACCGCGGTGCTCGGCGACGACCACCGCGGCTTCGGTGTCGGTGCCTTCGACGGCGAACGCGGCGACACTGCCGGGGCGGATGTCGCGGTCGGCCGAGGCGGCGGTCGCTTCGACGTCCTGCGGGTAGTGGTTACGGCCGTCGACGATGAGCAGGTCCTTGATCCGTCCCGCGATGTAGACCTCACCGTCGTGCCGGACGCCGAGGTCGCCGGTGCGCAGCCACGGACCAGCCGGAAGGTCCCCGTGGTCGCCCGTCAACCGGGCGCCGAAGGTTTCGGTGCTCTCCAACGGTTTCTGCCAGTAGCCGGTGCCGACGTTGGGTCCGTGGACCCAGATCTCGCCGACCGCGCCGTCTTCGAGCGCGACGCCGGTTTCCGGATCGACCAGCGCCACGTGCTGACCCACCGGGACACCGCAGGCGACGAGCCGGAGACCGGTATCCGCCTGCCGCGCCGTTCCCGCGCCCAGCGCGACGCGGTCGAACGTGGTGACACGCGGGGGAACACCGGGGCCAGTGGTGACGAAGACAGTCGCTTCGGCCAGCCCGTACGCGGGCCGCGTCTTGTCCGGGGTGTACCCGGCTTCGGCGAAGGTGTCATGGAACCGGTCGAGCACTCCGGGGTTGATCGGCTCCGCGCCGTTGACGATCGCGGCGACGCGGTCGAGGCGGAGCTTGGCGCGGTCCTCCTCGCGCACCCGGCTCGCGGCGTAGTGGAACGCGAAGTTCGGGGCGGCGCTCCAGCTCGCGTTGTGGTCGCCGAGCAACTCCAGCCAGCGCACCGGGCGCTCGATGAAGGCCAGCGGGTCCATCAGTACCGACCGCATGCCCATGGCCAGCGGCGTGATCAGGCCGAGGACGAGACCCATGTCGTGGAACAGCGGTAGCCACGACACCGTGGTCCCGGCCGGGTCGATCCCGAGTCCGTGCACCGCCTGCCTGACGTTGGCGAGCACGTTCGCGTGGGTCAGCACCACTCCCGCCGGGCTGCGGGTCGAACCGGACGTGTACTGCAGGTACGCCACGTCGTCCGGTGCCGGTGCCGGGGCGGGCCAGGCGCGGCCGGGCCCGGTGGGCTTGTCGGCCGCGACGACGGCGACGCGCTCGCCGCCGGGCAGGCCCACCAGGAACTCGCGGACCGCGTCCACCGACGCGGACGTGGTGACGACCGCGGTGGGGGAGCAGTCGGTCAGCACCGCGGCGAGCCGTCCGGCGTGCCCGGGCAACCCGGGATCGAACAGCGGCACGGCGATCGCGCCCGCGGTGATCGCGCCGAGGAAGGCGACGACGTAATCGGCGCTCTGCGGGCACAGCACCGCCACCCGGTCACCGGGTCCGACGGGGAGAGCCGCCGCGACGGCGTCGACGCGCTCTTGGAGTTGCCGCCAGCTCAGCGTCCTCCGGCGTCCGGCGCGATCGGCCGAGAAGTCGGCGAAGGTCAGCGCGGCCCGGTCGCCGTCGGTGTCCGCCCAGTGCCGGAGGCAGGCGGGGAGGGTGGGGCCGGCCGTGGCGGGCAGGTTTTCGGGGGCCAGGGACATGGCGTCTCCTCGGGGTTTTCAGGGGGGATTCAGCGGCCGAGCGGCCCTGCGGCGTGCCGCCAGGCGGTGACGGCGAGGGCGTCGAGATCGAGGCCGGTCGTTCCGGCGTCACGAAGCACGACCAGTACGTCGTCGGCGGCGATGGCGACGGTGCGCAGACGCAGCCCCGGCAGCTCGGGGGGCTGGCCGGGTAGTGTCAGGAGTTGTTGGTAGGAAAGGGTTTTCGCCCCCGGAACGGCGGGAGCGGGGTGGACGGTGACGGTCGACACCGCGGTACCGGCCGCGTCGTCGACCGTCACCTTCGAGCACCGTCCGGCTTGCGCGGCCCACGCCGCCAGATCGGGCGGGTTCGTCGTACGCGCGACGAGTTCGGAGACCTGCCCGCCGGGCACGGCGGACTGGAAGCCCTGGCCGGTGGCACCGGCGCCGACCAGCCTGCCGTGGACGACGTCCTCGCATCCACCGACGTCGACCTTGCCGCTTCGCCCGCGGTCCGAGGTGGACAGTGCCGACGCCACGTCGAAACCGTCGCGCGCGGACGCGTCCGGGACGGTTTCCGGAGGTAGCAGGGCGGCGGGCGGAACAGTGGGGGAAGGCGGCGCGGGCGCGGCCTGAATCGATTCTCCGGGTGTGCCGGAAATGGTCAGCAATGCTGCTGCGGACAAGACGAGAGCGCGAATTCGGGCAGCCATGAATAGCCCTTTCGGAAGGGTCCTTGGGGAGGTGTGGTCCCTTCGGTGGGACGCGGGCGCCGGGTCGCGTGAGGGGACGCCGAACCCGGGCGGCACGACGAAGGCTACGACGGGAAATCGAATACCGGAAGGTGTCAAGAGAACGTAAATGTCCTTCGTGTACAGGGTGTGACCTGCGGGTTCCGGGATTTTCGCTGGTATGCGAGCCGGTCTGGTACTCCCGTGCCACAGTCCTTCACTGTCCGTGAGCGACGGGTCACCCTGATGGGGGAGGTGGGGGCATTTCTTGTTTCCCTGGCATTCATATTGTCCTCCCGGATTGTGGGCAGGACAATTGCCTGGAAGGGGTCCGTCCGCTTACCGTGTCGCCACCTCTGATTTTCTTTCTCGGGTAATCGCCGTCACATTTTCGAATTCGATCGAACGACCGGGACAAAGGATTACGTATGCGCACTACTTCGAGGCGGCTGCGGGCCGTCGCGTCGCTGGCGGTCGCGATGTGCTTGCTGCCGAGCGTCGCCGCCGCACCGGCGCGGGCCGAGAGCGGTGTCCCGGACGCCCGTGCCGACGACGGCTCGCACGTCGTCGCCCAGACCACTGTGGACGGTGACCCGCGGATGCTGGACCTCACCGTGCGCTCGGTCGGCGTCGGAAGCTACGCGATGGTCCGGCTGATCCTGCCGTCGCGGTGGGAAGCCGAACCGGAGCGGAAGTGGCCGGCGGTGTACCTGCTCGCCGGTGAGACGCGCCTCCAGGACTACCGCGGGTGGACCGCCAATACCGACATCCGGAAACTCGCCGACGACTCGGGTGCGCTCGTGGTGATGCCGGGTTCCGGTTCCGCCGGGTTCTTTTCCGACTGGTGGAATTACGGCAAGAACGTCGTGCTCAACCAGTGGGAGACGTTCACCGCGGTCGAGATCCCGCAGCTGATCGATCGCGGCTATCGCGGGGACGGGCGGCGGGTCGCGGCGGGGCTCTCGCTCGGCGGATACGGCGCGGTGGAACTCGCCGCCCGGCGGCCGGGAGTGTTCCGCTTCGCCGGGTCGTTCAGCGGCAATCTCAACCCCACCGGCCCGTACGGCGAGCTGCTGACCAGCGCGATCGTCGCCTCGGCCCGGCAGGATCCCGAAGCGCTCTGGGGCGACCGGAGGCGCGAGTCGTCCCGGTGGGACGCGCACGATCCGCTGGTGAACGCCGACCGCCTTCGCGGCACCGAGCTGTATCTGTCCACGGGCAACGGCCTGCCGGGGCCGTTCGACGGGAAACTCCCGATCGACGTGCTGCCCGGCGCGATGCTGCTCGAATTCCTGTGCTCCGGCCAGACCACCGCGATGGCGGACCGGCTGAACCGGCTCGGCGTCCCGGTCATGACCGACTTCTACGGGCCGGGCACGCACCACTGGGCGTACTGGCAGGACCAGCTGCACAAGACCTGGCCGAGGATGCTTCGGGCGCTTTCCGCGCCGGTGAAGCCGGGGGAGGCGACATGACCCGTCCGTCCTTTGTGGTCACCGGTGCTTCGAGCGGGATCGGCCGGGCGTGCGTGGCCGAACTCGTCCGGCGGGGCGCCCACGTCTGGGCCAGTGTGCGTACCGACGCGGACGAAACGGAACTCGCCCGTGTTCACGGCGAGGCCGTCACCGTACTGCGGATGGATCTCCGCGATCCGGCGTCGATCGCGGCGTGCGGTGAGAAGGTCGCGGCGGCGGGGCCGCTGCGTGGTCTGGTGAACAACGCCGGGATGGCCCGGCCGGGACCGCTGGAACACGTCCCGCTCGAAGACTTCCGGCAGCAGCTGGAGGTCAACGTCACCGGTCAGCTGGCCGTCACGCAGGCGATGTTGCCCGCGCTGCGCGCCGCGCCGGCCGCCAGGGTGGTGACGGTCGGGTCGATGGGCGGGCGGATCGCCGGGCCGATGGTCGGGCCGTATCACACGTCGAAGTTCGCCCTGGTCGGCTTGACCGACAGCCTGCGCGCCGAACTGGCCCCGTCCGGGATCGGCGTCGTCCTCGTCGAGCCCGGTGCCGTCGCCACATCGATCTGGCCGCGCGCCCGCGCCGCAGCCGAAGAGGTGCGCGCCGCCCTGCCGGAAGCCGCGCGGGAAAGGTATGCGGCGCAACTGGAAGAGGCCGAACGCAGTGCGGAGCGGTCCGCGCGGAACGGTGTGCCACCCGAGCGGGCGGCCCGGGTCGTCGTCCACGCGCTGACCGCCCGGCGGGTCGCGCCGCGGTACCTGGTCGGCAGGGACGCGCATATCGCGGCGGTACTGGCGAACCTGCCGTTCCGCCTCCGCTACCGGTTGACGGCGGCGAAGCGATGACCCGGCTCGTCGTGATCGTCGCTCCGGGTTCCCGCGGCGACGTCCAGCCGTGCATCGCCCTGGGGCGTGGTCTCGACGGCGACCGGGTCCGGGTGCTGGCGGCCGAGCGGTTCCGCACCTTGGTGACCGGGCACGGCCTGGATTTCGCGCCGCTCTCCGCCGACCCGAGCGAGATCCTCGGATCGGACGGCGGACGCGAATGGACCGAGGGGCGCACGTCCGCGACCTTCCTGCGTGGGCTGCGCGGTGCGTTGGCCCCGGTGATGGAGCGTCTGCTGGCCGACGTCCAGCGAGGAGCGGCGGGGGCGGACCTCGTCCTCGCCCCGACGCTCGGGTTCCTCGGCGCGCACCTGGGTGCCTCGCTCGGTGTCCCCGACGTCGAGCTGCACTACCAGCCCAGCGTGCCGACACGGGCGTTCGCGCATCCGCTGGTGCCGTGGGCGGCCAAGGCCGGGCCGTGCGGCAGGCGGTTGAGTTTCCGCGCTGTCGACGCCGCCGCCTGGCAGGTGCTGAGGCCGGAGGTGGACCGGTGGCGCGAGCGGTCGCTGGGGCTGCCCGCGGCCGGTCTCCGCGGACCCCGGCGATCGGAAACCCTGGTGCTGTGCGGTTTTTCCGACGCGGTCGTGCCGCGGCCGAAGGATTGGCCTTCGAGGGTGCACGTCACCGGGTACTGGTTTCTCGAGGCGCCCGCCGCGTGGCGGCCGGACCCGCGACTGCGGGATTTCCTCGCGTCCGGGCCACCTCCGGTGTACGTCGGCTTCGGCAGCATGCGGCCGTCGGAGGCGGAGCGAACGTTCGCCGCCGTCCGCACGGCGTTGCGCCGGGCGGGGTTGCGCGGCCTGCTCGGTACCGATGCCGCGTCCGGCGACGACGATCTGCTGACGGTCGGGGACGTCCCGCACGCGTGGCTGTTCCCGCGCACGGCGGCGGTGGTGCACCACGGCGGCGCGGGCACGACCGCGGCCGCGTTGCGCGCGGGGGTCCCGGCGCTGGTCTGCCCGGTGTTCTCCGACCAGCCCTACTGGGGAGACCGGGTGTTCCGGCTCGGTGCCGGGCCGCGACCGCTGCCGCTCCGGGACCTCACCGCGGACTCGCTGACCGCGCGGCTGCTGGAGCTGTCCGGCAACCTGCTGTTCCGCCGCGGTGCCCAGTACGTAGCCGGGCGGCTGCGGGACGAGGACGGGGTGGCGCGGGCGCGGAAGGTCCTGCGGGAACTCGGCTAGCGTTGCTCCGCGAGGTGGGTGGCGAGGCGGCTGAAGCAGGACTGCCAGCCTTCGACGTGGCTGTCGCGTTCCGCCACGGTCTCGAAGATTGCCTGGTGGAACGCCATTTCGGTCTTGCCGTCGAGGTCGGAGAGGACGACCGTGACGAGGGTGTCATGGCCGCGGGAGCCTTCCGGTTCCTCCCAGGCGAAGCTGAAGACGAGCCGCTCCGGCGGGACGATCTCGTGATAGACGCCCGACGCCCAGAGCTCGGTTTCGCCGTCGCTCATGCACGTGCGCCACTTGCCACCTTCGGTGAGGTTGACGGTGCAGGACTTGGTGGTGAACCCGACCGGGCCCCACCACTGGGCGAGATGGTCCGGATCGGTCCACACCCGGAAGACGAGCTCGCGGGGAGCGTCGAGGAGGCGGGTGATCGTCAGGTCGGTCATCGAAGTCTCTTCCACAGGGCAATCAACCACAAGGTTAATCAACTTACTGGTTGAACTCTAGTGGTTGTGTCAAGCGGTGAGGCGTGACTCGCGTGTCCAGACCCGTAACTCGCGTGCTTGAAGACGGAACTCGCGTGTTTGGAGGCGTAACACGCCGGTGCCGTGTGTTCCGCCTCCAAGCACGCGAGTTACGGCTGGAAGCACGCGAGTTACGGCTTAGCGCACGTCGGGAATTCGCCGCGAGTGTCGGTGCCGGTCCGTACGGTCGCGCTCATGACTCTGCGCTCAGCACTCTGGCTGCCGATCTTCGACGAACTGGCCGATCCGGTGATCATCGCGCGTCTCGCCGCAGAAGCCGAGGAAGCGGGCTGGCACGGCCTGTTCGTGTGGGACCACGTCCGATGGCATGAGCCGGTGCGGGCGATCGCCGATCCGTGGATCACCCTCGCCGCCGTCGCGTCCGCCACCGAGAACCTCGCCATCGGTCCGATGGTCACGCCGCTGGCCAGGCGCCGTCCGGTCAAGCTGGTGCGCGAAACGGCCACCCTCGACCAGCTGAGCGGCGGAAGGCTGATCCTCGGCGCGGGGCTCGGCAGTGACCGCTTCGGCGGCGAGTTCTCGAAGACCGGCGACGAAGTGGACGACCGCAAACGCGGCGAGATGCTCGACGAGTCGCTCGAAATCCTCACCACCGCCTGGTCGGGGGAGCCCGTGCGGCACCACGGCGTGCACTACACGGTCGACGACATCACCTTCCTGCCTCGGCCGGCGCGGCCGATTCCCGTATGGCTGGCGGGCTTCCCCGGGAAGGCGAAGCCGATGCGCAGGGCCGCGCGGTACGACGGGTTCTTTCCGGTGCATCTGCCGCACGCGGACGAGTTCGCCGAGGTGGTCGAGACGATCACCGCGCTGCGCGAAGACGGCGAGAAGCCGTACGACTTCGCCATCGGCGTCCCTGCGGGCACGGATCTCGCGCCCTACGAACGAGCGGGCGCGACCTGGTGGATGGCCGAATTTCCCTGGGACGACCTGTCCGTCGACGCGGTGCGCGGCGTGCTGAGGGAGGGCCCGGCTTGACCCGACCTTTAATAACTCTTTACCAAGTGCGATACTGGACCGGCGAGGGGAGTACTTCCCAAGGGTCTGCCCGGTCAATACGGACGCTCCGCTGGTGTCCCCGGGAGACCGCCCCGCAGGGGTGAAGGAGACCTCGAACTTCGAGTTCGAGGAGGCTTCATGCCCGAGTCCGTGGCAACCGTCGGATCGCCGGGGTTGTGGGCGATCAGCATCGCCGTCCTGGTCGCGCTGCTCGTCGCCGATTTCGTGGTGACCCGCCGTCCCCACGAGGTGTCGATGCGGGAGGCCGTCGGCTGGTCGGTCTTCTACCTCGCACTCCCGGTCGTGTTCGGGCTCTGGCTGTGGCTCGAGTTCGGTAGCGGCCAGGCGCTGGAGTTCATGACGGGTTTCGTCGTCGAAAAGTCCCTGTCGGTCGACAACCTGTTCGTCTTCATGCTGCTGCTCGCCGCCTTCGCGGTCCCCGCGGCCGTGCAGCAACGCGTGCTGCTGTACGGCATCGTGGGCGCGCTGGTGCTTCGCGGCGTGTTCATCGCGGCCGGTGCCGCGATGCTGTCGGCGGGCACCTGGGCGTTCCTCGTGTTCGGCGTGATCCTGTTCGTCTCGGCGGTCAAGATCCTGCGCGAGGCCATGTCCGGCGGCAAGGACGAGCTGGATCTTTCGCAGCTGCGGTCGGTCCGGCTGCTGCGACGGCTGATGCCGGTCACCGACGACTATCACGGCACCCGGCTCACCGTGCGTGAACACGGGCGCCGCGCGCTCACCCCGCTGGCGGTCGTGGTCGTCGCGGTGTTCGCCACCGACGTGGTGTTCGCGGTCGATTCGGTGCCCGCGGTCTACGGCATCACCGAAGACCCGTACCTCGTGTTCGCCACCAACGCCTTCGCGCTGATGGGCTTGCGTGCCTTGTACTTCGTGCTCCACTCGGCGCTGGCGAAGCTGGTCCACCTGAACCACGGCCTCGCCATCATCCTCGCCTTCATCGGGGTGAAGCTGGTCCTGCACTGGGCACACGGGATCTGGCCGTCGGTGCCGCAGGTCCCCACACCGGCGTCGCTGGGCGTGATCATCGCCGTCCTGGTCACGGTTTCGTTCACCAGTCTGTACGCGCGCCGCCGCGAAGCCGCCAGGACGGCACAGGAGTGAGCGATGATCACCGCACTCGTCGTCGGTTTCCTGGTCGACCTGGCGGTCGCCGCCCTCTTCCTCGCCGCGGTGTTCCTGGTCTTCGCGGCGATGCGGCCACCTCGGTGACCTCAGGGGAAGCGGATCACGGTGATGCCGGCCAGCACGAAGAACACGAGTACCACCAGGGTGCCGCTGTGCCCGCCTGACGAACTGGTCACCACCTGCTCGACGGCGCCGGTCAGCCGCACGCCGCAGTCGGCGACGACGGTATGCCTGCCCGCCTCGATCCGGGTGAACTCGACGGCCGCGGTGAAGGCGCCGGTGGCGTCGGCATAGGCGCCGCCGACGCGCTCGCCGTCCGACGTCAGCGTGACCCGCTCGCCAGGCGTGCACCCCTTGCCGGTCGCGGACAGTGCGTCGCCGGGCTTCACGATCGGCCGATCGAGGATCAGGTCGTCGGGGCCCGGCGGCGTGCTGCTGGACGAGGGGACGTCCGTCGTCGTCGGCGGGGGAGTGCCTGTTGTGGACGGTGGGGTCGTCGTGGACGGCGGCGTCGTCGTGGTGACCGGGGTGGTGGTGACCGGGGTGGTGGTCGTTCCGGGGCGGGTCGGGGTGGTCACCGGGACCGTCGGCTTCGTCGTCGGGGGCACCTTCGTCGTCGGTGGCGCCGTCGTCACGGTCCCGGTCACCCGGAAGGTCGCGTTTCCGGTCAACGGCTGACCGGTCCGCGCGTTCGTGCAGGTGCCCGTGACCGTGTGGCCGCCGGGTGTCGCGTTGCCCGGAACCGTCGCCCCGGTCTGTCCACTGGGGGCGCTGACCGACGTAATGGCCGTTCCTTCCCAGGTGAAAGAAATCGGGCCTTTGCACGGAGAGAAATTCCAGGAAATGGTGAACGAACTCCCGGCGGGGCCGCTCGAAGGTTTCAAACCAACCGTGGACTGATAAGGGGACTGCTGCGCGTTTCCCGCTCCCACCTGGGAAAGCAGGAACAACAACCCGGTCACGGTGCCGAATATCAGGCGAACCACGATACGCATTGGGACGTCCCTCTCCGGTAAGTACTCGCTGTAGCATTCCGGACCAGTCGGATAAGGAAAACAGGGGATGCGCAAAATGGGACGTGTCATCGCGGCAGGGGTTGCGTTGGGTCTGTGCGCGGTCCTCCTCGGCTCGCCACCGGCCGTCGCGGACAGTGGCGGACTCGACCTGGCGGTCACCTTCGACGACCGGCCGATCACCAACGCCACGGTCGTGATCGATCCGGCGAAGCAACTAGAACTCACCGTCACGGCGACCAACAGCGGCGGCACCGCCGTCAAGGTCCGTAGCGTGCGGGTGTCCGGAGTGGCGCTCGCCCTGACCTTCTTCGCCTACGACACCACGGCGCCGTTCGAAGTGCCCGCGCACAGTCGCGTCACCAGGACCTTCGTACTGGACATGGCCGACCTCTCCGGCCAGGCGATCGGGCTGCTCCCGTCGACGGTCGAACTGCTGGACGCCCGGCGCGGAACCCTCGGCGAGGCGACCACGGTCGCCGACATCCGCGGATCCTTCTGGTCCGTCTACGGCGCCTTCGGGCTCGCGATGCTCGTGCTCACCGTGCTGGCGTGGCTGACGGCCCTGCTCGCGCTCGCCCGCCATCGCCTCCCTGTCAACCGGTGGCGTCGCGGCCTGCGTTTCCTGCCCGCCGGCTTCGGCACCGGCCTCGTCGCCGTCGTCTCGCTGTCGGTCCTGCGGCTCGTCCCGCCGGAGCCCGCGATCGAGATCCCGGTGGTGCTCGGCGCCGCCGTCATCGCGTTCCTGCTCGGCTACCTGACCCCGCATCCCGCGCCGGGGCCCGCCGTCGACGAGACGGTCCGCTTTCCCGACTCCACCAAGGAATTCAACCGATGAGCGCACCCGCCGAGGTCGTCGCCGCGCTGCCGCAGTACGAGATCGGGCCGGCGATCGGCCAGGGCGGTATGGGGGTCGTCTTCGCCGGCGTCCATCGTTCGCTGCGCCGCGACGTCGCCATCAAACAGCTGCCGTGGGACGTGCTGAACCACGCCGCCAGCAGTGAGCTCTTCGACCGCGAAGCGCGTGTGCTGGCCAGCCTCGACCATCCGCACATCGTGCCCGTGTACGACTATGTCCGCACCGGCCGCGAGCATCTGATGGTGATGGAACGCCTCGACGGCGGCACCGTGTACAGCCGCTTCCGCAGCGGGGAGATCGGCGGGGAGCAGGCCTGCGCGATCGGGCTGGCGATGCTCGCCGGGCTCCACGCGGCGCACGAAGCGGGCGTGCTGCATCTGGACGTCAAGCCGAAGAACCTGCTCTTCACCACACAAGGCGTGATGAAGGTCGCCGACTTCGGCATCGCGAAGGTGATCAGCGAGGGCGCCACCCTTGTCACGCACGGCGGCGAGGTCCTCGGCACACCCGCCTACATCGCGCCCGAGCAGGCCATGGGCAACGCGCTGAGCCCGGCGGCAGACGTCTACTCGGCCGGCACGGTGCTCTACGAACTGCTGTCCGGGAAGCTGCCGTTCGACAACACCCGTGGCGCGATCAGCATGATGCGCCAGCACATGTTCACCGATCCGCGCCCGATCGACGGCGTGCCGTCGCCGATCGCCGGGGTCGTCATGCGCAGCCTCTCGCGCGAGCTCGACTCCCGGTATCGCGACGCGGAGACCTTCGCGGCCGACCTCGCCTCGGCCGCCACCGCCGTGTACGGACCGGGCTGGCTGGAACGCTCCCGCGTGCCGGTGCGGCACCTCACCCCTCGGGTGATCTCCGCGTTCGGCGCGCCGGTCCCGGCCGGAGACGGTCCGACAAGACCGGTGCACCGCCCCGCACCGGATCCGACACTGTCGGCGACCCGCGCGAGCTTCGAGCCCGAGTCCCGGTCCGGTGCGGTGCTCTGGTTCCGACTGGCCGCGGCGGCCGCCGCGATCGCGCTCGTGGTGCTCACGCTGCTCACCCCGGAACGCCTGCCGCACGAGGCCACGACACTGAAGATCGACGGTGTCGCCGCCTCGTCGGCGCCGGTGGACCTCAGCAAGACGTTCGCCGTGACGGGGGAGGGGCGCCCGGAACAGGTGACCCTCGCCCTTTCGGCCGCCGGGATCCCGCTCGGATCCGCGTCGGCGGTGCCGAAACCCGAGGGCGACGGCTTCCGTGCCGATCTCGCTTTTCCCGGGGTCACCCGCTGGATCGTCGGCGGAGCCGTCACCGCGACCTTGACGGCCGACGGCGTTCCGAGGACCTTCGCCGTCGTCACGCGGCAGCATCCGCTCGCGAGCGCGCTCGGCGCGGGCAGCCTGATCCTCGCCCTGTTCGCCTTGGCGTACCTGGAATCCGGGCTGCGGACCATCCGGAACGGTCACCGCTGGCGGGGCGCCCTCGTCGGCGGCCCGGTGCTCGGCCTGCTGTTCGGCGCGTCGGCGTGGCTGTGCGTGTCGGTCCTGCGAGTGCACGAGCCCGCGGTGCTGTTCGGTGTCGGCTGTTCGATCGCGGGCGCGGTGGCGACCGGTTTCGTGGTCGCGGCCGCCCGCGCCCGCCGCATGCGCTGACCCCGGGGGCGGGCTCACGACTTGCGGTGCTTGCCTTCGTCGTCGGTGACCTCGAACTGTTCCTTGCGTACCTTGCCGGACACGGTCTGGTCCTCGGTGACGGTCTCGGTCTTGAGCCTCGCCCGTTCCACCGCGACGGTTTCCTTGTTCACGACCGGTTTCTCGGCGTGGAGCACGACTTCCTGTTCGTCCTCGGCGATCTCGGCGCGCTCACCGCCCGGCTTCGTGATCGGCTCGCGTTCGATGCGCACCTCCTCGTGGCTGACCGGAACGGTGACCTGCTGCTCCTCGGTCACGACGTACTTGCGCAGCCGGACATGGCCGGTTTCGACCTGCTCGGTGCCGACGTTCAGCCGCTCCTCGGACCGGGTCATGGTGGGCTCGGCGTCCCGGTGCTTCCTGCCGGTGTCCGTTCCCGTGTCCATCCCTGCCCTGGTCCGGCCCGCGTCGCCCCGGCCCTGCGCTCGGTCGTCCATCCGGCCGTCCGGCGAGGTCCTCGGCATCGGCAGCCCGTAGTGCCGGTAGAGCTGCGCGCTTTCCTCCGCGGACAAGTGGCCGTCGGCCTCGATGCGGGGTGCGTCGGTGACCGCGTCCTTGTCGACGCGGACGTGGACGCCGTCCTGGTCCGCGTGCGCTCCGGACAGCGGGACGAAACTCTCCTTGGTGCCGAACAGGCCCGTCTTGACGGTGATCCATTCCGGCTGGCGCGTCGCGTCGGCGAGGTAGACGTTGCCCACCTTGCCGAGCTTGTTGCCGGTCGGGTCGACCACGGCACTGTCGATGAGTTCCTGCGGCTGCATGGTCTTCGCCATCGGTCCCGCTCCTCTCGGAAGATGCCTGCTGAGAAGCCCACCGTCGAACGGGCCGGTGATCATGGCAACCGTCGTGATGCCCCTGAGGGTGACCCCTGAAGGTGGGGGTTTGAAGCCGTGATCGCGGGCTAGGAGAGGCGTGTCGCCGCAGGTGAAAGGGGGTCTCCATGGGGTGACCGCTAGTCGTGCGGGATGGTGCGAACGTGTGGTCCCGAAAATCGGATGCGGCGCTCTCCGGACGTGACCTACCCTCGTGATCGTGATGCAGCAACTGCTGTTCCTCTGAGGAACGACGCCTCCACCGGTACCGCGAGCCGCGGTACCGGACTTCGTTCTTCCTGCTCATCACTTTCACCGGAGGCAGTTCCTTCATGTCATCCCCTCTTTCGCCCGCGCCTGTGCGCGCGGCGCACGTCCGCCTGTCCGGCGTCCACCTCTCCTTCGGGGGACGGCCCGTCCTGTCCGGGGTCGACCTCGTCGCCGCGGCCGGCGAGCGTGTCGCCATCGTCGGGGAGAACGGTCGCGGCAAGACCACTCTTCTCCGGGTACTCGCCGGTGACCTGGCCGCCGACCGCGGCGAGGTGCATCGATCCGGTTCGGCCGGCGTCGCCGACCAGCAGATCCCGCTCGGGGCGACCGACACCGTCGGCGCGTTGATCGACCTCGAACTGGCCGCCGTCCGCGGCGCGCTGGCCCGGCTCGAGGCCGCCACCGAGGCGCTCAGCGACGGACGTTCCGGAGCCGAAGACGCGTTCGCCGCCGCGCTCGAAGAAGCCGAGGCCCTCGACGCGTGGGACGCCGACAGGCGTGTCGAAGTGTCCTTGGCGGCCTTGAACGCCGTCGACGACCGCGACCGTCCACTCGGGACACTGTCGGTCGGCCAGCGGCACCGGGTCCGGCTGGCCTGCCTGCTCGGTGCCGGGCACCCGGTCCTGCTGCTCGACGAGCCGACCAACCATCTCGACGCGGCGGGGCTCGACCATCTCACCGAGCGGTTGCGCGCGCATCCGGGCATGATCGTCCTGGTCAGCCATGACCGGGCCCTGCTCGCGGACGTCGCCACCACGGTGATCGACCTCGATCCGTCGAGCGACGGACGGCCGCGCGTCTACGGCGGCGGGTACGCGGCCTATGCCGAGGCCCGTCGAGCTGAACGCGCCCGCTGGGAGTCGGCGCACGCCGAGCAGATCGCTGAGCGGCAACGGCTGGCCGACGACCTGTCCGCGGCGCGGAACCGGTTGCGTGACAACTGGCGGCCGCCCAAGGGCACCGGCAGGCACGTCCGCGCCACACGCGCGCCAGGGCTGGTCCGCGCGGTCCACCGGCGGCAGGAAGAACTGGCCGAGCACGTGGTCGCCGTTCCGCCGCCACCCGCCCGGTTCGCCATGCCCGAGCTACCGGCGCACGGAGGCGCGACGCTCCTGCGTGCCGCCGGGGTGACGGTGGCCGGACGGCTCGCGGGTCCGGTCGATCTGGTGCTGGAAAGCGGCGATCGACTGGTCGTCACCGGCCGCAACGGCGCGGGCAAATCGACGCTCCTGTCCGTGCTGGCCGGGGAGCTGGAGCCCGGGACCGGCACGGTCACGCGTTCGCGGTCCGCGCGGATCGGCAGGCTGGGCCAGGAATCCGAGCTGCCGGCCAGGCGGACGGCGATGGAGCTGTACGACGAACAGCTCGCCAGGACCGGGATCCCGGGGCCGGGGCTGGGCGAGCTGGGCCTGCTCGCCGGCTACGACCGGCACCGGCCGGTGGCCGAACTGTCGGTCGGCGCCCGGCGTCGGCTGGACCTGGCACTGGTGCTGGCTCGCCGTCCGCACGTCGTGCTGCTGGACGAGCCGACCAACCACCTCTCCGCCACACTCGTCGACGAGCTGACCGCCGCGCTCGAAACGACCCCGGCCGCGGTGGTGATCGCCACGCACGACCGGCAGTTGTCACGGGACACTGAGTCTTGGCCGAGGTTGGCGTTGTGAGCCGTCAGCCGCGGTGGGCGAGGGTGTAGCGCACGGTCTGGGCCAGCACCACGCTCCCGTCGTGCTCGCGAAGCGGTTCGAGCTCCGCGAGCACGGCCTGGCGCACGGCGTCGAGGTGGTCTTCCGGGATCAGCTCCCAGAACATCCGCTGGCCGTGCGACCACGACCAGGTGATCCAGTGCCCGGGGTCGGCGAACTTCACCGGATAGACGCGTTCCACGGACGTGACACCGGTGAAACCCGCCGACTCCACGGCCTGGCCGAACCCTTCGATGGTGGCGAACAGTCCCGCCCTGACGGCCAGTGTCCAGGCCAGCTCCGGCGGAACGAACGGTTTGAACACCTCGCGCACGCCCGCCCACCGGGGATCGTCGGCGCCGAACGTGGTGACACCCAGCCGGCCGCCGGGTGCGAGGAGGCGATGCCAAGACCGCAGGCCGTCGACCGGATCAGGCAGGAAGAACACCACGAACGACGCGAGGACGGCATCGAAGGCGGCGTCGTCCAGCGTCGGTTCTTGGGCGTCCATAAGGGAAACCGAGGCGTTGGCACCACGTGCCTCGATATCCTTCGCGGTGCGCTCGACCATTTCCGCGGAAAGGTCGATCCCCAGCACCGATCCTTCCGGACCGACCTGCTCGGCCGCGGGGAACAGCACCGCGCCCCGTCCGCAGCCGACATCCAGCACGCGCTCACCGGGAACGAGCCCGACCCGGTCGAGCAGTTCCGCGGCGAACGCGCCGAAGAAGTCGACGCCGAGCGCGTCGTAGGTCTCCGCCGTCCGATCGAACAGCCGCGCCATCGCCTGCCGGGTGTAAGCGCTCATGCCCAGGACAATGGCCCCGCGAAAACGGTGTTGTCAAACGGATGCGGGGGATTTATCAGTCTCGTGAGTGGTGAGGACGGTTCTATTGAGGGGAAGGGCAAATGTGGCGTGACCGAGCCTCTGCGGTGAAGGACCCCTTCACTGGCTCAAGGCAGAGGCGGCCTTCGCGGTCGTGGGTTCTGGACTGGCCGACAGGAGCCGACGGCGCCCCTGAGTGTCCACAAAGGACACTTTTGGCTGATTCGATGTCCGATTGATGTCCAGATGGGCGGGTTCGCGAGGGGGGTCGTGAGTGGCGTTTCGGGCTAGGGCCAACGGTGTCTTGCGTACCTACCGGAGGTGACTGCCGGTCGATCGCGGGTCCGTGAAGGCCTCCTTCCCTACGCTCAAGGTAGGGAAGGAGGCCTTCACGGACACCAGAACGCCGGCAACGGCACGTTAAGGCTGGTCCAGGTCCCCTCGTGAGTGTTTTGGGTCGTTAGAACCCGAAACGCCACTCACGACCCCCTCGCCGAACCGTGCAAATCACCCAAGTCGGACGCTGTCACCGCGGAAAAAGTCCGTTATGAACAGTTGGAAAGGTGCCTGGTCGGCGAGTCCCGCTCCTGCCGCCAACTCCGGAACGCCACCTTTGACCTTCCCTCAATAACCGTCCTTACCACTCACGAGACCTGGCAGTACGTACCCGAGACACGGTACCCACTCACGAAAAGGCACGGGAGACCTGCGAAAGCACGATGAGCCCGCAGAAGACCAGGTTCTTGTACTTGTGGTCCACCAGGATGGCCACGAATTCGCGAAGGGTGGCGCTCGGCCAGAAGTACCAGGGCGTCGGCGATCCGATGACCTGACCGTTCACCTTGGCGCGGCGGGCGATGAGGGCGGCGCGGAGCACGTGGAAGTTGTTCGTGACCACCGTGCATCGGTAGTCCGCCTTCCGCTGCTTCATGATCTCGGCGCTGAAGGTGAGGTTCTCGAAGGTCGTCCGCGAGCGGTCTTCGAGGAGGATCCGCTCCCTCGGCAGCCCGTTTTCGACCAGGTAGCCCGCCATGGCATGGGACTCCGGCAGGTCCTCGTCGGGTCCTTGCCCGCCCGAGGTGACCACCATCGGCTCCCGGCCGCGCCGGGCTTCGGCGTCGATGACGCGTTTGGCCCGGTTCAGGCGGCCCGCCAGCAGCGGCGGCACCCGGTGCCCGTCCAGCAGGCCCGAACCCAGCACCACGACGAAGTCCACGCCCTTTTCGGTGCGGATGCGGCCGTAGACGACCGAGTACAGGAGGAAGCAGACGAAGAGGAACGAGAAGTAGACGACGATTCCGTTCAGGATGCCCCGGACGATGTCGAGCGGCTCCCAGGCGAGTTGCGTGACCGTCGCGTTGAAGACGATCAGCGCGCAGATGCCGAGCCCCGTCAGCAGCGAAAGGACGTTGGCCAGCCGCCGTCCCTCGCGGCGGAGCATGGTGATCCCGTTGCAGATCAGGAAGACCGTGAGCGCCAGAACCGTCGGGATGATCATCAGGATCACGCCGACCGCGACGAACCCCGCCGCCTCGGGCGACACCGAGGCGAGCAGCGCGATGAAGGTCACGCCGAGGAACAGCAGCGCGAAGAAGAGGTAAAAGCCGTTCCGCAGCCGGCGTCGGTCGCGCAGGAAGCTCACGAGGAACGCCGCGCAGCACAAGGCCGCGATGGCGAAGGGGATTGCAGCGGCCTTCACGAGAACTCCAGCCTGGGGACGATGCGGGCACTCGGGTGTCGGACGCGGTGCGGCGGCATTCAAACACACGGCGGAACCGCTGGGCGCATCTCCCGCGGGTGTGTCGGCTTTCCTGGCCCGAGTGTGTCACCGGGCGCGTTGCACAGGCCGCTCGTCCCACACCGGTTCCGCGGTTTCGCGTACGTGTCCGTCCGAGCCGAACACGAGGTACCGATCGAAGGAGCGCGCGAACCACCGGTCGTGCGTCACCGCGATCGTGGTGCCTTCGTAGGCTTCCAACGCCTGCTGCAGCGCTTCCGCCGAGGCGAGGTCGAGGTTGTCGGTCGGTTCGTCCAGGAGCAGGATCGTCGCGCCGCCGATCTCCAGCAGCAGGATCTGGAACCGCGCCTGCTGGCCGCCGGACAGCTTCTCGAACCGCTGGTCGCCCTGGCCGTCGAGTTCGTAGCGCCGCAAGATGTTCATCGCGGGACCGCGGCTTCGCGCGTAGCCGGTCCAGAGGATGTCGACAAGCGTGTGCCCGAGCAGTTCGGGATGGGCGTGCGTCTGCGCGAAGTGGCCGGGGACGACGCGGGCACCGAGTTTCCACAGTCCGTCGTGCGCGACGTCCTCGCCTGCCAGCAGTCGCAGGAAATGTGATTTGCCGGAGCCGTTCGAACCGAGCACCGCGACCCGTTCGCCGTAGAAGACCTCCAGATCGAAGGGTTTCATCAGGCCGCGGAGTTCGAGCCCTTCGCAGGTGACGGCGCGGACACCGGTCCGGCCGCCGCGCAGGCGCATCGTGATCTTCTGTTCGCGCGGGGGAGCGGCGGGCGCTCCGGCCTCCTCGAACTTCCGCAGACGTGTCTGCGCGGCGTGATACCGCGACGCCATCTCGTCGCTGCGCGCGGCGTACTGCCGCATGTCGGCCACGAGTTTCTTGAGCTGGGCATGCTTTTCGTCCCAGCGGCGACGGAGTTCCTCGACGCGTTCGAAGCGTTCCGCGCGGGCCTGGTGGTAGCCGCCGAAGCCGCCTCCGTGCACCCAGACGTCGCCGCCGGCGGGCCCGGGTTCGACGCTGATGATCTTGTTCGCGGCCCGCGCGAGAAGCTCCCGGTCGTGCGAAACGAACAGCACGGTCTTCTGGGTCTCACGCAGCCGCTCTTCCAGCCACTGCTTGCCGGGGACGTCGAGGTAGTTGTCCGGCTCGTCGAGCAGGAGGACGCCGGATCCGCCGAGAAGCAGCGCCTCCAGCACCAGCCGCTTCTGTTCGCCGCCGGACAGCGTGCGCACCTCGCGCCAGCGCGCCTTCTCGTACGGCAGGTTGAGCGCCGCCGTCGTGCACTTGTCCCACACGACTTCGGCTTCGTAGCCGCGAGCGTCGCCCCAATCGCCGAGCGCCTGCGCGTACGCCATCTGGTTCGCTTCGTCGTCGCGTTCCATCAAGGCGAGTTCGGTCTCGTCGACCGCGCGCGCGGCGGCGCGGAGCGCTTCCGGCGACACCGACACGAGCAGATCCCGCACCGTCCGTTCGTCCCGCACGGAGCCGACGAACTGAGGCATCACCCCGAGCCCGCCGCTGATGGTCACCGAGCCGCTGCTGGGAGACAGTTCCCCCGAGATCAGCCGCAGCAACGTCGTCTTGCCCGCCCCGTTGGCGCCGACGAGCGCGCAGACGCTGCCCTCCCCGACCCGGAACGAGACATCGTTGAGTAGCAGTCGTCCGTCGGGCAGGTGGTACTCGACGTGCGCGACCTCGACGTGACCCATTTCGACAGACTGCCCGCGCCGCCGGGAATCACGCAACGCGATATCTCCGGTAGTGTCGGTGACGTGGAGCGAACCTACTTCGGCGTGCGGCTCAAGCTGGTGCTTGCGCTGTTCCTGCCCGGGTTGTTCGTCGTGCTCCCGGTCGTCGGCGGGATCAACCCGCTGGGCCTGGCCGCCGCCCTGACCGCGTCCCTCGCCGCCGTCCTGCTCGCGCTGGCGGCGCACTTCCGCCTGGAACCGGCCGCCGCCGCGATGCGGGTGCGCGCCATCAGCCTGCGCGAACGCGCGCAGCTGTTCCTGAGCCTGCGCGATCCCGACGCGCGTGGCCGCGTCCGGCCCCGAGCTCCGTCACTGGGCATCGCGACTGCCTGACCTTCCGTCCGAAGGTGAGGCAGTCACTCCTGCCCATACCCCTTCGACCGACGGAGTGACCTGGTCATGTTCGATGTCTTCCTGTACCCCGTTTCCGCCATTCTCTGGTTCTGGCACAAGGTTTTCGGCGTCTTTTCGAGTCCCGACTCCGGTGTGGCCTGGGTGCTGTCCATCGTTTTCCTCGTCTTCACCCTGCGCCTGCTGCTGGTCAAACCTGCCCTCGCCGCGCTGCGCGCGGGCCGCCGCATGCAGGCGCTGGCTCCGCGGATGCGGGAGATCAAGGACAAGTACGGCAAGGATCGCCAGCGGATGACGAAAGAGATCCGGAAACTGCACGCCGAAACCGGTGCGAACCCGCTGGGCGGTTGTCTCCCGGCGCTGATCCAGCTGCCGGTGTTCCTTTCCCTGTACTGGGTTTTGCGCGACTTCACCCCGGGCGCGCAGTCGAACCACGTGTTCGACGACGCCGGGGTGCGGTCGTTCTTGAACGCCGACCTCTTCGGCGCGAAGCTCGGCAACTGGCTTTCCCAACCGGCGGGGGAGCTGGCCGCGTTCGGCACGGATCACGTCCACATGATCGCCGTCGGGGTGCCGCTGATGCTGATCGCGAGCCTGGCCACGTTCTTCTCGATGCGCTCGGGACTCACCCGGCAGACCGCGACCGCCCCCGAGGCGGCGGGGATCACCAAGCTGATGATGTACCTGGCGCCGATCGGCATGCTGGTCTCGGGAGCGTTCTTCCCGGTGCCGATCGGGGTGCTGCTGTACTTCCTGGCCACCAACGTGTGGACGCTGGGACAGCAGTATTTCCTCACCAGGATCGTCGACAGGGAGGAAGCCAGGTGAGAGCGAACCGGTTCTTTTCGGTGTCGTAGCCGACCAGGTCATTTCGTCCTCCCGCCGGGACGGGTCCCGCCGCGCAGCTTTACGGTCTGCCGGATGACAGCGTGCATTCGGGTGATCGTGGCGCTCGCCGTCTTCGAGCAGCCCGGATCCGGCGTTGGTCTCCTGGGTGGGCGGGTACTGCGGTGCGGTCAAGGACATGCGGTTGGTCGTCTACAGCCTGGCCTAGGGGTACGACAGAGCTCGCCTTCTCCCGGGAACTCCAGGGGAAAGTGACCGAGTACCGCACCCTGCCGCCGAGGGGCGGGTGAAATACGCCAAGGCCGCCCTCGACCTGAGCGGGGTCGACCTGGTTACGCACGTGCCCGCGGTCGAGACCGGCAAGGTGCCCGGCTCGACCAGCCGATGAAGGCGAACCAGGAGTGCGAGCTGGTCGCCTAGATCACACGGGATCGAGCGAAGAACTGTTCGGTACCGGCGTGCCGGGCAAAGCCCGATGGGGAATCATCGCGCTCGCCCGGGAACTGTTCCCGGGCGGGTGGGTGTTCCCGGCGCCGTCCGGCGCCGGGAACGCGTTCGCAGATGACGCCCGGTGATCGACGCGGAGTCCTCGGCCAGTGCCGACGGCGTGCCCTCGAACACCACTGTCCCGCCGTCGGCTCCCGCGCCCGGCCCGATGTCGATGACGTGGTCGGCGTGCGCGATCACCCGTTGGTCGTGTTCGATCAGGACGAGTGTCGCGCCGCCGTCGACGAGTTCGTCGCAGAGGGCGAGCAACCGGTCGACGTCGCTGCCGTGCAGTCCGGCGGTGGGTTCGTCGAGCACCAGGCGCAGTTCTTCCGCGGGGCCGGCGTCGGCGAGATGGCGGGCGAGCAGCAGCCGTTGCCGTTCGCCGCCGGACAAGGTGTCGAGGCTCTGTCCGATGGTCAGGTAGCCGAGCCCGACCCGGTCCAGCCAGCGCAACCGCCTGCCGGTGGCGGACCGCTCGCCGAACAGGGCGGCGGCGTCCGCCGGGTTCATCGCCAGGACGTCGGCGATGGTCCGGCCGTTCAAGCGCGCGGCGAGCGCGTCCGGGTTGAACCGGGTGCCGCCGCAGGCTTCACAGCCGGTCTGGACGTCGTCGAGGAAGGCCAGATCGGTGATGATGACGCCCTTCCCCTTGCAGACCGGGCACGCGCCGCGGCCGTTGGCGCTGAACCACGACGGATTTTTCCCGGTGGCCTTGCCGAACGTTTCGCGAATGGGTTCGGCGACGCCCAGCACCGTGGCGGGTGTGGACCGGATGCCACCGCGCAGCGGGGCCTGGTCGACGACGACGAAATCGGGATGCTGCCGGGGAAGTTCACCCGTGATCAGGGTGCTCTTGCCGGAACCGGCGACACCCGAGACGACGGTCAGGACGCCGAGCGGCACGTCGACGGTGACGTCACGCAGGTTGTGGCTGCGGGCGCCGGAGATCGTCACGGCGCCGCGCGCGGTGCGCGTCCGCTGCCGGAAGTGAAGCGGGGTACCGAGAATCCGCCCGGTCTCGGTGCCCGCCGCGATGAGTTCGCCGGGACTGCCTTCGAACTGGATCCGCCCTCCGCCGTCACCACCGCCGGGCCCGAGGTCGATGACGTGATCCGCGGCCGCGATGACCGCGGGATGGTGCTCGACCACGAGGATCGTGTTGTGCGCGTCGCGGAGCTTGGCCAGCAGTTCGAGGAGACGGTGCACGTCGTGCGGGTGCAGGCCGGTACTGGGCTCGTCGAACACGTAACAGACGTCGCTGAGCGCGCTGCCGAGATGGCGGACGATCTTGACGCGCTGGGCCTCGCCGCCGGACAGCGTCCTCGACTCGCGGGACAGGCTCAGGTAGCCGAGACCGACCGAGTCCAGGGCGTCGAGGCGTTCCCGGATCGCCCGCAGCAGCGGCGCCACCGACGGATCGCACACTTTCGCGACGACGTCTCGCAATTCGCCGACCGGCAGCGCCGACCAGTCCGCGATGGACCGTCCGTCGATCAGGCTGCCGCGCGCCGCCTCGGACAGGCGGGTTCCCGCGCACTCCGGGCAGACGCCGCGGGTGACGACTCCGGCGAGCCCTTCCTGGTCCTCGGCGGTGAGTCGTGAGGGGGTCTTGCGCAGGTACGTGTCGCGCAACCGCGGGACGATACCGTCGAAGAGGCCGTGCTTGGGGTAGTCGGAGCCAGGGGAGTCGAGGGGGAGTCCTTCGGCGTGCAGCAGCGTTTCGACCTTCGCCGACGGCAATTGTTCCAACGGGACATCGGGGTCGACGAGTCCGGAGTGGACGAGCCGTTTCCACCGGTAGGTCCCGGGGGCGAACGTCGGGAACCGCACGGCCCCTTCGCGCAGGCTCAGCGAGCGGTCGAGCAGCCGGTCGAGATCGATTTCGTCGACCACGCCGAGCCCTTCGCAGCGCGGGCACATCCCGGCCGGATCGTTGAACGAGTAGGCGGGCGAGAATCCGGCGTTCGGTTCGCCGACGCGGGAGAAGAGCAGACGCAGCAGTGGCGCGATGTCGCTCGCCGTGCCGACGGTGGACCGCGCGTTGCCGGTGAACCGCCGCTGATCGACGATCGTGGTGAAGACCAGCCCGTCGATCCGGTCGACGTCGGCGGGCGGATGCTGGGGCAGCCGGTTCCGCACGAAGGCGGGATAGCTCCCGGTGACCAGGCGTTCGGCTTCGGCCGCGATCGTGTCGAAGGCCAGCGACGACTTCCCGGACCCGGATACACCGGTGAACACCGTCAGCCGGTGTTTCGGCACCCGCACCGAAACGTCGCGGAGGTTGTGCGTCCGGGCACCTTCCACCGCGATCCACCGGCCACGGTCTGCTTGAACTTTCGCCATGAACCGAGGCTACGATGAGATGTGGCCGGTTTTCGGCCACAATTACGGGAGGCGTCGTGACGGCACCACGGGAACGGATGCTGCGGCTGTTGTCCCTCCTGCAGTCCGGCCGGGCGTGGCCCGCCGCCGAACTCGCGACGGCCATGGAAGTTCCGCCGCGCACGCTTCGCCGGGACATCGACCACCTTCGCGGCCTGGGCTATCCGGTGGAGAGCAGCCGCGGCCCTGGCGGCAACTACCGGCTCGTCGCGGGAAGCGCGCTGCCGCCGCTCATGCTGGAACACGACGAGGCGATCGCCACCGTGCTCGGGCTGCGGCTCGCCGCGGCGGGCGGCACCGGCGTCGACTTGACCGCCGAATCGGCGGACCGCGCCGCCGCGAAACTCCGGCGTGTCCTGCCGGCGGCGCTGCGCAGGCGGACCGACGAAATGCTCGCAGCGGTCGAGTTCGGGAGCGGTGAACAGCCGCGGGTCACCCAAGACGTCCTGAACGTCCTCGCCGCGGCGATCGCGGCTCGTCGATGCCTCGAATTCGCGTACACGGCGAAGGGCGGCCCGTCGTCAAGGACGGTCGAGCCGATGCGCCTCGTCCAGCTCGGCAGACGGTGGTACCTGTACGCGTGGGACCTCGGCAGGCGGGATTGGCGGGCCTTCCGGCTCGACCGGATCGCCGGGCCGAGGACGACGGACGTGGCGTTCGAGCCGCGTGAACTCCCGGTCGACGACGTCGCGGCCCACCTACAGGAACGCTTTCACAGCCCGAAATCGCTCCGGATCACGCTGACCCTGGACGTCGGCGCGGAGGAGGCCGCCGCCCGTCTGCATCGGATCGACGGGAGTTTCGAAGCCCTGGGCGACGACAGGTGCCGGTATGTCGCCCATGTCGACTCCTTCGAGTGGCTGGCCGTCGTCCTCTTGCTCACCGACATCGGGTTCACGGTGGAGGAACCGGCGGAATTCGGCGAGTACCTCGCGCGAACGGGGGACCGGTTGATGCGGGGGAGCAAGAAACCCGGCCCACGGGACTGACCGGCGCCGTGGCTTTGGCGCGACTCGCGTGTTTGAAGACGGAACTCGCGTGATTGGAGGGCGAACACGCTGGGGCCGTGTCTTCCGGCTGGGATCACGGGTGTTCCGGGTGGGGCCACTGCTGCCCCCGCGTCCAGGAGTCCAGCACCATCAGCGTCTTCGTGCCCGTCACCTGGTGGTGTCGCCGGATCTCGTCGATGGTCTGCTGCAGGTGGCCCATGTCCCGCACCCGCAGCCAGACGAGCGCGTCGGGGTCGCCGGCGATGGTGAACACCGCCTGGGCCTCGGGCATCCGGGTGGTGGTGCGGACGATCTCGCCGACCTTGGTGGTCCCGGTGAACCGCAGCTCGGTGAACGCCTCGATGGCCCAGCCGAGTTTGGCGTGGTCGATCTGGACGGTGTAGCCGACGATGACGCCATTCTCCTGCATACGGTCGATGCGGCGTTTGACGGCCGCCGTCGACAGCGTGACGCGGGCCCCGATGTCGCCCAGCGTGCGCCGGGCGTCCTCCCGCAACAGTTCGAGGATCTCGCGATCGGTCTCGTCGATGAGCTGGTCCGCCATAAGCCAGAATGGTACGCAGACGCAACAGATATCGGCCACCGGAGAAGATGGGCCGGATTTTTTGCGTGCCCGGCGCCAATAGACTGTCGCCTGTTGCGGCGGCCCGCGAGGTCGGGTCTCCTGTCGTGACGTCGCGCGGGGGTGCCGAAGGAGGCAGGTCTGGTGGAGCAGTTCACGTTGGAGGACCGGTATCTGCGGGAGGACGGCACCGTCTATCTCAGCGGCGTCCAGGCCCTGGTCCGGATGCTGTTCGACCGGGTGCGGCACGACCGCGCCGCCGGGGCCTCGCCCGCCGTGTTCGTCTCCGGCTACGAGGGATCCCCGCTGGCCGGATACGACCTCGAGCTCGGCCGCCGCTCCGTCCTGCTCGAGAAGCATGACGTCGTGCACCGCCCTGGTTTGAACGAGGAGCTGGCCGCGACGGCGGTGATGGGGAGTCAGCTGACGTCGTCGGTGGGGTCGTCGCGGGGTGGGGTGACCGGGTTCTGGTTCGGCAAGGCTCCTGGCCTGGATCGGGCGACGGATGCTTTGCGGCACGCGAATCTCGCGGGCACGGATCCGGCGGGTGGTGCGGTGGCGCTGGTGGGTGATGATCCGAACGCGAAGTCGTCGTCGGTGCCGTGTGCGTCTGAGCTCGCGCTGGCCGACCTGGCGATGCCGGTGTTCTTTCCGTCGGATTCGCAGGACGTGCTGGATTTCGGGCTGCACGCCGTGGAGTCGTCGAGGGCGAGTGGTCTGTGGTCGTCGATGAAGCTGGTGGCGAACGTGGCGGATGCCGCGTCCACGGCGCAGGTCCGGCCGACCTGGACGGCGCCGGAGCTGGCGCTGCCCGCGTACCGGCACAAGCCCAGTTCACGGCTGCTCGGGACGACGTTGATGGCGTTGGAGCGCAGCCTGTACACCGAACGTCTGCCGTTGGCGGTGGAGTACGTGCGGGCGAGCGGGGTGAACCGGATCGTCCAGGAAGGGCCCGGGGACCGGATCGGTATCGTGACCGCCGGGAAGTCCTATTTGGACCTCATGCAAGCGTTGCGGCTGCTCGGCTTGGACGCCGACGCGTTGTCCCGGCACGGGATCCGGATCCTCAAACTCGGCGTCATTCATCCGTTGGAACCGTCGATCGTCCGCCGGTTCGCCGGCGGACTGAGCGAGATCGTCGTGGTGGAGGAGAAGCGGTCGTTCGTGGAGTCGGCGATCAAGGAAATCCTGTACGGCACTGTCGGCGCGCCGCCGGTGTACGGCAAGACCGGCCCGGACGGGCGCACCCTGTGCACCGAACTCGGTGAGCTCGACCCGGACGCCGTCGCCAGGGTGCTGGCCGGGCGGTTGGGTGAGCATCATGAGATCCCGTCGGTGACGGCGTGGCGGCAGCGTCGTCGCCGTGAGCGGATTTCGGTGCCGTTGCTGGCCAGGACGCCGTATTTCTGTTCCGGTTGCCCGCACAACTCCTCGACCAAGGTGCCCGAGGGGACCGTGGTGGGCGGCGGTATCGGTTGTCATGCGATGGCGTTGTTGATGGAGCCGGAGCAGGTCGGGGATGTGGTCGGGCTGACGCAGATGGGTGGTGAGGGGGCGCAGTGGCTGGGGATGGAGCCGTTCGTGGCGGCCTCGCATTTCGTGCAGAACATCGGTGACGGCACGTTCACCCATTCGGGCAGTCTCGCGGTGCGGGCGGCGGTGGCCGCGGGGGTGAACATCACCTACAAGATCCTCTACAACGCGACCGTCGCGATGACCGGTGGTCAGGACGCGGTCGGCGGGCTGCCGGTGGACCGGCTGGCGTCGCTGCTGCTGGTGGAGGGTGTGGCGAGGGTGGTCATCACCAGCGACGAGCCGAAGCGGCTCCGCGGTGTGCGGCTGCCCGAGGGTGTGGAGGTCCGGCATCGGGATGCTTTGCTGGCCACGCAGGAGGAACTGGCTCGCGTTCCCGGGGTGACGGTGCTCATCCACGATCAGGAGTGCGCGGCGGAGAAGCGCCGCAAACGACGTCGGGGCAAACTGGCCACCCCCGCCACCAAGGTCGTGATCAACGAACGCGTCTGCGAAGGCTGCGGCGACTGCGGCGAGAAGTCGAACTGCCTGTCGGTGCAGCCGGTCGCCACGGAGTTCGGCCGCAAGACCGCGATCCACCAGTCGTCCTGCAACGTGGACTACTCGTGCCTGGCGGGGGACTGCCCGTCGTTCATGACGGTGATACCGACCGGCCGGAAACAGCACCGCAAGCCAGGGGAGATCACCGCCGCGGAACTGCCCGAGCCCGAGACCTCCGGCACCGACTTCACCGTGCGGATCACCGGGGTCGGCGGGACCGGCGTGGTCACCGTCGCGCAGATCCTCGCCACCGCGGCGGTGATCGAGGGCAAGCAGGTCCGGACCCTGGACATGACCGGGCTGGCGCAGAAGGGCGGTGCTGTCGTCTCGGATCTGAAGATCACCGCCGAGCCGGTGCCGCAGGCGCCGAAACTCGCGGCCGGGGAATGCGATCTCTACCTGGCCTGTGACGTCCTCGTCGGCGCCGACCCGGCGCATCTGTCGGTGACCGATCCCGGCCGGACCATCGCGGTGGTCTCCACGACCGAGGTCCCGACCGGCCGGATGGTCGTCGACACCACCGTGTCGTTTCCCGACGCGGCGGCCGTGCGCGGGGCGATCTCCGACAGCGCGGCGCGGACGGTGGCGCTCGACGCGCGGGCGCTGGCGGAAACCCTGTTCGACGACGACCAGTTCGCCAACATCCTCCAGCTCGGCGCCGCCTATCAGACCGGTGCGATCCCGCTGGACGCGGCGAGCGTGGAGCGCGCGATCGAGCTCAACGGGGTCGCGGTCGCGGGCAACCTCCAGGCGTTCCGGCGCGGCAGGCAACTCGTCGCCGACCCCGCCACCCTGCACGCCACCGTCGCCCCGCCCACCGTCGCCGCGACCCCCGCCCCGTCGACCGCCGCGCTGCGTGCCCGCGCGCTCGTCCACGCCGAGCCGGGTTCGGAACTCGCGCGGCTGCTCGACATCCGCGTCCCCGAACTCGTCCGGTATCAGAACGTGCGGTACGCGCGGGAGTACGCCGAGTTCGTCGAACAAGTCCGGGTCCTGGAAGGGGATACGACCGCCGTCACCGAAGCGGTGGCCCGCAATCTGCACAAACTGATGGCCTACAAGGACGAGTACGAGGTCGCGCGGCTCTCGCTCGACCCGGCCGTGCTCGCCGGGATCGAGGCGGAGTTCGGCGTGGGCAGCCGCTACGCCTACCGCCTGCACCCGCCCTTCCTGCGCGCGCTGGGCATGAAACGGAAGATCGCACTCGGCCCGAAGTTCCGCCCGGTGTTCGTCGCACTACGTGCAGCGCGGAAGCTGCGCGGCACCCGCTGGGACCCGTTCGGCAAAGCACAGGTCCGGAAGGTGGAACGGGAACTCATCACCCAATACCGCGACACGGTCCTCACCGCCTTCAACACCGAAGGCGCCGATCGCGGCCGGATCCTCGCCTTGGCCGAGCTGCCCGATCTCGTTCGCGGATACGAAGACATCAAACTCGCGAACGTCGAGGCTTACCGGCGGGAACAGTCCGCGCTCCTCGCCGAACTCGTGCAGGGGGACAGGCTCGGCGCGAGCACCTGACGGCTTCAGGGAAGGTTCGCGTGCTTCGGCAGCTGATCCAGGACGGAGGCGGTTCCGGCATCGCGGCGATCCGGGCGGCCATGTCGAACTGGCCAGCGGTGAGACCACCAGCGGCACGTCGACATACGGCAGTATTCGTCGTTGGCGAAAGAAGTTCTCGATACGCACCCCGGCGGGCCGCGCTCCGAACCGCTCCCGGTCGCGGCCGATGGTCGCGATGACGTTGACCTCTCGCCGTGCAACGCGGAGATCATGGTCTCCAGCACCCCCGGCCGGGTGTTATCGAGGGGTAGGGCAAAGGTGGCTTAGGTGGCGAGGGCTCGTGAGTGTTAAGGACGGTTGGAACGGCCGGTATTCGCCTACCTGCTGCTGACCCGCAGGAGGGCGACGATCCCCGCGGGTATCGGGACCGTCGATGAAGGAATCAGGACACTCAACGTCCCGATTCCTTCATCGACGCGAGGTGACCCCCGTCCCGGACCTTGCTCAACGGAAGATCCGGGACGCTCAACGTCCCCCATCCTCCGTTGATCAAGGCGGTGCCACTCGAACCCGGCGGTCGACACACCCGCACCAGCCCACCGCGGCACCGCTCAGATCGCCTGAATGAAGTACGTGAGGGCCGACCACCTGGAACGACCGCCCACCCCTGCCGCCACGACGTTGCGAAAGAGGCTTTCGCAACATGCCACCTTTGCCCTACCCCTCAATATCTCGGCGAGTCCGGCGGGCGAGTACCTGCTCCGGGCCTGGCGGGCGGCCGCCTCGTCGGCGGGCCCGTCCACGGCGATCGTCGGCAAACCGTACGACGCATTGCCGAAGGTTACGCCTGGCAGACGGAAATTAGTTTCCTCGTGGCGTGTCACGGCGGTGCTCGATTTCCGATATGGGTTCACTGCTTCGGGAACGGGCGGGTCGCCGACCGGAATCATGCTGTCGGTCTTTTGTATTTCCCGACGACGTTTTCCGGGTATCCCGCCCTTCTTGTGTCACGAATGTGCTGGGTTTTCGGCGAGACGGGCGCTCGATTGTCAATATTCGCGTCGGTCAGAGGAACGAACTTGAGACGGAACCAGTCGGCTGTTCGTGTGGAAAGCGATCGCCGTGGAAGCTATTCGTGAAGGGAGTGCACTACTGTCGCACCGGGGGTCCGCACATCGCACGCCACTGGATCGAGATTGGGGAGTCATCGTGATGAGGAATTGTGTGCCAGTTGCGCGAAGACGGGTGCTTTCGCTGGTAGCGGCTCTTGTCGTGGTCACCGGCGCGGTGACGGGGACCGCGCGGGCCACCCCGATGGGGCCGGTGGATCTCGGTACGTTGCCCGGGGACGACGAGAGTACGGTCCTCGCGGTCAACGAGGAAGGGGAGATGGTCGGGCTGTCGTTGGTGGGCCCGACCCCGAAACGCAGCCATCCGGTTCGCTGGGACGCCGACGGCCGGATCATGGCGCTGCCCACGCCAGGCGGCACCGAGGGACAGGTGCGCGACATCAACAGTCACGGGGCGTCCGCCGGTTACGTGTTGACCGCGACCACCGCCGTGCCGGTTCGCTGGGACGCCGCGGGCCAGGCGACCTCGCTGCAGCTTCCGCCCGGCTATCACAACGCCACCGCGTGGGCGATCAGCGACACCGGCGTCGTCATCGGGAACTGGCTGACGCCGGACAACCAGTTCCACGGGTTCCGCTGGGACCCGGATGGCGCGGCCACCGACCTGGGCACGTTGCCCGGCGAGACCTGGAGCATGACCGAGGGCATCTCCGGCGACGGCACCATCATAGCCGGAAGCGCCGTCCGCTCCGCGGCGAACCAAGCCGTGCGGTGGGTGAACGGCGGGCCGATCACCGAGCTGGCGCCGCAGGGCGTGAGCAGTGGGGCGGGCCGGATCAACAAGGACGGCGTGGCCGCCGGAGTCCTGCGTGAGACCAGCAGTGGGCCCCCTGTCCCGGCGAAGTGGGATCGGGACGGCGTGATCCATCCCATGGACTGGCCCAGCCCCCACTCGGTCTGGATCTACGGGATCGGCCCCACCGGTTACGTCGTCGGTTCCGGGTACCTCAACCCGCCTCGCCGATCGGCCCTGATCTGGGACCTCGACGGCCACGTCGCCGCCCTGCCCGACGACGGTCTCGGCGCTGAGGCCGAAGCGGTCAACGCGCAGGGCACCGTGGCCGGCACTTTCCGGAGTCAGGCGACGGTCTGGTTCCGGAACGGGGAACGCAGGCAGCTCGGCACGCTGCCCGGCGGCACCCGCGGCCAGGGATATCGGATCACCGACAACGGCCGCGTCGTCGGAGTCGCCTCGAACGCCGCCGGGAAGTCCCACGCGGTGTACTGGACACTCGGCTAAGCGCTGCCCTGTGAGTCCGTTCGATGAGCGTGCCGTCCGCCTGATCACGTGTGTGCACGGACGACACGCTGCCGGTCGCGGGGGGGGGGGGGGGGGGGGGGAGGGGGGGGGGGGGGGGGGGAGGGGGGGGGGGGGGGGGGGGGGGGGTTGTTGTCCAGCTCGCAGGTTTTCCGGTGTTTCTTTCCATTTCCCTGCCCA
>NZ_JBWKEB010000003.1:213136-219191 GCF_056435665.1 Amycolatopsis sp. NPDC043887
TCCACCCCCCTCCCCCTTTCCCTTTTTGCGACAGCACCCCCCCCCCCCCCCCCCCCCCTCCCCCCCCCCCCCCCCCCCCCCGCGACCGGGCCTGCCGAGGTGGGCGACCGTGATCCGCCGGGCCCGGAGTCCGCCGAATATCCGCTGGACGGCATGACGAGACTAGGTGGGGAGCCCATCGAGCAAGGAAGTCGTCTTGAGCACCACGCCGGATCTCGGTCCGATGCCGCGGCGGATCACCGTCGACGTGGCGCAGGTGCGCCGGTTGATCGGCGAGCAGTTCCCGGAGTGGGCCGGTCTTCCGGTCCGGCCTGTGGCCGGATCCGGTTGGGACAACTTCACTTTCCGTCTCGGCGACGCAATGGTGGTGCGGCTGCCGAGCGCCGCCGAGTACGCCTTGGCGGTGGACAAGGAACAGCATTGGCTTCCGGTGCTGGCTCCCAGGCTCCCGCTTCCTGTTCCTGTCCCGCTGGCGAAGGGGCGCCCCGGCGCTGGCTATCCCTTCCCGTGGTCGATCTACCGGTGGCTTGACGGCGAGCCCGCGAGCGCGGACCGTATTTCCGACCCGGTCCGGTTCGCTCTCGACCTGTCCGGTTTCCTCGCGGCGTTGCGGAACGTCGATACCGCCGACGGTCCTCAGCCGGGTAAGCACAACTGGTTCCGTGGAGCCACCCTGCGCACCTACGACACACTGGCCGAGCGCGCGCTCTCGGCGCTGGACGGCGAGATCGACGTCGGCTCGGCCCGCGAGAGCTGGAAGACCGCGCTGCGTACCCCTTGGGACGGTGCGGACCGGTGGTTCCACGGCGACATCGCGCCGGGGAATCTCCTGCTCGACGGCGGGGAACTGGCGGCCGTCATCGACTTCGGCACCTGCGGCGTCGGCGATCCGTCCTGTGACATGGCCATCGCCTGGACGTTGCTGACCGCCGACGGCCGGGAGGCGTTCCGCGAACGACTTTCGGTCGACAGCGCGACGTGGGCGCGAGGGCGCGGTTGGGCGCTGTGGAAGACGCTGGTCACCTGCGCTCGGACGAGGGGCCGCGCCGACGAGGAAGCCGTGGACGCGCGTCGCGTCCTGGGCGAGATCCTCAGTCCTCTGAACACGCGGTGGTGATGCGCGGCGACGCCTGGGCGGCATCGAGCGTCCTGGCGCATTCGCCGAGCGGATCGGCGACAGCGGTGACGTAGGCGACGCGGCCCCAGACCGTTCCCTTCGGTGGAGGGGGCACCACGGCGCCGGGCCGGGCGACGTCGACCGCTTGGTCCACTGTGGACGGTAGCGTCTCCGGAGCGACTCGACGCGATGGCCGTGTCGCGCCGGTCGACGTAGCAGAAACGGATCCCGGCCACTCGCCACCTGGTGGGGCGCACGTCCAGATCGTGACCGCACGCCGCGCCGTCGGCGAGGATGCCGGGGGTCGACGCCGGTCGCCGGCCTGCCGTTGACCTCGATGAGTTTCGGGCCCGTCCCGGTCAGCATGTACTCGGCGTGCGTCCAGCCGTCCCGCAAGCTCAGCGCGGTGTGGGCGTCCCGCAGTATCGCGGTGAACGTCGAGTCGGTGAGCAGAGGATCGTCCGCGTCCACGGGCGCCTTGGTGTCGCGGGTGAAGGCGAACATCTCGCGGAGCCGCTCGGGGTCGTCGACCCGGACCACACCGAGACTGGCGCCGGGGCCAGGGGTTTGAGGATGGCCCGGAACATGGCCTCTATGCTTGTCGGTTTTCCGAACGCACACTGGATTTGGCGCCAGTCTTTCCCGAGGTGCCGGAACGGTTCCGGCGCACCGGATCAAAGTGTCCGCGAGAGTTGATCGATGAAAGGCACGTGGGTGCCGAAGATCTAGGGGGTTCTGTCATGGGACGCGCATATGCCGCACTTGCCGTGGCCTGCGTCATGCTGCTCGCGCCAGGTATCGCCGGCGCCTCGACCTCGGCAATGCCTGACAGGCAAGCGCAGCCACTCGGCGGGCACCTGCACGAAATCTCTGCCGCCGGTCCGCCGTACGGCGAGTTCATCGAAATCGGAAATCGTCACTCCGTCCCGGTCGACATCGGTGGCCGTAGCGTGCTGGTTCGCCACGGGCCGGAAATGTTCATGCTCGCCCAGATCCCCAGTGGCACGATCTTGAATCCGCAGGACGTCTACCTCCTGGCCACTACACAGTGGACCGGACGACCTCCCGATCAGGTCTATGACGCACCCTTCGACCTCCCTGACTACAACCTTTGTATGGTGCTGGCGAGGTCAGGCGCGGTAGAGGACTCCGTAGCGACGTCTGGGGATTTCGTGCCCGTGCCAGGACCGAATTCGTGCGGGCAAGGTTGGCCGGCACCTAAACCCAAATCCGGCCTGTGCCTGAAGCGGATCTACTTCACCGGCGTCAACTTCAGGGACTGGGCCAACGGGGCATGCACTCCCGGCTCCTATCCGTGAGCCGGAACGGGCATTCGGCTTGGCGTTCACCTCGGCTTCGGAACGGTCTTGGTGTCGGATCACGTCGTGGCACCTGCATCCGGACAATGGTGGCCCGAATCCGCTGCCTCGCTGCAACGCGGCGGGCGAGAACGCGGAGAGAACGTCGCGATGATCAAGTGTGGTTCGTCGGTACCGGATGACATGCTCGACGCGCCGAGACTGCTCGGGCCACGCGCTGGTCTTCCCGCCCCGCCGCGAAAGGCTGCCGCGGGGCATCGGCGTCTTCGAGTGTCCTGGTGGCCGCCTCATGGCGTGATGCCGTTGCCGCATGGGCGATTTCGATTTCCTCGTAGGTTCATGAAATGCTGCGGGAAAGCGCGGTCAGCGTGGTGGCGGGCATCGCGTACGGAGAGTCGTGCGACCGGTATGTCCGCATCTCCGTGGGCACGGAGTCGCCGTACCGGGTGGCCAGGGGCATCGCCGCGATCCGGGAGCCGATCGACGCGACCACTTGACGCGACGGCCGGTGTCCCGCCGCCGATCCATGGTTGGATCGACCACATGTCCGCCATCGTCGTCGCCGTGATCGCAGCGGTCGCATCGGTCTCCGCGGCGGTGGTCGCCGGGATGTTCGCACTGCCCGCGCGCCGTCTCGAAACCCGCGTGCAGAGCGCCGACCAGGTTCGCGAACGGATCTCCGATCGGAGGCGCGCCATGTGCGAGCCCGTCGTCGACAGGATGCAGATCCTCGGACCGCGGTCGGCGAACCTCTCCGACCGCCGGAGCCTGACCGACCCCGACCCGGTCTGCAAACGGCTCGGCTGGGTGCCGCCCTGGCGCGCGGCCAAGTGAGCGGGCGAAGCCGGGGGAGCGGCCCCTCTCCCTTGACCTGATCGCGGCCATGTTGGCCAGTAACCACCCTCGCCGAGATGGCGGCGGACGTTTTGGGGTCGTGGCTGACAGATTCGCGAACGGTGAATCGACCGCGCATGACAAAGACGAAGAATGGTCGCGCGGGCTCTGTGATTTTGCTTGCCTGGCGTGCCGCGCGGGTGTGTTAATTCCCTGTGGCATACCCGTGAATATGTGCACGCGCCCGCTGGGAAGAGCCCGCGAAAGCGGGCATTAATCGTTTGTCCGGTGGTTTCGGCGGGCGTGGTCCATGTGTTGGAGAGGTACCTGTGAAACACAGAAGACGTAGTCGAAGACTGGCCACTGGGGGCATCGCCGTCGTCAGCACGGCGGCCTTGGTGGCACTGGGACTCGCGATAGGGTCGGGCACCAGTGCCGCGGCTCCGGGTGAGCTCACGCAGAATTACTCGTGTCCATTCCCGTTGATCGGTGATCAGAACGTCTCGGTCACCATCAAGACCACTCAGCCTTCGACGATCGAGACCGGCAAACTGACTCCCGCCATCGAGATCACCGCCGTGTCCAACGCGGGCAAGACGGCGACGGAAGGCCTTCGTCTCGTCGGCGCCGAGTCCATCAAGGGCACCGCGAAGGCGACTTCGACCGTGACGATGCCCGGCAGCCAGGGCACGATGACGGTGAAGGTCGACTCCGACGTGCCGAACCAGCCCATCCCGCCCGCGGGCAACGATCTCGTCGTCAACGCGACGGGCAGCGCGCCCGCGCTGAGGTTCGATCAGCCGGGCACCGCGTCGCTCGCGGTGACCGGCCTCCAGCTGGTGATGACCCCGCTGAAGGCCGACGGCACCCCGACCGGTCTCGGCACCTTCACTTCGGACTGCACACTGGCGGCCGGGGCCGAGACCGTCCTGCAGACCTACACGGTGACCGGCTCGCCGGTCACCCCGGAAGCCGTTGTCGGCACAGGGAACCACCCGCCGCTGCGGCAGGTCTACAGCTGCCCGTTCCCGTTGATCGGGAACCAGGACGTCACGGTCGACATCAACGCCACGCTGCCCGACACGATCCCGGTCGGCCAGTTCACGCCCAGGATCGACATCACGGCCGTCTCCAACGCGGGCAAGACCGCGACCGAAGGGCTCCGGCTCGTCGGCGCCGAGAAGATCAAGGGATCGGCGCTGGCCACCTCGCTGGTCTCCAGCCCGCAGGGACATCTCGCGGTCGGCGTGCCGACAGCCGTCCCACTGCAGCCGATCCCACCGACGGGCAACGACCTGATCGTCAACGCGAGCGGTGCGGCGCCGTCGTTGCGGTTCGACAAGCCGGGGACGGCGACGCTTTCGGTGCACGATCTGGTGCTCACCATGACGCCGTTGACGGCTTCCGGCGCGGAGACCGGCCTTGGCACCTTCGTCGCGGACTGTACTCCCGCGAACGGCCAGGCCAACGTGCTGCACACCTTCACCGTCACCGCGGCCGCGGACACGACCCCGCCCTCGGCTCCCGGTGCGGTGACAGTCGGCGAAGTCACCCAGAGCAGCGTCGCGTTGTCCTGGGGCGCCGCCACCGATGAGGTCGGCGTGACCGGCTACGACGTCTACGAGGGTGCGAACCTCGTCAAGTCCGTGACCGGGACGTCGGCCATGATCGACGGTCTCACCCCGGACACGGAGTACTCGTTCACGGTCAAGGCGAAGGACGCGGCGGGCAACGTCTCGCCCGCCACCGCGCCTGCCACCGCCCGGACCGCGAAGGCCCCGGACACGCAGGCGCCGACCACACCCGCGAACGTGCACTCGACCGGATCCACCCAGACCAGCGTGACGCTGGCCTGGGACGCGTCGAGTGACAACGTCGGTGTCACGGGCTACGACGTCTTGAAGGGCACCGAGGTCGTCAAGTCGGTCACGGAACCGCAGGCCACGATCGACGGTCTGACGGCAGACACCGAGTACACCTTCACCGTGGTCGCGAAGGACGCGGCGGGCAACACTTCGGCCGCCAGTGCCGCGGTCACGGCGCGGACGCAGGCCGCGCCCGACACGCAGGCTCCCGGTGTGCCGGGCAACCTGCACTCCACCGGTACCTCGGCCTCCAGCGTCGGCCTGGCGTGGGACGCGTCGAGTGACAACGTCGGTGTCACCGGGTACGACGTGTACAACGGCGGCACCCTGGTGAAGTCGGTGACGGAAACCAACGCCACCGTCGACGGTCTCGCCGCCGACACCGAGTACACCTTCACCGTCGTCGCGAAGGACGCGGCGGGCAACAGGTCGGAGCCCAGCGCGGCGGTGACCGCCCGGACCGCCACGGTCCCCGACACCGAAGCGCCCAGCGTTCCGGCTGGTCTCGCCACGACAGACGTCACCCAGTCCAGTGTCGCGCTGTCCTGGACCGCGGCGACGGACAACGTCGGTGTCACCGGCTATGACGTCTACAACGGCACCACGCTGGTGAAGTCGGTGACGGGGACTTCGGCCACTGTGGACGGTCTCGCGCCGGACACCGAGTATTCGTTCACCGTGGTCGCGAAGGACGCCGCGGGCAACGCTTCGGCGCCCAGTGCCGCCGCGACGGCGCGGACGCAGGCCGCGCCCGACACCCAGGCGCCCGTCGCACCGGGCAACCCGCGCTCCACCGGGACCACGCAGACCAGCGTGAGCCTTGAGTGGACCGCGGCGACGGACAACGTCGGTGTCACCGGCTATGACGTCTACAACGGCACCACGCTGGTGAAGTCGGTGACGGGGACTTCGGCCACTGT
>NZ_JBWKEB010000003.1:219291-231920 GCF_056435665.1 Amycolatopsis sp. NPDC043887
GGACGGTCTCGCGCCGGACACCGAGTATTCGTTCACCGTGGTCGCGAAGGACGCCGCGGGCAACCTCTCGACTCCGAGCGCCGCCGTCACCGTCCGGACGCAGGCCGCGCCCGACGTGGTGGCTCCCAGCGTGCCGGGCAACCCGCGCTCCACGGGAACCACGCAGACCAGCGTGAGCCTCGAGTGGGATGCCGCGACGGACAACGTCGGTGTCACCGGGTACGACGTCTACAACGGCTCCGCGCTGGTGAAGTCGGTGACCGGCACCTCCGTGATCGTGGACGGTCTCACGGCCGACACGGAGTATTCGTTCACCGTCGTCGCCAAGGACGCCGCGGGGAACAAGTCGGCCGCCAGCACGCCGGTCACGGCGAAGACCCAGCCGAACACCTCCCCGGTCGTCAAGTACAGCTACGACCTGACCGGCAAGACGCAGCTGAAGAAGCTCGCGGGCCCGATCGACCTGCGCGGCGGCATCAACGCCGCGATCACGCTGGCGAACGGGACCTTCGACGCCGACCTGACGCTGAACCCGACGAGCGCGAACCTCACGCTCTGGGGGTTCGTCCCGGTCAAGGCGAAGATCGAGTTCGCTTCGGCGGGCAAGACCACGGGAACCCTGGCCGACGGGGTGCTCAAGTCGACCTCGGCGGTGACGGTCAAGCTGCCGCGGATCAGCGTCTTCGGCTTCCCGGTCTCGGCGAGCCCGGCCTGCCAGACGAAGACGCCCGCCCAGATCCCGCTCCAGTCGAAGGCCGGCTTCGACCCGCTGGCCGGTGGCAAGCTCACCGGCTCCTACACCCTGCCGCCGCTGCAGGGTTGTGGATTCCTCAACGACATCGTCAGCGGTGTCGCCTCCGGTCCCGGCAACACGGTGGAGGTGAACCTGAAGCCGCGTCCGGTCGGCTGATCCCACGAAAGCCCTGATCCGGCCCCGTCGCATCTCGCGGCGGGGCCGGATCCCGTCATCGTCCGGCGTGGGCCGGGGCTGGGTCGCCAGGGCGGATGCCGCGGCGGATTCCGAGCAGCAGCAGAACGGTCGCGACCAGGAGGATCGGCCAGGGCGTGAAAAGGAGGACCGCGGCGATGAGCAGGGTCCAGATCCCCAATGCCCACGCGATGAACAAGGGCGGTGTGATGCCCCGCCGGTCCAGCCACAGCACGGTCAGGCCGACCAGGACGAGCGGCACGCCGAAGCTGGCCGCGCTCAGCCAGAAGGCGCTGTTCGCGGGGTTCATGGCGGCGAGGTCGTCCCTCCACAATGTCCCGCTGAACCACGTGCCGGCATGGCGAGCGGCTTTCATCACCGTGAGGGCGCCCAAGGTGTGCGCCGCGCCGAACAGCGTTATGAGCCAGCCTGCCCATTTGATCATGTCAACTCCCCAGCCCATGTTATACGGTGGCGTATAAGTTCAGGTTAGACCGGTTATACGGCGGCGTACAACCAATGGAGAGGTGAGGTGGGCCACGGCATGGGCGCATTGCGCACACCGCGTGAGAAGTGGATCGAAGAAGGTTTGCGGGCCCTCGCCGAGGGTGGAGTGGACGCCGTGCGTGTCGAGGCTCTGGCCAAGGCGCTCGGCGTGACCAAAGGCGGATTCTACGGCTACTTCGCCGACCGTGCGGCCCTGCTGGAGGCGATGCTGGAAGCCTGGGAGTACGAAAGTGTCGACGAGATCCTCGCTCGCGTCGAGCGGGAGGTGTGCGATGCGCGGGACAAGGTCCGGCTGGCCGGTCGGCTCACTTTCTCCGGTGGCCGGCTGCTGCCCATCGACCTTGCCGTTCGTGACTGGGCTCGACGTGACGAGGCCGTGGCCGAACGCCTGCGGCGCGTGGACAACCGGCGCATGCAGCTGGCCCGCGACGGGATCAGCACCTTCTGTGCCGCCCCCGACGAGGTCGAAGCCCGTGCCCTGCTCGCCTTCTGTGCGGCCATCGGCAGCCACTTCCTCGCCGCGGACCATCACGGCCGGACTCGTGAACAGGTCCTCGCCCGCGCGGCGGATCTCATTCTCAACGGCCCGCCCAGCGACCCCAGTCGATTCGCCGGTCCGTGAGCCGAGGCGCGCGCCGCCTCGACCGGACCACCAGCGCGAGTGGTCCGGGTTACTCCGATCGGCCCTGCCGGTGAAGACGGTCAGCGAATAAGTTGCCGCTAACAACAAATCCTGCTGTCGATGAAGCCTGTGGGAAGGATCGACATGAAATCTCCGAAGCGGCGTCGCGCGACAGTCGCGCTGTTGACCGCGGCGGCGCTCCTGGCGTCCACGCCGGTGAGTGCCGCACCGCTGGCGGACGCGCCCGGCGCACCGGGTACCGGGGCGGCCTGGACGACCGGGGGCAAGGAGGGCTTCGGCACCGCCACCAACGCGGCGTCGAAGGTCTGGTTCACCCTCGGCCAGGGCGTCAATCACGAGATCTATTACCCGACCGTGGACGTCGCCAACGTCCAAGACCTGCAGTACGTGGTGTCCGACGGTGCCGGTTTCACGCAGCTGGAACGCGACCACACCACCAAACAGCTGGTGCTCACCGATCCGCGTTCCCTGAGCTACCGGCAGATCAACACCGCCACCAACGGCCGGTACCGGATCACCAAGACCCACACCGCCGATCCGGCCCGGTCCACCGTGCTGATCCAGACCAGGTTCGAGGTGCTCAGCGGGGGTCCGCTGCAGTTGTACGCGTTGTACAACCCGTCCCTGAACAACAGCGGGATGGGGGACACCGGCGCCACCGCCGGCGGGCAGCTGGTCGCTTCGGACGGGCCGGTGTCCAGCGCCTTGGCCGCCTCCACCGGTTTCGTCAAGGCGACCAGTGGCTACAGCGGGACCGCGAGCGATGGCTACGTCGACCTGAGCGGTGATCACGTTCTCGGCGCACAGTACGACTCGGCCTCGACGCCCGGGAACCTGGTGCAGCTGGGGCAGATCCCTGTGGGGACCGACACCACCTTCACCCTCGCGATCGGGTTCGGCGGTGATCGCGGCGCCGCGTCGGCGAACGCGACGGCCTCGCTCGCCGGTGGTTTCGGGGCGGCGGACACCGCGTACCGGTCCGGCTGGAGCGGCTATCTCTCCTCGCTGGCCGCGGTACCCCGTTCGATCACCGGCGCCGGCTTGACCACGCAGTACAACGTGGCGCTGATGACCCTCAAGGCCCACGAGGACAAGACCTACGCGGGTGCGAACGTCGCCTCGCTCACCAATCCCTGGGGTGAGGCGAAAGACGCGAACGGCACAGGGGACTGCGGGTACCACGCGGTCTGGTCCCGTGATCTCTACCAGGTCTCGACCGCGCAGATCGCGGCGGGCGACTCGGCGGCGGCCAATCGTTCGGTCGACTACCTGTTCACCGTCCAGCAGCGGCCGGACGGTTCGTTCCCGCAGAACACCCGGCTCGACGGCACCAATTGCTGGACCAGCCTGCAGATGGACGAGGTCGCCTTCCCGATCGTGCTCGCGTGGCAGCTGGGCCGGTCCGACGCGGGGATGTGGGCGAAGGTGAAGAAGTCCGCGGACTTCCTCGTCGCGAACGGTCCCTCCACCCCGCAGGAACGCTGGGAGGAGAACGGCGGCTACTCGCCGTCCACCATCGCCGCGGAGATCGCCGGACTGATCTGCGCCGCCGACATCGCCGAACGCAACGGCGACACGGCGGCGGCCGCCCGGTACCGCGAAACCGCGGACCGGTGGCAGGCGCAGGTCAGCGCCTGGACGTTCACCACGTCCGGTCCGCTCGGCGACGGCCGGTACTTCCACCGCATCGACGGCAACGGCAATCCCAACGACGGCCAGAGCGTCTTCCTGCAGAACGGCGGGGGAAACCACGACGAACGCGCCATCATCGACGCGGGCTTCCTGGACCTCGTCCGCCTCGGCGTGAAACCGGCGGCCGATCCGGATGTCGCCGCTTCACTGTCCGAAGTGGACTCGACGCTGAAGGTGAATACTCCCAACGGCCCGATGTGGTACCGCTACAATCACGACGGCTACGGCGAAACCGCTTCCGGTGGTCCGTACACCGGCGCCGGCGTCGGACGGCTGTGGCCGCTGCTCACCGGCGAACGCGGGGAGTACGAACTGGCCAACGGCCGCCCGGCGACGACGCATCTGGCGGCCATGGCCGCTTCGGCGAATCCCGGTTTCCTGATCCCGGAACAGGTCTGGGACCGGCAAAGCACCGGTGGCTTCACCTTCGGCGAAGGCACCGGCTCGGCGACGCCGCTGGCTTGGTCGATGGCGCAGTTCGTCCGGCTGGCGCATTCGATCGACGCGGGTGCCCCGGTCGAGACGCCGTCGGTGGTCAAGCAGCGGTACAGCGCGGCGTGCTCGGCCGTTTCTGCGAAGTTCACGGTGAACGCCACGACTTCGTGGGGCCAGAACATCTTCGTCGTCGGCGACCGGCCTGAACTCGGTGCGTGGAACCCGGCGAACGCCGTCCCGATGGCGTCGGCCGACTATCCCTTGTGGACGGCGAACGTCTCGCTGCCGAAGGGAGTCGCCTTCCAGTACAAGTACATCCGCAAGGAGGGCGGCACCGTCACGTGGGAATCGGGTGCCAACCGGGCGGGCACCGCTTCGGGCGGCTGCACGATGGCGTTGAACGACACCTGGCGGCCCTGAGTCCTCGTGAGTGGTAAGGACGGTTCCGGCCGCCCTTACCACTCACGACTCGCGTGATCCCCGGCCACCCGCGAGTCGTCCGTCCAGTCACGCGAAACCGTCACCCGCACATCGGTGTCGTGTGCTCGCCCGAGTACATGAAGGCCTCCTTGCCAACCCTCAGGGTAGGGAAGGAGGCCTTCACGGACCGGGCTTGGGATCAACCGCGGCCGGATCAGTCGTTCGGCACCATCTTCCCGCAGTCCCCAGGCGACTTGATCTCCTCGTCGGCGGCCTGGGCCACCTGCTCGAAGTTCCGCACGAAGCTCCGGTAGATCCCGTCGTTGTCCAAGACCCGGATGACGTTCTCGTCGTTCTCGTGCAGGGACGGGTTGTTGAAGTTCTGGCTGCCGGTGAAGACGACCTTGGTGCCCGGCTTCAGGTAGTCACCCTCGATCATCATGTTCTTCTCGTGGATGCCTGCCTCGTTCCCCTTCTTGAAGCCACGCAGCCGCACGCGGTCCGGCTGCCCCTTCATCAGCGCTTCGCAGGAGCCCTTGGTCATCCGCAAAGCCACTATGTCCACGGAGCAGCCCCGGGCGGCCAGGATTCGCAGCCGTTCGATGATCTTCATCCGGGTGAGTGACCATACCCCGATGCGGATCTTGGACTTCTCCGCCGAACAGCCGACCTCCTTCAGCGAGTTCTCGACGGTGTCGTTCCCCGCGTCCTTGAGCCTCGGATAGAAGTAGCTCTTGGTGTTGCCGGTGACGACGGGCGGATTGGCCTCGTAGTAGCCGGGGTTCGCCGTGCCCCCGTCCGCGACCCTGCGCAGGTCGGCGAAGTAGTCGTTGTACCTGGCGAACAGGCCGACATTCCCGACGTCGGTGTAGTAGCTGTTCCAGCCGCCCATGCCGCCCGTCGTGTTCTCGCTGAGGTTCGCCGATCCGGTCGCGACCACCGACGGCGCGTCCAGCGTCCGGTCGAACAGGAAGAACTTGTCGTGCATCGCGTTCCCACCGTTGCACCCTCGGCCGTTCTCGCAGTTTTTCGCCCACGAGTTCTTGTCGCCGGTCTTCTCGAGCCGGTTCTTCAGGTCCTGGTAGTTCGGATGGTCCGTCGCCCGTCCGTCGACCAGGACCTGGACATGCACCCCGCGCTCCGCGGCGTCCGCGAGCGCCTCCGTGATCGGCTTGTCCCGCAAGAGGAACTGCGCGGTCTTGATGGTCGAGTTCTCGGGTGCGCCCCGGATCAGCTTTTCGAGGTGCTGGACGATCTGGCCGCCGCCCGGTGTGTTGAAATCCGCGCGCGTGGTCAGCTGCGACGGTGCGGCGGCGGCCGGGAGTCCGGTCGCCGCCACCAGTAGCGCGGCTGCCAGTGCTCCTCGAAGCGCGGTCGTCCTGTGCGGTTCCATGCCGATTCCCTCCCCATGGCCGGATCTGCTGGCGGGTCCACGCTCCCCAGCGCGGCCCCATCGTGGCAAGCGAAACCGCCCGGGATGGGACGCTGGGACGAAACTCCGCCGCTGACCTGCGGTGACGCCGGGCCGGGAGACGTGATCTCGCGAATTCGCGCGGCGAATGGCCCGCGATGGGACACTGTTATCCGTCCAGGACATGGCGCGGAGGGGGCGCAGCGGGATGGCGAGTGAGGCGGCTGCCACGCTGGCGGCACTTCTCACCGAGTACAAACAGCGGAGTGGGCTGAGCTACGAACAGCTCGGGCGCAAGGTGCATTCGAGCCGGTCGACCGTGCACCGCTACTGCACCGGGAGGAACGTGCCCACGACGTTCGCGCCGATCGAGGCGATCGCGACGGTGTGCGGCGCGAGCCGCGAGGATCTCGCGAAGCTGTACCGGGTGTGGGAGCGTGCGGACCTGGGCGAAACCCCCGTGTCCGAGCCGCCGGTCATCCGGGAGATCGACGTGGCGGAGCCCGCTCGCGGACGGCCGCTGACCCATGTCGCGCTCGTCGTGGTCCTCGGAGCCGTCCTGCTCGCCGGAGGCGCCGTGGCCAACCCGCCGGACCGGCAGGCGCCGGTCACGGCACCCGCCGTCCAGGCGGCGATGTGGACGAGCGCGCCACGCACACTCGATCCGGAATTCGTCGGGGTGACGGCGAACTCCAACACCGGGCTGATGCCGACGTTCCGCGTCGGATCCGTCCGGCTGTGGAACACACGCACCCGGTGGCAGAACCTGGAGCCCGCCCGCGGCAGCTATGACTGGAAGACGCTCGATCGGCTCGTCAACGGTGCCCGTGGTGCCGGTTTCCCGGTGGCCTTGACCTTCGGCGGCACCCCGTCCTGGGCGAGCCCGAGCAGCCCGAAATCCGTCTACACCGACGACTCCCGCACCGGCCCGCCCGACGACCTCGCCGACTGGGAACGTTTCGTGCGGGCCGTGGTCGAGCAGTATCGCGGCCGGATCGACGCCTACGAGCTGTGGGACATGGCCAATCATCAGGACTTCTTCTCCGGTTCGATGGCCGGACTGGTGGAAATGACGCGCAAGGGGAGCCAGGTGATCAAGTCCGCCGACCCCGCCGCCACCGTGGTCTGCCCGTCCATGGGCGAGCTCTGGGATCCCGCGGCGTTCGAGGGGTTCCGGCGGTTCGCCAAGCTCGGCGGCTACGACCATTGCGACGCCGCCGCGATGAAACTGGCTCCCCGCAACGACTCCGACCCACCGGAGACGATGCTGCCGCTGGCACAGGAGATCGAGAAGGTGTTGCATGAAGCCGGCGCCGGCATCAGGTTGTGGAGCACCGGCTCTGCCTACGACGTGAACAGGCAGCGGCCCGTCGACGCCGATCGGGGTGCCCAGCACGCTGTCCGGTTCTTCCTTTCCGGCCTCTACGCGCAATACCGCCGCATGTACTTCTACAACTGGGGCAGCGCCAAGGTCCCCATCGTGCTGCAACCCGCAGGCGGCCCGCACACGAAGGCGGCGCGACACGTGGAACGCCTGCACACCTGGTTGTCGGGCAGCCGGATCCATTCCTGCGGGCAAGGGCACGCGGCCGGATTACCCGATCACCTGTGGCAGTGCCGTTTCGATCAGGGTGGCAAAGCCTTCCTGATCTGGTGGACCATCGACCGGTCAGAGCGGATCCCGGCGGCTCAGGGCACCACGTCGGTCGAAGACCTCGACGGGACCGTCACGCCGGCGGAACCCGGCGCCGAGGTCACCGTCACCGGCAGCCCGGTCCTGCTGAAACTGGGCTGAGGCTTCAGCCGCTGTTCAAAGTGGACACGACCGCCGCCACGGTCACCGTGTTGAACACGAAGGCGATGGCCGCGTGGGTGGTCACCGTCCTGCGGATCTCCCGGGAGACGACGTCCACGTCGGTCGTCCCGAACGTCGCCGGGGAACCGCAGGGCGTTGCCTCGTTCGACCACGTCGTCGGCGTGGTAGGCGATCGCGAACGACACCAGGACACAGATCCACGCGACGACGACCAGCGCCACCGCGACTTCCACGCGCGCACCCGGCGTGCCCAGTCCTGGATCTGCTCGGAGGTCGCCGCGCCTAACGCGGCCACCGTCACGACGAGGTAGCCGACGAGATACGCGAGAAGGACCAGAACACCCGCGTCGACCATCGCGATCGACAGCACGTCCTCGCGGAACACGACCGCCAACGCGGCGATGACCAGCGCGAACGCGACGCTCAAGCCGCTCCTGCGGCGCTCGGACAGCCAGATCCGAGCCGTTTGGCGACACAGCGTGGTCTCCTTTCGCCGTCGACCGGGCCAGTCTCGCACGCGGTACTCCGTTCCAGTGATGTGACATTTCATGGCAACCTGTCAGACTTCGGGAGCGTCGAAGGAACACTTCCGGAGTACGAGGGGGACGAATGGGGCAGGGGTTCTCGGTCGAGCCGGCCGCGGTGCGCGCGCTCGGAGACCTGGTCCTGCGGGCGGGCGCGGGCGCGGACACCTATCGGCAGTGGTTCGATCGGCTGGTCGGTGCCGGGGCCGGGTTCGACACCGAACGCGGCGAAGGGTTCCTGGCCGCCGCCTGGCCGAAACTGGACGAGTGGCAGCGCACGGCGCTGAGCCAGTCGCGGTTCGCGGCCGATCTCGCCGCGGGCGGCGGGCACGAGCTGCGGTGCGTCGCGCACTGGTACGGCGTGGTGGACGCACACGCGGCCGAGTTGCTGGACCGGCTCAACCCGGAGCCGGACGCCCCGCGGATCCCGGCGGACGAGGTGCGCGACCCGGCGGGGGCCGCGGCGTTCCGCGACGCCGTCCTGGTCGGTTACGGCGGACCCGACCCGGCGGCCATCTCCGACCCGACCTGGTGGCCGGTGAAGGCCGAGCAGGAGCGCGAGAAGCTTCTCGATCTCGGGGGATCGCTGGGCGATGTCGCCGAGGTGATCAAGATGCTCACCGGGTCCGACAAGGACTTCATCACCATGCTCGCCGACCTGCTCGTCGGCGACTGGACCGTGCTGCAGGAGCAGGCGGTGCTCTACCACGACGCCGCGACCGGGCTGGAGAACATCGCGGCCAACATCAACCAGGGCCGGTTCGGGATCCAGGGGGTGTGGGCAGGGGAGGCCGCCGACCGGGCGAAGAACTGGCTGGCCGATTACCGCGCCTGCGTTCTGCAGCTGGCCCAGTACTTCCATGGCGCGTGCCGGGCTATCCAGGCGCTGGCGAAGCTCGCGTACCACATGATGCAGGAGATCAGGCACGGCTACAGCTCGGCGATCGACATCGCGTTGCTGATCCTCACCAAGGGCAAGAAACTCGGGCTGGAGCGCGGGGTCCGGGTGGCGGAGGTGATCAGCGAAGCGCTGTCCGAGCTGGGACGCCGAGGCAAGCTCGTCAACATCTTCAAGGACCCCGAGTTGCGCGACATCATCCACCTGGTGCTGTCGTTCAACGAAATCGTCGGGATCATCCAGACCTGGATCAGTGCGGCGCTGGGGCTGGCACACGCCTTCGCGGGCGAGAAGACGCTCGACGAACTGCTGGAAGCCACCATCGCGATGGGCGAACCGCCGCAGTGGCCGCAGGACTACGAACACCGGGACGCCGAGTGCCCGGCCAAGAGCAGGCGGGTGCGGCTGTGACGGGACACGAGCTCTTCGGCTCCGAGCAGGGCGAGCGGGCGCGGCAGGCGGCCATGCGGCTGCTGGCGGCGACCGGCGGTGCCGCCGGGGACTTCGCGGGGGAGGTGCTCGCCGGGCGACGGCGGCCGCACGAACTGCTGGCCCACGGCCCGGTACTGGACGAGTTCGTCCAGGAGGCGCGAGGCTGGTGGCAGGTCATCGACGCGCTGCCCGCCGAGGAACGTCAGCGGCTCGCCGGCGAAGCCTGGTCGTCCTTGGAGCGGCAGGTCGGCGAACTGGCCACTTTGGACATCGACGACGCCGTCGCGGAGCTGGAAAAGCTGTCCGCGCCGGCGCAGGACCCGCCCGCGCGGAACCGTCGTCCCCGGGACGACGAAGACGACGACTGGTCCGAGAGGTCCTATCTGGAGCCGCTCTGAGCCGGGGTGTCGTCCGCCATCGCGTTGGCCTCGTCGATCCGCGCCATATGCTCTTCGGCCCAGTTCCGGAGGGCCGCCAGCGGCACGTCGAGCGACCGGCCGAGGTCGGTCAGCCGGTAGTGCACGCGGGGCGGCACGGTGGGCTCGACCCGGCGGGCGACGAGGCCGTCGCGGACCAGGCTGTGCAGGGTCACCGACAGCATTTTCTGGGATACGCCGGGGATCCTGCGCCGTAGCTCGGCGAAACGCACCTCGTGCGGAGCCGCCTCCGCGAGGACCTTGACCGCCATCGACGTCCATTTCGTGCCGATGCGGTCCAGCAGACGGCGGGTAGGGCACTCGGGGTCGAACAGATCGCCGCGCCGTGTCGTCGAGCGCGGCTGCCGGGAGGTCACCTGGAGCTCACCACCTGTGGGGAAAGTGCCGCCTTGGCGGCACGCCGGAAGTTACCTACGGTTATCTGGTAACCAATGGTAACCACTACGGAGGCGACGTGCCCCAGCTGCGACGGATCGGCATCAATGGCATCGAGGTCAACGTGACCATCGCGGGCAGTGGGCCCGCGGTCCTGCTGCTGCACGGCTTCCCGCATACCTGGCGGCTCTGGAGTGAGATCAGCGGCCCGCTGGCCGAGCATCACCGGGTCATCGCCCCGGATCTGCGTGGGCTCGGCGACAGCACCCGCGCCGTGGACGGCTATGACGCGAGCACGCTGGTCACCGACGCCGAAGGCATCCTCGACGCCCTTGGCGAAACCGAGGCGGACGTCGTCGCCATCGACGCCGGCACGCCGGTCGCCTTCCTGCTCGCCCTGCGGCGGCCGGATCTGGTGCGGCGGCTCGTCGTGATGGAGTCGCTGGTGGGTTCGCTGCCCGGCGCCGAGGACTTCCTGGCGGGCGGCCGGCCGTGGTGGTTCGGCTTCCACGCCGTTCCCGGTCTCGCGGAAGAGGTCCTGATCGGGCACGAGGCGGAATACATCGACTGGTTCCTCGCGGCGGGAACGCTCGGACGCGGTGTGCCGCCGGAGATCCGTGACGCCTTCGTCGACGCCTACACCGGGCAGGACGCCCTGCGCTGCGCCTTCTCCTACTATCGCGCACTGCCGGTCACCGCCCGCCAGATCGGTGAAGCGGTGACGGGCGGCAGGCTCACGATGCCCACTATGACGATCGGTGCCCACCCGGTCGGTCGTGCGCTGGAACGGCAATTGCGTCCCGTCGCCGACGACCTCACCGGACACCTCATCGAGGACTGTGGCCACATCATCCCGCTGGACCGGCCCGCGGAACTGCTTCGCCTGCTGACCCCGTTCCTCGCCACCCCCTGAGGCCCGGCACGATCAGGCACATGACGCGTGAGACAGAGGACGGTTCGGTGTACGGCACGATCTTCCGGCGACGGGACACCCGGGGCGAGTTCACCGGCGAGCCGATTCCGGAAGCGGTGCTGCGCCGAGTGCTGAGCGCGGCGCACGCCGCGCCGAGTGTGGGCCTGTCGCAGCCCTGGGATTTCGTCGTGGTGTCCGATATGGACCTTCGAAAGCGGTTTCGCGAGCACGTGCTGGCCGAACGCGAGGTGTTCGAAGACCGGTTGGACGTCGAGCGGGCCCGTGTCTTCGCGAACATCAAGATCGAGGGGATCGTCGAGTCCTCCGCCGGGATCGTGGTCGGCTACGACCCGGCACGCGGCGCGCCCGACGTGCTGGGAAGGCACGCGATAGCCGACGCCGGCCTGTATTCGGTGTGCCTGGCCATTCAGAACCTTTGGCTGGCGGCTACCGCCGAGGGGCTCGGCGTCGGCTGGGTCAGCTTCTACCGCGAAGAGTTCCTGCGCGATTTGGTGGGATTCCCCGGAAACGTCCGTCCGGTGGCGTGGTTGTGCGTCGGCCCGGTGCGAGACCTGCCCGCCGTCCCCGATCTGGAGCGGCACGGCTGGCGGGAACGTCTTCCGCTCGACGCCGTGTTGCACTACGAACGGTACGTATCCGGTGGATGATCATCGTTTCGTCAAGGACGGTCGCGCTGCCAGGGGCCGGCCGTCGACGATGGTCTGATGGTGCGGCTGCGCGGCGGTCGTGTACCGCGTGGGGGAGCACGTGCCGCGGGGTGGTCGGCCTGCGGCCGGACGCGGGAGAGCTGACATCTTCTCGACCGTCCACAAGGGACACTTCCCGAGGAGGAAGCGCTCGATTTGGGGTTAGAACGCAATGCCGCATAGCTTAAGTTGATCTTGAATGGGGGTCTTGATCGTAAGCGGTGAGGGTTGCCGGAGGTCACGCGCTCGGTTGCCCTTGCCGACAGGAGCCGACTGCGCCCCTGAGTGTCCACCAAGGACACTTTTCGCTGACTCAATGTCCGATTGATGCACGGATAGGCGCTTTCGCGAGGGGGTCGTGGGTGGGGTTTTGGGGTAGAGCCCGAAACGCCACTCCCGAGACCCCCTGCCCCAGAGGGAAGAAACCCCTTGTGGGGGGGACAGACTTCGGTGGTTGCTTCTGTCCCCCTTTCCTCGGCGGAGCAGGATTT
>NZ_JBWKEB010000003.1:231930-476480 GCF_056435665.1 Amycolatopsis sp. NPDC043887
AAAAAGAACCTTTTTCGCGAATGAGGTTTAGGGGGGGGGGGGGGGGGGGGGTTTTGGGGGGGGGGGGGGGGGGGGTTTTTGGGGGGAAACCCAAAAACCCCCCCCACGACCCTCTCGGGAACCCTGCATATAGGTATCAATCAGACATTCAATCGCCATGAAGTGTCCCTTGTGGACGAATGGGGTGCGAAGGCCGCCCTCTGCCTCGAAACCGGCAAAGAAGGTCTACGTGGCAGAGGGCCTCGCGGTCGCGCAACGTTTGCCTTGTCCCTCTATAGGCCCTGTATCTGTGGCGCCCCAGTGGGTCACCGGTCCCGGTCGGCGAGGGCGGAGGCGATCAGCGCGACAGCCGGATTGGGGTCCCCGGCCAGCAGCTCCAGCATGCCGCCCGCCTTGGCTCCTGGAATCTCCGCCAGGGCTTGGACCACGCGGATCCGGACCGCGGAATCCCCGGTGTGCGCCGCGAGCGCGTCGGCCAGGGCGGCCATGATCCGTTCCTCGGAGCCGGGAAGCTCCACCAGCGCGCCGAGGACCTCCGCGGCTTCGACGTCGTTCGTGCCGTCGACCACCATGCCGACGAGGGTGGGGATGGCCGCGGTCGTGCCCCTCCCGCCCAAGGCGAGCGCGGCGGGCCCGCGCACCCTCGCGTCGGAGTCCCCGAGCGCCTCCGTGAGCGCCTTGCCCGCTTCCTCGCCAGGGATCTCGGCGAGCGCCAGTACCGCGCGCTGCCGGACGTCCGCGTCCTCCGCGTGCAGTCCTGCCGCCACCTCGGCCACCCCGTCGCCGCCCGCCCGCGCGAGAGCCCAGCGCAGGGCTCCGGCGACGTTCGGGTCGGCCTCGGTCAGGATCGCGTCGGCGATCCGGTCGGCGGGAACCGGCATTTCTTCGGCGGGGTTCAGGGCGGCCTGCTGGCGGCGCGCCGCGTGAGGCGAAGTGAGCCCTCTCAGGAGCTCCACGATCCGAAGGGCGTCCTGCCAGTCCGAGGGGGCGGACGCGTCGACCGTACGCAGCCGCGCGAGCAGCTCCCGTTCCCGGTTCAACCGGTCCTCCGCCTGACGGATGAGATCGCCGACCAGCGTCGACGGCGTGAAGGTCGGATCCTCCAGCGCGCGCGAGATCTGGCGCAGGGACAACCCGAGTGAGCGCAGGCTCTCCACATGGAAGATCCTGCGGATGTCCTCGTCCTGGTACTCCCGGTAGCCGCCGACGGTGCGTCCCGTCGGCCGCACCAGCCCGAGGGAGTCGTAGTGGCGCAGCATCCGCGAGCTCACTCCCGAACGCCGCGCCACCTCGCCGATCAGCACGCCGATCCTCCGGCCCCTTGCGGACCGAGCGCCATGATCCGTTTCGCCTCGTCCGCCGTCACGTCGAACCCCGCTTCCGGGTCGAGCAGGAGGCGTTCCGTGGCGACGGCGTGCGCGCGCACCGCGTCATCGCGGCTCTCCGATGCCTTCCGCAGGGCTGGCTCGCAGGCGTCCCCGAGCGCGACGAGCGCCCGGCTGAGGCTCAGCCGCCTGTTCCGGTCACCACGGCCGAGCTCGATCGCCAGTTCAGCGGCCAGCCCGGCTCGTTCCCCCTCCGGCACGAGGATGACGGCCGCACGCCAGGCGCTTCGCGCCACCTCGTCGTCCGCGTCGTGCAACAGGGATGCGGTGATCGCGGGCCAGGCGGCGCGGTCCCCGATCTTCGACAGGGTGTGCAACGCCTGGCTCCGTGCTTGCGCCCGCTCGGATCGAAGCTCCACCAGGAGCCGGGGCACCGTGCTCGACGGCGGGAGACGGGTCAGCGCCCAGGTGAGCATGTCGCGGACGAAGAAGTCGGGCTCGATCGCGCATCGCGCGACCAGGGCGTCGGTGAAGCGCGGGTCGGGCCGAGTGCCTGCGGCCATGGCGGCCTTGAGCCGCGTCGACGAGTCCTCGGCACCGAGAGCGTCGAGCAGCGGTGTGTCCGTGGTCGGGTTCATGGGAACCACCTCCTGCGCTTCAGTGAAGACCTTGTCACGATGTCAAGGTCAACCCTCAAGCTCCGGAACCCGGCGTGTCGGCCTCAGCGCAGCTTGTCGACCTCGGCGATCCGCTCCCAGCGGGCGCCCAGCGCGTTGAGCAAAGCCGCCATGTCGATGTCGTCGTCGCCGTCGAGGAGTGCCTTGTCCAGACGGCGGGCGCGGCGGTTCACCTGGCTCAAGACCGACTTGCCCTCGTCGGTGAGCGAAAGCAGTTTGCGCCGCGCGTCGTGAGGGGATTCGACACGCCGGATGAGCCCCCGCCGTTCGAGCCTGCGGCACAAATCGGCCATCGTCGAGGTGTCGAGCGCGACGGCGCCCGCGAGTGAACTCTGGTCGCTGCCGGGATAGGCGCGGACCGCCGACAGGACCGCGAACTGCGGACCGGTCAGCACCGGATCCACATGGCGGTTCCACGCGGCGAGGTACGCCTGGTACAGCCTGCGGGCGCCGTAGCCGGGAGCGGCCAGCAGGTCCGACGGCGGCGCGGGAGTGACGGCCGGTGTGTCGTCCCTGCGCCGGCCCGTGCGCGCCGATTCACCCATCGCTGCTCCTTGTCGGCTCCGACCCGCTGCCCGGGCCCCCGCGGTGATCCTACGTGTCCGGACGGTCGCTCAGTGGCAGGCCGCCGAGATCTGTCCACGGTCACCTCTTGCGTATCCGGATAGTACGTGTTCGGATGAAGGTCCGACTGAACTCTTGCGTACCCGGATAGTACGTGCTCGGATCAATATGGAGGTGGTCGAGGATGGACCGGAACCTGTTCAACGACATCTGCTTGCGCCAGTTGACGTTCTCGGGGGTGCACGAGGGCGAGACCGTGGTGGTGCTGACCCGCGGCGGGGAGCGCGCGGAGTACGCCGACGCGTTCCTGTGGGCCGCCCAGCGGCTGGGTGCCTCGGCGTACCACATGCGGCTGCCGTCACCGATCAGCGCCGCGGGGGCGTGGGCGGTCGGCGACTCGGGGCTCGGGAACATTCCGCTGGCGGTCGAGGCGCTCAAGAGCGTGGACATGGTGGTCGACTGCACGTTCCTGTTGTTCAGCAAGGAACAGTTCGCCATCCAGGACGCGGGCACCCGGATCCTCACCGCCGTCGAACCGCCCGAGCTGCTGGCCCGGCTCATGCCGACGAAGGAACTGCGCGAGCGGGTGGAGATCGGCGCGGAACTTCTCGCCAAGGCGGGCACGATGCGGATCACCAGCCCGGCGGGCACCGACGTCACCTATCAGCTCGGCGTGTACCCGACGCTGTCCGAATACGGCTACACCGACACTCCCGGCCGCTGGGACCACTGGCCGGCGGCGTTCGTGTTCACCGGCGGGGCCGACGACGGTGTCGACGGGAAGATCGTGCTTTCGCCGGGGGATGTGCTGCTGCCGTTCAACACCTACGTACAGACACCGGTGGAGATCACCATCGAACAGGGGTTCATCCGGGACATCCGCGGCGGCGCCGGATCGTCCGGGCTGGACGCGGATCTGCTGCGCTCGTACATCGAGAGCTTCGACGATCCGCGAGGCTACGGCATGAGCCACGTGGGCTGGGGGCTCGACGAGCGCGCGCACTGGCACGGCCTGACCCAGTTCCCCGGCGGGATGGGCATGGAGCTGCGGAGTTTCTACGGCAACGTCATGTTCTCCATCGGCCCCAACAACGAGCTCGGCGGACCGAACGACACGCCTTGCCACTTCGACATCCCGATGCGCGGCAATTCCCTTTACCTGGACGACGAACTGATCGTCGACAACGGTGAGCTGACCGTCGCCGAGATGCGCCCGGCGGCCCGCCGATGAGCGACCACCACATCGGGATGATCGTCCCCAGTTCGAACCTCACCATGGAGACCGAGCTGCCGCGGATGCTGCGCGCCAGGGAGGAGGCCGAACCGGGGGACCGGTTCGTGTTCCACTCCGCGAGGGCCAGGATGCGGCACGTCGAACCCGAACAGCTGCGGGCGATGAACGCCCAGGCCGGGCGGGCGGCGGCCGAACTCGCCGACGCGCGGCCCGACGTCGTCGCCACCGCGTGCCTGGTGGCGATCATGGCCCAGGGGCCCGGTTACCACTGCACCGCCGAGGACGACATCACGCGCGTGCTGCGCGAAGAGGGTTGCGAGTCACCGGTCGTCTCCAGCGCCGGCGCGCTGTTGTCCGGGCTGAGCGCGCTCGGCGCCCGCAAGGTCGCGATCATCACGCCGTACATGAAGCCGCTGACCACGGCGGTGGCGGAGTACATCGAGGACGCCGGGTTCGAGATCGCCGACGCGCTTTCGCTCGAAGTGGCGGACAATCTCGCCGTCGCCCGGCTGGATCCCGCCGGGCTGCGAGAGCACCACCGCAGACTGAATCTGTCCGATGTGGACGCTTTGGTGCTCTCCGCCTGTGTCCAGATGCCTTCGCTGCCCGCGATCCAGCCGGTGGAGGACGAGATCGGGATCCCGGTCCTCTCGGCGGCGACGGCCACGACGTTCCGGATCCTCTCGGAACTCGGCGTGGAGCCTTGGGTGCCCGGTGCCGGCAGCTTGCTCAGTGGCGCGAAAGCTATGACGAAGACGGGAGGCGGGCATGGCCGCGAGTCAGTCGTTTGAGGTCGTTGTCGTCGGTGGCGGGCTCGGTGGGCTCTGTGCCGCGTTGTCCCTGCGGCAACGGGGTCTGCGCGTCACCGTGGTCGAAGCCGCCCCTGAGCTGGGCGAGATCGGCGCGGGGATCCAGACCGCGCCGAACGCCAGCCGGATCCTCATCGGGCTCGGCCTGCGCGCCCGGCTCGAGCGGGTGCGGACCGAGCCGCAGGACCAGGTGCGCCGTCGCTGGGCCGACGGCAGCATCATCGCCCAGCTGGCGCTGGGCAGGCGCGTGACCGACCAGTACGGCGCGCCCTACTGGCACTACCACCGCGCCGACCTGCACGGAGTGCTGCTGGACGCCTGCCTCGATCCGGAGGTCCCCGGTCCGGTGGTGCGAGTGGCGACCGGCGCGCGGGTGGTCGACCTCGACCGGTCGGTGCCGGACCGGCCGACCGTGATCACCGCCGACGGACGCCGGTTCACCGGTGACATCGTGGTCGGGGCGGACGGCATCCGGTCTTCGGTGCGCGACCTCGCCGGCTTCGACGACACCCTCGCGTTCTCCGGAGAGATGGCGTACCGGGCCTTGATCTCCGGCGACCTGATCGCGCAGGATCCCGCCACCCGGTTCCTCGTCGACCGGTACCACTCCACGATCTGGTACGGCCCCAACAAACACCTGGTGCACTACATGATCCGCGGCGGGGAGTACCTCAACGTGGTCGCGATCGTGCCGTGCACCGAAGCGGTGGCCAAGGACTGGAGCGGCCCGGCCACCGCCGCCGAACTCGCCGCGGAGTACCACGACTGGGACGATCGGGTACCGACGATGCTGGCCAAGGCGAAGGACGAGGACGTCTCGGTGTGGGCGATGTACCGCCGCCGCCGCGATCCGGTCTGGGTCGACGGCCGGGTCGCCCTGCTCGGCGACGCGTGCCACGCGATGCTGCCGTATCAGGCGCAAGGCGCGTCCCAGGCGATGGAAGATGCCGCGGTGCTGGCCGAGGAACTGGGGCGCGTCACCCGCGACGGGATCGACGGTGCTTTGATCCGCTACGTGGACCGGCGCGCCAAGCACGCGGGCATGGTGCAGGACGCCTCGCTGCAGAACATGGACTTCTATCACCTGCCCGACGGTCCCGAGCAGCGCGAGCGCGACGAGAAGCTACGGCGCTTCGACGGCGAATCCGACGTGTCCTACGACTGGCTGTGGAACGGCAGCCCGCTCACCGACCCCGACACCGAGTCCATCCACTACCAGTTCGCCCGCTGAGGCGCGCTGGCCGGCAATCGCATCGGAGTGGTTCATGCGTACTGGTGATCAGATCGTCCAGGACCTGCCCTGGCGTTGGAGCGTGCAGGGAAAGATCTTCCTCATCGGCGGGCTGGGCTACATGTTCGACGCCTGGGACGTCGCGCTGAACGGATTCCTCACCCCGCTGGTCGGGGCGGAATTCGGGTTGTCCGCCGGCGCGAAAGGGCTGGTGGCGACCGCGAACCTGATCGGCATGGCCGTGGGGGCGGTCGCCTGGGGCACGGTCGCGGACCGGATCGGCCGGAAACGGGCGTTCAGTGTCACGCTGCTGCTGTTCGCGCTGTTCTCCGTGCTCGGGGCGTTCGCCCCGAACGTCGAGACGTTCCTTGCCCTGCGTTTCCTGGCGGGTATCGGACTCGGCGGCTGTATCCCGGTCGATTACGCGATCGTCAGCGAGTTCTCCCCGCGCCGCCATCGAGGCCGGGTGCTGTCCGCGATGGACGGCTGGTGGCCGATCGGGACCACGCTGGCCGCCGTCACCGCGACGCTGCTGCTCCCGGTCGAGGGGAACTGGCGCTGGATGCTGGTGCTGATGATCCTGCCGGCGCTGCTGCTGTTCTGGGTGCGGCGTGGCGTCCCGGAATCACCGCTGTACCTGGTGCGCAAGGGGCGCGAGGCGGAGGCACGCGCCGTGATCGACGATCTCGTGCGCCGCACGGGCGCGACACCGGAGCCCTACTCGGTCCCGCCCGCGGTGGTCGAGGACACCCGCGGTGGCGCGGTCGCGGCCGCGTTCGATCAGTTGCGCCGGGTGTGGGCGTTCAACCCGCGGATCACCGCGGTGGCGTGGTCGCTGTTCATCAGCGTCATGCTGGTCTACTACGCCGCGCTCAGCTGGATGCCGTCCATCCTGCGGGCGCAGGGATTCGGCGAGATCGCCGCCTTCGCGTCGACCGCGCTCATGAACGCGACCGGCATCGTGGGTGTCGCGGTGGCCGTGCTCCTGGTCGACAAGGTCGGCCGCAAGCGGATCATCATGGTCGCCGGTCCGCTCACCGCACTGTCGCTGGTGGTGTTCTCCCTGCTGCTCGACACGCCTGCCGCGGCGGTCGTGGCGATCGGCGCGTTCGGCCTGTTCGCGCTGGTGGTCATCCCGGTGATGTACGCCTACGTCTCCGAGCTGTACCCGACGGAACTCCGGGCTTCGGGGTTCGGCTGGGCGTCGTCGTCGAGCCGGGCGATCACCGGTTTCGCGCCCCTGCTGTTCGGCAGCGTGCTGTGGCCGGTGCTCGGGCTGCCGCTCACCTTCACCGTGCTGGGTGTGCTCGTGGTGGCCGCGGCCGTGTTCATGATGACGGGCGCGCCGGAGACCCGCGGCCGCGAACTCGACCGGATCGTCGACCCGGCCGAGCCTGCCGCCGAGACCAGGCCGGCTCTGTGAAGCCCGCCGCGTTCCGGTACCACCGGGCCCACGACGTCACCGACGCCGTCGGCCTGCTCGGCGAACTCGCCGCGGCGGGCGAGGACCCGAAACTCATCGCCGGCGGCCAGAGCCTGATGCCGATGATGAACTTCCGGCTCGCCCGGCCGACGGCGCTGGTGGATCTGGGCCCGTTGCGGCGGGAACCGGCGCTGAACTCGTTCCGGCGTAACGGTTCCAGCCTCACCATCGGCGCGATGGTCACCCATCGGGCGGTCGAGGTCGCCGAGCTGGGACCGGATTTCTCCGTGCTCTCCCGCGCGATGCGGTGGGTGGGGCATCTACCGATCCGGTCCCGCGGCACGGTGGCGGGCAGCGTCGTCCACGGTGACGCGACCGCCGAATGGTGCCTGCTGGCCCTGCTGCTCGACGCGGTGATCGTCGCCGAAGGTCCGGGCGGGCCCAGGGAGATACCGGCCGCGGAGATGTTCCACGGCTTCTACACCACGGCCGTCGAACCGGACGAGGTCGTGACCGCGGTGCGCTTCACCCGCCCGTCGCCCCGGGCCGCGCTGACCGAGTTCGCCCGCCGCCACGGCGATTTCGCGATCGTCGACGCCGCCGTGAGCATCGACGCGGAGCACGGGGGCCGGGTCGTGCTCGGCGGCGTGGCGCCCGCGCCGGTCAGGGTTCCCGAGGCCGAGGCGCTGCTCGACGGCGGTGTCCCCGGACCGGATCTGTTCGCCGAGTGCGGGGAGGCCGCCGCGGCGGCCATCGATCCGCCCGACGACGCGGCGGGCGGTGCCGCCTATCGCCGCCGCCTGGCGCGCACCCTCGTCATCCGGGCGCTGCACGAGGCTTGGGAGAAAGGAGAAACGCGATGACTCCGCGGTTCGACGGGCGCAACGGCCGCTGGGTCGGCGCGTCGGTGCCCCGGCGCGAGGATCCGCGCCTGCTCACCGGCCGGGGCCGCTTCGTGGACGACATCCAGCTTCCCGGAATGCTGCACGCGGCCTTCGTCCGATCGGCGGTCGCGCACGGCACGATCACCGGGATCGATCTGTCGGCCACTCTGGCGGTCGACGGTGTCGTCGCCGCCTACACGGCGTCCGACCTCGATCTCGGTGACATCGTCGCCCTGCTCGACCGCCCGCCCGAGGAGTTCTCGCCGACCGCGATGCCGATCCTCGCCAGGGAGAAGGTGCGGTTCACCGGCGAACCGGTGGCACTGGTCGTCGCGCGCGATCCGTACAGCGCCGAGGACGGCGTCGAAGCAGCGGTGGTGGACTACGAGCCGCTCGGGGCGATCGTGTCGGAGGAGTCGGCGTTCGCCGCGGACGCGCCGCTCGTCCACGACGAGGCGCCCGGCAACGTGCTGGTCGACGTCTCGATGTTCGACACACCCGGTGTCGACGCGGCGTTCGAGGCGGCCCGCGCGGGCGGCGGCCGCGTGGTCGAAGTCGTCACGAAGAGCGGACGGCAGAACGCGCTCCCGCTCGAGACGCGGGGAGTGGTCGCCTCCTGGGACGACCGCGACGACCAGCTGCTCGTCCAGATGTGCACGCAGGTGCCGCATCAGGTGCGCACGGCGATGGCCCGTTCGCTGCGGGTCCCCGAACGCACCGTGCGGGTCACCGTTCCGGACATGGGCGGGGGTTTTGGTCAGAAATGCGTCGTCGGCCGCGAAGAGATCGCGGTCGCGGCGGCGGCCCGGCGGCTGAACCGGCCGGTGAAATGGATCGAAGACCGGCGCGAGGCGCTCACGGCCGGATTCCTTGCCAGGGAACAGCGTTACCGCACGCTGGCGGCGTTCGACGAGGACGGGCGGATCACCGCGCTGGACGTCGACGTCGTCTGCGACATGGGCGCGTACTCCTGTTACCCGTTCACCGCGGGTATCGAGCCGCTGATGGCGTCGGCCGAGATGCCGAGCGTGTACCAGGTGCCCGAGTACCGCGTTCGTGCCCGCGCCATCGCGAGCAACAAGGCACCGACGGCGCCCTACCGCGGGGTCAGCCGTCCTCAGTACGTGATGGCGATCGAACGGGTCATGGAACGCGCCGCCAGGGAACTCGGCCTCGATCCGGTCGAGATCCGGCGGCGCAACGTGATCACGCAGTTCCCGTACACCGGCGTCAACGCCATCACCTACGACCCCGGCACCTACCGCGAATCGCTCGAACTCGCCGAGGCGGCGATCCGCGACGAGGGGTGGTACGAGATCCAGGACCGTGCCGCCGCCGAGGGCAGGCACATCGGCATCGGTTACTGCTGTTTCTCCGAGCGGACCGGATACGGCTCGGGCGCCTTCGCCAAGCGGAAGATGGCCGTGGTCCCCGGCTTCGACATCTCCGAGATCCGGATGGACACCACCGGCTCCGTCGTGGTCACCAGCGGCACCATGAACCACGGCCAGTCCCACGAGACGACGCTGGCGCAGATCGTGGCCGACCGGCTGGGCCTGCACCTCGACCAGGTCAAGCTCCGCCAGGGCGACACGGAGCGCATCGCCTACGGATGGGGAACCTTCGCCTCCCGCTCGGTGACGATCGGGGGCTCGGCGGTGTCCCTCGCGGCCGGGAAACTGGGCGAACTGTTGTGCAGGATCGCCGCGCACCTGCTCGAAACGAGTCCTGACAACGTCCGCCTCGACGGTGACGGAGGCGTCGTCCAGATCGACGACCCGGAGCGGCGCGCGTCGTTCGAAGAGATCGCCGACGTGGCCTACCTGCGCAGTCATCTGCTGCCCAAGGACGTCGAACCGACGTTGACGGCCACGGCGAGCTTCGACGTGCCCGGCGACGGCACGTTCTCCAACGCCACGCACGCCGTGGTCGTCGAGGCGGATCCGGGCACCGGCCAGATCCGGATCCTGCGCTACGCCTGCGTGGAGGACTGCGGCGTGGTGATCCATCCGCAGGTCGTCGACGGCCAGTGCCGCGGCGGGATCGCGCAGGGCATCGCCGGCGCGTTGTTCGAGGAGATCACCTACGCGGGCAATGGGGAACCGTCGGCCGCGAGCTTCATCGACTACCTCGTCCCGACCGCGACGGAGATCCCCGACATCACCGTGACCCACCTCGAAACCCCTTGCGCCTTCACGGAAAACGGCGCGAAGGGCGCGGGGGAGGGCGGCACCATCGGCGCGCCGGCCGCGGTGCTGAACGCGATCAACGACGCGCTGCGCCGTACGGGGGTCGAACTCGACACGACCCCGGTCCACCCGCAGACCGTGCTCGCCGCGCTCGACGCGGAGATCCACCAGGAAGTGAGCGTCCCATCATGAGCGACCGGCACCTGATCGTCCTGAACGTCAACGGCGAGTCGCACGAGGCCCTCGTCGAGCCGCGCAAGACCCTGCTCGATGTGTTGCGCCACGACCTCGGGCTCACCGGCACCCACGTCGGCTGCGAGCACGGGGTCTGCGGCGCCTGCACCGTCCTCGTCGACGGCGAGCCGGTGCGGGCGTGCCTGATGTTCGCCGTCCAGGCGGAGACGGCCGAGATCCGCACGGTCGAATCGCTGGGGCAGGACGGCGAACTTTCCGATCTGCAGCGGTCTTTCAGCGAGCACCACGGTCTGCAGTGCGGCTTCTGCACGCCCGGATTCCTCATGCTGGCCGAAGGATTCCTCGCCCAGCGGCCGGACGCCTGCCGCGAGGAGATCCGCGAGGCCGTCTCGGCGAACCTGTGCCGCTGTACCGGTTATCAGACGATCGTCGACGCGATCGAGGCGACCGCGACCCGCCGGTGCCACGCCGCGAAGAAGGAGGCGACAGCGTGATCCTGGAAAACCAACTGTCCGTCCCGGCCGGACCCGACGCGGTCTTCGCCTTGATCAACGACGTCGAACGGGTGGCCGGTTGCCTGCCGGGCGCGATCCTCGACGGGCGGCAGGACGACGCCTATCTCGGCCGCGTCAAGGTCAAGGTCGGCCCGATCACCGCGGCCTACTCGGGCACCGTGCGGTTCACCGACGTCACCCCCGCCGACCGCAGCCTGCGGCTGGTGGCCAGGGGAGCCGACGCCCACGGCAACGGTGACGCGGAGGCCGACGTCACGCTGACCGTGCGCGAGGCACCCGGCGGCGCCACCATCGAGTTGCGCACCGATCTGTCGATCCGCGGCAAGCTCGCCCAATTCGGCAAGGGCGCGATCGGCGCCGTCTCCACCCGGCTGCTCGACCAGTTCGCCCGCAATCTCGCGGACCAGCTGGAAGGGCGGCCCGCGCCGGTGGCGAAACCCGCTCCGGCCGGCGGCGGCGAGGCTCTCGACGGTCTGGCGATGCTGGTTCCCGACAACGTCAAACGCTACGGCGTGATCGCGGCCGCCGCGGCCCTCGGGTTGTTCCAGGGCTGGCTGCTGGGCCGGATCCGTACTCAGGACAAACTGATCAAGGAGTTGCAGCGTGCCCGTCGATGAACGTCTCGACAGCGTGTACGACCGAGCCGGTTTCGGCGCGAGCGTGCCGCGCGGATCGCGCCCGGCCCTGGTCGTGGTCGACCTGACCCGCGGGTTCACCGAACCCGGCTTCCCGTCCGGAGCCGACCTCACCGCCGAGGTGACCGCGACCGCCGCTCTCGTCGCCGAAGCCCGGCGGCGGGACGTGCCGGTGATCTACACCGCGATCTCCTACACACCCGCCGAAGCGGACGGCGACGCCGTCGCGTGGCTCCGGAAAGCGCCCGGGATGCGGGCGCTGCGCGAAGGAAGCGAAGCGGTCGCCCTCGACCCGCGGCTAGACCAGCGGCAGGGCGACCATCTGATCCTGAAGAAGGGCGCGTCGGCGTTCCACGGGACCTCGCTGGCGGCGCTCCTCACGAGCCTGGGCACGGACACCGTCGTCGTCTGCGGCGCGACCACTTCGGGATGTGTCCGCGCGACCGCCGTCGACGCCGTCCAATCCGGCTTCAATACGCTCGTCGTGCGGGAAGCCTGCGGTGACCGCGCGCAGGGACCGCACGATGCCGCTTTGTTCGACCTGCAAGCGAAATACGCGGACGTCGTCGATCTCGACGAGGCCCTGGCGTATCTCGCGGATCTGGATCGCCGCACGCTCGGTCAACCCGCCTTGGCGGATCTCGGCGACGTTCCGGCGACCAGCCGCTGGGTGACGTCGGGCCCCGTCCGGCTGCACGTGCTCGACTACGGTCCCGCCGACGGCGTCCCGGTGCTCGTGCTGCCGGGGATCACCAGCCCCGCGGTCACGATGGACTTCGTGGCACGGGAACTCACCGACCTCGTGCGGCCACTCGTGCTCGACGTCCGCGGGCGCGGGCTGTCCGATGACGCGCCCGACTACGACCTGGGAAGCTACGTCGCGGACGTCGAGGCGGTCGTGGACGGACTCGGGCTGCGTGATCCGATCCTGTTCGGACACTCCATGGGCGCGCGGATCGCCGCGCGTGCCGCCACTACCCGGCCACTTCGGGGCACGGTGCTGGCCGACCCTCCGCTGAGCGGTCCCGGACGGGCGCCGTATCCCACCACTCTCGACGCCTTCCTCGGGCAACTCGCGCAGGCCCGCCGGGGCACCGACGCCGACGAGGTGGCCCGGTCCTGGCCGCGATGGCCGCGCCGGGAACAGGAATTGCGCGCCCGCTGGCTGTCTTCGTGCTCCCGCGACGCGATCGTCGCCACCCACGCCGGGTTCGAATCCGAGGACTTCTTCGACGACTGGTCGAAGGTGCCCGCTCCGACCTACTTCCTTTACGGCGGCGCGAGCCCGGTAGTCACCGCCGCTGGTGCGGCTGAAGCGGCCGAGTGCAATCCGTCGGCCGAGTTCGCCGAGATCCCGGAGGCGGGGCACATGATCTTCTGGGATGAGCCCGAGGCCGCTCTTGCCGCGCTGCGGGAGGCGTTGCGGAAGCTGCTCTGAAGCATGTCGCGAAGGTGGCTTTCGCGACGGGTGGCGGTGAGTGTGGGTGCGTGGGACCGGCATCTTCTTTGGCCGACGGTGTCCGTGAAGGCCTCCTTGCCTACCCTGAGGGTAGTGAAGGGGCCCTTCACGGACGCCAGCGTTGAGCGGGTCGGGACCGAGCCGCGCCTTCAGGCGGCGTGCGCCAGCGTCAACGCGCCACCCGCCGCCGAAAGCACCAGAACGGACCAGCGGACGGCCCGTTCGCCGACCCGGCGGCTCAGCGCCCGCCCCAGCAGGTCGCCGGCGAGCGCGGCGACCGCGACCGCGAGGAGCACGCTCACGGGCACCTCCACCCAGCCGAGACTGGGCAGCGCGACCAGGCCGAGCAGGAAGAAGTAGATCGACAGCGTCCCGCGTGTCTCGTCCGCGCCCCAGCCCGCGCTCGCCCCGTACACCGCCACGGCGGGACCGGAGAGCCCGGCGACGGAGTTCATCGCCGCGCTCAGCACGCCCGCGCCGACAGCGCCTGTCCTGCCCGCGAGCCGTCTGCTGGTGATGCCGCTGGCCAGCACGCCGACGGCCAGGACGCAGCAGCCGCCCGCGGCGAGCAGCAGCGGCCGCGCGGGGACACCGCGGACCACGAGCGCGACGACCGGGGTGAACACCACCGCGGGCACGGTCAGCCACGCGACCTGTGCCCATCTGATCGCCCGCCAATGGGTGATCGCGACCGCGAGATAGACCGGGAAGCCGAGCAGCAGGGTGAGCCGGACGGCGTCGAGCGGACCCAGCGCCAGCGCCAGGAACGGTACGCACAGCAGGGAAAGCCCCATCCCGGAAAGGCGCTGGGCGACCACCCCGGCCGCCGCCGCCAGCGAGGTCATGGCCAGGGTTCCCACGAGTCCATTGTGGAGCCGACGCGATCACGCCGGTAGGCGGTATCCGGCGAAGACGTCATAGTCCAACGCTATGAGCGGTGAACTGGACCCGTCGAACGCGTGGGTTCTGGCACTTCTGGCCGTTCCAGCCGTGCCGCACGCTCAGCGTCATTGCCTTTGGAACAGACGGGAGCGTGAGATGAAGATCGGTGTCCCTCGTGAAGTCAAGAACCACGAGTACCGGGTCGCGGTGACGCCCGCGGGCGTGCACGAATTCACTTCGGCCGGGCATGAGGTGTTCGTCGAGCGTGGAGCAGGCGAAGGTTCCTCCGTGCGCGACGAGGATTACGCCGCGGCAGGGGCGAAGGTGCTCGACAGCGCCGACGACGTCTGGGCGACCGGAGACCTCGTGCTCAAGGTCAAGGAGCCGATCGCGGAGGAGTACCACCGGCTGCGGCGCGACCAGTTGCTGTTCACGTACCTGCATCTCGCCGCGAGCGAGCCGTGCACACGGGCGCTGCTGGACGCGGGCACGACGTCGGTGGCCTACGAGACGGTGCAGCTGCCGAACGGTTCTCTGCCCCTGCTGTTCCCGATGAGCGAGGTCGCCGGACGGCTGGCCCCGCAGGTCGGCGCGCAGACGCTGATGCGCGCCAATGGCGGACGGGGTGTGCTCATCGGCGGTGTCTCCGGGGTGGCCCCGGCGCGGGTGGTCGTACTCGGCGCCGGTGTCGCGGGCATGAACGCGGTCGCCGGCGCGGCCGGGACCTGGGCCGACGTCGTCCTGTTCGACAAGAACGTCGACAAGCTCCGTGCCGCCGACCGGATGTACCAGGGCCGGATCCGCACCGCCGCGGCCAACGCGTACTCGATCGAGGAGGCCGTGCTCGAGGCGGACCTCGTGATCGGCGCGGTGCTCGTGCCCGGTGCCAAGGCGCCGAGCCTGGTGTCGAACGACCTCGTCTCCCGGATGAAGCCGGGCAGCGTACTCGTCGACATCTCCGTCGACCAGGGCGGCTGCTTCGAGGACACGCGGCCGACCACGCACGCGGAACCGACGTTCGCCGTGCACAACTCGGTGTTCTACTGCGTCGCCAACATGCCCGGCGCGGTTCCGCACACCTCGACTTACGCGCTGACGAACGTCACGCTGCCCTACGCGCTGGAGCTGGCGAACAACGGTCTCGCCGGCGCCCTCGCGCGCTGCCCGGAGCTGCGCGGCGGGGTCAGCACGGTCGACGGGCGGCTGACGTCCGCGCCGGTCGGCGAGGCTCTCGGAATCGGCTCGGTTTCGCTGGACGACGTGCTCGGCTAGGTGGTGCGGGCCGGGATCTGGAGCTAGGTTCAGATCCCGGCCCCGTCGCCGAAAGGGAGGTGCCGTTGCCGCGAACGTTGATCGAAATCGACCGGACGTCCGCCGAGCCGCTCTACCGGCAGGTGCGGCGCGCCATCGAGCACGGCATCGCGATCGGCACGTTCGACCCGGCGCACCGGCTGCCGAGTTCGCGTGAGCTGGCCGCCGAACTGAGCGTTTCCCGCAACACCATCAACCTCGCCTACCAGGAGCTGGTCGCCGAGGGGTTCGTGGAGAGCCGGGAGCGCAGCGGCCTGTTCATCAACGCGGAAATGCGGCCACATTGCGCGGTGCAGGAGCGCGGCACCAGCCCGGCCATCGACTGGAGCGCGCGGGTGCGCCGGTATCCGGACGCCGGGGTGCCACATATCGAGAAACGCGTGGACTGGCACACCTATCCGTACCCGTTCCTCGCCGGTCAGGTCGACGTCACCGCGTTCCCGGCGCGGTCGTGGACCCGCTGCCTGCGCGACGCGCTGTACCGGCCGCACGTGTTCCCGAGCCTCCAGGACAGCGTCGGTTCGGACGACCCGATGCTGGTCGACCTGATCTGCCGTCAGCTGCTCACCGCGCGGGGGATCGAGGCCGACCCGGCCGAGGTGCTGATCACCGTTGGTTCGCAGCAGGGGCTCGACCTGCTCGGCCGCGCCCTGCTCGGACCGGACAGCGTCGTGGCGATGGAGAACCCGGGGTATCTCGACGCCCGGCACATCTTCCTGCGCACCGGCGCCGGGCTGCGTGGCGTCGACGTCGACCAGAGCGGCCTGCGCCCGCCGGAGACACTCGACGGCGTCGACCTGCTCTATCTCACTCCGAGCCACCACCATCCGACGAACGCGACGTTGAGCATCGGCCGCCGCCGTCGCCTGCTCAGCCTCGCCGCGAGTGCGGGCACGGTGCTCGTCGAGGACGACTACGACAGCGAGTTCCGGTACCACGGCAGTCCCACGCCCGCGCTCAAGGCGCTCGATGGCACCGGCGATGCGATCTATCTCGGCACCTTCTCCAAGTTCCTCTCACCCGGCCTGCGGCTCGGGTACCTGGTCGGGCCGCGTGAGCTGGTGCGGGAACTGCGGGAGATCCGGCGGTACGTGCTGCGGCATCCGCCCGGTCACCTCCAGCGGGCGCTGGCGCTGCTCATCGACAGCGGCGAGTACCACCGGTCCCTGCGGCGGTACCGCACGAAGCTGATGCGGAAATGGGAGGCGACCTGCGCCGCGGTCACCGAACACCTGCCGTGGACGCAGACGGCGTATCCGCCGGGCGGGGTCAGTCTCTGGATGACCGGGCCGTCCGAACTGGACTGCCGGGCGCTGATGGAACGCGCCGAGCGCGACGGCGTCCTGATCGAGCCCGGCGACATCTTCTTCGTCGGGGATGAGCCGCCGCGCAACCACTTCCGGATCGGTTTCGCGGCGGTGCCGTTGCGCGACATCGACCCCGGTATCCGGCTGCTCGGCGAGGCCTGCCGCGACCTGCTCGGCGGCTGAACCGCGCAACTGGTACCACCGCACCGGAGCGTTCTGGACCTGTTCAGGCGGCCAGATGTGCCGCACTGTCTGGGGATCCTTCGTGAGCCAGGACACGTCGCCAGGAGGTCCGTGTGGTGGAGTTCGTTCGAGAAGATCCCCGGAATGCCGCCGATTTCGTCGCGCTCGGCGGCACCGTGCTCACGCTGGACGCGGCGGGGAGACGGGTCCGCGCGCTGGCCGCGTCCGGCGGGCGGATCACCGCGCTGGGGGCCGAACGGGAGATCTCGCGGTTGATCGGCCCGGAGACGACCGTGCTCGACCTGGCCGAGCGCACGGTGATCCCCGGCTTCGTCGAGTCCCACAACCATCCGGCGTTCTTCGGGATGACACTGGCCGCGCCGGTCGACGCCGGCAGCCCGCCCAACGACACCATCGCCGACATCGCCGGCCGGGTCGCCCAGGCGGCCAAGGACCTCGGACCGGGGGAGTGGATCCGCGGTTTCCGTTACGACGACACACTGCTCGCGGACGGCCGTCATCCGACGCGCGCGGACCTCGACCCCGTCTCCGGTCGCAATCCCGTGGTCCTGACCCATGTTTCCGGGCATTTCTGCACCGCGAACTCGCTCGCCCTGCGCGAAGTCGGGATCACCGCCGAGACCCCGGATCCGCCCGGTGGGCTCATCGTGCGGGACGCCCGGGGCGAGCCGACCGGGGTGCTCGTCGAGACGGCGGCCTTCCTCGTCACGTCCCGGCTGCCCGGTCAGAGCGCGGGCGAACTGGCCGAAGCCCTGCTGCTCGCCGACGAGGAATACCTCGCCAACGGCGTGACTTCCGTGCACGACACCGGGATCGGCCTCATCGGCGGAGCGGCGGAACTTGAGGCGTACGCGTTGTTGCGGCGGGCCGGGAAACTGCGCGTCCGGGTGCGCGGCTACCTGTTCGACGGCCTGCTTCCCGGCCTCGACGAGGGCGACCCGGAAGCTCCGGAAGCCCGCGTGGACGACAAGTTCGCGATGACCGGCGTCAAGATCGTCGCGGACGGGTCGATCCAGGGCAAGACCGGATGCCTCGCGGAGGGCTACACGTGCGACCCGGACGAGCACGGCATGATGCTGCTCGAACCCGCCGACCTCGGCCGCCGGATCGCGGCGCTCGACGCGGTGGGCTGGCAGGTCGCCGTGCACGGCAACGGGGACGCGGCGATCGACGCGATCATCGACGGCTACTCGCGGCTGGGGTCACCGAGCGGAACCGGCAGGCGGCATCGGATCGAACACTGCCAGACGGTGCGCGAAGACCAGTTGGACCGGATGGCCGCCCACGACATCCTCGCGTCGTTCTTCGTCAAACACGTCTACTACTGGGGCGACCGGCATCGTGACGTCTTCCTCGGCCCCGAGCGGGCGCGCCGGATCAGCCCGCTGGTCTCGGCCCGCTCGCGCGGAATCCACTTCGGACTGCATTCGGACACCCCGGTGACCCCGGTGCCGCCGCTGGAGGGGATCTGGTGTGCGGTACGCCGGATCACCAGGCAGGGCAAGGTGCTCGGCCCGGAACAGGCCGTGGACGTGGACGCCGCGCTGCGCGGCTACACGATCGACGCCGCCTATCTGGCGGGGGAGGAGAACGTCAAGGGCAGCCTGGAGGTCGGGAAGCTCGCCGATCTCGCGGTGCTGTCCGGCGATCCGACCACGATCGACCAGGACCGGATCCGCGAGCTGACCGTGGACGCCACCGTCAGCGGCGGCGAGGTCGTCTGGCGGCGCGAGGCGACGGGGGCAGGACGATGATCCGCAGCTGGCCAAGTGTCCTCATCGGACTGTTCGTTCCCGCTTTCGCCCTGCTGGCGGGAATTCTGCTGCTCTCCGGATCGACGGCATCGGTGCTGGGCATTCCGGTGCTGTTCTTCTGGGTGTTCTGCTGCTGCCCGCTGACCACCCTGTGCCTGTGGATCAGCTGGCGTTTCTTCGACCGCGCCCACTACCCGGAGGACGACTGATGCTGATCGCGATCGTGGCGGTGGTGATGGCGGGCTCGATCGGGCTCGCGGTGTGGGCGGGACGGTCGACGCGCGGTGGCGGGATCTCGGAGTTCCTCGTCGGCGGCCGGTCGTTCCCGGCGTGGCTGGTGTACTTCCTCGCGGTCGGCGAGGTGTACAGCATCGGGACGATGATCGGGTTCCCCAGCGGGATCTACGCGCACGGCGCGAGCTACGGGATCTGGTTCCTCGGCTACATCCTGCTCGCGTACTCACTGGGCTACTTCCTGGCGCCGCTGGTGTGGCGGGCGGCGAAACGGTACGACGCGATGACCGTGCCCGACGTGTTCGGACGGCATTTCGGCAGCAGGCGGCTCGAGCTGATCACCTGCGTCACGATGCTGATCGCGTTGATCCCGTGGGGGCAGTACCAGTTCATCGGCCTCCAGGTGGTGCTCGGCAATCTGGGGCTACCGCTGGATCCCGTGCAGTGCGTGGTGCTGGCCGGCATCGTGGCGTTCGTCTACATCGCCGTCTCGGGGGTGCGGTCGCCCGCGTTCGTCTCGATCCTCAAGGATTTCTTCATGCTGCTCGGTGTCGTGCTCGTCGGGGTGGCCGTCGTGATCGCCGCCGGCGGCACCGCGAAGGTCAGCGGACCCGAGGTGCTGAGCGCGGCACAGACCACCATGGGCGGTTCGGAACTCACGTTCGCGATGACGACGATCCTCTTCCAGAGCATCGTGTTCTACCTCGGTTTCGGTGGCGCCTACGTGTTCCCGGCCCGTTCCGAACGCGCGGTGAAGAGTTCGACCGTGTGGATGCCGATGTACATGCTGATCTACCCGTTCCTGGTGCTGGCCGCCTATTACGGCGTGCGCGCGCATCCGGACCTGGAGAACCCGAACACGGTGTTCATGGTGACAGCCAAGGGATTGCTGCCGGACTGGCTGCTGGGCCTCGTCGCCGCCGGGGCCGCGCTGTCGGGCGTGCTGGTGCTCGCCGCGACCGCGCTCACCATCGGCGGCATGGTCTGCCGCAACATCGCGCCGAACGTCCCGGCCGCGGCGCAACGGCGGTGGACGGTCGTCGCGGTGGCGAGTTTCCTGGTGCTGGCGGCGGTACTGACCCTCGTCGCGTCGACGTTGATGCTCACCATCCTGAACCTGACCTACAACCTGCTGGCTCAGGTCGTCCCCGGCTGGCTCGCGATCCTGTTCGTGCGTCGGGTGCGGACCGCCGCGGTGGCCGCCGGGATGGTCACCGGTGTGCTCACCGCGATCGTCCTGTACGTCACCGGCGCGACGTTCGGCGGTTTCAACGCGGGGCTGGTGTCACTCGGGGTGAACCTGGCCGTGGTGGCGGTCTGGAGCCTGGCGGCGCCGGACAAGGCCCGGGTTCCGGTGGCGCGGTCGGCCGACAGCGTCTCGGACGCCGAGGCGGTGCCCTCCCTCAGCCGGTGACACGAACGATCTCGCGTGATCAGAGACGTAACTCGCGTGCTTGAAGGCGGAACTCGCGTGATTGGAGGCGTAACTCGCGTGCTTGAAGGCGGAACTCTCGCACCGCGTGTCTTACGGCTTCAAGCACGCGAGATCCGGCTCCAATCACGCATCATCCGGCTAGCTCGACCGGGTCCGCCATGAGCGCAGGGCGAGGCGTCGCGTCGCGGGCTGTGCCGCCTCGGCCACCGGACTTCCGTACACCGCCTTCGCGACCGAGAGTTTCAAGTCCCGGGACCGCCGGACGACGTGCGGCGGGAACCCGCTACCGGTCGGCCGGTCCGGCGTCCCGCCCGTCTCGGCGTCGAACGGCGTCCAGCCCGAGCCGAGATCGATCAGGCTGCGGTGCTTGGTCGTGTAGTACCCGCGCGACACGCTCATCGCGAGGCCGGTCGCGCCTGCCGCCGCGGCGACGAGGTGCAGGTGGTACCGGCTGGAGATCCAGGTCTGCCCGGGCGCCAGCGGGAGGCCGTGGCGCCAGATGTCGCGGAACGGGTGGAATTCCGCGCCGGCGAGTTCGTGTTCCAGCAGTGCCGGAACGGCGCGGTCGACCCGGGGGATCCCTTCGACGACGGCGAGTTGCTCAGGGTGGACTTCCCATGCGCGCAGCAAGCCGAGTACCTGGGCGGCCAGCGCGGACGGCTCGAAGGCGCCGATGTCGGACTGGACGCACAGCACGAATTCGCGCGCCTGCGCGGCGGGTCTCCGCTCGGGCGGTTCCAGGAAGACGTCGTCGCACGTCCGGACGGCGCCGGTGAGCAGTTCCGCCGAGGGGGCGTCGCGGACGTCGACGACGTCGAAGCGGTCGGTGAGTGAGCGGAGGAGGTCGGTCGCCCCGGGCGGGAACGGTGTCAGGCCCTGCCCGGTCATGGCCGCACGGGCACCCGATCGGCGTGCGGCGGCCGCGGCGCCCGCGATCAGCCCGATATGCCGGGGCCACAACGCGTTGAGGTAGCCGCCGCCGATCAGGTGCACCACGTCGGTCCGGCCGAGGAGGTCGATGCCCGCGTCCCACCGCGGCGCGAGCCCGGGGTCGTCCACCGCCGACTGCACCCAGCGCGCGACCTCCCACGGATCGTCCGACGGCGCTTCACCGCACAGCCGCCACAGGGTGTCCGTGCAGCGGAGGCGCGGATGCAGATCGTTCAAGAGCAGTTGCGCGGGTCCCGGCGAATGGGTGTCCAGCCAGACGTCGGCCTCCGGCGCGGTCCGCGCCAGATGACGCAGCCACGTCGCGGCGATCAGTTCGTCGCCGTAGTTGGGAAAACCGCTCGGGCCGATCAGATAGTGACAAGCGCGGGAGGGCGAATCGTTCCGCCCACCCGCGCTTCCGTCGAGGGTCACTGGGCGACGGTGATCTGCGTGTCCAACGCCTTGTCGCCCTGCGCCTTTTCGTTGCCGGTCGCCTCGGTCTTGACGCGGTCCTCGGCCACGCCCGCTCCTTCGAGCGCGGCGGTGATCGCTTCGGCGCGCTTTTCGGAGAGCGCCTTGGACCTTTCCGCGTCGGGGTAACCCGCGTGGGTCGCGACCATGATCTTCACGTCGTTGCCCTGCATGGCCTTGGCGATCTCGCCGAGTGCCGCCTTGCTCTTTTCGGACAGTTCGGCGCTTTCCGTGGTGAAGGCGATCGGCGCCTGCTGGAGCGCCTGCTGGATCGCGGCGGTCACCTTCTGCGCCGCCTCGCCGCCTGCCTGACCCGCGTCTCCGGTGCCGGCTCCCGAGGAAGCGGGGGCTCCGTCGCCGGAGGACGGCGCAGCGGCCGCGCTTGAAGCGGTTCCATTCGCGCCAGATGTTCCAGCCGCACCGTTCTCGCCCTCGGAGCCGCACGCGGCGACCAGGCCGGCCACGATCGCCACGCCCGATACCGTCCGGGCAATATTCCTGCGCATGAAGTTCGAACTCCCTTTGGCCGTGTCCGCATTGGTGACCCCAGGGATACGAACACGAAAGAGCTAAATGCGCCAATCGTGAACCGGTGGAGCGGCGGTAAGTCCACCCGAGTGAGCTACCTCCGGCGATCCGCGTTCGCGGTGGTCGAGTCCGATTTCCTTACCCGCAAAGGGTAAATGAGGTGAAGTTCACGCGACTCACCCAACCGTCCGGCTCAAGTTGCGATGGAGCGCGAAGGGACTTTGATAGGAGTTATGCGCCGGTAGTCGGCGTATTCACAATAGGTGAGGAGTTCTCATGGGTATCAACTTCGAAGGCATGAAGGACAAGGTGAGCGGGGAGCACGTCGACAAGGCCGCCGATTTCGCGAAACCCCGCTTCGGTGACCACTCCGACAAGATCGACTCGGCCGCCGACAAGGCGAAGGACTACCTCGGCGAGTCCGGCGGCGAGCAGCAGCCGGGCGAGGGGCAGCAGGATTCACCGCAGGGTCAGTAACCCGAGGACGTCACGGAACGGCGCGTACCCGGACGTGACCGAGGTGTCGAGAACCCGGGAGCGGCGGTAGAAGGGGCTGAGGTCGAGCCCCACGCCGATCCCGCGGATCTCGACGATGTTCTCCTCCCGCGGCACCGTTTCCCGCAGATGCTCGTCCAGGTAGTGCGGATCGTTCGCCAGGCACGTCGCGCTGTCCATGGGGCTGCCGTCGGAGAGGACGAGCAGGATCCGGCGTGCCTCCGTTCGCGCGCGCATCCGGCCACAGGCCCAGGCCACGGCCTCGCCGTCGATCCCTTCCCGGAACAGATCGGCTTTCAGCAGTGCCGCGAGATCCGGGCGCGCCCGGCGCCATGGGGTTTCGGCGTCCTTGAACACGAGGTGCAGGCGTTCGTTGAGCCTGCCGGGATGGCGCGGCCGTCCCGCTCGTCTCCATTCCCGCCCGGGTCCGCCGCCGTTCCAGGCGCCGGTCGTGAAGCCGAGTACCTCGCAGGACGCGCCGGCGAGTTCGATCGAGCGCGCGAAGAGGTCGACCAGCGCCGTGACGGGTTCCGCGTGCGCGGTCATCGAGCCCGAGCAGTCGATCAGGAACGTGACGAGGGTGTCCGCCACCGGTTCGATCCGCTCGGTGCGGAAGATCCGGCGTTCGGTGGGCGAGCTGATCAGCTGCGCCAGGGTGCGGCCGTCGAGCCGGCCTTCCTCCTGGCCGCCGTCCCAGCCGTCGCGCGCGGGTTCGGCGAGCACCGCCTTGAGGTCGCGTGCCAGCCGTCCCGGCCCGACGCCCTGCCTGGCGACCCGCCGGTCGAGCCGTTCGCGGAGTTCGGCCAGCAGTCCGGGGCGCACCAGATCCGACGCACGCCGTTCGCGGTCGTACGCGGTGGTGAAAACCCGGTACGCCGCACCGGATTCGCCCAACGTCCGGCTGGTACCGGCGGTCGCGGAGGGAATCTGCTCGCCGAGGCTCGCGTCGAAGTCGATCACGAGGCTGAACCGCGGGTCGGTGGGATCACCATCGTCCTCGGCGTCCTGCTCGGTCCCGGCGAGCAGGACGCCGGTCGTCCGGGCGATCGCCAGCGCGTGTTCGGCGAACGCCTTCTGGTCCGTCCGGTGCCGCCGAAGCCCGGCGAGGTCGTGGCCGAGCGAAGGGGCCAGCGCGAACCTGGTCGCCTCGATGAGGTCTTCGGTCTCCTCGACCACCGGTTCGCCGGTGATCCGTGACCGGCAGATCTGCGCGACCGTGTACAGCAGCAGTCCGCGTGCGGTCTCGGTCAGGCCGGACCGGTGGAACTCCAGTGACCAGCGAAGATGGCGGAGGCGCAGGTTCCGCCGCATTCCCGGTAGGTCCGCGGGCGGGAGCGACTCGACGCGGAACTGTTCCAGCAGCTCGAAAATCCCGCGTTCGGCCGGGTCTCGCGGGCACAGGCTCCGGTGCAGGGCGACGTCGGAGGACGTCAGGCGCAGCGCCATCCCGTCCGCGATGCCGCGGGACGACAGCGGATCGTCGTCGGCCGACGGACGAAGATGCGGTGCGTGCAGGGGGAGCGGTTCGCGTCCGCGGTGCAGCCGTCGTGCCCGGAAGTGGAGCGCCGGATCGCCGCTGAGTGCCCGGATCGCGGCCGCACACAACTCCTCGACCTGGTTGCGGCGCCGGGTTTCCGCCTGCCCCGTGGTCATGCCGAGAGCAGCTGGAGCTCGTCGTCGAAGCAGCGCTGGAAGTACTCCGCCACCAGGTCCCGCTCGGCTTCGTCGCATTTGTTCACGAAGGACAGCCGGAAGGCCGTCGCCGGATCACCGAAGATCTCGATGTTCTCCGCCCAGGTGATCACCGTGCGCGGGGACATCAATGTGGACAGATCACCGGCCTGGAAACCCTTGCGGGTCAAGGCGGCCACCGCGACCAGCGACGCCGCCAGCGTCTCGGAGACACTGGGAACCCTCGCCCGCACGATCGCGATCTCCTCGGCGGCGGGCAGGTAGTTCAGCGAGGCCACGATGTTCCAGCGGTCGATCTGCGCGTGGTTCAGCCGCTGCGCGCCGTGGTAGAGCCCGTTGAGGTTGCCCAGCCCGACCGTGTTGGCGGTGGCGAACAGCCGGAAGGACGGATGCGGCCGCAGAACCCGGTTCTGATCGGTGAGGGTGAACTTGCCGTCGCGTTCGAGGACCCTCTGGAGCACGAACATGACGTCCGGGCGGCCCGCGTCGTACTCGTCGAGCACCAGCGCGACCGGCCGCTGCAACGCCCACGGGAGGATGCCCTCCTGGAACTCGGTGACCTGCTTGCCCTCGCGCACCACGACGGCGTCGCGGCCGACGAGGTCGAGGCGGTTGAGGTGACCGTCCAGGTTGACGCGCACGCACGGCCAGTTGAGCCGTGCGGCGACCTGCTCGATATGGGTCGATTTCCCGGTGCCGTGCAGACCTTGCACCAGCACCCGGCGGTCGCGGGTGAAGCCGGCGAGCAGGGCCAGCGTCACGTCCGGGTTGAAGCGGTACGCCTCGTCGACCTCGGGGACGTGCTCGCCGCGCTCTCGGAACGCGCCGACGACGAGGTCCGAATCGATGCCGAAGACTTCGCGTACCGGGAGCCGAAGCTCGGGGATCATGAGAACTCCTTACGACGGAACACTTTCCGGTTCGGACGCGCCCTCGGCGTCGACTCGGCTGATCGCCTCGGCCGCGCGCTGGAGTGCGGGCAGCGTCTGTAGCGCCTTGTCCGGTGTCAGGCGCATGACGGGCGCCTGCACGGCGACGCAGAGGTTGGCGCGCCCCGGCACGAGGACCGCGACGCACACCAAGCCGGGCAGGAACTCCTCGTCGTCGAGCGCGAACCCGTCGCGGCGGATGCGGGTGAACTCGGCTTCGAGCGCGTCGAGGTCGGTGAGGGTCTTGTTCGTGTACCGCTTGAGCGGCGCGTGCGCGAGCAGCTTCCGCCGCTGCGACGGGCTCATCTGCGCGAGGATCATCTTGCCGCTGGCCGAACAGTGGATCGGCACGCGGGAGCCGGGCCGGAGGTAGAACCGCAGCGGCTCCGGCGTCTCCACCCGGTCGAGGTACACGATCTCGTTGCCCGACAATGTGGTCACGTTGCAGCTCTCGCCGAGTTCGTCGACGAGGTGGCGCAGGACGGCGTGCCGGGCGCCGTGGTGGGTCGCGTTGAGGAGCAGGTTCTCCGCGAGCCGTCGCAGCCGGTGGCCGGTGCCGTAGTGGCGGCCGTCGGCCTGGCGGACCAGCAGGCCCGCCCCTTCGAGTTGCTGCAGCATGCGGTGCAGAGTCGGTTTCGGCAGGCCGGTCTCCTCGACGAGGCCCTGCAGGGAGACCAGCTGGTCCTTGGCGGCGATCAGCTCGAGCAGGGAGAACAGCCGCATGGTCGGCGTGTCCCCGTTGATCGGATCGGGTTCGCGAAGCAGCTCCATGTTCCGGAAAGTAGCACATTTCGTCTCGGTTTTCAGAATCCGACGTTGACGCTCGGCGATCCGCGTCCTATCGTCGGTCGCATCCTGATTTCAGGAACGCCACGTATCGTTTTTTGTAAATCTTGCCTGTCGAAGGAGCGCAACATGACGGAACGGAAGACGGGTGACGGCCGCGTGGTCGTCAGCGGCCGGAAGAAGATGACCCCGTCCGAGGCCTTCGTCGAGACGCTCGTGGCGAACGGCGTCACCGACATCTTCGGCATCATGGGGTCGGCGTTCATGGACGCGATGGACATCTTCGCGCCGGCGGGCATCCGGCTGGTACCGGTCGTGCACGAACAGGGCGCCGGGCACATGGCCGACGGCTACGCCAGGGTGAGCGGCAGGCACGGCGTCGTCATCGGGCAGAACGGCCCCGGCATCAGCAACTGCGTGACCGCGATCGCGGCCGCCTACTGGGCGCACAGCCCGGTCGTCATCGTGACGCCGGAGGCGGGCACGATGGGCACCGGCCTCGGCGGCTTCCAGGAGGCCAACCAGCTGCCGATGTTCCAGGAGTTCACGAAGTACCAGGGGCACGTCAACAACCCGAAGCGGATGGCCGAGTACACCGGCCGTTGCTTCGACCGGGCACACTCGGAACTCGGCCCGACGCAGCTCAACATCCCGCGCGACTTCTTCTACGGCGAGATCGAGGCCGAGATCCCGGAGCCCGCCCGGCTCGACCGCGGCCCAGGCGGCGAGCGGAGCCTCGACGAGGCCGCGGCGCTGCTGGCGACGGCGGAGTTCCCGGTGATCATCTCCGGCGGCGGCGTCGTGATGGCCGACGGCGTCGAGGAGTGCAAGGCGCTGGCCGAACGCCTCGGCGCGCCCGTGGTGAACAGCTACCTGCACAACGACTCGTTCCCGGCGAGTCACCCGCAGTGGTGCGGACCGCTGGGGTACCAGGGTTCCAAGGCCGCGATGAAGCTGATCTCGCAGGCGGACGTCGTGATCGCGCTCGGCTCGCGCCTCGGCCCGTTCGGCACGCTGCCGCAGCACGGCATGGACTACTGGCCCAAGGACGCGAAGATCATCCAGATCGACGCGGACCACAAGATGCTCGGCCTGGTCAAGAAGATCACCGTCGGCATCTGCGGCGACGCCAAGGACGCGGCGGTCGCGCTGACCAGGCGCCTGGCGGACCGTACACTGGCCTGTGACTCCACAAAGGACGCTCGCGCGGCGAAGATCAAGGCGGAGAAGGACGCGTGGGAGGCCGAGCTCGACGCTTGGACCCACGAGACCGACCCGTTCAGTCTCGACATGATCGCGGAGCAGGAGAGCGAGGAAGGCAACTGGCTGCACCCCAGGGAAGTGTTGCGGGAGCTGGAGAAGGCGATGCCGCCGCGGGTGATGGTGTCGACCGACATCGGCAACATCAACTCGGTCGCGAACAGCTACTTGCGCTTCGAGGAGCCGCGCAGTTTCTTCGCCCCGATGAGCTTCGGCAACTGCGGGTACGCGCTGCCGACCATCATCGGCGCCAAGGCCGCCGCGCCCGACCGGCCCGCGATCTCCTACGCCGGCGACGGTGCGTGGGGGATGAGCATGGGTGAGATCATGACCGCGGTCCGGCACGACATCCCGGTCACGGCGGTGGTGTTCCACAACCGGCAGTGGGGCGCGGAGAAGAAGAACCAGGTCGACTTCTACAACCGGCGGTTCGTCGCGGGCGAGCTGGAGAGCGAGAGCTTCGCGGGGATCGCCAAGGCGATGGGCGCGGACGGCATCGTCGTCGAGAAACTCGACGAGGTCGGCCCCGCCCTGCAGCGTGCCGTCGACGCGCAGATGAACGAGGGCAAGACCACCGTCATCGAGATCATGTGCACCCGCGAGCTGGGCGACCCGTTCCGCCGGGACGCGCTGTCCAAGCCCGTGCGGTTCCTGGAGAAGTACAAGGACTACGTGTAGGTCTCGTTATTTGCGCGTGAAGGCCCCCTTCCTCTTGGCTCGGTCGAAGGTGAAGGGGGCCTTCACGCGCGTTCAGCTGGGAAAGCTGGAAGTGCCCATCGGGCGGCGAGGTGGTCGTCCGCACGCGACGGCGTGAAGGGGACTTTCCCCCAGTCCTCCCCTTCTGCCTGCGACCACGCCGTGAAGGCCTCCTTCCCTACCTTGAGAGTAGGGAAGGAGGCCTTCACGGATCGGCCACCCATGGCTGGGCAACTGGACCCATCGATCGTCGCCGCTCTGGTGCTGGGCCGGTGCCAGCCGGGTTGCGAAAGTCGAAGCACAGACTCGTGTCTCGAAGGAGGTCTCCGGTGGACGTCACCCAGCTGCGAGCGCAGGCTCGACGGCATCTCGGCCCGCACTTCACCCGCAAGGACACCTGGGCCTCGGATTTCCCGGTGTTCGTACGCGGCGAGGGAAGCTACCTGATCGACACCGAAGGACGCCGTCATCTCGACGGGCTCGCCGGGCTCTTCTGCGTCAACATGGGCCACGGGCGGGCGGACATCGCCAAGGCGGCCGCCGACCAGGTCGGCACCCTGGCCTACGCGAGCAACTGGGGTTCGGCGCACACCCCGGCGATCGAGGCGGCCACGCTGCTGGCCGAGCTCGCGCCCGGCGACCTCGGGACGACGTTCTTCGTCAACTCGGGCTCCGAGGCGGTCGAAACCGCGCTGAAGTTCGCCCGGCAGTATCACCGCAGCCAGGGGGAGCCCGAGCGAACGAAGATCATCAGCCGGGACATGGCGTACCACGGCACGACCATCGGCGCCCTCTCAGTGACCGGGCTGGCGAAGATCAAGGAGCCCTTCGGCCCGCTCATGCCGGGCGTCCGGCACGTGCCGAACACGTTGGGACTGCTGGGAGACTGCGGTCCGGCGTCCGAATTGGACTGTGTCACGGCGATCGAGCGGGTCATTCTGGAGGAAGGGCCGGAGACGATCGCGGCGCTGTTCGCCGAGCCGGTGCAGAACGGCCGCGGGGCGCTGGTGCCGCCGAAGGGGTACTGGCCCGCTTTGCGCGCCCTGTGCGACAAATACGGCGTCCTGCTTGTGTCCGACGAGGTCATCTGCTCGTTCGGCAGGCTGGGGCACTGGTTCGGGCACGGTGTCACCGGGGTCGTGCCGGACCTGATCACCTTCGCCAAGGGATCGACGTCGGGCTACGCGCCGCTCGGCGGGGTGATCGTGCGCGAGAAGCTGGTCACCGAGCTGTACGACTCCCCGAAGGGTGGCGTCTTCACCCACGGCGCCACGTGGGGCGGGCATCCGGTCGCCACCGCCGTCGCCGTCGCGAACCTCACCGCGATGCGGGACGAGCGGGTGCTCGACAACGTGCTCACCGAGGGGCCGGAGCTGTTCGCCGCGCTGAACTCGCTCAAGTCCGCGCACCGCTGCGTCAAGGACGTCCGCGGTACCGGGTTCTTCTACGCCATCGAGCTGATGGCCGACCGCGACAGCGGCCGGGAGCTGACCGAGGCGGAGTCGTTGAAGGTGCTTCGCGAGGTGCTCCCGGAGGCGTTCCGGCGCACGGGCGTCATCCTCCGCGGCGACGATCGCGGTGCGACGATGCTGATGATCTCGCCGCCGCTCGTCGCCGATCGCGAGGTGCTCACCGAGCTTCTCCACGGCGTCGACGCGATGCTCAACGACGTCGAGAAGGCCGTCCAGCCCTGATCCTCTTTTCACCAGGTGGGGGTCGCCGTCTTCCGGCGGCCCCCGCTTCGTCCGTGGAGGTACTTCGATGAGCCTGACCACCGAGGTCACGCCGGACGCCACGCTCGACGCATGGCGGGAGGCGTTGCGCGGCCGGGATCTCCGCGTCGCCTTGCCTGACGGTGACGACGAGCGCGCCGTCCGCGCCGCACTGACGCTGCGGGACGAGGGGATCGTGCGGCCGCTGCTTTTCGGCGACAGGGCGCGCCTTCGCGCGGTAGGGGCCACGGACGACCTGATCGTGGACCTCGCGGACGCTCTTGCCGACGACGGGATCGAGGCCGCGCTGACAGCGGGATTCGCGCGTCGTCCGCAGAACCTCGACGCCGCCCGGCGCGATCCGGTTTTCGTGGCGGCCGCGGCCTTGCGGGCGGGCGTCGTGGACGCTTGTGTCGCCGGCGCGACCAGGCCGACCGCCGACGTCCTGCGCGCGGGGCTGCGGGTCGTGGGCCTCGCGCCGGGAGTGTCCACTTTGAGCAGTTGCTTCCTGCTGCTGCTCCCGGACGGGCGGCGGCTGACCTTCTCGGACTGCGCTGTCGTGCCCGAGCCGGGGGCGGCGCAGCTGGCGGACATCGCGCTCGCCGCGGCGGCGACCCATCGCGGCCTGACGGGCGAAGACCCCGTGGTCGCGATGCTGTCGTTCAGCACGCAGGGGAGTGCCGCCCATCAGCGCGTCGACGTCGTCCGTGAGGCGACTTCGTTGGTGCGGCAGCGGGAACCCGGCCTTCCCGTGGACGGAGAATTGCAGTTCGACGCCGCGCTGGTGGCGTCGATCGCGGCGGCCAAGGCTCCCGGATCCGCGGTAGCCGGCCGCGCGAACGTCCTCGTCTTCCCCAATCTGGACGCGGGCAACATCGGCTACAAGATCGCCGAACGGCTCGGCGGCGCCGTCGCGCTCGGCCCGATCCTTCAAGGCCTCGCCGCGCCGCTCAACGATCTCTCCCGCGGCTGCTCGGCCTCCGACATCGAGACGCTCGCGCTCCTGAGCGCCGTCCAAGCTAGCCGAGCACGGCAAGGGTGACGTAGGCGATGGTGCCGACGAGCAACGTGGAGAGCAGGCCGAGCAGCAGCGCCCGGCCACCGGTGCGGACCAGGGTGCCGATCCGGACCGCGCAGCCGAGCCCGAAGAGCGCACCCGCCAGCAGCAGCGTGCAGACCACCTTGGCGACGTCGAGTGCGACGCCCGGCAGGATCCCGGTGCTGCGCACCACCACCATCGCCAGGAAACCGAGGACGAACAGCGGGACCAGCGGCGTGCGCTTCCCGCCGGCGGACGGGCGGCGACGGCGTTCGTGCACGCTGACCGCGGCGACCATCGGCGCCAGCAGGACGACCCGGCTCAGCTTCACCACCACGGCGACCGCCACCCCGGCGGTCCCCGCCGGGGTGGCGGCCGCGACGACCTGCGCGACCTCGTGCACGCTCAACCCGGCCCAGCCGCCGAGCCGCAGCGCGTCCATGCCCAGCCAGCCGCCGAGGAGGGGGACCGCCGCGATCGCCAGGCCGCCGTAGAAGGTGACCAGCGCGACCGCGGTCGCGACGTCGGAGTCTTCACGCTCGACGACGCCTTCCATCGCCGCGATCGCCGACGCGCCACAGATGGAGAACCCGGTCGCGACCAGCATCGCGAGACCGCGCGGAACGCCGATCAGCCTGCCCAGCCCGAGCGTGCCGAGGAACGTGAGGCCGACCGTCAGCACGACCGCGAGCAGGGTGCCAGGACCGAGGGAAAGCACCGAAGGGAGCGCGAGTTGCAAACCGAGAAGGACGACACCGGCGCGCAGGAGCTTCTTCGTCACCTTCGCGATGGCTTGCCTGGTGCCGTCCGAGAGCACCGGCAGCGAGCCGGCGAGCACCCCGAGCACGACCGCGAGCGTGAGGGCGCTGAGCACGGGAACGGCGGTGCTCAGCAGATACGCGACGGCCACACCGAGCGCGGTGACGGCGAGACCGATCAGATGCGGCTTCGTCCGCCGCGCATACGTGGTGCTCATGCTGACGAGCGTCGTCCGGAAAGCACGGTGCCGGTAGCCGGGAATACGGCGGGTAGATCATGCAGTTTGGCTATGACAGCACCGGAGCTGGATTCGTTGCGCCTGCTCGTCCTCGTCGGCGAACTGGGCAGCATCGGGCAGGCCGCCGCCGTCCTCGGACTCGCGCAGGCGTCGGCGAGCAAGCGGCTGTCCTTTGTGGAACGACGACTCGGTCTGGTGCTGATGGACCGGACCCGCCGCGGTTCCGCGCTCACCCCGGACGGTCGCGTGATCGCCGGCTGGGCGCGCCGCGTGCTCACCGAGCTCGACGGGCTGCTCGACGGCGCCGAGGCCCTGCGGACCCGGCACGAGGCAGAGCTCCGCGTCGCGGCGAGCATGACCTTGGCCGAACACCTGGTCCCGGGCTGGATCGGCGAGCTCAACCGCGCGAACCCCCGCCTCTACCTCGGCCTCGATGTCACGAATTCGGAGCAGGTGGCCGTACTGGCCCGCGAGGGCAAGGTCGACCTCGGCTTCGTCGAGTCGCCTGGGGCGCTGCCCGGTCTCGCGTCGCGGAAAGTCGCTGGTGACCATCTCGTGGTGGTCGTCTCCGGCACCCATCCCTGGGCGCGCGAACGTCGTCGGCTGACCCCGGCGGAGCTGGCGAGTACGCCGCTCGTGGTGCGGGAACACGGCTCCGGAACCAGGGAGACCGTCGACACCGCCTTGCGCGAGGCCGGCGTGGGGCCGGTGAAACCGCTGCTGGAGCTGGGTTCCGCGTCCGCCGTCCGCAACGCCGTACTCGCGGGAGCGGGCCCCGCGGTGATCAGCGCACTGGACGTCGCCGGACACGATCTCGTGGTCGTCGCGGTGGAAGATGTCCACTTCGGTCGCGTCCTGCGCGCGGTCTGGCCCGCCGGACGGCGCCTCGACGGCCCGGCGGCGGAACTGCTGGCCTTGGCGACGCACAAGCCGTCCTGAGTGGTATCTGGACCCCTTTCCCGCATCGTAACTGGCACTCGCTCAGGGCCCGACTTGTTCCTACGGTGACCGGAACCACAATGGAGCTCCCAGCGCCACCGCCCCGGCGGTGCGTGCGAGAAGGAGGAGACGTGACTTCAGCGTCCGACCCGGCACAGAGCAGCGGCCTGAAACCAGGGCTCAAGCAGCGACATATGAACTTGATCGCCCTCGGCGGCGTCATCGGGGCCGGGCTGTTCGTCGGCAGTGGCGTGGTCATCCAGTCGGCCGGTCCGGCCGCGGTGGTCTCGTTCCTCATCGCCGGCCTGATCACCGTGCTCATCATGCGGATGCTCGCGGAGATGACGATCGCCAAACCCGCGCTCGGCTCGTTCTACGTCTACGCGAGGGAAGCGCTCGGCAACCGCGCGGGTTTCGCCGTCGGCTGGATGTACTGGTACTTCTTCGTCATCGTCGTGGCGGTCGAAGCCGTCGCGGGCGGCCGGATCCTGCAGCTGTGGGTACCGGACGTGCCACTGTGGGTGCTCAGTCTCGGCCTGCTCCTGATCCTCACCGGCACCAACATGGTCTCGGCCCGGTCCTACGGCGAGTTCGAGTACTGGTTCTCCTCGATCAAGGTCGTCGCGATCGTCGTCTTCTTGGTCGTCGGTGCCCTGTACCTGTTCGGCTTCTGGCCGGGTGCCCAAGGTGGACTGACGAATCTGGTCTCTCACGGCGGATTCGCGCCACTCGGGATCGGCGCGGTACTCGCGGCGGTGGTCCCGTGCATCGGTTTCTACACCGGCGCGGAGATCGTCACCATCGCCGCCGCCGAGTCCGCGGAACCGAAGAAGGCGATCGCGAAGGCCATGCGGTCGATCATCTTCCGGGTCGTGCTGTTCTACGTGGGTTCGGTGTTCCTCGTCGTCGCGATCAAGTCCTGGGACGACCCGGCGACCGCGGTGAGTCCGTACGCGGCCGTGCTGGAGGTGCTCGGTATCCCGGCCGTGGCCACGATCATGAACGCGATCGTCCTGACCGCGGTGCTCTCCTGCCTGAACTCGGCGCTGTACACCTCGTCGCGGATGCTGTTCGCGCTCACCAGCAACGGCGACGCGCCGAAGGCCTTCACCGCGCTTTCCCGCAGCGGTGTGCCGCGGCGCGCGATCCTGGCCGGGACCGCGATCGGGTACGTGTCCGTCATCGCCGCCTACACCTCGCCGGATCTGATCTTCCAGTTCCTGGTCAACTCCTACGGTGCCGTCGCGCTGTTCGTGTACCTCTCGATCGCGCTCGCGCAGGTGCGGCTTCGCCGCAGGCTGGAACGGGAGGATCCGGACAAGCTCACGCTCAAGATGTGGTTGTTCCCGTGGCTGAGCTACGCCACCATCGCGCTGATGGCCGCGGTGATCCTGGCGATGGCGCTGCTGCCGTCGACGCGCTCGCAGTTCTGGCTCAGCGCGGTGACACTCGCGTTGATCCTCGTCGGATTCGAGATCCGGCGGCGGCGGGGGAGGCCGGTGGCCAAGGTGCCCTCCGGGCCCATCGATCCCGAACCCACGAGGGACGCGGCCCCGGCCGCCGTCCGGGAGTGACCCGGCGGGCACCGTGAAGCCCGGCCCGCCCGCGGGTTCTCCTGCGGGCGGGCCGTTTCCCCGTTCACCGGCTCACGGTGATCTCCCTTGTCACGCTTGAAAGTTTCTCGGGATTGCGGACGTGGTAGGCGCCGGTGACGTAGCCGTTTTCGACCCGTACCGCCAGCACGCCGTCGATCTCCCGCCTGCGCGAAACCCGGCCAGCGCACCTGCTCGATATTCAGATCCGGAACCAGCACCGGCGATCCGCTCGTGAACGCTTCCACGCCGGGCCCCTCGCCGACGGTGTACTGCGCTTCCGCGAGGTCGGCGGCCCCCTGTTCGCTGGCGCCCAAGACCTCCTCGGCGTGTGAACCACCCCGCAACGCCAGGATCGCCGCGTCCACCTGGCCCAAGGTCTCCACACAGGCGAGACAGACCGTCTGCGCCCAGCTGTCACGACGACCCGCCACCTCGGCGGCGGAGGCGATGGCCCGCCACAACGGTCTTCGACGCCGCCCATCCACCGCCGTGCTCCTTCTCCGCCTGGGCCACTCCGGGGCCGGCGCCCCGGAACAGTAACCCTACGAGATGACGCCGGTGACGGCAGCTTCGTCCTCGCCTCGTGGGAACGGAGGTCGTGGAACGACGCGACGACGGTGAGGATGACGGAGCCGCACTGAACGGCCGGCTTGCCCCCGGGACTTTCCGCCCTCACCAAGGGAAAGCCGGCCGCCCTGTGACGCGGTGGGACGCGTGCACGCCACCGCCGTCAGGGAGTCTGCCGGCCTGGCAAGGGGCTACCCGCGTGCAAGGGGTCCAAACCGATGACCACGAGGGGGCCGCCGTTCTGGTCCTCACCTGCTCGGGTGGGCGCCGCCGTTGACTCCGAGAGTCTGTCCGGTGATGTGCCGAGCGCCCGCGGAAGCGAGGAAGTACACCGTTTCGGCGATGTCGACGGGAATCCCGGCACGGCCGGTGCAGGTCGCGTCGACCAGTTGCTCGGCCCGCTCGGCGGGGAGCTTGTCCCGGAAGAACTCGGTTTCCCGGATGTAGCCAGGCGCGACCACGTTCGTGGTGATCCCGCGGGCGCCGAGCCGGCGGGCCAGGTCGACGTTCCACGACGCCAGCCCGGCCTTGGCCGCGCCGTACGATCCGGCACCCTGGTCGGCGGCGATGGACCCGATGTGGATCACCGATCCGCCTTCGGACAGCCTGCTCTCCACGGCGGTGGTGGTCAGCACCGCGCTGATCAGGTTTGCGTCCAGATTGGCGCGCCACCGCGCGAGGACTCCGGCGAGCCCATCCCGCTCGGGGAGATCGAAGTCGGTGTTGCCGCCGGCGTTGTTGACCAGCACGTCGATCGGTCCGTCCAGCTCGGCCAGCGAGGCGACGACCTGCTCGGGATCGGTGCTGTCGCAGACGAGTGGCCGGACCGACGAGCCGCCCAGTCCGGCCGCCGCCGCGACCAGTACGTCCTCGCGCCGTCCGGTGATGTGCACGACGGCGTCCGATGCCGCGAATTTCGCCGCCACGGCCTTGCCGATGCCGGTGCCCCCACCGGTGACCAGGATTGTCCGAGTCATCTGACTTCCTTCGTGTTGGCCGATCCCTGTCACGTTTAGACCTAAATGATAGGCTGGGCGGCGTGTGGCGACAACCGTGGTGGAGGTCTGGATGAGTGCAGCGGCCGAACAGGATCCGACGCCGGACGCGGCGGACGAGATCGAGGCGGCGTGGCAGCGCGAACGGCCCGGAACGTCGACCGAGTCCATCGGCATCGTGACCCGGGTGTGGCAGCTGGCCAAGGTGTTCGGCGAGGACCGCCGCCGCGTCCTCTTCGACTCCGGCGTCGATTCGGCCACGTTGGACCTGCTCAGCGTGCTCCGGCGCAGCTCGCCGCCATACTCGTTGACGACCAGGGAACTGGCGAGGTCGACCCTGGTCACGGCGGGAGCGATCTCGCAGCGGGTGGCCCGCGCGGAACGCGAGGGATTGGTCGAGCGGCACACCGAACCGCCCGGCCGCAGCGTGTACGTGACACTGACCCCGGCCGGGCACGCGCTGGTGGAGCAGACCGTCGACCGGGTGCTCGAGCGGGAACTCGAACTGATTTCCGGGCTGAGCGACGAGCAGCGGGCCCAACTCGCCTCACTGTTACGGGTGCTGCTCGCCGAGGTTCAGAGCCGGTGCGACGATCACGGTGTTTCCCATGTCGGCGATGTCGGTACGGCCCTCTGAACCCGCCGGGGGATCGGTTGACATTGTTCACTGTGCTCGCTTTCACGGCCGCGGCGGCGGTCATCGTCATCGTTCCGGGGCCGGATCAAGCGCTCCTGCTCCAGACGAGTGCCGCCGCCGGACGTCCGGCGGCGGTGCGCACCGCCGCCGGGGTCCTGCTCGGCATCGTCTTGTGGGGTATCGCTTCGGTGGTGGGGCTATCGGCGTTGCCGGCCAACGGCAGTGTGGCTTTCCGGGTCGTCACGGTGATCGGCGCGGCCTACCTGATGTGGCTCGGGGTCATGGCTCTGCGTTCCGCGCTGTCGCCGCCTGCTCCCGCGCCGAACCGGGAAGGTCGCGGGAACACGGGTTTCTTCCTGCGCGGACTGCTCATGAATTGCCTGAATCCGAAGATCGGCCTGTTCTATCTGTCGATTCTTCCGCAGTTCCTCCCGGGTTCGGCGGCGTCGGCCCTCGGCGCCGAGCTCGTGCTCTTCGCCATCTATGTCACGGTGAGCGCCCTGTGGTTGTTCGGGTTCGCGTTCGCGGCCGGAAGTCTCCACCCGTTCCTGAACCGGCCGCCGGTCAAGAGATCGTTGGATTCGGTCGTGGGCGTGATCTTGCTGGGACTCGGAGTCGTCGCCTTGGTGGGAGTGTGACGGTGTGGTCGTACGACAGGATGAACCGGCTCTGTGACAGGAGATTCTCGTGCCGCGGCCAGGGTGAACGGCGGTGTCCGGTGCCGGGGCCACGCGTTCCAGCTTCGTCCAGCCGGTCCAGCCTCGCGTTCTCAGCAGCTCGATCAGGCGGCGGGCCGGCGGGGCGGTGTCGAAGGCCAGTGTGTCCATCAGATCGGCGAACGGTGGGGTGACCTCGGTGTCGCCGACATAGGCCTCGTCCCGCTCGTCGGCCATCCGCGTGATGTAGACGGCCAGCTTGTCGGCCAGCTCGACCAGTTCGGGATCGTCGCCTGCCCGGTCGAGAGCCTGTCCCAGGGTGAGATAGAAATCGATGAGCGGTGGGTCGGTGATCTGCTCCCTCTTGCGCGCCGCCCACTCCGGGACTCGCTCGGGTGAATGCGCGGCCAGCAGGATCCAGCCGTCCCGCTCGACCTGGACGATCCGCTCGTCGACACCGTGCGCCCGCAGCCGGTCGAGAATCTCGACCACCTCCGGGGGCAGCACCAGACCGTCCCCGGAGGCGAGCCGGGCGATCCGCTCGCGATGCCGCTGCCGCTGCCGGATCTCGGCGCGCAGCCGCTTGTCGATGTCGGTGACCGCCGCGGCGAATTCCCTCTCCCCGGCGTGGAGCAGTTCCCGCACCCGCGACAGCGGGACCCCTGCTTCGGCGAGAGTCCTGATCCTGATCAGCTCGACCACGGCACCGGCGTCGTACCTCCGGTAGCCGGAGTGGTCGCGCCCGGGCTCCGGCAGCAGGCCCTTGGCGTGATAGTGCCGCACCGCGCGCACCGTCACCCCCGCGTACGACGCCAGCTCGCCGATGGTCAGCATCTGTCCAGTGTCCTCGCCTCGCGTGCTGGTCAGAAGGTCGCCTCGCGGATCAACCGGGCGATGTCCCGGGCGTGGGTGACGACGAGCCGGTGGTCGGCGTCGAGCCACGACGTGGTGAGGTGTGGCCGTTCCCGGACGAGCCGTTCGACTCCGGCCCGCCAATTCTCGTTGCGCCGCCGCGCCTGATCGTCGTCGCTGTTCCCGGCCATCGAAGCCGACATGATCAGGTGGATCGGGCGGTCGATCTTCCGGTACCGGTCGAGGATGCCGGAGCGCACCGCTTCGATCTCGATGTTCAGATCGAGGAAGTCCTGAGGAGTCAGCAGCACCTGACGCTCGGTGCCCGCGACCCGCTCGAACTCGTGCCGCAGTCCCTCGGCCATCGCACGGAACCCCGGCAGGTCGGCCTCGGTGAGGAACGGTTCGGGTACCGGGTTCGCGCCGTCGATGAGGACGAGCCCGGACACGGCGTCCGGATGACCGGCGGCGTAGTGCACGGCCAGGTCCGCGCCGAGCGAATGCCCCACGAGCAGGGGCGCGTGGTCTTCCGACTCCGCCATGACGGCGCCGAAATCGCCGAGGAACGCCTCGAAGGTGTACCGGTCCGCGGACGAGGAGAGGCCATGACCCCTGAGGTCGAAGGTCATCACGTCGTGGTCGCGGCGCAGCAGCTCGATCAGCTCGCGCAGGTCGGCCTGAGTCGTGAGGAGCCCGGGACACAGGACCAGCGGCCGTCCCCGGCCGCCGCGGGAGACCTCGATCGCGACGCCGTCCCGGTGGACCGTGAAATAGCTGTCTTTCGTGCTCATGGCGGCCATGCTGACGGGTTGACCCAGCGTCAGGGTCAACCCGCCGGCGGCTTCAGTGCGGGTACAGCCGGATGATCGCCGACGGCGGCACCGCGCCGCCCAGGAGAACCCCCTTCGATCGCGACCGTCCGTTGACCGGGTTTACGCCACTTCTTCGTGACCCGGTTGTCCTTCGTCGTGGAGATGAACCGGTCCTTGAACTTTTTCTTGCCGCCGTGCCCCCATATGCCCGTCCGCGTGCCCGGCTTTGTTCTTCCTGTACTTCAGTGGCCGGTGTGCGAAACGGTTTCGGGTGAGGTGTCGCAGTCGGTACCGTACTGGCGACAGCGGTGTACCGAGAGTCGAGACAGTGCGAGGTGCGGTGTCCGTGGCGGGTGAACGGGTTCCGGAGGGTGTCGACATCCGGGTGCCCAGTGCGGCACGGGTCTACGACTGGCTGCTCGGCGGTAGCCACAATTTCGACGCCGACCGCGCTGTCGGGGAGAAGGTCATGGCGGTCCTGCCCTCTGGCCGTCAGGTCGCCGCGTCCAACCGGGCGTTCCTTCGCCGTGCCGTGCAGTACATGGTCGGACAGGGCATCACCCGGTTCCTCGACCTGGGCTCAGGGATCCCGGCGGTCGGGAACGTGCACGAAATCGCCCAGGACATGGATCCCGAATGTCAGGTGGTCTACGTCGACTACGACAAGGTCGCAGTCGCCCACAGCCGCCTCATCCTGGACGGCAACCCGAACGCCGCCGTTGTCGAGGAAGACCTCTGCGAGCCTCAGGCGGTCCTGAATTCGCCCGCGGTGCGGGCGTTGCTGGATTCCGACCAGCCGATCGGGCTGCTCATGGTGGCCGTGTTCCATTTCATCCCGGACAGCCTGCACCCCACCGAGATCGTCGCCCGTTACCGGGAGGCACTGCCGGCAGGCAGCCTGGTCGCGCTGTCGCATCTGACCGCCGACCACGCGCCCCGGGAAATGGCGGCGGTCACCGAGGCGATGAAGAACAGCAGGGATCCCATGTACTTCCGCCCCTACGCCGAGGTCGCCGCGCTCTTCGACGGACTGGAGCTGATCGATCCCGGTGTGGTGAGCGCGCCACAGTGGCATCCCGAACCCGGCCTCCGTGACATCGAACCGGACGACGTCTACGCCGGGGTCGGACGCAAGGTCTGAGGTCCTCAGCGTCCTGTTCGCGACGGGAACGGATTTCCCGGCTTGCCCATGCGCGTCATCCGGTGGCGTCACCGTCGGGGGACGAGTCGGTACGACGACTGGCTGCGCATACCGCGCAGAATCTCGGCGTGGCGGACCGGCTCGATCGTCCGGACAGTCCTCACGCGCTTGCCGCGGCAGTCACCCATCGAGATGAATGGTTACGCGTCCACCGGGAAGCTTTCGGTTTCGTCAGCCTCGTACTCCGCCCGGCCTCCGGGTGACGCCGCGGTCGACGCAGAAGTCCCACAACGGGCCGGAGTGGCAGATCATGACGATGTCTTTCTTCTTCGAGATCTTCTTGTCGTAATGCGTGCACTTCGGACTTGAGGTCGTGTCCCGGTAGTAGGGATTTGCCGAAACCCGACCCGGCATACCGCGATTTGGACAAAGTTTCCCCTCTCTCGGAGCTTTGCGTGATTCGCTCGTCTATTCCGTTGGGCGCGGGAATCGGCCTCTCCGGTGAAAAACCAAACTGGGGATTGCCGCGCGCAGGTCGACAGAACGCTGTCGACCTGTCGGTGTTCGTCCGACGATGGGCGGTGCCGGACGTGACCAGCCCGGTCGTGGATACCGCCGGGTGGCGACCGGGCTTGAGTCCGTTTGTCATGCTGCCGGTGTGGCAACCACGGAAACACAGCCTGTCCAGGCGCCCGCCGGCCGGGGGCGAGCACTGGTTCTGGTGTGCCTGGCCGGCGTGCTCTGGGGCACGATCGGTCCGGTCATCCCGGTCGTCCACGACGCTTCGGGCCTCTCACCACTGGCCATCGGCGGGTACCGCGCCTTCGTCGCGGTGGTCGTCCTGGTGATCGCCGCTGCCGTGATGCGGCGGTTGCGCGACTGCGTGCGGCTCGGTCGGCGGCATTGGCGGCGGGTGGCGGCGGTCGGGGTTTCGACGGCGATCTTCCAACTGCTCTTCTTTGTGGCCGTCCTGTGGGCCGGCGTGAGCATCACCACCGTGGTGTGTCTCGGGTTCGCGCCGGTGCTGTTGCTGATCACCGGCAGCGTCCGGCGTCGCCGCCGGCCTTCCGCCGGCCAGTTCCTCACGGTCGCAGTCGCACTGGCCGGGCTTCTCCTGGTCAGTGTCGCCGGCAGCCCCGACGGCGAAGCGCCGTACCCGGTGCTAGGTGTGCTCACCGCACTCGCGTCCGGAGCCGCCTACGCCCTCTCCGCCGACGCGGCCGGGCCGTTGTCCCTACGGCTCGACACGCTGACCATGACCACGACGACGACCTGCGTCGCGGCGATGGTGCTCGTTCCCGCCGGACTGATCGTGCCGTTGGCGAGCGGCGGTGGGACGTGGACCGGCGACCTCGGGTCGTGGGCGCTGATCGGCTACCTCGGGGCCGTGACGATGGCGCTCGCCTACGCGCTGCTGTTCACCGGCCTGCGGACCACACCCAGCGGCGCGGCGGTGGTGGCGACCCTGCTCGAGCCGGTCACCGCTGTCGTGATCGCCGTCGTCTGGCTGGGTGAGCGGCTGACGGTGGCCGGTGTCGTGGGAATCGTGCTGATCATGACCGCGATCGGCAGCCTCGGACGTCAGTCGAAGGAACCGGCACCGCAGTGATCCGGCGCTAGTGGGAAAATCGCCGGTCGTCCAGAGTGGACTCAGCGGTCGAATCGGTCGGCGAAACCAGCGGCCCCGGCGCCGATCCGCGGCCCGAGTTCGTCACGTCGACCGGTATCCGGCCCGGTGGTCGAAACGCTGTCCATCACTTCCTTTGGTGATGAAGAGCTGTCGTTCTATTTGATCCGTATGGCAAAGGTGGCGTGATCGAGTTCCCGTCATGAAGGTCGACGGAAGAAGGTTTGAAGAGGGTCGTGAGTGGCGTTTCGGGTTAGAACCCGAAACGCCACTCACGACCACCCCGCGCCGACCACGCCACGTTTGCCTTACCCCTTATAACTCCACGCCGCCACCCGTGACCAGGGGCCACTGGGATGGCCTCTTTTTCGATTCTGCGGCGAACAGCAGACTGTGACGGCCCGAAGCCACGGTCTGTGCTCTACGGCACCCGAACCGGGCGCGAAACACCACGCAATGATGGAAAGGTCTCCTGTTGAGCGACGGACTCGATTTTGTCACTTTGTTCCGCAACCGGGTTGCCGAAAACGCCGACAAGCGTGCGCTCGTCTTTCTCCGGGAGTCAGGGACCGGCATGACCGAAGAGAGCGTGACATATCGCGATCTCGATTCGAGGGCCAGGCGTGTCGCGATCTGGCTGCGGGAAAACACCGAACCGGGTGAGCGAGCGATCCTGCTGTTCCCGCCTGGACCAGAGTTCGTTGTCGGCTTTCTGGGATGCCTCTACGCCGGCGTCATCGCGGTACCCGCGCCGCTTACCGCATCAGGCGGGAATGGCGCTGCTCGTTCCCGGGCCCTCGCGCACGATGCTCAAGCGAGCGTGATTCTCACCGAAAGCAGCTACGCGGCGACCATTCGCGACTGGCTTGATCACCACGTCCTGCCCCGCCGGATGCGTCACGCCGCGACGGACATGCTTCCCGCGGCCTCGCCGCGTGCGTGGTTCCCCGTCAAACTGACCTGGCAGACGACCGCGTTCCTCCAGTACACGTCGGGCTCGACCGATCGGCCCAAGGGAGTCGTGGTCACTCAGGGGAACCTGATGAGCAACCAGCACCTCATCCAGCAGTCACTGGGCACGGGCCGGGATGACTCGCTGGTGGGCTGGCTTCCGCACTTCCACGACATGGGTTTGATCGGGCAGCTGCTGCATCCGCTCTACTTGGGTGGAACTACGCAGTTCATGTCCCCGATGACGTTCCTGATGCGTCCACACCGGTGGTTGTGGGCGGTCAGCCGCTACCGCGGCACCGTGAGTGTCGCACCGGACTTCGCCTTCAGGTTGGCTACGGACAGGGTCACCGACGATCAACTCGCCGAACTGGATCTGTCTTCACTGCGTGTGCTCTGCAACGGATCCGAGCCCGTGCGGCACGACTCACTGAAGGCCTTCATCGAGCGGTTCCGGCCCGCCGGACTGGATGAACGCGCGATCCTTCCGTGCTACGGGCTCGCCGAGTCGACTCTCTTCGTCACAGGTACCAAGGGCCGGGGAATGGTGACCCGCGCGGTGGACGCCCAAGCGCTGGAACGAAACGAACTGAAGGACGCGGATTCGTCGGCGAACAGCAGTGTTCTGGTGAGCAGTGGAACGCCATCGGGGGTCACGGTCCGAATCGTCGACCCGCTGACCCGGAGGCCCTTGCCGGACGGTCAAGTGGGTGAGATCTGGGTACGCGGCGGCAGTGTGGCGGCGGGATACTGGAACCAGCCGATGGAGAGTGTGCAGACGTTCCGTGCGACGGCCGCCGACGGTGACTACCCCTTCCTCCGTACCGGAGACCTCGGCGTGCTGGACGGCGGCGAACTCTATGTGACCGGCAGGCTCAAGGAGCTGCTGATCGTCAACGGCCGCAACCTCTACCCGTGGGACATCGAGCGAACAGCCCACCTGGCCCATCCCGCGCTGGGCAAGGGAAGGGCTGCCGCCTTCGCCATCGGCGAGCGCTGGGATCAAGTGGTTCTCGTACACGAAGTGAGCGCGGCGCGGTTGCGGGAGGCCAGTGCCGACGAACTCGCCGCGCTGGTGCGGCGCAAAGTGCGAGCCGACCTGGACGTCCAGTTGGCCCACGTGGTCATAGTGCGCTCCGGCGCGATCGCGAAGACGACCAGTGGCAAGGTGCAACGACGGCTGATGCGGGAGAAGTTCCTCTCCGGGCAGCTGAAGTCCCATCCGGCGTCCTCGACCACCGTGACCTTCGCCGACTCGAAGGTGGGTCGATGAAGTACCGGCCTTGGGAGCCCATACAGCGTTTGGAGCCGGTCCTCGGAAACCCCGAGGACCAGGGTCAGGAATTCGGCTATGCCCAGCTTGCCGCGCTAGACCACTCCGGCGAATTCCCGCATGGTGTCTGCCGGTACTTGGACGAACTCGGTCTGGGCCGGTACTACGTTCCCGCGCACCACGGCGGCCTGCTCACCAGCTATGAAACCACCGCGCATTTGGTGCGGATGCTGGCGAGGCGGGACATGGGAGTCGCCGTCGCGCACGCCAAGACCTACCTCGGTGCCGTTTGCGTCTGGATTGCCGGGAACCGATCCCAATCGACTTCCCTCGGCCGCATGATCACCGCCGGCGTCCCGGTGTCCTGGGGCCTCACCGAGCGGGATCACGGGAGCGACCTGGCCGGCGGCGAACTGGTCGCGGAGAAGTCGGGTTCCTCATACCGGTTGCGGGGTGAGAAGTGGCCGATCAACAACGCGACCAGGTGTGGCGTGATGTGCGTACTGGCGCGGACCGATTCTCTGGGTGGGCCGCGGGGTTTCAGTCTCTTCCTCGTCGACAAATCCACGCTGCCCGGCAGCTACCGATATCTGCCGAAAGTTCGCACGCTGGGCAATCGGTGCGCTGATGTCAGTGGAATCGTGTTCTGTGACGCCGAAGTTCCGGCGGATGCGCTGATCGGCACCGAGGGCTCCGGGCTGGAGAACGTCCTCAAGGGGCTACAGGTCACCCGGACGTTGTGTTCCGCACTGTCCCTCGGCAGCAGCGATCACGCGCTCCGGATCGCCATCGACTTCTTGGAGAACAGTAGCCGGGATGGCCGCACCGTCATCGATCTCCGGCGAGCGAGGAGGACCATAGCACTCGCGTACGCGGATCATCTGCTGGCGGAAGCGCTTTCCGTCGTGGCCGTTCGCTCCGTCCACACGCTCACCTCCGAACTCGCTGTGATCGCCGCCGTCACGAAGTACCTCGTCCCCACCCGCACGGAGGCGGCGATCGCGCGCCTGCGGCACTTCATGGGACCGGCCGCGCTTCACCAGGACGACCAGCGCCGGGGCAGCCTCGGCAAGGTCGAACGCGACCATCGCGTCGTCTCACTGTTCGACGGCAACACCGTGGTCAACCTGCATTCGCTGATCAGCATGTTCCCACTCCTTTCCCGGGCGCGCGACAAGCGGCTCGCTCCGGACCACGAAGGGCTCGCGGCATGCTGCGAGCTGTCCCGGCCGACACCACCGGCCAAACTCGACAGGCTGGCTCTGATACCGCGAAACGGAGCGAGCTTTCTGCTCGCGGCGGAATCGTCGATTTCGAAGATCGCCGTGCTCGCGAACGACAACCCATTGCTCATACCACTCGCCACAACGGCAAAACGGCTGGGCGAGGCATTGGACGAACTGTGGATGGACATCGCCGAGGAACCTTTGTCCGGAACGGACATCTCGAACCGCCTCTTCGCCGTCGCCAAGCGTTCCGCCCTCTATTTCGCCGGCGCGGTAGCGATCGAACTGTGGTTGCGAAACCATCGAGAAGTACCGGTACGGCGTCCCACGGGACGTCCGAGGCAGGCCGAAGATCTGCTGTGGCGTAACGGTGTCTGGCTTCATGCAGCGCTATACCGGATCCTGGCCGCGACCGGCGACCGGCACGGCGCCGTCGCCACCCCGCCGTTCGACGTGCTCTTCGACGTCTTGGCCGACCAGGTGAAGGACGAGCGACTTCCGTCGCTCTTCGGTTTTCAGCTCGCCGAGGCGACGACCGCGGGGACCCCGAGCAGTTACGGCAAGCTGTCATGACAGTGGATCTCGAGACCGAGTTCGGAGATCCGTATCTGCCCGGAAACCCGCTCGGACACAATGCCATCATCGAAGCGGACGAACGAGGCGAGGTCTTCGAAGCCGGCGAGGAACTCCTCGATTGCTTGTCCCTCAATGCCGAGTTCGTGCCACCGCGGCTGGGTGGCAGGCTGGGCACCGCGGACGAATTCATCAGACGTTTGCGACCGGTGTTCCGGCGCGACGCCGCCCTGGGCATCGGCTACGGGGTGCCGACACTGCTGGCGTCTCTCAACGTGTGGCTCGCGACGGACAACGCCCAGCAGCAGAATGCCCTTGCCGAGAGGATCTTGGGCGGGAGCAAGGTCTGCCTGGCCCATGGGTCACCGGGAACGTACCCGGACCCGGCCGCACTCGAGCTCACGGCTCGTGAGCGAGGCGACCGGTACGTCCTCGACGGACACGCCGGTCTCGTCTTCAATTCCGACCGTGCCGACAGCGCTGTCGTCATCGCGCGAACCGCCTACACCCAGAATCAGCGCTCGAGGTCGCTCCTGCTCGTCGACTTGACGGCGCTGCCCGACGAGAGCCGACGGAGATCACCCAGGGTCCGCACCCTCGGGCTGCGAGATTGTCATCTCGGTGGACTGGAGTTCAGCATGTGCCCCGTCCCGCGGGACAGCCTCATCGGCTGGTCGGGCATCGGCGCCAGTCTCTCGCGTCGCTCTTCCGAGATCGGCGGCTGTCTGACCACGGGACTGTCTCTCGGCATGCTCGACGCCAGTCTTTTCACCGTGTTGCGTTTCGCGCTTCACCGCCGGCTCTACGGCCGGGCCGTCAGCGACATGCCCCATGCCAAAGCGACCATCGCCGGCGCGTTCGCCGATTTACTGGTCGCCGATTGCCTCGTCACTACGGCGGCCCGGGCCCTGCATCTACTACCGGGCCATTCCCGGGCCTACGCGGCGGCTACTCGGTATCTGGTCCCGCTGTTGATCGAAAACGCGATGAACGAGTTGTCAGTGGTCCTCGGCGCGAGGTATTACCTTCGCGAGGGGGAACATGCGATCTTCGGCAAACATTTCCGTGATCTTCCATCCCTGAGCTTGGTCTACCCGGACCACACGCCCGATGAGATCACCATCGCGGCGCACCTGCCCGCCTTTGCCCACGCGCAGCGCCATCCCTCGAGTTCGGCCGAATCGATGTCCATCTTCACCCCGGACACGACGCTGCCCCCGCTCGAGCACAACCCGCATCCGACGCGCGCGCAGGGCGATCCCCTGCTCGCCTGCCTTGAGCCCTGGCTGGGCGAGTTGCGCGGTGAGACGAGGACGACCACGGACCTCTCGACCATCGCCACCCTCCTGCTCACCGAGTTGGACCACCTCGCGACCCACGTCAGCCGAGCCCACGTTTGGCAGCTGGACCCGGCGAACAATACGGACGGCGGAACGCTGTCGGAACGCTATGCGATCTTGCTGGCAGCGACCGCATGCCTGGGCATCTGGCGGCACAACAGAGATCGGCGTGTACTGGCCGGCTCGGCTTGGATCCGGGTCGCTCTGCGACGGCTGCTCGGCCGGCTCATGCCCGGAACCCCACCCGGCGCGAGTGAACTGGACGACGAGCTGTTCACCGAGCTGCTCACCCGCGCGGCCGAAGAGACCAGCTTCTGCCTCGACGAAGACCCCGTCCGCCGAACGCTGCCTCGTTGAGCGGCGAACCGCCCTCCCCCACGACAAGGACAAGATCATGCCCGCAAACGAAATAGCCAGGTGGCTCATCCAGAAAGTCGCGAGCTATCTCGCGATGGAGCCGGACCGTATCGACATAGCCCGTCCGCTCGCCGAGTACGGACTCACTTCGGTGTACGCGCTCACCTTGTGCGGAGAAATCGAAGACCACTTCGGCGTACCGGTCGAACCGACGCTGGCGTGGGACTACCCGACCGTGACCGCGATGTCCGAGTACCTGCGCACCCAGTTGGCGGCGCCGCGATGACATGGGGAGCAGGACCGATCAGTCCCGTGGCCGTGGTCGGCATCGATTGCCGATTTCCTGGAGCGCCTGACAAGAACGCATTCTGGGATATGCTGCTCAAAGGTGATCATGGAATCACCAGGATTCCCTCCGACCGATGGGACGCTGAGGCGTTCTATTCAGCCGAAGGTAAACCGGGAACCATGAACACCACGATGGCAGGCTTTCTCAGCAACCCGGCGTCCTTCGATCACGAGTTCTTCGGTATCTCACCGCATGACGCGCGCGAAATGGACCCTCAGCAGCGCCTCCTGCTCCAGACGAGCTGGCGTGCGATCGAGGACGCCGCCATCGACCCGGCGTCGTTGGCAGGCAGCCGGACGAGTGTCCACGTCGGAATCATGTCCAGTGAATGGGCCATGCTGCACATGGCGGACTACGCGGAGATAACCCCGCAACGGGGCACGGGCAACGGCTACCACATGGCGGCGAACCGTATTTCCTACCACCTCGATCTCAAGGGGCCGAGCGTGGCGGTGGACACGGCCTGCTCGTCGTCCCTCGTGGCCGTACACCTCGCTATCGCCGCGTTGTCCGCCGGCGACTGCGACCTCGCGATCGCGGCCGGCGTCAACATCATCCTGACTCCCGCGCTTTCGATCTTCTACACGCAGGCGGGTCTGTCCGCGGCTGACGGGGAGTGCAAGCCGTTCAGCGCTCACGCCGATGGGATCGGCCGGGGCGAGGGGGTAGGCGTGGTCGTGCTGCGGCGGCTGAGTGACGCGATCGCCCACAAGCAGCCCATCTACGCGGTCATCGAAGGGTCCGCGGTCAGTCACGACGGCCGAAGCAATGGCGTGACGGCACCGAACCGATGGTCACAGCAACAGGTCATCGGTAACGCGTACGCCCGCGCCGGAGTAAGGCCCGGCGAAGTCAGTTTCGTCGAGGCACACGGAACAGGCACCACGCTCGGCGACATGATCGAAGTCCAGGCTCTCGGCGCTGTGCACGCGGGTGAACGGGAACAACCTTGCGCGCTCGGTTCCGTGAAGGGGAACATAGGACATACGGAAGGAGCGGCCGGCGTCGCGGGGTTGATCAAGACTTGCCTCGCCTTGGATCGTCGAATACTGCCGCCAAGCAGGCACAGCGACGACGAGAACGCCGATCTGCGCTTGGACCAGCACGGCCTGTGGCTGGCCCGGCTGCCGATGCGGTTGCCCGCCGAGGGCACGGTTCGCGGCGCGGTGAGCAGTTTCGGCTTGGGCGGTACCAATTCTCATCTGGTATTGGCGACTCCCCCGGTCGCGGACCGCCGGCCGGAACGAGGTGGTGCGGGTGTGCTGACCGTCTCGGCCGGCACTCTCAAGGCGCTGCGGCGCAACATCGCCGCCCTCGCCGAGGTGATCGATCGCGAGCCGTCGGAACGTCTGCCTCAGATCTGCCACAGCACCAACCTCGTGAAGACCTCCCTCAAGCACAGGTGGGCCTTGCCCGCCTGGAATCGTGAGAAACTCAAAGCCGACCTGCGCTCGCAGATCGGCGATCCTCGAATGCCGGTCGGCAGCGGGTATGCCACTCCGAAGGTGATCTTCCTGTTCACCGGCCCCGGCGCCCAGTACCCCCGGATGACCCGCGCACTGTACGACAACCTTCCCGCTTACCGCGATCGGTTCGACGAGGTCGACTCGGCCATGCGTCCGTATTTCGGCCGGTCGATAGCCTCCGTGGTCATTGACGACATGTGCCCCGACGGCGCCTCCATTCACAACCCCGCGCTGGCCCAGCCCGCATTGTTCGCGGTCGGGTATGCGCTGGGCGCCACCCTCCGGGACCTCGGCGTGTGGCCGGAGGCGATGCTCGGGTATGGCATCGGCGAGTACGCCGCCGCAAGCCTCGCGGGGGTGCTGTCGCTATCCGCCGCCTGCGAGATCGTCGTGGCGCTCGCCGCATCGGTCCAGAAATTGACCGACTACGGCGCCATGGTCGCCATCGAGGCGACGGCCGCTCAAGTGCAACCGCACGTCGATGCCGAGCCGCATGTCGCGATCGCCGCGTTCAACGGCCCTCGCGACTTGATCATCGGAGGTGACGCCGACGCCATCACCCGGCTCAGCGGCACGCTCAGTGAAGCCGGCATCGTCACGAAGCCGGTGCTCGGCGCGCCTGCCTTGCATTCGCCACTGATGGGGCCGATGGTGACCGAGTTCAGCAGGACCGCCGACGGTATCACCGCTCATCGTCCGGCCGTCCCGATCGCGTCGACCGTGCACGGCCGTCTCGTCACAGACGATGAACTGGGCTCCGCCTACTGGGTCGAGCAGGTCACCGCCCCGGTCCGGTTCGATGCCGCACTCGGCGCGGTACGTGCACTTACGCCGACCCACCTGATCGAGATCGGTCCCACGTCGGTCGCCTCCGACCTCATCCGGCGCGCCGATCCCGGCCATGAGATGGCCATCCTCACGCCGTGCCCCGGCGAGGCGGCCACCGGCCACGAGGTCGCTCAGGTACTGGCCTCGTTGTATCGCGATGGGCACACCCCGCGCTGGCAGCGGCTGTACACCAAACAACAGCAGGTGCCTTGGCGGCTGCCGCCATACCTTTTCGACGATCAATCCGTTCCTTTACCCGTCACGACCACCCGGCGCGCGAACATCGAAGGTGGCACGACGGCCCCTGCCCCTGCCCCTGCCCCCGCCCCCGCCCCCGCCCCCGAATCGATCGTCGAGCGAACGCTCGCGGCGCTGGCGGAGGTCGGTGGGTACGCGACGGCCGACCTGGCGATGGACGCCCGGCTGCTCGACGACCTCGGGTATGACTCGCTCACCCTGATCCGGTTGAGCGACCGGCTCACGACGATCCTTCCCCTCGACGGGTCGATGGATCTTTCCGAACTCCCCCAGCTCGAAACCGTGAGGGACGTTGTCTCGTACATCTCCTCGCGGCACAACGCTTCCTAGAGAGGAACGACCATTGCCCGCGGCACACATCGTGTCCACCGGAACGGCCTTGCCCGGCGACGCGATCGACAACGAGGTCATGGCCAAGAAGCTCGGCATCAGCGCCGAGTGGATCGAAATGTTCATCGGAACCAGGAAGCGGCACTTCGCGATCGACCTGGAAACCGGCAAGCCTACGCACACGCTGGCGGATCTCGGTGCGCAAGCCGGTGCTCAGGCGCTCGCCAGAGCGGGTCTTGAACCCGAAGAACTGGACTTCGTCATTCTGGCCACGGCCACTCCCGACACACTGATGCCCGCGACCGTGAACCTGATCGCCAGCCGGCTCTGCGTCAATCACGTCTCCACGTACCAGCTCCAGTCCGGCTGTGCCGGTGCCGTGCAAGCGTTGGACCTCGCTCGACGACTACTCGATGACCAGCACCGTCTCGGACTGGTCATCGGTGGCGACGTCAGCGTGAAGCACTTCGTCGCCGACCGGGAAATGCAGGGCCTGCCCACTGCCGAACTCGTCAACTACCTCCTGTTCGGCGACGGTGCGGGCGCCGTCGTGGTCACGGCGGATGCCGTGCCGGGGGCGATCGTGCTGCGCCAGGTGCTCAACCGGTTCACCGGGCTCGGCCGCGCACCCGGGCAAGTCGTGCGCTGGTTCGGTGCGGGAGATCTGGCCCGTTCGCAGTCCGAGCCAGACCCGCCGTTCGAAGAGGACTACAAGGCGATCGAGGAGCAAGTACCACTGCTGGCCAAGGAAGCTCTCGACGAGATCCTGTCCTCGACGGACTGGGATCGGGAGTCGACGTCTTATCTGCTGCCTCCGCAATTGTCAGGACGCATGACCAGCAGGATCACCTCCGATCTCGCCCTTGGTCACGCGACGGAGATCAGTTGCGTCGCGGAAACCGGCAACACCGGTAACGCCACACCGTTCTTCCAGCTCGATCTGCTCTACGACCGAATCCGGCCTGGCGAACGTGCGGTCGCGATCGCGATCGAGTCCAGCAAATGGATCAAAGGCGCATTCACCGTGGAGGGAAAGTGACGACGGCCACCACGACCCAGTTGCTCGGCAGGTGCCCGGCACCCGGCGACGTCCGCCTCAGCCACCTGCACGCCACCGGAGAACTCATCGACAGCTACACCGCGGTGCCCGAGCTGCTGGCGGGTTTGGACGAAGCCGCCCTCCTTCGCGCCGGAACCGTGCTGTCCCAAGTGCACCCCGATGCCCTGATCCGACGTCATCCCGACCTTCCCGAGGCGACCGTGGCGATCACCGGAAGCTCCACCATCCGGCCGCTGGTGTCGCCGTTGAGCGCACAGCTGGCCCGGCATGGTTTCATTCCGCGCATACAGGTCGGCGGTTACGGCCAGTACGCGATCGAACTCCGGGAAACGCACAACGAGCTGTTCGCGACCGAACCGGATGTCACGGTGTGTCTGCTGGACGCCGACGCGGTGTTCCGGCGGATCCGGACTCCCTGGACACCGACGGATGTCCGGTACACGCTGCGGCAGCTGAGCACGTCGCTCGAGGAGATCACCGACGCGTATCAAACCAGGCACACCGGCACGTTGGTCTTCAACACGGTTCCGCTGCCTTGGTACTGGGCCGCTCAGCTCATCGACCACCGTTCGCGTGCGCTGCTCGGTGCCGCGTGGCGAGAATTCAACGCGCATCTGCTCAGGTTCTCCACGAACCGGCCGGGGGTGCTGGTCGTGGACACCGAACCGCTGCTCGGCGAGTCCGGCGTCCTCGCCGACCCCCGGGCGAGCAGCTACGCCAACGTCCACTTCTCGGACGAGTTCTTTTCCGCCTATGCCAGGGAAACCGGCCATGTGGTGCGATCGCTCACCGGGCGCACCGGAAAGTGCCTAGTTGTGGATCTCGATGGCACGTTGTGGGGTGGAAGCCTCGCCGACGACGGCCCGAACGGTATCGAAGTCAGCGAGGGTTTCCGGGGTGAAGCCTTCCGCTCCTTCCAGGCGGCCGTGAAACAGCTCAGCTCCCAGGGTGTGCTGGTCGCCGTGTGCAGCAAGAACGACGAGGAAAAGGTCCTCGAGGTGTTCAAGCAGAACCCAGACCTGGTGCTACGTGCGGACGACATCGTGGCGATGGCCATCAACTGGGGTTCCAAACCCGGCAACCTGACCGAGATCGCCGACAAGCTGGGCATTGACGTGAGCAGCCTCGTCTTCGTCGACGATTCGGCGGCCGAACGTGGCATGGTTCGCAGTGCCTTGCCCGGTGTCCCGGTGATCGAGGTCGACGCCGACGAGCCCGCGCTGCATGTTCGCCGCCTTCTCGCCGACCGCTGGTTCGTCACCGACGAGATCACCCAGGCCGACCGAACCCGCGTTCAGCGCTATCTGACCGAGCGGAAACGCGTGCAGCTCCGCGAACAGGTCGAATCGAAAGCCGAGTACCTGGCCGGCCTTGGGACCACGGTAGAACTGTTTCATGCCGGCCACGGCAACGCCGGGCGGGTCGCACAGCTGACCCAGCGCACCAACAGGTTCAATCTCACGGCGGACCGCCTGGACACCGCGGCCGTGCTCGACCTGATCGCGGGCCAGGACACCGAGGTGATCGCGGTCCGCTGCACCGACCGCTTCGGCGAATACGGGACGGTCGGCGCGGTCTTCACGCGCCGACGAGGTCCGGAGCTTCGAATCGACAACTTTGTCCTGTCCTGCCGCGTCCTGGCCCGGGACGTCGAGACCGCCTGCCTGCGGGCGATCCTCCGCCAAGCGGCACAGGCAGGGGTCACAAAGGTCACCGCCGCGTTCCGTCTGACCGGGATGAACGACGCGGTCAAGGACTTCTATCCGTTGAACGGGTTCATCGCCGATCCCGACTGCGAAGACGCCGACACCGGGTTCGTGCACGACCTGAGCACGGTGCCGCCGAACCCATCTCACATCGAGCTCATCGTGCGGCTGAACGAACTTCTCGGCGATCGGGCGGCCAAATGAGTATCGACGAATTCCTGGAGATCGTGGGCAGGGAATGCGGTCTGTACCTCACCAAGGACGATCTGCGGACCGATTTCGACCAGTTGCCGCGGTGGGATTCGTTCCACTTGCTGAAACTGCTGTCCGCGTTCGAAGCCGCGACCGGCCGGCTCCTGTCCGCCACCAGCTTTCTCGAAGCACGCAGCCTGGCCGACCTCCACGCACAGGTGGGAGCGACCAAATGACGACGATCCGGTGCCTGCCCGCCGCGCGACGGCATACCTGGCACTTCCTCCGATTCGTCCGGGCGGCCAGCCCCGTATACCTCGACACCGAAGTGGACGCCACGAAGCTGCTGGCGCACAAACATGCGGCGAACCGCAAGTACTCCGTGGTGAGCTACGTGATGCACGGCGTCAGCCGCGCAGTGGCCGAGTACCCCGCGGCGAACGCCGCCTGCGCGGGCGGTCTCCGTCCTCGCATCGTGTACCGCGGCTCCGTCGATGTGAAGCTGGCCCTCGACAAGGGAATCGGCAACCAGCGAGCGGCGCTTTCGGTTGTGATTCCCGACAGCAACCTCATGAGCATCGACGCGATCCAGGACACTGTGGACCGCCTGCGGGACACGCCCAGCGACGAGATCCCCGAACTTCGCGGCGCTCGTGCCTTGCAGCGGCTTCCGTTGCCCGTGGGACGGGTCGCCTTCGGCTGGGCCAATCGGCCGCGAAGCCGCCATCGGCGAATGGGGACCGTCGCGGTCACGTCCTTGGGCCACCGGCCGGTGGCCCGGTTCTTCTCCTCGGGTGGTACCACACTGACCTTCGGACTGGGCAAGATCACAGACCGCCCGGCGGTGCGTGATGGAGGAATGTGCGTCATGCCGATCCTCCCGGTCTCGCTCACCTTCGACCACCGCACCATCGACGGTGCCACGGCGGCCGACGTCCTCGGCAGTCTCAAGAACCGGCTCGAAACACTCACGAGCCGGAACGCCGGCGGGCCGATTCCCTGATGCCATACCTCGCCGAACTGAGCGATCTCGTCCGGTTGCACGCACGAGTGCAAGGGCTTCCCGGCGCAGTGTGCAGGGAAATACTCGAACGCATCGACCACACCGACGGTGACGGGCCGGGATCCTGGTGCTGGGAATGGGCGCTCGCCGCCGACCGGATGGCCGAAACAGGACGTCACCTCGAGTCCTGCAAGCTGAACAACCTGGCGCGTTTTCCCTATCCGTCGAACCCGGCGCAGGAGCGCGCCGCACACCGGTGCGTGGCCGAGTTCGATCAATGGCGATCGAGCCGGGGAGGGATCGATCGGCTCGAACTGGAACTGTCCGGGCACCGCGTGCCGGTGTGGGCCACCGGCCTCGACCCCGATGCGCCCCGCCCGCTGCTGCTGCTCATCGGCGGGATCGTGAGTGTCAAGGAGCAATGGGCTCCCTCACTTCCGACGGCGAGGAAGCTCGGCATGGCCGCCGTCGCCGCGGAAATGCCCGGCGTGGGGGAAAACCCGTTGACCTACGATCATGACAGCTGGCAGATGCTTTCCGGCCTGCTCGACAGGATCAACGAGATCGCCCCGGTGCGCGAGGTATACGCGGTCGCCATGAGCTTCAGCGGGCACCTCGCGTTGCGCTGCGCCGCACACGATCCGCGGCTGAGCGGTCTGGTGACCGTCGGCCCGCCGGTGTCGGCCTTCTTCCAGGACCGCACCTGGTGGGCAGGGGTGCCCGAAACCACGAAGCGAACGCTTGCCCATCTCCTCGGGGTCCCGGAAGGCGACGTCCCGGAACGTCTCGGCACCTTTGCCCTGCGGCCCGACGAGCTCACCCGGGTAACGGCTCCGGTCCATTCCGTCGTGAGCCTCCGCGACGAAATCATCCCCTCCGCGGACACTCGCTTCCTCGAGCGGCACCTCGCGAAGTTCAAGTCGATTCGGTTCGACGACGTCCATGGCTCACCCGGTCACGTGCTGCGGACCAGGCTGTGGATCGCCCACTCCCTCCTTCGCTTTCGTACGGCCCGTCATACGGCCTCGTTATTCAAGGGGTTCAATGGATAAGTTGTCCGTGGATGTCTGTGTGGTCGGCGGCGGACCGGCAGGGATGGCCCTCGGCCTGGAGCTTGCTCGCCGCGGGTGCGACGTCGCCGTCGTGGAGCAGACCAGTCATTTCAACCGATCGTTCCGAGGCGAAACGGTATCCCCCGACGCCGTATCATTGCTGGCCCGACTCGGGATCCTGGAGAACATCACGGCCGCCGGCGCGTTGGTGAATCGGAAGATGAAGCTCGCCGAACACGGGCGAACGCTTCTGGAAGTCGATTTCGACGACTTTCCGCATCACCATCGACACCCGCTGGATGTACCGCAGCCGACCTTGCTGGCCATCATGGAGCATGAGGCCCGCCTCCACGCCAGCTTCACCTTGCTGCGGAATACCTCGGCCATCGGCCTCGTGGAATCCGATGGAGCCGTCGTGGGTATCCGCAGCCGAGGTCCGGCCGGCGAGCAAGAGATCCACGCACGAATGACTGTCGGCGCCGACGGTCGATACAGCAACATACTCGAAATGTCAGGCCTCACGTACCGCCGGGAGCCGCTCGAGCGCGATGTCGTGTGGCTGAAGCTTCCCGCCCCGGCGGACTGGACGAGGGACACGTACCACATCCGGATCGCCGGTGGTCGGCACGGCTTGTTCATCCCGACCTATCCAGACCTCATGCGAGTCGGCTTCAACATCCCCAAGGGCGGACTCCGGAACCTTCGACGAGCCGGTCTGACGAGTTTGCACACCCGCTTGGACGAGCTCGCACCCGAACTCGCCGACTTGGTCCGAGACAACATCCGGAACTGGTCGGATACCTCGGTTCTGGACATCTTCACGAGCGTCGTGCCCCGGTGGTCCCGACCGGGGCTGCTGCTCATCGGTGACGCCGCGCATACCCTCTCGCCGATCTTGGGCCAAGGGGTCAGCCATGCCTTGTTCGATGCCATGACACTCGCACCGCTCCTGTCCGAAGCACTGCCCAAGGGCCGGGACGAACTCACGCTGGCGGCCAGGGAGTTCCAGCGGATCCGAGAACCGAGTCTACGGCGATCCCGTTCGCTGCAGCTTCGCCAGGAAAAACTGTTCACCTTTTCCGACCCGGTAAGGGTACTTCTGCGGTCCACGTTCTACCGGTCATTGAATCGGACCCCTTGGCTGAAGAAGAGGCTGTTGAACAACGTCTTCTTCCAACTACAGAAGCAGTGATCGAGGAGACAACAAAGCATCAGCCCAATAATCGCGCCAGTCACTTTCAATACGCATGTCTCGCCAAAGCGGCTTTCGCGACATTATCCCGACACCTTTCCTTGCCCGTCAAGAGAGGCTCTGCCGAACTTCCTGGATTCACCCATTCGGCCTCGCGCCATCCGCCAGGAGGGAGCCAGTCACCTGGCATCTTCCGGCCTACCACAAACCCTGGAAAGAATCGCTGCGTCCTGAACGAAAAAGAAAGGTAGGCACCAGCGTGCGTCGAATCTTCTCGGTTCTGCTCATCACCGCGGCCGCGATCGCCATCCCCTTCGTGGCTCCTGCGACCGTCGCCGCGGCACCGCGGCCGGATTCCGTTACCGCGAGCGGCGTGGACCTTGGGGTACGGCTGGGCGGGCTGGTCGGGACGGTCCACCTCGACCGCGGATGCGTCTCCGAAGAGCTGACCGGGGAGCTCTTGCGCCTCGATCAGTATCTGACCCTCGGTTGCTGATCCGCGACAGGCGTTGACCCCATGGTGCCGCCCGGTTGCCGGTTCGGGCGCCGGGCGGCACCTTCTTCGAAAGGCTCTCATGAACGGCAGCACTACCGGTTTTGTGGAACGGCCCGACGGAAGGCTCGCCTGCACGGTGACCGGGGAAGGGCCACTCGTGGTGTGCTCCCCCAGCCTCGGCGATCTCAGGAGTACCTACACCTATCTCGCCGACGACCTGGCGTCCGCCGGATTCAAGGTGATCTCGGTCGACTTGCGTGGGCACGGTGATTCGAGCGTCGGCTGGCAGTCCTACTCGGCCGATGACGTCGCCGATGACCTGCTCGCCGTCGCCCGCGCGCATGATGCGGATACCGTGACACTACTCGGAAACGGCTTCAGCGGGGGCGCCGCCGTCATCGCCGCCGGCAAGGCGCCCGAGCTGGTCGCCGGGGTGATTCTCAGCGGCGCCGTCGTCCGTGACGTGCAGCTCGGCGCGGCCGAGAGGGCGATGATGCGGCTGGCGAACTTGCCCCGGCTGGGACAGACCTTGTGGATGTCCTACTGGCCCAAACTTTTCGGCTTCGAGAAACCGGCCAACTTCGAGCAGCGCCGGCAGGAGCTGGCGGAGAACATGGCCGAGCCTGGCCGGTTCGCGGCAGCCAGGGAAATGCTCAGGAGCAGCCGGGCCTCTGCGGAGCAGGCACTCAGCCAGGTCAGCTGCCCCACGCTCGTTCTGATGGGTGACCATGATCCGGACTTCCGGGATCCCGCCGCCGAGGCGCAGAACACCGCGACCCGCCTCGGCGGTCCGGCGACCGTCGTGATGGTCCAGGGGGCCGGGCACTATCCACACACCGAAGACATGGAAACCGTCGCTCCGGTGGTGATCGACTTTCTCCGCACTGTGGCGCCGGCCAGGTCCTGAACCTCACCACGGAGGGGTTCAGCGATCCGTTGGCGCTTGAGAGGTGGATCGCTGGGTGCCGTCGTCCGCAACCGGGTTGGGAACCAGACCACGGAAGGCAACCTGAAGGCCGGCCTGAAATCGGGTGCGGGCACCCAGTGATTCGATCAAGGAGACCAGTCGGCGCTGGAACGTGCGGTAGGACAACCCGAGTTGCCGCGCGATGGCCTGGTCGGGAAGGCCGGCCGTCAGCAAACCGATGAGACGGAGATCTTCGGCGCTGATCGAGTCCGCGGAGATGTCCCCCCGCTCCGCTGCCGACAGCGGAGCCGCCGATCGCCATAGCACCTCGAATAACGCACCGAGTGCGTCCAGCAGAGCCGAGGGATGAACGATGACGACACTCTCGACCATTGTCGGATCCGACTGAAGTGGCAGCATGGCACGGCGGTTATCCGACAAGATCAGTTTGACCGGCGCCTCGGGAAGCACCCTCGCCTGCTCTCCTCGCGCGATCGCAGGTTCGACCTCGGTCTGCAAACTACGTGTCGCCAGTCCGGCCGTGTCATAGAGCGCACGGAACACGACGCCCCGTTCCAGCATCAGTGCCTCGACCGGAGCGAGAACCTTGGGCGCCACCACGTATGGATGCTTGTCGATGAAGCGAATCTCATTGCTGGTACCGCGGAGAAACTGTTCGACCCGCTGAGCGACCGCGTCCGCACCGGTGACGACCTCGACCAGTTCGGAGGGCTCCCAGCCGGCAGCGGTGCGGAGATTGCGAGCCGAGAGTTGCTCGGCATAGATCCGCGCACGCTTGATCCGCTCCTGTTGCTCGAGGAGCAGCACTTCAAGCGTGGCATCGGGAGCCGGTGTCATGAACGCCGGCGGTCTGTTCTCCGTGCGGGCGACAAGACCGAGGGCTTCCAGCCTGTCCAACAGCCGCCGAAGCTGCTCCCCGCCGAGCCCGGTCTGATCACGGATATCCTCGAAAGTGACCGGCGGGCTGTCGACGAGGAACTCATATACGGTCTGTGCGGCAGCGTCCAAGCCTACGATCTCAAGCATGAGTCGATCCTCTCGCTTACCCCAGCTCGATCCGACGACAAAACTGGCGGGAAGTCGAAACTGGCCAGAATACGCCACCGGTCGAGATTGACGGTTCGCGTGTTCATCCAGAATCATAGGACCTACGGCAACGCAGGGAGTGGTGACGGAATCGCCACTTGGGAGTGTGGAATAGTCGCTGGCGTACAGCGACTGAGGAGGGATGCCGGGTGGAACATGTGGAGCAGCACTGTTCCACTCGGCACTTCCTCAGAGAAACACTGGTTTCGTCAGTAGCAGGCCGAAGAGCACCCCTGAGTTGTTTCCCCCCAGGGAAGCCGCCTGCCGAGCGCATCCTCGGTCATCTCTTCGAGCGCCCGCTGAACGGGAGCACGCAGGATTTCGGGTTCCGGCTGCACGATCTCCTTTCCCTCCAAATAGAACTCGTGTGGCATCGTCCGCATCGTGGCGGCGTACAGCACGTTGTCGGCCGCTTCCGAAACCACGCCTCCCGGAAGCACCACCAACTTTCGCCGCAACTTGGTCTCGGTGACGCCAGGGTCAAGGCAAACTGCCGTGCATCGACTTCCCGCGAAAGCCGACGCCAGCGATGCGGTGTGCACCGCCAAGGCGAACTTCGACTGCGCATAGGCGAGCAAGGGATGATAGCGCCGGCCGTCTACGCATCCCAGGCCTATCGTCCTCGCCTGCCGATGTATGTCACAGACTACGTTGACAACACGGCAACAACGGGCCGCCCGCAGCAGATCGTAGAGTTCGGCCACCAAGAGCACAGGAGAAAGATAGTTCACCTGGAAGATCGACTCGTTACCATCCTCGGTCAGCGCACGTGGGTGCTGACCCGCGGTCGCGGCGTTGTTGACGAGAATGTCGATGTGGTCGAATGTGGACCGGATCGAGGCGGCCATACGCCGTACGTCAGCGAAGGAGCGCAGGTCAGCCAAGACCGGGACGATACTCGTGCCGGGATGCGCCGGAGCCAGCTCCGCGGCGAGTGCGCTCAGCAGAGAAGCCGACTTACCGTGTACCAGCAGTGTGTCGACGATCCCGGCGAGGCGATGCGACACCGCTTCCCCGATACCGTCCGTCGCCCCGGTGACAAGAGCCAATAGCCGCTGCCCGGTCGATGTGATGTCTCTCCGCTCCGACCGGCCACGAGTAGCTGAATTGTTTTCCGCTGATCCCATGTATCACAACCTTTTGTCCACCGGCGCGACCCTCGCCATCGTGCGCAGAACCGGCATTCTCCAGCCGATCGATCTCACTCGCCAGGTAGCTATCAAGGCACACCGCGCCCCCGGCCGGCCAAAGCCCGGAATAGCCGGACCGCCCGCAATGGGGACAAACCGCAAGAAGGTGTTGCATCACAGAGTGACGAGCCCAAGCTTCGATCATCCCCCAATCTCGCCCAACTGGCCGTCAGCGCGTGACCGACGCTTAACGTGATGCAATACTGGCGCGACCCCAAATTTCACACAACACCCGATCGTGTGGTTCGATTACATCCTCTGAGTAGGATGTGAATTGCCAACGTCTCAGTGACCACTACCTGGGCGCGTCGCACCGTCACTCGAATGGCACAACAGGATGTTTCGCCCCACCCCGGCTTGAACTACGTTCAAGAAGATTCACAGCCGAAGCGCTCGCGAATACGATCCAGGTTCTAGCACTCGTAGCAGTTGTTGATACGCCGGCGAATTCGATAGAGCGCCGAGTACGTTCCCTGCGGGGTGGTACGCAGCACTTTCGCGATCTCCGCAGGGGGCAAGCCATCCGTGACCATCGACACCAACTTCCGGTCGCGCGGCGAAAAGTTGTCAAGTCGGCGCCTGAGCCAGTGCGCCTCGGCCCTGTCGCATACGGACTCGGAAGGATCCTGTGAACTCGCTGGGAACAACCGTCGGTCCCTGGCCATTCGCACAGCGACCGCGGTGCGGCGATTTTCGTCGATGCACAATCTGATCACGACCGTGACGAGAAACTGCTGCAGGCGCTCCATATCGAGGCTGGAATAGCAGGCTCCGCGAACGAGCGCCTCATGCACGATGTCTTCCGGATCGCCGGACGGGGAACATCTGCTCGCCGCTACCCGTATCAAAAACCCGCGCAATTTGGCGGACTCCCGCCAGTAGGTGCTGGGCGAGACGGTCATGACGTCCCCCCAACCGCCGCAACACTCCTCAGGTCAAGGTGATCCCAGACCTGCATCAACGATCGCTCCCGTACAGAGAATTTCAGCCAACGTATTTGTTCCACGAGCGTCCGCATACAAGACAGGAACGCTTCATGAAGGAACGCTAACGTTACCTGAACGAAAAGGCCAGGGCCTTAGGACCCTCGTTCCACGCGCCCGTTCGACTGTACGGTGCAAGCGTCGGGGGCCATCCGAGTTAATCGCGTGAGATCCGGCGACGCACCGCGAAACATAGTGGAGGCGAGGCACTGGAGACAGCATGCCCTTGCGCGAGTGTCATCCGATCGTCAAGCGTGAACACGTGGACGGGAAGAAGGCGAAGATTCGAAGTGATCTACAAACACGCTCTTTGGCCTTTGCTGGCCATGATCCTTATCGCACACACCGGGACCGCCGGTGCCACGACCGTGGCCGAACCACCGCCTCAACGGTCGAAGCATTTCGTACAAATGGAACTGAAGGTATCCGACGAGCCGACCGGGTCGGTCGCGCGCACTCGTTACCTGTACTGCGACCCGACCGGCGGCAACCATCCCTACGGAACCGGCGCCTGCCATGATATCGATGTCGCCCGTGGTGAGCTTGACAAGCTACCCGGTAAGCCCGGCAAGCCCTGTAGCGGACTTTACGCTCCGGTAAAGGTCACCGCGATGGGCGAGTGGCGAGGTACGCCGGTGTATTTCAGCCACACCTACCGGAACCAGTGCGTTCTCCGCATCAGCACTGGGCCGGTGTTCCAGTTCTAGATGTTCGCCGGGTCTCAGCACACCGGTCACCGCGCGAGGAGGATCACGTCTCCATCGCGCGGCGACCGGATACAGTGGTGCTATGGAGCGGGGTGTTCCGTAAGCGCGTACGCCCGTTCGAGAGTTTGACTCATCCGATTCCCGGCTGTGTCCCAAGCTTCAGCACGAAGCGAGACGAACCCCGATGTCTCACCGAGCCTCGGATGCGTGATCCGTACCGAATAGCGGCCGTCAGCAGAACGAACCACCTCCGCTCGGTCCCATTTGGCGCCGTCATTCGTCGAGTACCAGAGCCGAAACTCGCTGATGCGGCCCGCTCCCTCTGCACCGTGATGGTGTCCAGCCGTGACGTCGAAGACATGGAGCTTGCCGGCCGGCGCCTGGTTGAGCAGATCAAGCCCGAGCTGGTAACCAATGGTGATGAGCGGTTGGTAGCTACATTTCCGCCAGTCGTCGAGGCAGCCATACCCGGGCGGGATTGCCTCCGGGGGAGCCGACCTGAACGTCGATGCCGTACTGATCCGCGGTGTCAGGCGGTGCACCGCCTTGTTCGGCCAGCCGAACACCGGACGGTCCGGCACGGTTTCCTCCGAATCGAGCCGGAAGATCCCCGTTCGTCTGTCGAGCGGGAAGAGGGGGATGGGCAGATCCGGGCGCCGCATGGCAGGAATTTCTTCACCACCCTGGCGCAAGGTGACCTTACTGATGTACTCCCCGGACTGCCAGGGCTCGCTGTAGTGCCCCGGCGTGGAATCCATCCACTGGGCGGCAGGCAAGAACTCTCCGTTATCGCCGCGGCACAGCGAGCACAGTACGGGGAAGGCGCCTGGGTTGTGGTCTGCCGCGCCACCACGAATCGGTGACTGGAACCATCTTTCCTCTGGGGCGCGTCCGGCATTCGCGAAGATGTTTTCCGCGATCATGGTGAAGGTTGTCGAAAAGTCCGGCACGCCGTCCTTACCCGGTGCCATCTGAGTGACGTACCGCTTCCAGAACACCGTGTCGTCGGCGGGCCCGACGTACTCCGTCCATTTGCCCTGCCCCTGGAACTGGGTCCCGCTGAGCGCGATGCTGGACGGGCCGTCCGTGGGCAAGGCGAACCACCTCTTCCGGTACACCAGATCGGCGCGGTCGCCGTGATAGCGGGTGTCGATGGCCAACATCCGCCGACGATCGACCTTGTTGACATGCTGCGCGGGCACGCCGTTCCGATCACGGAAGTAGACGTTGTACATGTATTCCGGCTGGTTCCGGCTGCTCAGCAGAAGGACGGCATCACCGCCGCGGATCAACTGCTCAAGCCGGTCGCTTTCCGGCCGGTCCAGTGACAGCAGAACCTTGCCACCGGTCAGCATGCCCAGGACCTTGGCGGGTTCGAAGCCGGACGTTGCCATCGAAGCCGGCACCGCCACCTGCCGCTCGCCGACGAACTCGCCGGCGACCGCGGCGGGATCGTACTCGGGACGCAGGATCTGCTCGCCGGCCCGCGTTCGGACTCGCAGGCTGACCAGTGCCTGGCCTAGCGTCAGATAGTCCTGTGACCCCACTGTTCCGTGCCCGGCCGGGGTGGCCGGTGTGACGAACATCTTCCATCCGGTTCCGGACGTGAGAACACCACTCGCGAAAGCGACCGGCGCGCCGGGGATGGTGCGATGTACCGAGGTGAACCGCTCTCGAGTGTCGGTGAGTTCCTGGGTCTGGATCTGCATCGGCACTGTGGCGCGCGCGTCCAGGGCGACGGTGCTGGGCTTGTGAACAGGGACGCCGGCCGCGACAAGCAGGCTGGCACGCCGCGTCTGCCCCCTTCGCTCGGCGATCGTGGCCGTCACCGAATAGTGCCCATGCGGCACTGAGATGGTGCCGGTGCCTCCCTTCACCGTCACCGAGTAGACCGGCGGAAGGAACGGATCGTTGTTCTTCCAATTGCTCCAGTCGTAGTCGTCACGAACGACGGTCAGTGATTGCGCCCCAGGCGCTTTGCCCTGGGAGTCGATCATCTTCACGGTCAAGGGGACCTTTTCGGGCTCCTTGTAGAAGCTGATCGGTGTCCTGACGTCAGCCTTGCCATCAGCGGCCTTCGCCCTGACCACACCGCCATACGCACCTGATCCCCCGCCGACGGTGGGATCGATCGTCACCGTGGCCGTGGCCTTGCCGCCGCTGGGCACGACGAGGGTGTCGGAATCGAGCGTGGCCATGCCGGCAGGCACCGGCTCGCCTTTCCACGTCGTTACGGAAGCTTCGAGCGAAACCGTGACGGCGCGGTCGGAGAGGTTGGTGTAGGTCACCGGACGCTTCGCTTTCGCGCTACCCGCCGAACCGGGTAGGCGTCCGAAGGAGATCGCCGACGGTGCGAGCACCGTGCTCGCCATTGTCTTGGGAATGTCGGCTCGGCCTGCGCCTTGCTCATACCAGGCGACACCGACGTCCTTACCCGTCGAGGTGAGCATCGCCTTCAGCTCGCTCGACCGCCATTGCGGGTGCTTCTGGGCGAGAATGGCCGCCGCTCCGGCAACATGCGGTGTGGCCATGGACGTACCGGAGAGCCGCGTGTAACGCTCACCCACCGGTTCCCCGATGTCGGTTCCGCCGGCGCGGGCAGCCGCGATGTCCACGCCCGGCGCGACGATTTCGGGTTTCACCATCGCGTCGGTCAGCCGCGGCCCCTTGCTGGAGAATTGGGCCGGCCTGTCCGCCTTGTCCACAGCGCCCACCGCGAGCGCCGTACTCGCCGCCGCCGGAGTCTCCACCATGGCGATCCCGCCCGAGTTGCCCGCGGCGGCCACGAAGAGCGCACCGGTCGCCGCGGTCAGCTTGTCAGCCATCTCGCTGAGCGGGTCACCGCCGGCCGAAGGGCCCGCGCCGAGACTCAGATTGATCACTCGTGCTCCGGAGTGAGCCGCCCACTCCATACCGGCCATGAGCTGTGATTCCTCGCCATAGCCCGCGCTGTCGAGAACCTTGGCGTTGAGCAGCTTCACCCCCGAGGCCACGCCGCGATACTTGCCCGCCGATGCCGCGCCCGATCCGGCGATGATCGAGGCTACATGCGTGCCGTGGCCGTACCCGTCATTCGTGTCCGGGTCCGTGGTGAAGTTCCGCGAACCCGCGATCCTGCCCGCCAGATCAGGGTGCGCGGCGTCGATACCGGTGTCCAGCACCGCAACGGTGACGCCGCTGCCGTCGAGTCCTGCCCGCCAAGCCTGGGGAGCACCGATCTGCGCCGCGCTCTCGTCCAAGTTCACCCTGACCCTGCGGTCGAGGCGAATCTTCACGTCACCACTGAACGCCTCTGGGTTACCACCTTGGCCGACCAACGCCCGCCAGAACGCTCCCGCCTCGGCGCGGCGGACCTTCACGGCCGCCGCGTTGATGGTGGGCAGGGTCAGCGTCCGGTCGCTCGCGGGAAAGGCATCCGCCTGGTGGGCGACGACCTCGGCAGGTGTGTCATTCCCGTAGCTCACTATCACCGGCAGCTTCCCGGTCTTGGCATCGGTCAAACCCTGACGGACGAGTTCCTTGACGTCGAACAGCTCCGGGTCGATCGCACCGGATACCAGGTAAGGCTCCACATCCGAGGGGATCACAGAGAAGCCGTCCGAATCGGTCCTGGTCTGAAAGATGGGTGGCTCCCCGGGCCGAGGAGCCGGCTCGATCGACACTCCTGCTTGGCCGCCTGCACGTTCGAAGTAGGTGACGACGTCACCGGTCAGCAAGGTCACGCGATGCGACTGCTCGCCGCCACTCGCGAGCCTGTCCGCACGAGTGGCGACGGACTGCTCTGCCGACGCTCCACCTACGACGATCATGGTGAGGAGGAGGCTGAGCACTATCAGGAACAGACACGGGCGGCTGCGTAGAACACCACCAGCCAGCGGATTCAAATGGGCCTGCATAACACCCTCGTTTCCAAGAAAACACAGAGAACATGGATCGGGCGTCGACTGCAGGCTGCATCGCCTTCATCCGCCCGGCACGTCCGCTCTCCTTTGTCATCCGTAGGTCGACTGCGTCAACGCATGATGACCTGGTTCTCTGGCCCCTGGTTACAGGAATCGTCGGCGGAATCTCGACAATGACCACTACTCGCCGTCACACACCGAGATGGTACGGGTGCACTCAGCGAGGCCACGGGCCTGCTTCCGTGACCCGCCGACGACGTCAGCCGCCCTCACTCCGCCAGTTGGGGCACGCGGGTGTCCTCCTGGGGCAGGGGGTGTCCGTCGTTCAGTACCTCGCAGTACGTGCGGCGACAAGGGCGCTTACAACGGCCTCCCTGCCGCGTTCGTCGGCGCGAATTGTGCTATTCACCTCGATATGCACGAAAGCCGTGCGTTTGGCAGCCGCCATCTTTCCCTGCACATTGGTGTCACCCTCGAGGCCGCGGCACGATTCAGTCCAGGCATGACACAGCGCGAATCCGGCCGCCGTCAGCCGATCGGCCACGCCCAACGCCATGTCATCGACCTCGGCCGCCCCGGTGGAGAGCACGATATCCTTGCCGGGTTGGCTCGAGTCGTGAAATCCGTGGAGCTGAATTTGACCGTACCCGCGTTCGGCCAATTCCGTGGCGATGGCGTGAAACATGGAATTCTCCCGATGCGCGACATCTGCTTGTGTACCGGCGCGCCGGTGAGCTCCCGCCATCAGCAGCACCGCACCGGGGACCATTCTGAAGTAGGACAATCCCATCTGTTCGGTGCGCAGGTCCGAGTTGGGATGCGGTACCTCGACAACGATCGACGGAGGTGCTGAACGATCGATCAGGTAGACGCCCCAGGCACGCTCGGATTCAGGTTCGTTCATCACGAGCGTGTAACCTCGGCCGGTCGCCGAGTCGACACCGTCATGAACGGAAAATCCCAGCTCGTCAAGCCGGGATCCGGTCGCCTCCCCGCGGTCGAGGAGCGCGGTGAACCCATCGGCCCCAGCACGGCGTTCAGCCACATTCGGTGACCGATACGGCCGTTCTGCATCAAGTCCGGCGACGAAGGACGAGATATGCGGGGCCAGATCGAGGCCCCTGGACGATTCCTGAGGCCCGCGTCCGAGCTTGAAGATCACCACCAGGACAATCGCCAGTGTGACAGCTACGCTGACCACGGCGATGGTTCGAGATCTGCTGCGCATTCGAGAAGTGTATTACCGGCGGTCGTTCAGCAGAAGGTCCAGTGCTTCCCATCAAGAATAATGCATACCTGGCTTGGATGCAGGAAACGGTGATACTGCCTGGAGCTGCGATTCCAATGGCCAGGCACCAAGACGGATCCGGCTAGCGCATTCAGATTCTTGATCATTTTCCCCTACGAGGCCCCGCCGGCTGATGGCACCGACGAGGAACCGGTCACCCCGGAGAGGCTGAAACCCTTGCAGACACGTGGTCACGGCCACCTGATCCCTGCGCCGGCCGTTCGCTGAAGGTGAATTTCCCTCGAATCCAAGCCACATGCGGCGCGATGAAGCCGCATTCTTGCGCAAGACCCGCCCTGATCACGGCGAGGACTCGTCCATCGACGTCGAAGCGGCCAGCAGACATCCTTGACCTCCGGCTCTCGCGCGCGGATCCACTCCGGTCCCGCGGCGGACGTCCCAGGTTCGGAGTGGACTCGATGGTAATTCCCCCGCCTTCGACCCCGCGGGGACCAGCCTTGGCACCGCGGTCCATCAACCATGTGATGCCGCGAGTCCCCACCGGCGGGAACTCGCGGACCGCGGCTAATCCTTCCGGCAGTGGTCGACGAAGGTGACCGTGGTGACCCTGTCCTTCACAACCTTGACCACGGCGGTAGCTCTCTTCACATTGATGCGCTCGAAAGGTCCCTGCACCCTGATGTTGACGACCTCGCAGTTCTTGGGCATGTCCCGTTCCCTCACCTGATAACTGCCAACAGCAAGCTTTGGCTCCGAGCGGCACTCCCAGCCGCGCAACAGCCACTCCGCGATCTTTCCTTCGCCAGGTTGACGGATGATGAATCTGAACTTCCCCTTCACGTCTTCGAAACCGCGAACCTGTTTGCACACCCTGATTTCCCCCAGGTCCTTGCGATCAGCCGCCGCCTCTGGCGCCACCAGCGCCGACCCGCCCGACATGAGCGCGAAACCAGCCGTGAGCGCGACGGTCGAACGGCCGCGAACTTGCCATTTCATCGACATTACTCCTCCCGTATCGGCCGATTTTTAATATGACCTCAGTAGCATTGCAGAATTCCATGAACAGCTAAAGATATCCGCATGGCGAATAGTCGTCACTGACCGATGTGAAATATTCCACAAGAAGGAACACTGTTCGCGATTAACCCGTGCGCCCATGACGACAGGCGAACCCGCCGACGGCGAACTCTACCCGGCCACCTCGTTTGGCCGAGCGACTGCGCCAAAATGCGCAAGGGAGAGGTCCGTGTGCGAGGTGTCGAGGTGACGCGGTCCGTGCGAACGCCTGTCGAACCAGACGCCCTGTCCCTTGTGTCCCCTGGTCGAAGACGCCGTCGGCGACTTCCCCCCGGTGACCGCCGCGCGCACGGTCACGTTCCTGCTGCGCACCGGTGCGATCGTCACCGGAGTCATGATCGTGGTGGTCGCTCGCCCGCGGCGCCGGGGTCGCCCCAATATCACGTGGCTTAAGTTGACCTTGGACGACGTTGACAGGTGGGGTGAAGGCTCCCTTCGCTGCGCCTGATGCGACGAAGGGCGCCTTCGGCCTGGTCGCGGGTCGGGTTGGTCGTGAGTGGCGTTTCGGGTTCTGTCGGCCAGGGCAACCGAGCGCGTGACCTGCGGCAATCCTCACCGCTTACGATCAAGACCCCCATCCAAGATCAACTTAAGCTACATGGCATTGGGATCGCCCCGTCCTTGATGAACCGGGCGGGGCATTCGGTGCTCGGCCTGGCGGCACCGCCGGCGCTCCTGGTCGCGACCGCGTGCTCGGTGTCCTGGCGTGCTCGGCCCGGCACGGACGTTGCGAGCGCCGACTGCCGTCATCACGATCACCGGGCCGACCGGCGCCGTGCCGCCGGGGCCCGCGATGTACCTGCCTGTCGCAGGTCTTCGCTCGAGTCCCGGCTCCTGGACGGCCGCGGGCGAAGCTGGACCTGTTCTCACGGTCCTGCTCATCACCTCCCGCTCAGGGTGGCGACCTGGTGGCGACATGGCCGACCGCGCCACCGCCGAGGCGGTGATCCGGAACCGGCCCCCCGCAGGGCACGATCGGCCCGCCGATCAACTCAAGGCTGTTCTCGCAGGTCAGAAAGCTTGCCCTTGGTGACTCCGCTTTCCGCGGAAAGCCGTCTACCCGAGAGCAGCACGCTGGGCACCGCCACAGCCACGATCTTCAGCACGCCGCACCTGGACCCCGAACACGAAGAAGCCCAGGCCGCGTGGCCTGGGCTCTCCTGAAGGAACTCTGTGCTCCCCCGCTTGGACTCGAACCAAGAACCCTCCGGTTAACAGCCGAATGCTCTGCCAGTTGAGCTACAGGGGATTGTGCTCCGTACCGGCCGGATCGCTCCGACCGATGAGAGAACTTTAGCCCATGCCCCCGGCAGCCGCGCACCCACCCCCCACTTCGGGGATCACCTCGTCAAGCCCGCGTTTTGAGGGACAATGACGGCTGGAGCAAGATTGAACGGAGGCGTGGACTCGGATGAAGATGTTCCTGCTGGGCGCGGCCGCGGGCTACGTGCTGGGCGCGAAGGCCGGCCGGGGGCGGTACGAGCAGATCGTGCGGACCTACCGCAAGATCGCTGACCACCCCATGGTGCAGGGCGCCGCCGGGGTCGCTCGCGCCAAGGTCGGTGAGCGGTTCGGGCGGCCTCAGCGCTGACCGTGCCCGAGACGAACCGAAGGGGCCCTTCGCCATTGGCGGAGGGCCCCTTTCACGGCACGACGGCGACCACGAAGACGCGCCGGAACTCGAACCAGGTGGTCCCGTCGGGACGCGGCGGGTAGACCTCGTCCAGCTTCCGGGCGATCTGAGCCCGGAAGTGGTCCCAGTCCTCCCCCGGCAGGGCCTCCTTGACCGGCCGAAGCGAGGTGCCGGTGATCCATTCGAGTACGGCGTTCTCCCCGGTCAGCTGCTGCAGATACGTCGTCTCCCAGGCGTCGACCGCGCATCCCTCGTCGGCCAGCAGGTTCCCGTAGCCGAGCGGGCTGTCGACGGCCTCGTTCTCCCGCAGGACGACGTCGGCGAGGCGCGGAGCCCACTCCTCGGTGCGTGCGAGGGCGCGGACCAGGGCATGCGACGGGGCATCGAAGTTGCCGGGGACCTGGAACGCGAGCGTCGCCCCGGACGGCAGGAGGCTCACCCAGCGGCGGAGCAGGTCGCGGTGCTCCGGGACCCACTGGAGCACGGCGTTCGAGATGACCACGTCGGTGTCCGGTCCGGGCACCCAGTCGTTGACGTCGAGCACTCGCGCGTCGACGCCGCGTGAACGGGCGGCTTCGACCATTTCCGGTGAGCTGTCGCTCGCCTCGATGATCGCGCCGGGCCAGCGTTCCGCCAGGCCGGCGGTCAGGTTGCCGGGTCCGCAGCCGAGGTCGGCGACCCGGCGGGGCTGGTCGGCGGGTATCCGCCCGACGAGGTCGTGGAACGGCCTGGCCCGCAGGTCGGCGTAGTCGAGGTACTTGACCGGATCCCACATGGCGCCTCCCAGCGATACAGTACGAGCGTACTGCTAGCCGCCGGGCTTCGCCAGCTTCCTGGCCGCTTCCTCGGCGATCGCCTTGACGACGTCGCCGTCGGTGCCCGGATCGGGGCGTACCTGAAGCACCGTGCCGTCCTGACCGGGGACCTTGCGCTCGACGAACCACGCTCCCCCGGTTCCGAGGTCCTTGCGGTGCCGTCCCCGGACCGAGCCGTCGACCCGCTGCCGCACCAGGATCGGGACCTTGCCGGGCTTGGGCAGCCGGAACCGGACCGGGGCCTTGTCGGCCAGCAGCACGGCGTTCCCCGCGGTCCCGGTCTCCTCGGACTCGGTCAGGGTCAGCACGCCGTCGGACCACGCGGCCTTGCCGACCAGATGCCAGCCGACCCGGCGCGGCCCCGGTATCCACAGGCCCAGCGCCGTGACCAGCAGGTATCCGCCGCCCTCGACCGCCGCGCCGCCGACGACGTGCTCGCCGTCGTCGAGCGAGCCGTCGAAATCCGCCGGGACACGGTCACCCAGCAGGTGACGCAGCCAGCCCATGCTCAGTCCAATCCGCCGATGGCCTGTTCCTTCAACGCCTTCCGGTACTGCTCGAGCGCGACGAGGTCGCCGAACAGGGCGCGGTAGTCGTCCGGCGCCTCGACCGGGGAAAGCCGCTGGAGCTTCGACTTGATCTCGTTGATCTGGCGGCCGACGAGGCTCTCCTGCACCGCCGCGAGTTGCGCGGAGATATAGCGCGAATCGACCTCGCCCTTGGCGCGCAACGGTTCCACCGAAAGCTCGCTGAGCACTCGCCGCACCGTCCCCTGCGGGCAGTGCGGGGCGGCGGCGTCGAGCAGGGCGGGTCCGGTCAGCCCGGAGCCCGCTCCCCCGGCGGCCAGCAACGCCTTGTGGATGGTGACGTAAACCGGATGGGTGAACGCGTCCTCGGGGAGCGAGTCGTACTCGGCCCCGGCGAGCATCGGTTGCTGCAGCGCCGCCTTGAGCGCCTCACGCTGCGCGATGAACCGCGGGTCGCCGGGCGCGGGCCTGGGCAGGTCCTCCTCGGCCGCGGCCGCCGCCGAGGAGGGAGCGGGCCGCCGGACCTCGACGGTGGCGGAGCGTTTCGCCGTGGCCCCCGCGCTGCCGCGCACCCGGTTCACCACCTGCGCCGCGTCCTGCCAGCCGACCCACCACGCGAGCTTCGACGCGTAACCGTCGCGGCTGGCGCGGTCCTTGATCCCCGCGACCATCGGGACGGTCTTCTGCAGCGCCGCCACCTGACCGTCGACGGAGTCGAGGTCGAACGCCTTGAGCATGCTCTTGATCGCGAACTCGAACAGCGGGATCCGCCGCGCGACCAGGTCTCGCACCGCGGCGTCGCCCTTGGCGAGCCGCAGCTCGCAGGGGTCCATGCCGTCGGGGGCGACCGCGATGTAGGTCTGCCCCGCGAAGGTCTGGTCGCCCTCGAACGCCTTCAGCGCCGCCTTCTGGCCCGCCTCGTCACCGTCGAAGGTGAAGATCACTTCGCCGCGGAAGGCGTCGTCGTCCATCATCAGCCGCCGGAGGACCTTCATGTGGTCCTCGCCGAACGCCGTCCCCGACGACGCGACGGCCGTCGGGACACCGGCGGCGTGCATCGCCATCACGTCGGTGTAGCCCTCGACGACGACGACCTGGTGCCGCTTCGCGATCTCGCGTTTGGCCAGGTCGAGGCCGAACATCACCTGCGACTTCTTGTAGATCGGCGATTCCGCCGTGTTCAGGTACTTCGCCGAGACGCGGTCGTCGTCGTACAGGCGCCGCGCGCCGAACCCGACCACCTCGTTGCCGACGTCGCGGATGGGCCAGAGCAGCCGCCGGTTGAACCGGTCCATCGGCCCGCGCTGCCCCTCCTTGGCCAGCCCGGCCGTGAGCAGTTCCTTGACCTCGAACCCGCGATTGAGCAGATGTTTCGTGAGCTTGTCCCAGCCCGCGGGCGCGTACCCGCAGCCGAACGTCTGCGCGGCGGCCGCGTCGAAACCCCGTTCGGACAGGAAGTCCCGCGCCGCCCGCGCGTCCGGGGTGAGCAACTGCTCGGCGTAGAACTCCTGCGCGGCGCGGTGCGCCTCGATCAGCCGGGAGCGGGTGCCGCGATCACGCTGGACGCTTCCGCCGCCGCCTTCGTAGGTCAGCCGGAACCCCACGCGATCCGCGAGGCGCTCGACGGCTTCCACGAACGAGATCAGGTCCATCTTCTGGATGAACTTGATCACGTCACCGCCTTCGCCACAGCCGAAGCAGTGGAAGGTGCCGTGGGTGGGGCGCACATTGAACGACGGGGTCTTCTCGTTGTGGAACGGGCAAAGCCCTTTCAGGCTGCCGCCGCCGGCGTTGCGGAGGGCCACGTAGTCACCGATGACCTCGTCGATCCGGTTGCGCTCGCGCACCTCCGCGATGTCGCTCTCCCGAATCCGTCCTGCCACGCTCATCACTCTAGGCCGTGTCCGGTCAGTCGCTTCGATGGGCTTCGTGATCCAGGTCAGTGGCCGCCCGGGCGCGAAGACCGCGAAGTGACTGACCGGACACGGCCTGACCTCCCGCTCCCCGAGCGCTGTACGGCACACTCGGGGAATGAGCACCGCCCTGGACGAACTCGCCGGGAATTTCGCCGCGCTGCGCCCCCATCTGGTGTCGGTCGCCTACCGGCTGACCGGCACGCTGTCCGACGCCGAGGACGCGGTCCAAGAGTCGTGGCTGCGCCTGAGCGGCCTGGACGAACGACGTCGCTCGGCCATCGAAGACCACAAGGGCTGGCTGACCACCGTCGTCAGCCGTATCTGCCTCGACCGGCTGCGGTCCGCGGTGGTGCGCCGCGAGCGGTACGTCGGCGAATGGCTGCCCGAACCCGTCCTCGGCCCGCTGGGCACGCCGTCGCCGGAGGATCCGCTGACCGTCGCCGTCCGCGACGACGGGATGCGCATGGCGGCGATGGTGGTCCTCGACCGGCTGACGCCGGAACAACGCGTCGCGTTCGTTCTGCACGACGCGTTTTCGGTGCCGTTCGGCGAGATCGCCGAGATCCTGGGCTGCACACCGGAAACCGCGCGCCAGCACGGTTCCCGCGGCCGCCGCGCGGTCGCGGACGCCGATCCGCCGCCCCGGACGGCGCTCGCCGAACAGCAGCAGATCATCGAGAAGTTCATGACCGCGATGCTCACCGGCGACATCCAGGCGGTGGCCGAGGTGCTGCATCCCGACGTCGTCCTCGTCGGCGACGGCGGCGGCAAGGCCCGCACGGCGATCCACACGGTCGCCGGGTTCGACAAGGTCACCCGGCTGTTCCAGGGCCTCATGCGAATGTACGACCCGGCGGGGATGGAGCAGGCGAGGTTCGCGCTGGTCAACGGCGACCTCGGGGTCTACCTCCCGCCTCAGCCCGGTTCGGACCGGTACCGGGCGCTCGACGAGCACGTCGACGCGTTCGTCATCCGCGACGGGAAGATCGTCGCGATCTACGACATGGCGAACCCGGACAAGCTCACCACCGCGCGGACCCGCGTCGGCCCCTGACCGCGTTTAGTCCTCTGAATGCGCCCAGGGCGCATTCAGAGGACTGAACGCGGGAGTCTCAGGGAAGCGGGATCTTGCAGGCGTCGCCCGAGGTGAAGCCCTGCGCGGTGATGTCGAGCGCGCTGTTCATCCGGGCACGCATGTTCTCGAGGCCGATCTGGTAGGTCAGCTCGATGACGCCTTTGCGGCCGAACTCCCGTTCCAGCTCGGCGACCTGCTCGTCGGTGACGGTCACCGGGCTCGCGGTCATCGCGTCGGCGTACGCGAGCGCGAGCCGTTCCTGGTGGGTGAACGCGGGCGACTTCGCGTAGTCGTCGATGTTCTTCAGCCGTTCGATGTCGAGGCCCTCGTGCAGCTGCAGCATGGTCCCGAAGTCGACGCACCACGAGCAGCCGAGCTGGGTCGCGACGCGGTACACGGCCAGCTCGCGCACGTTCGACGGCAGCGTCTTGCTGGCCTTCTCCGCCATCATTTCGTGCATGCCGTTCGCCCGGAGCAGCGCCGGGTGGTGCGCGTAGACGGCCATCGGCTCGGGCACGGCGCCGAAGCGCTTGCCGGCGAACTTGTAGAACAGCTTCAGCAGGAAGCCGGCTTCGGCGGTCTTCACGGCGGGAATACGCGGCATGGTGTCCTCCTCGTGCGGTTGCGATCACCGAATGGACGAGACTGCCCGCGCGGACGTGACAGCACCATCGGTGACGTGCGCCACGCGGCAGGAGGGCCGTCTTTCGCCTTTTCGCCGGAACCGCCAGTCGATCATCGAAGGTACGCTGGCGAGTCGGCACTTTTCCTTCCACCGAGGAGGACCGATGCTCGCCGTCGAGGATCCCGCCACCGGACAACGGATCACGGCCGTCCCCGACTGCGGGCCAGCCGAAGTCGACAAAGCGGTACGCGCCGCCGCCGAGGCCTGGCCCGCTTGGCACGCCTCGGATCGGCGCGCGGCGCTGACGTCGTGCGCGGTCGTCGTCGAGGAGGCCGCGCCCGTGCTGGCCCCCGTGCTCTCCGAAGAGCAGGGGAAACCGCTTCACGAGGCCAACGCCGAGTTCGCCGGGGCGGCGTCGCGGTTCCGGTACTTCGCCGGGCTGCGGCCCGGACCGCGGGCCGACGGCCAAGGACCGGTCGCCGCGATCACGTCGTGGAACTTCCCTGTGCAGTCGGCCGTCGCGAAACTCGCGCCGGCGTTCGCCGCCGGGAACACGGTGGTGCTCAAGCCGTCGCCGCGCACCCCGCTCACCACGCTGCACCTCGGCCGGATGCTGGCGCAGGTGCTGCCGCCGGGCGTGCTGACCGTGCTCACCGGACACGACCCCCTCGGCGAGCGTCTGCTCGCCCATCCCGGGATCCGGAAGGTCGACTTCACCGGATCGGCGGACACCGGGAAGCGGATGGCCGCCGCGTCCGCGCCGGAATGGCGACGGCTGACGCTGGCACTGGGCGGCAACGATCCCGCGATCGTCCTCCCCGGCACGGATCCGGCCGCCATCGCGGAACGGCTCTTCTGGAGCGCCTTCGCCAACTGCGGCCAGATCGGCGTGGCGGTCGAGCGGGTCTACGCCGTCGGGTCCGTCCACGACGGCGTCGTCGAGGCGCTGGCGGCCGTGGCGACCCGGGTCGTGGTCGGCGACGGACGGACACCCGGCACACAGCTCGGCCCGGTGAACAACCGGCCGCGGTACGACCGCGTCACCGGTCTCACCGACGAGGCACGGGCGGACGGCGCGAGGATCGTGACCGGCGGACCACTCGACGGACCCGGGTACTTCTTCGCCCCGGCGATCCTCGCCGAGGCGCACGACGGTATGCGAGTCGTGACCGAGGAACAGTTCGGCCCGGTGCTGCCGGTGGTCCGATGCTCCACAGTGGACGAAGCGGTCGGGCTGGCGAACGCCACGGCGTCCGGCTTGTGCGGATCGGTGTGGGGCGCGGACGAGGAGTACGCCGCCGAAGTCGCGGCACGGCTCGGCAGCGGGACGGTCCGGGTCAACGAGCACCTGGCGATGTCCGTGGACGGACCGTTCGCGGGCTCGCGATGGTCCGCGAGCCGCGCCGGCCTCAGGGGGTGATCGTCCGGACGTCCCACACCCAGACGCCGTCGACGAACTCGGCGGGCTTCCGCAGCAGCAGGTCCACGGTGGTCCGGAAGGCGTCCTGGTGTTCGCGCGGGATCAGCACGAGCACGTCGGCGTTCCAGTACCGCAGATCCTCCAGCGCCTGCACCCGCTGCGAATCGGTGATCGTCGGCGGTATCCCGGTCTGCTTGATCTGGTCGAAGATGATCGACGTCGGCCGCTGGACGGCGCCGTAGCGGCCGCGTTTGTCGTCAGGACCGCTCGGCCCGACGAAGTATCCCTCCGGCATCGAATAGCCGAGGCCCGCGTCGATCTGCCAGTGCAGCGGTTCGGATTCGCCGGAACTCGGCAACGGCACGGGGACCACGGTCCCGCCGGGCGCGACATAGCTCCGCCAGGTGCCGTCGGCGAGGAACCTCGGCGTCGGCGGCCGTTCCTTCACGATCAGCTGCGTCGGCGCGATCGGCAGCAGTACCGCGATGACGACGCCGATCCACAGCAGCCGCAACGGGAATCGCCGCTCCCCCGGCACTTCGGGGAGTTTCGACGCGACCGCGTAGACGCGCTCGGTCGCCAGCGCCAGCAGAGCGCCGATCAGCGGGATGCAGCCCATCGCGAGCCGCGACTCCAGCAGCGACTCGAACAGCGGCAGTTCCGAGAAGAGTTTCCACGGTCCCGGGATCCCGGTCTCCTCGTGCACCACGATGATCTGCACACCGAGCGAGAGCCAGGCCATCACGAACATCGAGATCGCCAGCGCCCGCGCGAACACCTCGCGCCACAGCCACGCGGTGATGACCACCATCAGCACGATCAACGGCCAGCCGAAGAAGGCGTTCTCCTCAGTGCGGTTCATCGACACGTCCGCGGCGGCCTGCGGCTGCCCGGCGACCGACTGCGTCGCGAACCGGGTGAACGCGGCCGTGTCGTTCCCGACCGGGCCGTGCTCGATCGCCTGATAGCTCTGCGGGCCGAAGAACTGCCACCACAGCGGGAAAGCGCACAGCACGAGCGCCACGAGGACCCCGATGCCGACGCCGATCCCCAGCGGTTTCGCCATCGGCGGGAACTCGCGGTAATTCGTCGCGAAGTAGGCGATGGCGAAGATCGCGAACGCCATCGCGAAGATCAGCAGCGGTTCCTCACCGAGGAAGATCTGGTACGCCGCCAGCAGGCCGAGGAAGATCCCGTTGCGGACGGGCCGTTCGCCGCGGGCGATCTTGAAGACCAGCAGCGCGATGAACGGCAGGACGAACCACGCGACGAAGTTCGGGTGCGCGTTGCCGTGCGAGATCATCGGCGGGGCGAAGCCGGCGAACGCGCCGCCGATGGCCGCGCCGACCCGGTGGGTGACCAGATGCCGCGAGAAGACCCAGTACCAGGCCGCCGCGGTGCCGGCGAGACCGCCGGTGAGCGCGATGGCCCAGGTGACAGTCGGGCCGAAGGTGAGCGTGACCGGCGAAAGCGGGATGCCGATGCCGAGCATGGCCGTGTTGGCCATCAGGTTCACGCCGAGCGGATGGTTCTGGAAATGCGAACTGAGCGGATTCCTCAGGTGCAGCACGTTGTCCGCGGTGACGGAGAAGAACCACTCCCACAGGTTCTGGTCCGACGCGCTGTTCCAGAGATAGCCCTCCTTGAGATCGAGCCAGAGCCCGTTGTAGAGCAGGAAGGCGAACAGCAGGAAGCCGCCCATGATGGCGGCGTCGGTGGCGGCGAACCGGCGGGGTCTCGTGGGAGTCTTCTCGGCCTCCACCTCCGCCGCCTCAGTGGTTGCCATCGGAAGTCCTTCGGGGGTATTCGACGGATCCAGGTTTTCGCTGGGCGTGCGGCCGTGGGGCCCTCGTACCGGGCTGTACTCGGGTCTCACGGCCGTGCGTCCAGCGGGAAGCTGGGCCGTCGAGACCCCCGGAGGACTTCCGATGGTGACCACTTAGCCTGGAAAAGACTCACTGACCATCCTCACGGCTCGACAACGCGGGCGAGAAAGTAGATCACACCCGTCGAGGCATGCCTGACGAGCAGAAGGAAGGGCCGATCGACGGCGACCTCCAGGGGTTCGTCGACGATGAGCGACGTCAGCCGCATCAGCACCGCCGTCGCGGCGGCGCCTTCGAGGCCTTGTTCGTCGATACGGAGCACGGACTGGTGGAGGACCTCGGACACTTCGAGCCGATCGTCGTCGGCGAGCCCGGTGAGGTCGGCGTCGGCGGTGAACATCGTCCGCACCCCGAGGTCCTGGAGTTTCGCCGTCAGCGGGCTGTCGACGTCGAGGTCGAGTTTCGGCAGCGACAGGGCGATGGTCTTGGACCGCGTGTTCTCCAGCAGCCGCGCCAGCTTGCCCGCGTCGAGTTCTGCGTCGTCGAGATCGCCGTCCGGAAGCAGGACGACCGCCTCCACCCCACCCTCGGCGCCGAGGCGGACGACCTGCCAGCCGTCCTCGTGGGTGTGGTCGAGCCGCTTTTCGAGCCACATCGTCGGCACCGTACGGGTGCCGGAGGGCGCGTGGAAGTCCGCGGGCGCGGTGTTGTCACGCGAGAACGGGTTGGTCCAGGCGGTTTTGAGATACAGGGCGTTGACGATCGCGGCGACGGTGTCCGGCGCGACGGTCCCCGGCTTCAGCAGTTCGGGGATCAGTTCGCGGGTGGCCTCGGCGACGTCGGCGTTGATCAGCCGTCGCGCGGCCTCCGGATCGTCGCCGAACGGGGCGCTCTCGACCTTCCCGCCCGGCCAGGTGGCGAGTTCCTCGCGGAAGGAGCCCTCGAGCGGGAGCCCGTCCCAGGCCCAGAGCGTGTTCGCGACCGCGAGTTCGGGGCCGTCGTCGAGCAGCGACGAGGCCTTGCCCAGCAGGTCGGCCAGCTCGTCCGGGTCGCCGAGCAGGGCGATCAGCTCTTCTCTGGTCTTCCCCTTGGCGGCCTGCGTCACCAGGCCGAGCGCGCTCGCGATCGAGTACGGCGAGAAGCACGCGTTCTCCGCGCGGCTCGCCAGCACCCGATAGAGGTCCAGACCAAACCGGAGGTGGCTTTCGACAGCGCCCATGCCGCAGACCGTACCGTGGACGGGCCCGCCCGTCTCCTGTCCGAAGGTTCCGCCTTGGGCGATCCGGGTTCTCTAAAGAGGTAAGTCGAAGGTGTCGTGCCCTGAAGGCCCCCTTTGAGACGGTGAACCCCTCAAAGCGGGCCTTCAGAACATCAGCTTCGACGCCGGGACAGCGGTGTCCCCGATGCGGCATCGGGGACGCTCAACGCCTCCAATGCCACATCGGGAGCACCGAACGGGTAGTGAAGGCCTCCTTCACTACCGTCAGGGTAGGCAAGGGGGCCTTCACCACCCTTTGCTGTAGATGAAGGCCTCAGCCGTGCCTGCCCGTGTGCCAGGCGTGCCACGCGTAGGCCTGCGCGTCCGTGAGCGACGCCACCTGGTCGACGACCACGCGCAGGCGCGCCGCGTCGTCCGGGGCGGCCTCCCACGCGGGAAGGAACAGCCCGTCCAGCGCGTCGGGCGCGCGACGGCACAGCGCCTCGACCAGTTCGGCGAGTGTCTGCCGCTGGCCGTCCTGCATCGCGAGGCGCCGCCTGTCGCTCATCACGTACCGCAGCGCGAGCGCCTTGAACAACGCGACCTCGGCCGCGACCTGCTCCGGAATGACCAGCCGCGCGGCGTAGCGGCTCAGCGGCCCTTCGCCGTACACCTCCCGTGTCGCGCCGACGACCGCCGTCGCGAACCGGCCGACCAGCTCGCTCGTCAGCCGTTTCAACGCGACCTGCGCCTTGAGCGATCCGTCGAGCCCCGGTTCGCTGAGCTCGGCCACCACCGGCAGATCGAGCAGTTCCTTCGCCGCACCCTCCAAAGTGGACTGCGACTGGTGCGAGAACCTTCGCGCCGCCTCGGCCACCGCCGCGCGTTCCTCCGCGTCGGCCAGCACCCGCAACGAGATCCGGCCCGCCAGCACCCCGTCTTCCACGTCGTGCACGGAATACGCGACGTCGTCGGACCAGTCCATGATCTGGGCTTCCAGGCAGGTGCGGCGCTCTGGGGCGCCTTCCCGGACCCACGCGAACACCTCGGCGTCGTCGGCGTAGACGCCGTACTTCGGATTGCCTTCTTCCCGTTGCCACGGGTACTTCGTCGAGGCGTCGAGACAGGCGCGGGTGAGGTTCAGCCCGCCCACGACCCCGCCTTCGAGCAGGACCTTGGGCTCCAGCCTGGTGAGGATCCGCAACGTCTGCGCGTTGCCCTCGAAACCACCGCACGGCTGGGCGACCTCGTTCAGCGCGCGCTCGCCGTTGTGCCCGAACGGCGGATGCCCGATGTCGTGCGCGAGGCCGGCGGTGTCCACCAGATCGGGATCGGCGCCCAGCTCGTCCGCGATGCCCCTGCCGATCTGGGCGACCTCCAGCGAATGCGTCAGCCGCGTACGGGGCACGCCGCTGACCTCGGCCCCTTCACCCGGGCCGACCACCTGGGTCTTGCCCGCCAGACGGCGCAGAGCGGCCGAGTGCAGCACTCGGGCGCGATCACGGGCGAAGGCGCTCCGCCCGTCCGCGGCGCCTTCCAACGCCGCGCCCTTGGGCCGCTCCGGCAGCAGGCGCGCCCTGTCGGCCTCGGTGTAGGTGTCCACCCGACCAGACTAAACGTGGTCACCGACACTTATCGGGCGTCAGACCTCGCCGGTACCGAACAGACTGTCCGCCGGCGACTTCGTGAGGCGGTAGTACAGCAGCGCGCCGGTCTCGCGGACGATGTAGCGCGCCTGCGTCTCGCGGGTCTGCACGATCGGGCCGCGATGGGTGGGCGACGTCCAGGTCTCGAGCCCGAGGTCGTCGGCCATCACCCGGGCGCGGAAGGAGTGCCACGGGTCGCTGACCAGCACCGCGGTCTTCCAGCCCCGTTTCCGCACCTGCTCGGCGACCGCGCGGAGGCTCCGCAGGGTGTCGCTGCCCTCGCCGACCGGCAGCGTCGCCGATGTGGGCACGCCGCGTTTGCGCAGCCACTGCGCGCCCGCGTGCGCTTCGGTGTAGTTGTCGTCCGCCTTCTTGCCGCCTGCGGTGACGATCACCTTCGCCACGCCCTGGTCGTACAGCGTCTTCGCCTTGGCCAGCCGGGCCTGGAAGATCTCCGACGGCCTGCCGTTGTACTGGGCCGCGCCGAGCACCACGATGACGTCGGCCCGGTCGCGCACGTCCTCTCGCGCGACCTGCCAGACCCGGAACGCCGTTCCGCCGATCACCGCGACGACGACCAGCAGGAATCCCGCCACGATCCGGCGCACCCAGTTCGCGCGAGTCGGTTTCGTCCGTTCGGCGGTACTCACGCGGGTGATTCTCGCAGAGCGGGGAGTCGATCTCAGAGCCAGCCATGCTCTTCCGCGAGCCGCACCGCCTCGGCCCGGGTCCGCGCCCCGGTCTTGCCCATCGCGGCCGAAAGATGGTTGCGCACGGTTCCTTCCGAAAGGTGCAGCGCACGGGCGACGTCGGCCACCGTGCTGCCGCCCTTGGCGGCCCTGAGGACGTCGTGTTCGCGCCCGGTGAGCGGGCTCGCGCCGGTGGCGAGCGATTCGGCGGCGAGCGCGGGATCGACCACGCGGAGGCCACCGTGGACCCTGCGGACGGCGTCCACGAGCTGCTCCGGCGGAGCGTCCTTGACCACGAACCCCGCAGCCCCCGCGGCCATCGCCCGCGAGAGATAGCCGGGCCTGCCGAAGGTGGTGCAGATGATGATCCGGCACAGCGGAAGCGCGCCGTGCAGCTCGGCCGCGGCTTCGAGACCGTCCTTGCCCGGCATCTGGACATCGAGCAGCGCGACGTCCGGAGCGGTCTCCTTCGCCCGCTGGAGCACTTCGTCGCCCGAGCCGACCTGGGCGACCACCTCGATGTCGGCTTCGAGGCCGAGCACGGTGGCCAACGCCCCGCGCACCATCGCCTGGTCGTCGGCGAGCAGGACCCGGATCACGCGCAGCCTCCAGCGGGTTCGGAGAGTGGCGCGAGCGCGCCGCTCCGCAAGGCGGATGCGGGTACCTCCGCCCGGACGAGCCATCCTCCCCCAGGTGGCGTGGTAGCGGTCAAGGTCCCGCCGACCGCGTCCAACCGTTCGGTGAGCCCGCGCAGGCCGTTCCCCGCCGCGGCGTCACCACCCTCACCGTCGTCCTCGACTTCCAGCCAGGTCTTGCCGAGGCGGACTTTCACCCGTTTCGCCCCGGAATGCCGGATCACGTTGGTGACCGCTTCCCGCAGCACGTAGCCGAAAGTGCGCTGCAGGGCGGGATCGACGTTGTCCACCGCGTGCGGCAGATCCGCGTCGATCTCGGCCGCCCGCAACGCCGCCCGCGCCCCGGCGACCTCCGCCGACAGCGACACCTCGCGATACTCGGAGACCGTGGCCCGGATGTCCGAGAGCGCGCTGCGGGTCAGCCCCTCGACCTCGCGGATCTCCTGCAGCGCGCGGGAGTCGTCCTTGCCGCTCTCCAGGATCCGGCGGGCGAGCCCGGCCTTGACCGTGATGGTGGTGAGACTGTGGCCGAGGATGTCGTGCAGATCCCGCGCCAGGCGCTCGCGTTCACCCGCCACCGCGAGCGCCGCGATCTCCTGGTTGGCCGCCTCCAGTTTCCGCACCGCGCGGACCAGGTTCGCCATGAAGAACATCGCCGCCGTGATCGAGAGGACCGCCACCAAGTCACCGAAATCGTCCTTCCCGACGGCCAGGTGGACGGCCAGCACCAGCAGCAGGGCGCCGCCGTCCAGGATCACCGCCCACGCCGGCGGCAGCGTGAAGGCCAGCACCGACGTCGCGTAGATCAGGATGTACGGGTTGTTGTCGTGCAGGAAGACCAGGATGAGGCCGATGAGCAGCATCACCACCGAAAAGACGTAGGTCGTCTTCCGCCGGGAAGGCCGCAGTACGAGCGGGAACAGCAGATAACACGCGCCGTAGGCGATCAGGAAACCGACGACCACCAGCGTTTCCGCGGTGACCCCGCTGGTGGTCAGCTCGACCACCGTGGGAATGAAGGTCGGCAGGACGAAGGCGGTGCCCAGTACGGCCCACTTCGCCGGCCGAGGCCCCCGCCCGGTCCGCGGCGGCATGTCCGACCACCAGTTCTCCCGGTCGTCCAAACCCGTCTTCACCCTGCCCGGGTACTCGTTCACCGGTTCACCCTTCTCAGACCCGCGCACTGTCCTTACGGTAACGCCTGATCACGAGCGCCCCGAGGACCGCGGTCCACGCCGCCAGCACGCCGAGCGCGGCCGGGAGACTCACCGTGAGCTGGTCGGTGACGACCGGGCGGACCAGTTGGATCAGCCAGTACGTCGGCGTCACCCGGGCGATGCCGGCCATCCACGACGGCATCCCGTCGATCGGGATCCACAGGCCGCCGAGGAACCCCATGCCCATCATGACGATCATGTTCAGCGGCTGCATCGACTCCGGCGTGCCGAACTGGCCGAGCAGGAGGCCGAGCAGCACCAGCGGGATCGCGCCGAGCCAGATACCTGCCACGAGCCGCAGCCAGCCGGCGGCGTCGAGGTGGACGCCTTGGAAGAGGACGCCGGCCAGCGGGACGACGAGCAGCGACGGGAGCGCGACGAGCATCGCCGAGAGCGCCTTGCCGCCGAGGTAACCGGCTCCGGTCAACGGGGTCAGCCGCAGCTGGCGCTGCCAGCCGGTGGACCGCTCGATGGCGAGTTTCGCGCCGCTCGTCATGGCGGCGGAGAAGGCCCCGAAGGCCATCATGTTGACCATGATCACGCCGGCGATGTCCACCTCGCCCCCTGCGAGAACGTTGGCCTGCAACAGGAACATCAGCACCGGGAAGGCGACGGCGAAGAGCACGAACCGCGTCGAACGAAAGGTACGGACGATCTCGGTCTTGAGGTAGGCGGGGTTCATCGGACGGCTTCCTCGCCGGTGGTCAGGGACAGGAACGCGCCTTCGAGACCGACGGCGCTGATCTCGATGTCGTGCGCTCCGGGCACGTGGGTCAGCAGCGCCCGCAACGTCGTGTCGGAATCGGAACTGGAGATCGCCACGCGACCGGCGCGGAGTTCGAAACCGGTGACCGCGGGCAGCCCCGCGATCACCGGCTCAGCCGCCGCGGGCGCCACCGCGCGGATCGTGCGCCCGCCGGCCAGCGCACGGACCTGCGCGACCGAACCGTCCGCGACGATCCGCCCCGACCGCATCAGCACGACACGGTCGGCGAACTCTTCGGCCTCTTCGAGATAGTGGGTCGCGAACAGGACCGTGCAACCCGAGTTCGTGTACTCGTACATGGACTTCCAGAACTCGCGGCGAGTGCCGACGTCCATCGCGGCGGTCGGCTCGTCGAGGATCAGCAGATCGGGGTCGCTCACGAGCGCGACGGCGAACCGCACGCGCTGCTTCTGCCCACCGGAAAGCTTGGTGGAGAGCCGGTTCGCGAGGTCATCGATCCCGGCGCGGCGCAACGCCTCGCGCACGGGCATCGGCTCGCGGTGCAGCGCCGCGACCATGCCGACGGTCTCGGCGACCGTGAGATCCTCGACGAGGGCGCCGCCCTGCAGCATCGCGCCGATCATCCCGTCGCCGACCGCGTCCCCCGGCTCACGCCCGAAGACGGTCACGGAGCCGCTGTCGGGCACGCTCAGGCCCAGGATCATGTCGACCGTGGTGGATTTGCCCGCGCCGTTGGGGCCGAGGAGGGCGACCACCTCGCCCGGCGCGATCGTCAGGTCCACGCCGTCGACGGCGTGGACGTCGCCGTAGTGCTTACGCAGACCGGAAAGCCGGACCGCCGCCCCCGCGGTGATGTCTTGTTCTCGCATGCCTCAAGCCTGTCGCGACCGGGCGGCCTGGGCGTGGGCCGCGCGTCACGACCTGAGGGTGACAGTTGTCAGGGGTATAGCGCGTGAAGGCCCCCTTCCCTCGGCTGAGCAGAGGGAAGGGGGCCTTCACGCGCTAGGAACGGGCGTCAGGCGCCGATCAGCCGACCCGCCAGGTACGACTCCAGCTTGTCGATCGCGACCCGCTCCTGCGCCATGGTGTCGCGCTCCCGCACGGTCACCGCGTGGTCGTTGAGCGAGTCGAAGTCGACGGTGACGCAGTACGGCGTCCCGATCTCGTCCTGGCGCCGGTAGCGGCGGCCGATCGCGCCGGCGTCGTCGAAGTCGGCGTTCCAGTGCTTGCGCAGCGCCGCCGCGACGTCGCGCGCCTTCGGCGTGAGATCGGCGTTGCGCGACAACGGGAGGACGGCGACCTTGAACGGCGCGAGCCGGTAGTCCAGCTTGAGCACCGCGCGGGTGTCGGTGCTGCCCTTGGCGTTCGGCACCTCTTCCTCGTGGTACGCGTCGACGAGGAACGCCATCATCGACCGGCCGACACCGGCCGCGGGCTCGATGACGAACGGGCGGAACCGCTGCTTCGTGGCCTGGTCGAAGAACGACAGGTCGACGCCGGAGTGGTTCGAGTGCGTCGTGAGGTCGAAGTCGGTGCGGTTCGCGATGCCTTCGAGCTCGCCCCATTCCTGGCCCGCGTTGAACGCGAAGCGGTACTCGATGTCGACGGTGCGCTTCGAGTAGTGGGAAAGCTTTTCCTTTGGGTGCTCGTAAAGGCGGAGGTTGTCCGCCTTGATGCCGAGATCCTTGTACCACTCGGTGCGCGCGTCGATCCAGTACTGGTGCCAGGTCTCGTCCTCGCCCGGCTCGACGAAGAACTCCATCTCCATCTGCTCGAACTCGCGCGTGCGGAAGATGAAGTTGCCCGGCGTGATCTCGTTCCGGAACGATTTGCCGATCTGGCCGATGCCGAACGGCGGCTTCTTGCGCGCCGCGGTCTGCACGTTGAGGAAGTTGATGAAGATGCCCTGCGCGGTCTCCGGGCGGAGGTAGTGCACACCTTCCTCGGACTCGACCGGGCCGAGGTAGGTCTTGAGCATCATGTTGAAGTCACGCGGCGCGGTGTACTGCCCGCGGGTGCCGCAGTTCGGGCACGGCACCTCGGACAGGTCGTCCTCGGACACCTCCTTGCCCGAGCGGGCGGAGAAGTCCTCGGCCAGCTGGTCGGCGCGGAAACGCTTGTGGCAGGACAGACATTCGATCAGCGGGTCGGTGAAGACGTCGAGGTGACCCGACGCGACCCACACCTGGCGCGGCAGGATGACCGAGGAGTCGAGGCCGACGACGTCGTCGCGGCTCTGCACGACGGTCTTCCACCACTGGCGCTTGATGTTGTCCTTCAGTTCGACACCGAGGGGCCCGTAGTCCCACGCCGACTTGGTACCGCCGTAGATCTCTCCACACGGGAAAACGAAGCCTCGACGCTTGCACAGGCTGACGACGGTCTCAATGGTGTTGGCGGGCACTCCACGCTCCGAAGCATGCGGGGACGGGTATGGACTAGAAGGACAAGACTAACCGCCCGTCCCCGCACGACCTCCGGCGAGGTCGGACCGCTCAGGGCCTGCTGACCAAGGAGGCGGTGACGATGCGGTTGTCCTCGTAACCGTCGGTCCCGCCGACGTACTCGCCACCACAGGTGACCAGCACCAGCCGATGCGGCCCGTCCGGTCCGAACAGCTTCTCCGCCTGCTCGGCCAGCTTCGTCTTGTGCACGGTGACGATCTCGCCGATCTGGTAGACCCACTTGCCGCCGTCGGTGTCGACGAGGTCGACCTGCTGGCCGGTCTTGAGCCGCCACAGGTCGTCGAACGGGCCCTTCTTCCCCTTCCAGTTCACATGCCCGGAAAGCAGGGAAGCGCCCTGGCCGGCGCCCAGTTTCGCGCCCCACCAGGTGGCTTCGTCGAGACCCTCGGGGATGGGGAGGGTCCCGTCCGCGGTCAGTTCCTTGCGGATCAGTTTCGCCGTGCCGCCGCCGGGGAGCCTGACCGTGCCGGGCGCCTGTCCCATGTCCGCCGGAGCCTGGGGTGTCTGCACCGACGACGTGGTCACCTGGTCCTGGGCGGCCGCGACGACGGAATCACTCTTTCCGGTGAAAACCAGCACCGCGACCACGGCCGCCACCACGAAGATCGCGCCACCGGCGAGGATCCAGCCCAGGCCGGAACGCTTTCTCGGCCGCTCCTCGCTCGCCGTACCGTCGTCGAACTGTCCCACCATCGGGTATTACTCCTTGCTCGCGTCAAGCCGCCGGAGCGGCCGGTGTGGCTAGACACGCGACGCGAGCCGAGAGAGGTTGCACCGACTTCCCGCATTTCGTCCTCTGAATGCGGTAGTTGCGCACGCATGGACCGCATTCAGAGGACGAAATGCGGGAGTCAGGCGGGCGGCCCGGAAACGAGAGTCGCGACGATGACCCGGTTGTCCCGGTAGCCGTCCGTTCCCCCGAGGTAGTCGCCGCCGCAGGTGACCAGCACCAGCCGGTGCGGCCCGCTCTGCGCGAACAGCTTCGCCGCCCGCGCGGGCAGGTCGTTCTTGTGCACGGTGACGACCTCGCGCACGCGATAGACCCAGATGCCGCCCGCCGCGTCGCTGACGGCCACCTCCTGGCCCTCGTGCATCCGCCACAGCTCGTCGAAGGGCCCTTTGACGCCGCCCCAGTTGACGTGCCCGGAGATCAGCGACGTACCCGTTTCGGCGCCGAGCCGCGCACCCCACCACGCCGCGCCGCCGAGGCCGCGCGGGATCGGGAGGACACCGTGGGAGGTGACCTCGGAGCGGACGAGTTTCGCCGATCCGCCTTCGGGCAGGCGGATCGTGCCGGGCCGCTGCCCCCGTTTCGAACTGTCGGCGGGCAGCGCCAAGGGAGCGCCGTCCTCGCCCGGCATGACCGCGGGTTCCGCGAACGAGACCGCCGGTTCCGGCGGGATCCAGGTCAGCACGACGACGCCCGCTGAGATGGCGAGCGCGGTGACGACGGCGGACAGTACCGCCAGCCAGGACCGCACGGGGCCGCTACTTCTCCCGCACCGGCACGGGCTTGCGACGGCGGAGCAGCAGCATGGCCGCGGCGCCGATCACGATGCCGCCGCCCAGCAGCCCGAGCCCGACCACGGTCCGCGTCGAGTCCGCGGTCTGCGGCGGGATACCGCCCGCGGGCACCGTGCCCGGCACCGCGGGCTGCGCGGGCGCGGCGCCGGGTCCCGTACCGCCGGCGGGCTTCGCCACGAAGTTCCTCGGGATACCGCAGCTCACGCCGCCGAGCACGATCGTCGTGCGGGCCTCGCGCAGATCCTTGTCCTCCTCGTCGCGCACGTGCGTGACGACGTCGACCTTCCAGCCCGCCACCGCGGTCACGTCACCGGCGCGCCAGCCGTCCTGCCGGATGAGCTGGTCGAAGGCGGTCACCCGCGACACGGTCAGGTCGGAGGTGGTCTTGTCCTTGCTGGCCGTCTTGTCGATCCCGCCGGTCGACGGCGGGCCGAGCTTGAGTCCCTTGACGTCGATACCCGAAGCGCCGGACGGCTTCAGGTCACCGTTCTGGTCCCGCACCCAGATCTTGCCCACGCTCGTCGACGACGTCGCCTTGCCAGGCGAGGAGCAGTCGACGGAGCTCTTCGCGCCTTCGAGCACCAGCACGGTGTTGTCGATGGGCTTCGCGCCGCCGCGCCCGTTGTCGATGAGGGCGTAGTTGCTCTCCGCGACCGCCGTCGGGACCGTGGTCTGCTGCAGCGCGGCGATCACGTTGTGGTCGCGGCTGGCGATCCCGGCCGGGAAGGGGCTCTGATCGCCGTAACGGCCAAGGTTGATCGCCCATTGGTCACCGAGGGTGGTCCGCTCACCGGCGTCACGCGGGACGACGGTGCGGTCCGGGGAGAGTTTCGACTGGCCGGGGGTCAACGGCGAACGCTGGGTCTCGGTGATCAGTGATCCCGGGTTCCCGATGCGCACCGACGCCACGTTCGCGAACGACACGGGACCGGTCTTCTCATCGACGGCCTGCGTCGTCTGCGCCGAGGCGAGCCCCGGAACCGACGCCAAAGCGATGGCCGCCGTCGCGGCGGCCAGCTTCGTCACGAAACGAGTCATGTCTCCCCACTGCCTCTCGGGCTCTCAGAGCGCGATCGTCAGCGAGAAGCGACGAAACGCTCCGCGACAACCTTGCACCGTCGGCGACGACATGCGAAGCGGAATGGCCATTTCTCCGCGAAGTCACCCGAATGGAGCAGTAACGCCGCCGCCGAGTGGTCGCCCGGTCGGCGAACAGACCACCCGGGACGGGAACACTAAGATGGACTGGACTGTTACTGGCAATGACTTCGGAAATCATGAACATGGAGGCGGCGATGGCTACGGTGACCCCGGACTCGGCCGCCCCGGGCCTCTCGGAAGACCCCGGTCCGCATTCGTCGGCCCGTCCCCCCGCCGAACCCGCCGTGTCGGCCTCGCCCGCCGTCCTCTCGGACGCCGGCGACCTGCTCCGGGCACTCGCCGCACCCGTGCGCATCGCCATCGTGCTGCAGCTGCGTAACGCGGACCGGTGCGTCCACGAACTGGTGGACACGCTCGATGTCGCGCAGCCGCTGATCAGCCAGCACCTGCGGGTACTGAAGACCGCGGGTGTCGTACAGGGTGAGCGACGCGGCCGTGAGGTGGTGTACCGGCTGGTCGACGATCACCTTGCGCATATCGTGGTGGACGCCGTAGCCCACGTTCAGGAGGGGAAGTGAGCATGAGTCCGACGACGGCCAACAGTTCCGCGCCGGTGCCGGGACGCCGGTCGACGAAACAGCGGGCCGCCGTGGTCGAGCTGCTCAAGGAGATCGACGACTTCCGTTCCGCCCAGGAACTGCACGACGAGCTGCGCAAACGTGGCGACGGGATCGGGCTCACCACGGTGTACCGGACGCTGCAGTCGCTCTCGGAGGCGGGCGAGATCGACGTCCTGCGCACCGATACCGGCGAGGCCATCTACCGGCGCTGCTCGTCTCACCACCACCATCACCTGGTGTGCCGGATCTGCGGCAGCACCGTCGAGGTCGAGGGACCGGCCGTGGAGCGGTGGGCCGAGAAGATCGCCTCGGAGCACGGCTTCTCCGACATCAGCCACACCGTGGAGATCGTCGGGACCTGCTCGAACCACTGACGCCCTCTAGTGGTGCGATGAAGGACGCTTTCATAGCAAATTTTGCTATGAAAGCGTCCTTCATCGCACGCCGCAGGGGGCGCGGTCAGTACTCGTAGGGGTCCTTCGGCGCCGGCACCTGCCGCACCGAGGTGAGCGTCAAGTCCGGCATGTAGCTGTTCTCCCGCACCGCGGTCCCCGGCACGACCGTCCCGGTGACCTCCAGCCAGGTGTCGTCGCCGAATCCCGACGCGCCCTCGCCCACCATCCGCACGGTGATCGGGAAGGCGTCGGCGGCGCAGCAGCCGATCACCATCCTGGCCAGCATCGTGTTGCCCTCGTTGTGCACCACGAACCCGGACAGCCGCACCGTCCGCCCGTTCAGGCTGCCGCTCTTGTCCCAGCCCGCCCGGCTGACGAACTCGTTGACCTCCAACGGGACCACGTCCCCGGCGGGCAGCGGCGGGAAGGCGGCCGCGTTGCTGGCCGAAGCGCTTTGCGGCGCCCTGGCCTCGGTGCGCGTCACCGAATCGGCGCCCAGCGCGGGCGGCGCGACCAGGAACACGGCCAGCACCGGCACCATCAGCAGCCAGGCCGACCGGGTGTTGTGGTCGTGCGCGTGGACGTCCCCGGACACGACGGCGGCGGCCCGCGCGGCCAGCAGGTCACGGACGATCGCGACCGCGCCCAGCGCGACCATCACCGCACCGCCGGCGATGATCCACGGCTGTTGCGCGGGTTTGACGTAGCGCAGGTAGTCGCCGTTGATCGTGATCTTGAGCAGCGCCCCGCCGAGCAGGATCAGGAGGATGTTCTGGGTCTCGCGTTTCACGCGCCACCTCCGAGGATGAGTACGCCGGAGACGACGGCGCAGGACAGCGCGACGACGAACGTCACGGGCGCGAACCGCAGCGCGAACGACTTGCCGAAGGTACCGGTCTGGAGCGCGAACAGCTTCACGTCGATCGCGGGCCCGACCACCAGGAACACCAGCTTCGGCAGCAGCGGCATCGCGGTCAGCGACGCGGCGACGAAGGCGTCGGCCTCACTGCACAGCGCCAGCACGACGGCGAGCACGGCCATCACCAGCACCCCGAGCACGATCTGCTCCCCCAGTACCCCGAACCATTTGGCGGGCACCAGGACGTTCATCGCGGCGGCGATCATCGCGCCGAGCACGAGGAACCCGCCCGCCTCGACCAGGTCCGCCCGCGCGGTCTCGGCGAAGGTCTTCCAGCGCGAACCGTGCTGGACCTCGGGAAGACGCCGCAAAGCGCGCTCCGCCATCCAGTCGAGCTTCCCCCACTTCGCCCACAGCCAGCCCATCACCATCGCCGTGGCGAGCGAACCGGCGAACCGGGCGAACACCATCTCCGGGTTCCCGGGGAACGCCACCGCGGTGGCCACCAGCACCACCGGGTTCACCGCGGGCGCGGCCAGCAGGAACGTCAGCGCGGCCGCAGGCGCGACCCCCTGTCCGATCAGCCGCCGCGCGACGGGCACCGACGCGCACTCACAACCCGGCAGCGCGACCCCGGCCAGCCCCGCGACACCGACCGCCGCGCCGGCCCGGCGAGGAAGCACCTTCTCCAGCACCCGCGCGGGCACGAACGCCGCGATCGCGCCGCTGATCAGCACCCCGAGCACCAGGAACGGCAACGCCTGCACGCAGACCGCGACGAACACCGTCGAGCCGGTCCGCAGCGCGGGCACGTCGAACACCTGCTGGAGCCAGCTCTGCCCGAGGATCGCGATCAGCAGGATCGCGCAGAGCACCTCGATCGAGGTGATCTTGAACCGCCGGGCGGGCTTCCGCTCCGGGGCGCTCCTGGAAATGGTTTCCATGCGCGCGATGATGCCAGGTGACCCTGCGTTCCGGCGGTCACTCCCCGGGAGCGGTCCCCAGCAGGTCCGAACGCAGCTGCGACGCCGTCGAGACGACCAGCATGAGCAGCGTTCCGAGCGGCGAGGAATCCATGCCCTCCGCCGGGAACGCGTACCTCAGCGTGATGTCGATGCCCTTCTCCGAGCGCACGACGCCGAGCGTCCCGAACAGGCCCTGTCCGGCGCGTTCCGCCGCAGAGGCCGCGATCGCCGGGTCGTCCGGCAGGTCCCAGGCGACGACGCAGGTCAGGCTCAGCACGGTCAGCCCTTCGGCCAGCCGGGTCGCCTGGATGACGCACGGGACGTCCGCGTGCGAGAAGGTCAGCGCGCCGTCGTCGTCGACGTGGACTTCGAGATAGCGCTCGAGGGCTTCCCGTGCCGACGTCAGCAACGCCGCCGTGTCCGCTGCTTCGGTGGTCATGCGGTCCCTTCGGAAGCCTTGTCGGCTTTGTCGACGGCCCCGCCGAAGCGGCGGTCCCGTTTCGCGAACTCGAGGCAGGCCCGCCACAGGTGGGTGCGGTCGAAGTCCGGGAAGAGCGTGTCCTGGTAGACCATCTCGGCGTAGGCCGACTGCCAGAGCAGGAAGTTCGACGTGCGCTGCTCCCCCGACGGCCGCAGGAACAGGTCCACGTCCGGCATGTCGGGCTGATACAGGTACTTCCCGATGGTCTTCTCGGTGACCTTGTCCGGGTTCAGCTTCCCGTCGGCGACGTCCTGGGCGATCCGCCGCATGGCGTCACCCAGCTCGGCGCGGCCGCCGTAGTTGACGCACATGGTCATGTTGAGCGCCGTGTTGTGCTTGGTCTTCTCCTCGGCGACCTGCAGTTCCTTGATGACGCTCGCCCACAGCTTGGGGCGGCGGCCCGCCCAGCGGATGCGGACGCCGATCGAACCGAGGTAGTCGACCTGGCGGCGGATGGTGTCGCGGTTGAAGCCCATCAGGAAGCGGACCTCCTCCGGGCTCCGCTTCCAGTTCTCGGTGGAGAACGCGTACACCGACAGCCATTTGACGCCCAGCTCCACGGCACCGCTGGCGACGTCGATCATCACCGCTTCCCCGCGTTTGTGGCCTTCGATCCGCGGCAGTCCCCGCTGGTTGGCCCAGCGGCCGTTGCCGTCCATCACCAGCGCCACATGCTTCGGGAGGAGTTCCCGGGGGATCTCCGGCGGCCGGGCACCGGACGGATGCGGCTCCGGCGCGCGAAGTTCGAATTGTGACGCCTTGTTCTCGCGTCCCCTGCGCAGCACCTTCGAGCCTCCTGATCGAGCGAACCTGTGCCTGCGACCCTACTGCGCCTGCGTGCTGGTCTCCCGCGCACGCCTCTCCACCAGCGGCAGCGACCGCAACTGGCGCTCCAGATGCCACTGCAGATGGGCCGCGACCAGGCCGGACGCGTCCCGCCGCGGCACCGGCTGCGAAGCCTCGGCCACCGGCCACTCGCCGTGCAGGAGCGCCGCGAGCAGGGTCAGCACCTCCGGGGAGGGGTGGACACAGCCGGGGACCCGGCAATCCGGGCACATCGAGCCGCCCGCCGACACGCTGAACGCCTTGTGCGGTCCTGGCAGGCCGCACCGGGCGCATTCGGTGATCGCGGGCGCCCAGCCGGCGTACGCCATCGCCCGCAGGAAGAAGGCATCGAGGATGAGGGAACTGTCCCGCTCCCCGCCCGCGAGCGCGCGAAGGGCTCCGACGACGAGCATGTAGAGCTTGAGCACCGGCTCGCCCTCTTCGGCGGACAACCGGTCCGCCGTCTCGGCGATGGCGCTCGCGGCGGTGTAGCGCTGGTAATCGGCCACCAGGGGCAGCGCGAAGGCGTCGACCGTCTCGACCTGGGTGATCACGTCGAGGGAGCGGCCGGTGTAGAACTGGACGTCGACGTGCCCGAACGGCTCCAGACGGGCCCCGAAGCGCGATGACGTCCGACGCACGCCCTTCGCGACCGCACGGACCTTGCCGTGCCGCCGCGTGAGCAGGGTGACGATCCGGTCGGCCTCACCCAGCTTGTGCGTCCGCAACACCACTCCGGTGTCGCGATAGAGGTTCACCACCCCGACATCGTCCCACCCGGGACCGACATCGGGGTGGTGCGCCCCGGAATCAGCAGTAGCGGCCGTAGCAGCTCGGCACGGACGCGGCCGCGACGATCGAGATGATGATCATCACGATGGCGAAGAGGCAGCCGAGGCCGCCGATGATCGACGCGATCATGCACATGGTCCGTGTCGACCGTGACGCGTCCGCGGCGGCGGCGTAGTTGCCCTGCATCTTGTACGTGTTGACCTCGTTGGACTTCATGATCGCGAAGATCGCGATGATCCAGCAGAGGAAGATGCAGCCGATCGCCCAGCCCTTGTAGTCCTTGATGGCGTTGATGTCGCCACCGCCGCCCGGCATACCGCCCGGAGCGCCGTAAGGGGAAGGCTGGCCGTACGGGGCGGGCTGCCCGTAGGGAGCGGGCATGCCACCGGAGGGCGGCCCATAGCCAGGCTGCTGTCCGTAGGGCTGCTGCTGGCCGTAGGGGTTGGTCATGAAAGTGGTCCTCGTTGTTCTTTCGGCTACGGGTCGGGCTAGATGCTCGCGGCGACCAGGACGATCCAGAGAATGGAGAACAGGCAGCCGACCCCGCCGATGATCGAGGCGATCATGCACATGGTCTTCGTCGACTTCGACGCGTCCATGGCGGCGGCGTAGTTGCCCTGCATCTTGTACGTGTTGACCTCGTTGGACTTCATGATCGCGAAGATCGCGATGATCCAGCAGAGGAAGATGCAGCCGATCGCCCAGCCCTTGTAGTCCGGGATCGAGTTGATGTCGCCGCCACCGGGCATGCCGCCCGGAGCGCCATAGGGCGCGGGCTGACCGTACGGCGCGGGCTGGCCATACGGCGCCGGCTGGCCGTACGGCATCGGGTTCGCGCCGGAAGGCTGGCCGTACGGCGCGGGCGTGGCGCCGGACGGGGGTCCGTATCCGGGCTGAGGCTGCTGACCATAGGGCTGCTGGCCGGGGCCGGGCTGCTGGCCGTACGGGTTCGTCATCGGGTTCCCCACTTGTGTCGTGCTTCCCGACGGGTGGATCCCGCCGGTCGTTCCTTACTGCTGCGGTGTTCCGGGCCCGTTCGGCCCATCCGCTCCGGGCAACTGCTGCCTCAGCTGCTCCGGGGTGATCTTCTGCGTCGGCTCGGCTTCGTCGAACCCGGACGGCGCCTGCTGAGGCTGCTGCCCCGGGCGAAGGACCTGCGTCGGCTCGGACTCGCCCAGGGCCGGTCCAGGCTGGGACTCCGAGGACGGCGCCGCGGTTCCCTGCGGCTGCTGTCCGAACGGCTGGGGCTGCTGGGGCGCGCCGAACGGCTGCTGCGGCTGCTGGCCGAACGGCGAGGGCGGCGCGGGGAACGACGACGAAGCCGGCTGCGGCGGCTCGGGGAATCCCGGCGCCTGGCCGAAGGGCGCCGACGCGGGCGCGGCGGCTTCGCCCGGCACGACGACGGTGCTGAGGATCTTGTCGGCGAACGTCTGCTTCTTCTGGTCCCACAGCGGCCAGAGGTAGCCGAGACCGCAAACCCAGCCGTCCAGGTTGTGGCACAGGTCCCGGACGAAGGCCATCAGCGGGCCGATCGGCTGCCCGTCACTCTCGCGGACGAGTTTGATCTTCAGGATCTTCTTGCCGAGCGACTGGCCGGTGGTGCCCATCTTGATCCACCGGTTGTAGACGGTCCAGGCGATCCCGGCGAGGTAGCCGACGACGGAGATGATGCCGCCGATGAGCGAATTCGCGTTCGTGGCGATGATGGCGCCGATGATCGGGAGCACGAAGATCGGCGCGAAGTCGATCAGCGACCCGGCCGCGCGCAGGCCCCAGTGGGCGTAGTCGGTCTGCGGGCCGAACTGGGCGGCCTGACCGAACGGCGAGGGCTGGCCCTGCTGCCCGAACGGCGAAGATTGCCCCGGCTGCTGGCCGAACGGGGACTGCGGCTGCGCGCCGAACGGCTGCGACTGCTGCTGCCCGAACGGCGAAGGCTGCTCGGCGGGCGCTTGCTGCCCGAAGGGCGAAGGCTGACCAGATTGCTGTTGTCCGAACGGCGAAGCCTGCTCACCAGGAGCCTGCTGTCCGAACGGCGAAGGCTGGCCACCTTGCTGCGACTGCTGGGCCTGTTGCCCGAACGGCGAAGGCTGTTCTCCCGACGGCTGCTGTCCGAACGGCTGCTGCGGCTGCGGTGACTGCTGCCCCTCCCCCGGCGGGGGCCCGGATCCGGGCGGCGGCTGCTGTCCCGGCGGCTGCTGTCCCGGCGGCTGCTGGCCGTAGGGAGTGGTCATCGAAATCCCCTCGCTGGTTCCTCGCCCCTGGCGCACGGGGCCTAGTGCGGCGACCCGGGGTGAATGTACGGCATGGGTACACACCGAGCAGACCGGTGCGCGGGAGCGTACTCGGTACCACCGACGATCCGGGCCTCGGCCCGGCACTCACACGTAGAGCGAGGTGAACGGGGCGAAGGGCAGGTTACGGATGACGAACCAGACGACGAACACGACACCGAACGCGAGCGGCGTCCAGCGCCAGTGCAGCCAGCTGTTCACCGCGCGGCCCCGAAGTCTTCCGACCGCCCAGGCGACGGTGCTCCAGACGAGCAGCAGAACGACCACAAAGGACACCGCGTTGTAGTGCAGCGCGGCGGGAATGTCCCCGTGCAGCGCGCTGTAGACCATGCGCATGCCACCGCAGCCGGGACAGACGATGCCCAGCAGGGTCTTGGTGGGACAGACCGGAAGCGGTCCGCCAGGGGTGGTGGGATCGCCCAGCCACAGGGCGACGCAGCCGAGGCCCGCACCGGCGGCGATGGCCAGGGGTGGTCCCAGCGCGCGGGCCTTCGCCTTGAACCCGCGCGCCGGGAATCCCGTGTAGACGGACGACGTCACGGCGTGTAGCTCGCCGCCGAAGCACCGATGATGATCATCACCACGATGAAGATGATGTACAGCAGGACGAGAACGCCGGTGGCGATCGCTCCCCACATGGACCACTTCTTCGCGTCGTCGGCGGCCTTCTGGGCTTCGGCGTGGAAGCCCTGCGACCACAACGTCTGCACCTGGCTCGACTTCACGATCGCCACGATACCCAGCGGCAAGCAACACAACACCGTGCAGAGAATGGCCCACACCAGGTTGTTGTCCGGCGGCGGACCGTAGTTCGGCACGCCGCCGTAGTACGGCTGCTGCGGCGGTGGCCCGCCCGGAGGCGGGTAGTTCGGGTACTGGTCGGTCATGAGGTCTCCCCCTCGATCGCCTCGATCAGCGGTAGGTGTTCATGTCGACGGAGGTCGCGAAGACACCGAGCACGACGACGAGGATGACGTACAGGATGGCGAGTACGACACCGACGATCGCCGCGATGATCGACCATTTCTTGGCCGCGTCGGCAGCTTCCTGCGCCGCGGCGGGCTGGCCCTGCGCCCAGAGGGTGTTCACCTGGTTCGCCTTGACGATGGCGACGATACCGAAGGGCAGGCAGCACAGGATCGTGGTGAGGATGGCCCACACCAGGTTGTTGTTGGGCGGCGGGCCGGGGTTGTTGAAGCCTCCACCGCCCTGAGGGTCGCCGGAGTAGTTGGGCAGGCCCTGGTTGTCGGTCATTTACCGCTTTCCCTTCACGAATGAGATGTGGAACTGCGACCCGGGCGCGCCGCCCGATCAGCGATCACCGGAGTCAAGGGTTGAGACTCTAAGGTCACCCGTCCGGTTCCACATCATCAACCGGTCTCCGCGACCGAATCGAGACATTCCGTTCAGTCAGAAGCCCAGCCGTCGCAACTGCCGGGGGTCGCGCTGCCACTCTTTGGCGACCTTGATGTGCAGGTCGAGGTAGACCTTCGAGCCGAGGAGCCCCTCGATCTGCTGCCGGGCGCGCGCGCCGACGTCCTTCAGCCGCTCACCCTTGTGCCCGAGGATGATGCCCTTCTGGCTCGGTCGTTCCACATAAAGGAACGCGTGCACGTCGATCATGTCGTCCCTGCCCTCGTGGGGCAGCATTTCCTCGACGGTGACGGCGATCGAATGCGGGAGCTCGTCCCGGACACCCTCCAGCGCCGCCTCGCGGATCAGCTCGGCGACCAGGATCTGCTCGGGTTCGTCGGTGAGTTCGCCGCCCGGGTACAGCTGCGGGCCTTCGGGAAGGTGCCGCACCAGCAGATCCGAGAGCGCGCCGACCTGGAAACCGTCCACAGCGGACACCGGGATCAGCTCGGCGAACTCCATGACCTCCTGCAGGGCGAGCAACTGCTCGGCGACCTGCTCGGGTTTCACGAGGTCCGTTTTGGTGACGACGCCGATCACCGGGGTGCGCTTGGCGATCTTCTTGAGCTCGGCGGCGATGAACCGGTCACCGGGACCGACTTTTTCGTTGGCGGGCACGCAAAGCCCGACAACGTCCACTTCGGACCATGTCGAGTGGACGATGTCGTTGAGCCGCTCGCCGAGCAGGGTTCTCGGCCGGTGCAGCCCCGGCGTGTCGATGATCACCAGCTGGGCGTCGTCGCGGTGGACGATGCCGCGGATGGCGTGGCGGGTGGTCTGCGGTTTGCTGGAGGTGATCGCCACCTTGCTGCCGACGAGCGCGTTGGTCAGCGTCGACTTGCCCGCGTTGGGCCGTCCGACGAAGCAGGCGAATCCGGAACGATGCGGCTCGGCCATCAGCTCAGCACCTTGCCACTGGGATCCGCGAGATAGACCGGGGCGTCTTCGGCGATGTCCCGCACCGCCTGGAGCGAGGCGCCGTTCAGGAGGGCGTCACCACTGACGACGACGGCGGCCTCGATTCCTTCGGCTCCGCTCGAAACGGCGGCGGCGACGGCGGCCTGCAGCGCGGTGAGCTTGAACGACGGCTGGTCGACCGTGCTCGCCGCGTAGGTGCGTCCGTCGGTGTCGCGGAGCGCGGCGCCCTCGGCGGCCTGGGTGCGGGCTCGCGCGGACCTGGCCAGGGTCACCAGCTTCTGGTCTTCGGCGTCCAGCTCAGGCATGTTCGACACTCCTGTCACTTTCATCAGGCTGCGGGACCCGGGTCCGGCGCCTGCCCTGGGCAGCGTCGGTCACCGCGTCCGCGTCGGCGGGGTGGACGACCACCGTGGTGATCCGCATCCGCCCGCGCCGGTCCTTACCGCCTTCGGCGAACAGCCGAAGCCCGGCGACCTCGGCTTCGGCCCCCGGCAGCGGGACCCTACCCAGTCGCTCGGCGAGCAGCCCGCCCACGGTCTCCACGTCGTGGTCTTCGAGGTCGATCCCGAACAGTTCGCCCAGGTCGTCGGTCGAGAGCCGGGACGAGACGCGGACCGCGCCGTTTTCGAGTTCTTCGACCTCGGGACGTTCGTCTGCGTCGGATTCGTCGGTGATCTCGCCGACGATCTCCTCGAGGATGTCCTCGATGGTGAGCAGGCCGGCGGTGCCGCCGTACTCGTCGACGGCGATCGCCATGTGGTTGTGGGAGACCTGCATCTCCTTGAGCAGGTCGTCGAGCCGCTTCGAGTCCGGCACGAAGCTCGCCGGGTTCATCAGCTCCTCGACCTGGCGCTGCGAGCCGCCCTCGGCCATGTACGCGGGCATGAGGTCCTTGATGTTGACCACGCCCACCACGTCGTCGACGGAGTCGCCGATCACCGGCAGCCGGGTGAACCCGGTCCGCAGGGCCAGCGCGAGCGCCTGGCGCACGGTCTTGTCGTGCTCGATCCAGACGATCTCCGTCCGCGGCACCATGACCTCGCGCGCGACGGTGTCACCGAGCTCGAACACCGAATGGATCATCTCGCGTTCGGATTCCTCGACGACGCCGCGTTCCTGGGCGAGGTCGACCAGTTCACGCAGTTCGACTTCGGAGGTGAACGGGCCTTCGCGGAAGCCGCGGCCGGGGGTGATGGCGTTACCGAGGACGATCAGCAGCCTGCTGAGCGGGCCGAGGATCGAGCCGAGGATGCGTACCGGCCCCGCGACGACCAGGCCGATCCGGTACGGGTGCTGGCGGCCGAGGGTGCGCGGGCCGACCCCGATGAGCACGTAGCTCACCACGACCATCACACCGGCGGCGACGACCACGGCGAGCCACAGCGGCTGGATCCAGCCGAGGACGTCGACGGTGACCAGCACGGTGGCGGTCAGCTCGCAGGTCATCCGCAGCAGCAGGATCAGGTTGATGTGACGGCGGCGTTCGGCGATGACCAGCGAAAGCTGACGCGCGCCGGGACGGCCGAGCCGGACGAGACCGTCGGCACGGGCCTTGGAGACCGTGCTGACCGCCGCGTCGGCGGCCGCGAACACCCCTGCGAGCAGGATCAGCGCGATGGCGATGACCAGCAGGGCCGCGGGACTACCCATTTCGGCGCCGCCTAGGCCGGCGGTTCGTCGGCGGGCACGGCGTCGAGGCCGGCGGTTCCGAGGAGCCTGTCGTCCGCGGACCGCTGCGCGTCGCGCTTGTTGAGCGCGGCCACGGCCGCCTGGAACTCGCCGAGGATCCGCTTCTGCAGGCCGAACATCTCACGTTCCTCGGCCGGTTCGGCGTGGTCGTAGCCGAGCAGGTGCAGCACGCCGTGCGTGGTGAGCAGGTGCAGCTCGTCCATCAGCGAGTGACCCGCCGTCTTGGCCTGGTCCTTCGCGAACGCCGGGCACAGCACGATGTCGCCGAGCAGCGCGGGCGAGGCGTCCGGCGCGTCGGGGCGGCGCGACGAGTCGAGCTCGTCCATCGGGAAGGCCATCACGTCGGTGGGACCGGGCAGGTCCATCCACCGCTCGTGCAGGTCCTCCATCACTTCGAGGGTCACGAGCAGGATGGACAGCTCGGCGAGCGGGCTGACCTCCATCTTGTCGAGCGCGAAGCGGGCGGCCGACACGATGGAGGCCTCGTCGACGTTCACGCCCGATTCATTGGCGATCTCGATGCTCATTTCTCATCCCCGATAGTGCGCGCCTTGGTCGATTCGGGCAACGGGCGCTCAATCCTCATCTCCGTTGCCCTTTCCAGCCGTTGCTCTTGTCCTGGCTGTCCTGCAGCGCCTGCCACTTCTCGTACGCGTCGACGATGTCGCCGACGAGCTTGTGCCGCACCACGTCCTGGCTGGTGAGCTGGGCGAAGTGCAGGTCCTCGACACCTTCGAGGATGTCGCGGACCACCCGCAGGCCGCTCTTCTGGCCGGTGGGGAGGTCGACCTGCGTGACGTCGCCGGTGACGACGATCTTGGCGCCGAACCCGAGCCGGGTGAGGAACATCTTCATCTGTTCCGGCGTGGTGTTCTGCGCCTCGTCGAGGATGATGAAGGCGTCGTTGAGGGTGCGGCCGCGCATGTACGCCAGCGGCGCGATCTCGATGGTGCCCGCCTGCATCAGCCGCGGGATCGACTCGGGCTCGACCATGTCGTGCAGCGCGTCGTAGAGCGGGCGCAGGTACGGGTCGATCTTCTCGTTGAGCGTGCCCGGCAGGTAGCCGAGGCGCTCACCGGCTTCGACCGCCGGACGGGTCAGCACGATGCGCGTGACCTGCTTCGCCTGCAGTGCCTGGACGGCCTTCGCCATGGCGAGATACGTCTTGCCGGTACCGGCGGGGCCGATGCCGAAGACGATCGTGTGCTTGTCGATGGCGTCGACGTAGCGCTTCTGGTTGAGCGTCTTGGGCCGGATCGTCTTGCCGCGCCGGGAGATGATGTTCATGCTCAGCACTTCGGCCGGTGACTCGTGGTCACCGGTGGAGAGCATGCCGACGGTGCGGCGGACGGTGGCCGGGTCGACCTGCTGGCCGCGGCCGGCGATGGTCACGAGTTCGGCGAAGACACGCTCCGCGAAGGCGACGTCGGCGGGTGCGCCGGTCAGGGTGACCTCGTTGCCCCGGACGTGGACGTCGGCGGCGAGGAGTTCCTCGGCGACGCGGAGGTTCTCGTCCCTCGAGCCGAGCAGGCTGAGCGCGGCGGCGTCGGGGATGGGGAATCGGGACTGGGCCGCCTCGGTGATCGCGGCCTCGTCGGTCTTCGTCGGGATGACGTCCGCGGGAACGTCGGGTCGGGCGGCTTCACCCGGTACGGTTCCGGCCACGTGGCCTCGGGCCTACTTCCTGCGCTTACGCTGCGATTTTCAACGACAGTGACGAGTTCGATGTTACTGGTTGCGGGTGCCGGCACGCAGTCCGGTTTCCGCGGGGCGCGCGCTTCAGCTCCCGAAATGCCCCAGCTGCTCGCCACCGAGCACGTGCGCGTGCACGTGGAAGACGGTCTGCCCGGCGTCACCGTCGGTGTTGAACACCACCCGGTAACCGGACTCGGCGATCCCCTCGATCTCCGCCACCTTGCGGGCCGTAAGCGCGACATCCGCCAGCAACTGCGGATCCGCCGCCGCCAGCTCCGCCACGTTCCGGTAGCGCTTCTTCGGCACCACGAGCACATGCACCGGGGCCTGCGGCGCTATGTCCCGGAACGCATACGTCGTCGCGTCCTCGTACACCTTGTCGGACGGGATCTCCCCCGCGATGATCCGCTCGAACAACGTCTCCGCGTCACTCATTCCCCCACCCTATCCCCACGCCGAGTACGTGCGCGGATGGCCGACACACGTGCGGAAATGGACGACACGCGTGATCAGACGGACGACACACAACCGAGGCGCCTCTACCTCACCAGGCGAGGGCCGCCAGGCCCTATGCCGGTACCGAAGACCTACGCACGCTCGGTCCCCTACGCACGCTTCGCTTTGCCACTCCGCCCGCCAACCCCCGCCGACCGCACCGTGGGGGGTCCGGGGGGCTCGGCCCCCCGGGCGATACGCGGAACCGCGCCGCGGCAGCGAATTTCGGGGCGGAGCCTGCGAAGCCCCGAAATGAAGATGCCGCGGCGCGGTGGAGCCTGGGGGTCGCTCCACCGCCGCCGCGGCTCCGCCGGACCGAGGGGGGAGGTGCCCGGCGGGGATTCACGCGCGCGACTGGGCTTCATCCCCAGTGGCGCGCCGAAACCGTGTGTTGCGCGTCAGTTGACGAGAGTAACGGCTGTTTGCGTGATCGCGCCATAACTCGCCGCAAATTAGTGGGGTGTTTTTTCACTTCCAGCGCTCCGTGAGAACCCCCAGCGCCCCGAGTGCCACGGCGGCGGCGGTGGAGGTGCGCAAAACGGTGGGGCCCAACCGAATGGCGGTCGCGCCGGCGTCGGTGAGGGTACTCAGTTCTTCGTCGGTGATGCCGCCTTCGGGGCCGACGACGAGGAGGATGTCGCCTTGTGCCGGGAGTTCGATCTCGGTGAGGCGGGTGGTGATGCCGGATTCGAGGACCAGCGCGCGGGAAACGGTCTGGGCGAGTTCGGCGAGTTCGCGGGTGGTGACGGGTTCGGCGACTTCGGGGACGTGGGCGCGGCGGGCTTGTTTGGCGGCGGCCCGGGCGGTGGTGCGCCAGCGGCTGAGGGCTTTGTCGCCGCGGGTTCCTTCTTCCCAGCGGGCGACGCTGCGCGCGGCGCGCCAGGGGACGATGGCGTCGGCGCCGGCTTCGGTGGCGAGTTCGACGGCGAGTTCGCCGCGGTCGCCCTTCGCGAGCGCCTGGGCGACGATGACGCGCAGGGCGGGCGGTTCCTCGATCCAGTGTTCTTCGATGGCGAGGGTGAGCGCCGCGTCGCGGCCCGCCTGGACGGCTTCGACGACGCAGCGTGCCATGCCGCCTTCGCCGTCTGAGAGCACGAGACGTTCGCCGACGCGCAGGCGGCGGACGGTGGCGGCGTGCCGGGCTTCCTCACCGTCGAGCGTGGTGCGCCCGGAGCCGGGCAGCGCGGCGGTGAGGAAGACCGGGAGTGTCGTCTCCGGCACGGGTTACCGGTGGTTCTTGGTGCGCAGCTTGGAGAACAGCCCGCCGGGCTTGGAGCCGTTCGAAGCGAGCGAAGGGACGTCTTCGCCGCGTTGCTGGGCGAGTTCGACGAGGAGGTCGCGCTGGGCGTCGTCGAGTTTGGTCGGCACCACGACGTCGATGTGGACGTGCAGGTCACCGCGGCCGTCGACGCGGCCGGAGGACCGCAGCCGCGGCATGCCCTTGGCGGTGAGCACGAGTTCGGTGGCGGGCTGGGTGCCCGGCTCGATGTCGAGTTCGTAGTCGCCGTCGATGAGCGTCTCGATGGGCACCGTGGCGCCGAGGGCGGCGGTGGTCATCGGGATGCGGAAGTTGCAGTGCAGGTCGTTGCCCTGCCGGACGAACACCTCGTGGGGGGCCTCGTCGATCTCGACGTACAGGTCGCCGGCGGGGCCGCCACCGGGGCCGACCTCGCCCTGGCCGGAGAGGCGGATGCGCATGCCGTCGCCGACGCCCGGCGGGATCTTGGCGGTGACGTTGCGGCGGGCGCGGACCCTGCCGTCGCCGCCGCACTGGCGGCAAGGGTCGGGGATGACCTCGCCGAAGCCCCGGCAGACCGGGCACGGACGGGCCGTGACGACCTGGCCGAGGAAGGACCGCTGCACGGACTGGACCTCGCCCGCGCCGCCGCAGGTGTCGCACGTCTTGGTGCCGGTGCCTTCGGCGGCGCCGGCGCCGCGGCACAGATCGCAGACGATGGCGGTGTCGACGGTGATCTCGCGGTCGACGCCGGTGGCGCATTCCTCGAGGGTGAGGCCGAGGCGGATGAGCGCGTCGGAACCGGGCTGCACGCGGCTGCGCGGGCCACGGCCGCGGCCGCCGCCACCTCCGGCGGCGCCGAAGAAGGCGTCCATGATGTCGCCGAGGCCGCCGAAGCCCGAGAACGGGTCTCCGCCGCCGCGGGCGCCGCCGTCCATCGGGTCGCCGCCGAGGTCGACGACCTTGCGCTTCTGCGGATCGGACAGCACCTCGTACGCGGTGGTCACCTCGCCGAAGCGGTGCTGAGCGTCTTCCGACGGGTTGACGTCGGGGTGCAGTTCACGGGCCAGTTTGCGGTACGCGCGCTTGATCTCCTGATCCGTCGCGTTCTTCGCAACCCCGAGAATGCCGTAATAGTCCCTCGCCACCGTCTTCGCCTTCTCCTTCTGACTTAGACCTCAACGCCGCGTTCAGCGGCCGGAGAGGATCTGCCCCACGTAGTTCGCCACCGCGCGCACCGCGGCGATGGTGTTCGGGTAGTCCATCCTGGTCGGCCCGACGACGCCCATCCCGCCGAGCAGCATGTCGTCCATCCCGTAGCCGATGGACACCACCGAGGTGCTGCGCATCTGCTCGTCCTCATTTTCCTCACCGATGCGCACGCTGATCGCACCGGGGTTGCGGGCGGCCGCCAGCAGCTTGAGCACGATGACCTGCTCCTCGAGCGCCTCCAGCACCTGCCGCAGCGATCCGGGGAAGTCCGAAACGTTGCGGGTGAGGTTGGCCGTGCCGCCGAGCACCAGCCGCTCTTCGGGGTGTTCGACCAGCGATTCCACCAGCACGGTACAGACGCGGGTGAGGCTGTCGCGCAGTTCACCCGGCGACTTCTCCGGCAGTTCGGCGACCGCCGCCGCGGCCTCGGAGAGACGGCGGCCCGCCAGCGCCCCGTTGAGCACCGTGCGCAGCCTGGCGACGTTCTCGTCGGTGATGACGTCCCCGAGGTCGACGGTGCGCTGGTCGACGCGGCCGGAATCGGTGATCAGCACCAGCATCAGCCGCGCGGGGGTGAGCGGCACCACTTCGAGGTGGCGGACGGCGGAGTTGGTCATCATCGGATACTGGATGACCGCGACCTGCCTGGTCAGCTGCGCGAGCAGCCGGACGGAGCGGCGCAGGACGTCGTCGACGTCGGTGCCGCTGTCGAGGAAGGCCGTGATGGCCCGGCGTTCGGCCGCGCTGAGCGGTTTGACCTCGGCGATCCGGTCGACGAACAGGCGGTATCCCTTGTCGGTGGGAATCCGGCCGGCACTGGTGTGGGGCTGTGTGATGTAGCCCTCTTCCTCCAGCGCCGCCATGTCGTTGCGCACCGTGGCGCTGGACACCCCGAGGTTGTGTCTGTCGACGATCGCCTTGGACCCGACGGGCTCCTGGTTGGAGACGTAATCGGCGACGATCGCGCGCAGCACTTCGAATCGGCGTTCTTCCGCGTTGGCCACCCGCACCTCCCTCGGCTCGTCCTCACAACGAGTTTACGGAAGGCGAAGTGCCCGGGGAGCCACCGGACTTCTTTGGGGCCGTCAACCGCGTCCGCGAAGGGAGCGCCGCCGCGGCTCCACGGGCCTTCGGATCACCTTCACGGACCCCCACCAGGCGAAACCCGTGACGCGGAGCACCGGCGCGCCCGTCGTCGGCCGCCGCCGCCCCGTCCCGCGGCCGGTGCCGAATCCGCCCATCAGGCCGATGCCCCGGACGTCGAGCGCGAAGTCCTCGGGAACGACGATCTTGACGCCGCCCATGACCGCCACCGCCCTGATCGTGCAAGGTCCGCCGTCGATCCGGGCCCGCCGCAGATCGAGGCGCACGCTGCCCCAGAACGCGCGGCTGACATGGTTCGGCGGCAGTGGCCCGGCGAACCGCCGCGTGCTGGCGGACATGACGGCGAACGAGCGCCGTCCGCCTTGCTCCTCGTCGCCGGTGTGGGACAGGGCGAGCGTGCCGCCGGGGGACAGATCCGCGACGACGGGTTCGAATTCCGCGAAGGTCTTGGCCGCGTAGACGGCGTCCAGCCTCGTTTCCAGTTCACCGGCGGTGATCCGTCCCGCACCCATGGCTTCGCACAGCAGTCGCGCGACGTTTTCGCGATCGGAATCGGCTACCCGCATCGCCGACCGCTTCGATTCTGACATGACGGCGATGCTAACCGGAATCGGCGATCGCTCCGGCCATTCCCCGGCGACCGGACGGAAAGCCATGACCACCATGAGCGAATTCGGTTTCTCCGCACTGACCGTAATGACAAGTCCATTTTCCGCCTGACAATCGCGGAGGCGGACAGCCGTACCGCCGCGACAATTCGACGACCGGCGATTGACCGCGCGGGCACGGAAGGGCTTCCATCTAGGCATTCTTCCACCGGCCGCACTTTCCGACTCAGCGTGGAGCGCAGTGATGACTTCTCCCTTTCGCCATACCCTCATCGCCATCTTGACCGCGACCTTGGTCGCCGCGGGCACGGCGGTCGCGAGCGCGGACACGAATTCGGTGTACACCTCCTCTTCACCACTTCCCGCCGGCGAGAACGGTGACGTGGTCAAGTCGCAGCCTTCGACCTACAACGGCGCGAAGGCGACCCGGATCCAATATCTGTCGCGGGACAACAAGAACAAGCAAGTCGCGGTGAGCGGCACCGTTCTGGTGCCGGACAAGCCGTGGAACGGTCCCGGCGAACGGCCGATCGTGGCCTACGCGCCCTTCACCTTCGGCATGGGGCCGGACTGCGCTCCCTCGAAAACCCTCGCGGGCGAGGGGGCCTCGGACCTGATCTCCGGATTCCAAGGCGGTTTCGTCAACGCGTTGCTGGGCGCCGGGTTCGCCGTGGCACAGACCGACTACATCGGACCGTGGGTGGAGGGCGGCGGCGACCACCCGTACGTCGTCCGGTTGTCCGAGGCGCACACCGTGCTCGACGTCATCCGCGCCGCGCAGCGGCTGCCGGGAACGGGCCTGCCCGCCAAGGGCCCGGTGGGCATCGCCGGCTACTCCGAGGGCGGCAGTGCCGCCGCGGCCGCCGCCGAACTGGCCGCCACCTACGCGCCCGAACTGGACATCAAAGGCGTCTACTCCGGCGCGCCGCCCGCGGACAAGGCCGTGCTGTCGAAGTCGCTCGACGGCGGGATGTACGCCGGGTTCCTCGGTTACGCCCTGATCGGTCTCAACCAGGCCTACCCCGAGGCCAGGTTGATGGACCTGGCCAACCAGGCCGGTGCCGAGCTGTTCCTGCGGGCCCGGCAGACCTGCACCATGAACGCGGTCCTCCAGTTCATGTACAAGCAGTCCAGCTCGCTGACCAAGGACGGCAAGCCGGTGTCCGCCTACCTGACCCAGCCGCCGTTCGACGCGATCGTGGCGGAGAACCGGATCGGCACGATCAAGCCCGCCATGCCGGTCATGGTCGAACACAGCCCGCTGGACGACGTCATCCCGGCCGCCGTCGGCAAGCAGATGGCGAAGGACTGGTGCGGCAAGGGCGCCAACGTCCAGTGGAAGGACTTGACGACCTTCACGCCGTTCTTGTCCCACGCGCTGGGTATGACGACCGCGTCCGGCGACGCCACCGAGTGGCTGAAGGACGCGTTCACCGGGCAAGCCGGCAACGGCAACTGCGGCCGATTCTGACGCGCGGCGCGACCCATCCGAGCGGCCTCGCGAGTGGCCCCGGTCCGTCCTCGTGAGTGGCTGGGACGGTTAGAACCGTCCCAGCCACTCACGAGACCCGAGCGTCAGCTGTTGCGGGGGAAGCCGAGGTTCACGCCGCCCTGCGAGGGGTCCGGCCACCGCGACGTGACGACCTTCGTCCGCGTGAAGAAGTGGAACCCCTCCGGCCCGTACGCGTGGCTGTCCCCGAACAGCGAGTCCTTCCACCCGCCGAACGAGTAGTAGCCGACCGGCACCGGGATCGGCACGTTCACGCCGACCATCCCGACCTCGACCTCGTTCTGGAACCGCCGCGCCGCGCGCCCGTCGTTGGTGAAGATCGCGGTGCCGTTGCCGTAGGGGTTGCCGTTGATCAGCTCCAGCGCGGCGTCGTACCCCTCGGCCCGCGCGACCGCCAGCACCGGCCCGAAGATCTCGTCGGTGTAGATCGACATCTCCGGCGTGACGTGGTCGAACAGCGTCGGGCCGAGCCAGAACCCGCCGTCCTCGCCGTCGACCTCGACGCCGCGGCCGTCGACGACGAGCCGGGCGCCCGCGTCGACCCCCGCCCCGACATAGGACTCGACGCGTTCGTGGTGGGCGGCGGTGACGAGCGGCCCCATCTCCGAGGTGGGCCGCATGCCGTCGCCGACGCGGAGCCGCTTGATCCGCTCGGCGATCTTCGCGACCAGTTCGTCGCCGACCGGGTCGACCGCGACCACGACCGACACCGCCATGCACCGCTCCCCCGCCGAGCCGAAGCCCGCCGAGACGGCCGCGTCGGCGGCGAGGTCGAGGTCCGCGTCCGGGAGCACGACCATGTGGTTCTTCGCGCCGCCGAGCGCCTGCACGCGTTTCCCGTGCCTGGTCCCGGTTTCGTAGACGTACTTCGCGATCGGCGTCGACCCGACGAACGAGATCGCCTTGACGTCGCGGTGTTCCAGCAACCCGTCGACGGCCACCTTGTCGCCGTGCAGGACGTTGAGGACGCCGTCGGGCAGGCCCGCCTCGGCGAACAGTTCCGCGATGAAAACGGCCGCGGACGGGTCCTTCTCGCTCGGCTTGAGCACGACGGTGTTGCCGCAGGCGAGTGCGTTCGGCACGAACCACAGCGGGACCATCGCCGGGAAGTTGAACGGCGAGATCACGCCGACCACGCCCAGCGGCTGCGAGATCGAGTAGACGTCGACACCGGTGGAGGCGTTCTCGCTGAATCCGCCCTTGAGCAGCTGCGCGGCACCGCAGGCGTACTCGACGTTCTCGATCGCGCGCGCGACTTCGCCCGCCGCGTCGGATTCGACCTTGCCGTGCTCGCTAGTGACGATCTTCGCCAGCTCGTGGCGCCGCGCCGAAAGCAGCTCACGGAAGGCGAACAGCACACGTGTCCGCCCGGCCAGCGACGTCCCGCGCCAGCCCGGCAGCGCCCGGGAGGCGGCGGCGACGGCGGCGTCGACGTCGTCCCGCGCGGCGAAGGCGACCTTCGCCCGCACCTGGCCGGTGGCCGGATCGAACACGTCCCCGGATCGTTCGCTCACGCCTTCGCACGGTTTGCCGTCTATCCAGTGGGTGATGCGGTCGGTCACGGGTTCCGCCCTCCTGATCGCCGGGTGCCTGCTCCCGGTCGAGTCTGGGCGCGCGCGCCACACCGACGCCATCGGCAACGTGTACGGACTCCCGGTCCCGGCCGTACAGTCTGTCTCCAGCGTTGCCGAGCCGAGTGGGAGGCCGATGTACCCGACCGTCGCCGAGGTGCTCGCGCTGCCGGTGCTGCGTCAGGGCAGGCCCCATGTGGTGGCGGGGGCGGCGGGGCTGGACGCGCCGGTCCGCTGGGCGCACGTCGCCGAGGTCGCGGACATCGCCCCGCTGCTGCGCGGCGGGGAACTCGTGCTCACCACCGGGGTCGCGCTGCCCGACGACGGCGCCGCGCTCGCCCGGTACGTCGCCGATCTGGCCGGTGTCGGAGTGGCGGGGATCGTCGTCGAACTCGTCCGGCATTGGAGCGAGAAGCTGCCGCCCGCGCTGGTCGACGCCGCGGATCGGCACGGTGTCCCGCTGATCACCCTTTCGCGCGAGACGCGCTTCGTGTCGGTCACCGAGGCGGTGAACGGGCTGATCGTCGACGCCCAGGTCGACGAACTCCGCGCGGCGGAGCGGGTCCACGAGACCTTCACCGCGCTGACGGTCGCCGGTGCCGAGCCGGGAGACATCCTGCGCGAGGTCGCGAGGCTCACCGAACATCCGGTCGTGCTGGAGACGCTGTCGCACGAGGTCCTCGCCTACGACACGGCGGGGACCGACCCCGGTGAACTGCTGCCCGGCTGGCCGTCCCGGTCGCGGCCGGTGCAGGTCGGCGAGCGGACCGGTTACCACCCGGGCGCGGGCTGGCTGATCACCGTGGTCGGCGCGCGCGGGCACGACTGGGGGCGGCTGGTCGTCGTCTGCGGGGATCCGCCCCCGCACCGGCACGTCGTGGTCGCCGAACGCGCCGCGTCCGCGCTCGCGGTCCACCGGCTGGTCGCCAAGGACACCGACTCCCTCGAACGCCAGGCGCACCGCGCGATCCTGACCGAACTGCTGGCCAACCCGGTGCCGCCCGCCGAACTGACCGCGCGGGCCTCGGCGCTGGGTGTCCCGCTGACGGGACGGCTGCTCGTCGGGGTCTCCGTGCGGCCGCGGATCACCGTGACCACCAAGGCCGCGCAGTCCACTCCGGTGCTGCTGCGGGAACTCGCCGAGGCGACCGTGCTCGCCGCCCGGCACGCCAAGGTGTCCGCGCTGGTGGCCACCGACGACACCCAGGTGCGCGCGCTGATCGCGCTGTCGCCGGAGGCCGGGGTCGACGCGGTACTGAGACGGCTGGCGAACGACGTCCACGAGGCCCGCGCCGGAGCGCCCGCCGTGGTCGCGGTCGGGACCACGGGCGGCGGGCCCGCCGACGCGCGCCGGACGCTCGTCGAAGCCGCGCAGGTGGCCGCCGCGGCGCTCGCGGAAAACGTCGAACGGATGGTCCACCGGCTCGACGACGTCCGGTTGCGCGGACTGCTGCATCTGCTGGCGAGCGACGAACGGATCACCGCGTTCGCCGCGCGGGAGCTCGGCCCGCTGCTGAGCCGGGACGCCGCACAGGGCAGCAGACTCGTCCAGGCGTTGAGGCATTACTGCGAGCACGGCGGCAACAAGTCGGCGGCGGCCGCCGCCGCGCACACCTCGCGCACCGCCTATTACCAGCAGCTGGCCAGGATCGAGCAGGTCCTCGGGGTACGGCTCGAAGATCCGGAGTCGATGCTCTCGCTTTATGTCGCTTTGCTCGCCCACGACATTCGAAAAGCGGACGACCACACGTCCGAGTGAGCAAATCTCACCCGAGCGTGGAACACAGTGACCGGGTCACGTCAGCCGATAGGGTTGATATGGCTTTCTTCGAACCGATCGGCGCCTGCGTGCTCGCGCTGGCCTGTATGGCCCCCGCGCAACCCGCCGAATCCACGTTTCAGCTGACCAGCCACGACACCCGGGGCCGGATCGGCACCGTCTCGCTCACCTGCGAACCCACCGGGGGGTCTCACCCGGGACGCGGTGGCGCCTGCGCCAAACTGTCCGAAGTGGACGGAGAGTTCGACCGGCTCCGCCCGGAACCGCGGGCCTGCACCCTCGAGTACGCCCCGGTGGACGTCTCCGCGGTCGGCAAGTGGCGCGGCGAACCGGTCACCTACCGCACTTCGTACGCCAACCGTTGCGTCGCCGACGCCGAGTCGGCAGGCGTCTTCACTTTCTGACCGCTCCCGACTCCGTCGAGGTGACCGCCGGGCCTCCCCCTCGGTGGCCCGGCGGGGCCGGCCACCGCGGCCTTGATCGCCCTCACCCCCACGAGGGCGATCAAGGCCGTGGTGTCACGACTCAAGAACGGGGCAGGTACCGGCACCCGATCCCGTCCTTCGCGGCAACGGGGGTCTGACGCGCGAGGGACCGGCTCAGGTTCCATTCGCGCCAATCATCTTCCGAAATTCCCTTGAGGACCGGCCTGAGCACGCAGGACCGCAGCGGCTCCGGAAGCCGGTCGGCCGACGGCACGACGTCGGCGGAAAACCTTGAGAGGTAACCGGTGTCGAGCGTCTTGCCGTGCGCGAGCCGGTCGATGTTGCGGTCGGCGATGAACCGTTCCGGATCGAGGACGGCCAGTCCGAGCAGCGCCGCGACGGCGGCTCCGATGGCCGCGCGCGGCAGCCAGGCCGACCGCAGCGGGAGCAGGGAAACGAGCACCAGCAAGAAGATCAGCCCGATCCAGAGTTCGCAGACCTCGACCAGCAGCCGCAGCACGGTGAACCCGTACGCCTGCTGGTATGTCCACATGCGACTCAACGCCGAGGCGACCAGCACCAGGCTGAGCACGCTCAGCGCGCCGAGGAGGCCGCGCTGCCAGGCCCGATCGGCCGCCGACGACTTCGGCGCCCATCGCAGCGCGGCGGCGACCAGCAGCAGGGTCAGCACGGTGATGGCGGAGAGCTGCCAGAACCCGCTCCTGGCGTATTCGGCCGCCGTCAGGCCGCTCGTGGCCAGAAGGTATTCGGTGCCGCCGAACAACACGACCAGGCGGACCACGACGAAGCTCGTGAACAGCGCCGCCAGCACCCCCAGCGGCAACGTCCATTCGAGCCGGTGCGCCAGGCGTTTGCGCGGCGTGTCGACAGCAGCACTGTCGGACGGCAGCGGGGGCGCCGCCAGCAGGTAACACGCGCCGGTCACGGCCGACGCGGCCACGACGAAGAAGAATCCCCAGCGCACGAACGTTCCGGGGTTCAGTTCGGGGAGCACCGCGTCGACGACGTTCGCGAACGCGGCGTCCGCGCCCCGCAGCAGCGGCACGAACACCAGCAGCAAAAAGGCGCTGGCCAGCACCGGCACCAGGAACCTCGGCCTCGCGCGGCCTTCCTGCTTCTTGCCGAGCTTCACGAGCCCGCGCCCGATCCACGGGATCGAAAGCAGCGCTTCGATCGGGACCGCGAAGACGTCGTAGATGATCGTGTTCACCGTGCGTTTCCCGACCACGGCGAGGGATCCGGCGACGAGGGCGGCCAGCACGCACAACACGTTCAGCCACACCGACGCGCGGACCATGCCGACCGCGAGCAGGCCCAGCGCGGCCGCCGCCCATACCGCGTTGACCAGACGGAAATGCGGTTCGGCGTCGCCGCGGGCGCGCTTGTCGGCGAAGTAGACGGCCACCGCGAACGCGAGCCCGGCCACGAACCAGCCGGCTCCGGGCTCGTCCGGCATGGCGAAGGCGGCGATCAATCCGGCCGCGACCGCCGCGGGCAGGACGGAGCCGGGAAGCGGGACGATCGTCGATTTGGGCGGCACGCGGGGCCGCATCAGCACCGGGACCTGCGGCGCGGGCGGCAACGTGGCGGTCGCCGCCGGGGGCGGCGTGTGCGCCTGCCGGTCTTCTTGGTCTTCACTCATCTCACTCCTCCAGTTTGCGAAAGCACATATCGCAGTGTGCGCAGAGCCGCCGAAAACACGCGGCAGGGACTAGGGAACGGGGATCACGACGCGGATGACACAGCCCGGCCGGTGCTCGGGGGTGACGACCGCGATGCTGCCGTCGTGGAGGTCGACCACCCACCGCGCGATCGCGAGGCCGAGGCCGGTGCCCCCGCCGCCCGCCCGCTCGCCGCGGGTGAACCGCTCGAACACGCTGTCCCGCTCCCCCGGCGGGATCCCGGGGCCTTCGTCTTCGACCTCGAGGACGACGTCGGTCGCGCGGGCCTCCGCCCGCACCCGGACCTCTCCCCCGGCCGGGCCGTGCCGGACGGCGTTGTCGAGCAGGTTGACCACGACCTGGTAGAGCCGGCCGCGGTCGGCGACGGCCGTCGCGCCGGGCGGCTGGACGTCGACGGCGAACCGCACGCCACGGCCGGTCGCGGCGGCGGTCACCCCGGCTTCGGCGGCGACCTCCTCCAGCAGCAGTTCGAGATCGAACTCCTCCAGCTGCAACGGGAACGCGCCCGCGTCGATCCGCGAAAGATCGAGGAGTTCCGAGACCAGCCTGCCGAGCCGCTCGGTCTGCTGCAGCGCGGTCTTCAACGTCGCCGGATCGGGTTCGGCGACGCCGTCGACGAGGTTCTCCAGCACCCCGTTCAGCGCGGTGATCGGCGTGCGGAGTTCGTGGGAGACGTTCGCGATCAGCTCCCGGCGCCGCTGATCCGAGGCGTCCAGGTCTGCGGCCATCTGGTTGAAGGCCTGTGACAGCTCCCCAACCTCGTCGCGGGCGGTCGCCCGGACCCGCCGGGTGTAGTCGCCCTTGGCCATCGCGCGGGCGGCGGCGGTCATCTCGCGCAGCGGCCTGGTCATCCCGTGCGCCAGGATCTGCGAGGTCACCACGGCGAGCACCATCGCGGCGATCGTGGTCCGCGGCGGCAGCCAGCCGATCTGCCAGTTGAAGAAGGCGAAAGCGATACCGCCCGAGGACACCAGCAGGATCGCGAGCTTGAGCTTGATGGAACGGACCGGGTCCAGCGGTCTCGGGAGCGCGTCGACGACGCGGCCGAGCAGGGGGCGAAGCTTCACGATCCCACCTCCAGGGCGTAGCCGACGCCGTGCACGGTGCGGATGAGGTCGGCGCCCAGCTTGCGGCGCAGCGCCTTGATGTGACTGTCGACCGCGCGGGTGCCCGAACCGGTGCCCGCGACGTCCCAGTCCCAGACCTCGCTGAGCAGGCGTTCCCTCGGCTGCACCGCCCTCGGGCGCTTCGCGAAGTGGACGAGGAGGTCGAACTCGATCGGCGTCAGCTGGGCCTGGTTGCCCGCGCGCGTGACCCGCCGCTGCTCGACGTCGATTTCGAGGTCGCCGAGGACGATCTTCGTACCGGCGTCGCTCACGTCGGTCCTGGCCGCTCGTTCGACGCGGCGCAGCAGCGCGTGCACCCGCGCCGAGAGCACCCGCATGGAGAACGGCTTGGTGAGGTAGTCGTCCGCGCCGACGCCGAGACCGATCAGCATGTCCGTCTCGTCCGAACGGGCGGTCAGCATCAGCACCGGGACCGGACGGCGGGCCTGGATCCGGCGGCAGACCTCGAGCCCGTCGAATCCCGGGAGCATCACGTCGAGCACCACCAGGTCCGGCTCGCGCTCGGCGTCGGTCTCGACGCCGGAAGGGCCGTCGTGCGCCAGGTCCACGGTGAATCCCTCGGCCCGCAGCCGCGCGGCGATGCTCTCGGCGATGGTCACGTCGTCCTCGACGACCAGCACCCGGCGTCCTCCCAGTTCCATGGGGATGACTGTAAGCACCGGCCGTGGAGACCATCCGGGTGAGCTGTGGAGATCCTGTGGAGATGTTTCGGCCGGTTTGCCGCATTGCAACGTCCGCGTGTGTGACGCAGGTCATGCACCGCGAGCCTTCGAGCGCAATCGACAGTCTGCGCTCCGACGCCCTCAACAGTGAACAGTCTGCCAGTCCCACCCGCGCGGCGCGGGCGAGCACGATTCCGCAATGGAGCCGACGGCACGCGGTACGCAGCACGTGCATCCTGATGGCCGGGTGGAACTCGGCGAGGTCGAGTCCTTGAAGGACAGCCGCTTCTACAACGAAGAACTCGCCCCGGTCCCGGTCGAAAAGCGGACCTGGACCACGTACACCTACTTCGCGCTGTGGATGGGCATGGCGCACAACATCCCGTCCTACGCTCTGGCGGCCTCGCTGATCGCGCTCGGGATGGACTGGGTGCAGGCGCTGCTCACGATCACCATCGGCAACCTGATCGTGCTGATCCCGATGCTGCTCAACAGCCACGCCGGGACGAAGTACGGCATCCCCTTCCCGGTGTTCGCCCGCGCCTTCTTCGGGATGCGCGGCGCGAATCTGGCGGCGTTGCTGCGGGCGTTCATCGCGTGCGGCTGGTTCGGCATCCAGACCTGGGTCGGCGGCGAGGCGATCTACATCATCGTCGGGCGGCTGGCGGGTTCCGGCTGGAAGGATTCCACCGTCGTCCTCGGCCAGCACTGGACACTGTGGCTTTCGTTCGGCCTGTTCTGGCTGTTCCAGATGCTCATCATCTGGCGCGGGATGGAGGCGGTCCGCCGGTTCGAGAACTGGACGGCTCCGCTGGTGTCGGTCGGCTTCCTGATCCTGCTGGGCTACGTGCTGGTCAAGGCGGGCGGGCTCGGCCCGATCCTGTCCGAACCCGGGAAACTCGGCTGGGGGCCGGACTTCTGGAAGGTGTTCGCCCCGGCGCTGATGGCGATGATCGCGTTCTGGTCGACGCTTTCGCTGAACATGCCGGACTTCACCCGGTTCGGCGGCAGCCAGGGCAAACAGGTCCGCGGCCAGATCCTCGGCCTGCCGACCACGATGACGTTCATCGCGATCGTGGCCATCCTGACCACCTCGGGCGGCAGCGTCCTCTACGGCGAGCAGATCTGGGATCCGGCGAAACTGGCCGACCGGTTCGATTCCCCGGTCGTCGTGGTGGTCGCGCTGATCGCGCTGGTGTTGGCGACCGTGTCGGCGAACCTCGCGGCCAACGTGGTCAGCCCGTCCTACGACTTCTCCAACGCCTTCCCGAAGAAGATCACCTTCGCCGTCGGCGGGCTGATCACGGGCATCATCGGCATCGTCATCCAGCCGTGGCGGCTTTACTCCGACCCGAACATCTACATCTTCGCGTGGCTCGGCTTCTACGGCGGCCTGCTCGGCGCCGTCGCCGGGGTGATGGTCGCCGGCTACTGGGTCGTCTACCGCACCAAGCTGCGTCTGCGGGATCTGTACACCGAACGCGGCGTCTACTGGTTCAACGGCGGCTGGAACTGGCGGGCGCTCGTCGCGACGCTGGTCGGTGCCGTCCTCGCGGTCGGCGGCGCGTACGGCGGGCCGTTCCCCGCCGACGGGCTGATCCCGCTCCTGAAACCGCTCTACGACTACAACTGGGTCGTCGGCCTGGCGGGCGCTTTCGTCGTCTACCTGCTGCTGGCCCTGCCCGAACGCAACCGCACCACCGAGATCGAGGAGGATGCAAGTGAGCGACCTGGTCCGAGCCGGATTGATCCAGCAGCGGTGGACGGGTGACAAGGAGTCGATGATCGCGAACGCGGTCGAAGCCATCGGCAAGGCCGCTTCGCAGGGAGCGCAGGTCGTCTGCCTGCAGGAGTTGTTCTACGGCCCGTACTTCTGCCAGGTGCAGGACACCGACTACTACTCCTACACCGAAGGCATCCCCGACGGGCCGACGACGAAGCTCATGCAGGAGGTCGCCGAACGCCACGGCGTCGTGCTGGTCGTCCCGATGTACGAGGTCGAGCAGCCCGGCGTGTACTACAACACCGCCGCGGTGATCGACGCCGACGGCACCTACCTCGGCAAGCACCGCAAGAACCACATCCCGCAGGTGAAGGGGTTCTGGGAGAAGTTCTACTTCCGGCCCGGGAACCTGGGCTACCCGGTGTTCGACACCGCCGTCGGCCGGATCGGCGTCTACATCTGTTACGAGCGGCACTTCCCGGAGGGCTGGCGCGCGCTCGGCCTGGCGGGCGCGAAGATCGTGTTCAACCCGTCGGCGACCAGCCGGGGCCTTTCGGAGTACCTGTGGCGGCTGGAGCAGCCCGCGGCCGCCGTCGCGAACGAGTACTACGTCGGCACGATCAACCGCGTCGGCGTGGAACCCTTGGGCGACAACGACTTCTACGGCCAGTCGTATTTCGCGGACCCGCGCGGCCAGCTCGTCGGCGAAGCCGCTTCCGACACCGAGGAGGAGATCGTCGTCCGCGACCTCGACATGGCGAAGCTCGCCGAAGTGCGGGACCTGTGGGCCTTCTACCGAGACCGGCGTCCCGACAGCTACGGACCCCTCGCGGAGGCGTGATGACCACCCTCATCAGCGGCGGGCAGGTGCTGTCCACGGCGGGCGCTTCGACGGCGGACGTCCTCGTCGACGGCGAGACGATCTCGGCCGTCGGCGCCCCCGGCACACTGGGGCCCGCCGATTCGGTGATCGACGCCACCGGGAAGTACGTGCTGCCCGGCGGGATCGACGCGCACACCCATATGGAGATGCCGTTCGGCGGAACACATTCCGTCGACACCTTCGGCACCGGGACGACGGCGGCGGCGTGGGGCGGGACGACCACGATCATCGACTTCGCCGTCCAGGCCAAGGGCACGTCTCTGCTGTCCACTATGGACAAATGGCACGAGAAGGCCGACGGCAACTGCGCCATCGACTACGGCTTCCACATGATCGTCTCGGACGTCAACGATTCGTCGTTGAAGGAGATGCGGGCCTGCGTCGACGGCGGTGTCGGCAGCTTCAAGATGTTCATGGCCTATCCGGGAGTGTTCTACTCCACGGACGGCGAGATCCTGCTGGCCATGCAGAAGGCGCGCGAGATCGGCGCGACGATCATGATGCACGCGGAGAACGGCATCGCGATCGACCAGCTGGCCGCGCAGGCGTTCGCCGCCGGGAAGATCGACCCGGTGCAGCATGGGCTCACCCGGCCGCCGGAGCTGGAGGGCGAGGCGACCTCGCGCGCGATCCAGCTGGCCAAGGTGACCGGGGCGCCGCTGTACATCGTGCACCTCTCGGCGTCACAGGCGCTCGCGGCGGTCGCGGAAGCGCGTAACGACGGGCAGAACGTCTTCGCGGAGACGTGTCCACAGTACCTCTATCTGTCCATTGAGGACTTGGCGAAGCCGGATTTCGAGGGTTCGAAGTACGTCGCCTCTCCCCCGTTGCGGGAGAAGTCGCATCAGGCTGATCTGTGGCGAGGTTTGCGCACCAACGACCTCTCGGTGGTGTCGACGGATCACTGCCCCTTCTGTTTCAAGGACCAGAAGGAGCTCGGTCGCGGCGACTTCCGCGCGATCCCCAACGGGATCCCCGGCGTCGAGCACCGGATGGACCTGCTGCACCAGGGTGTCGTGGCGGGTGAGCTCACCCTCGGCCGCTGGGTCGAGACCTGCTCGACCACCCCGGCGCGGATGTTCGGGCTCTACCCGCGCAAGGGCGTCATCGCAGCGGGTTCGGACGCGGACATCGTCGTCTACGACCCGGCGGCGAAGCAGACCCTTTCGGTCGAGACGCACCACATGAACGTGGACTACTCGGCCTACGAAGGGATGGAGATCACCGGCAAGGTCGAGACGGTGCTCTCACGCGGGCGCGTGGTCGTGTCGCCGTCCGGCTTCTCGGGCAGTACGACGCACGGGAAATTCCTCTCGCGCGACCTGAACCAGTACCTGAACTGAGGCGGTGGCCGGATGGACTTCGGGATTGTGCTTCAGACCGACCCGCCCGCGCGCGACCTCGTCCGGCTGATGAAGGCCGCCGAGGACCAGGGTTTCCGCTACGGCTGGACCTTCGACTCGTGCGTGTTGTGGCAGGAACCGTTCGTCATCTACTCGCAGATCCTCGCGGCGACGTCGTCGATGATCGTGGGCCCGATGGTGACCAGCCCGGCCACCCGGGACTGGTCGGTGATGGCGTCGACCTTCGCCACGCTCAACGACATGTACGGCAACCGCACCGTCTGCGGGATCGGCCGCGGCGACTCGGCGCACCGGGTGGTGGGCATGCCACCGTCCACTTTGGCCACCGTGCGCGACTGCATGCACGTGGTCAAGGAACTCGCCGAAGGACGCGAAGTCCTGTTGCGGGACAAGCCGGTGCAGATCCCCTGGATCCGCAACGGCAGACTCGAAATGTGGATGGCGGGATACGGGCCGAAGGCGCTGAAGACGGTCGGCGAGCACGCCGACGGCTTCATCCTCCAGTGCGCCGATCCCGCGATCGCCCGGTGGACCATCGGCTCCGTCCGTGAGGCGGCGCGCGCGGCGGGTCGGGATCCGGCGGGGATCACGATCTGCCTCGCGGCCCCGGCGTACGTCGGCGACGACCTGGCGCATCAGCGGGAACAGTTGCGCTGGTTCGGCGGGATGGTCGGCAACCACGTCGCGGATCTCGTGGCACGGTACGGCGATTCCGGGCCGGTGCCGCACGAGCTGACCGACTACATCCGCGAGCGACAGGGCTACGACTACTCGCACCACGGTCGGGCGGGCAATCCGTCGACCGATTTCGTGCCGGACGAGATCGTGGACCGGTTCTGCCTGCTCGGGCCGTCTTCGGCGCACGTGGAACGCCTGGAGGAGCTGGCTTCGCTCGGTGTCGACCAGTTCTCGCTGTACCTGATGCACGATCAGCGCGAAGAAACCCTGAAGCGCTACGGCTCGGAGGTCATCAACCGCTGACGATCCGCATTTCGTCCTCTGAATGCGTTCTTACCGCATTCAGAGGACGAAATGCGTGGGGTCAGGCGCCGAACCAGGCGGCGAGGGCCTCTCGCAGGCCTTCGGTGTCGGTGTCGCCCGCCCAGGCGACGTAGCCGTCGGGGCGGATCAGGAGGACGTCGGCGGGCCGGTCCTCCGCCTTCGCGGTGTGGACGTCCACACGCCCCTGTGCGAGGTCACGCAGTTCGGGCCTGCCCGCGAGGTCGAGCAGGACCGGCCGCGCCGGGCGCAGCAGTTCGGCGACGCTGGTCGGGCCCTCGTCGGTCTCCAGCGCGAGATCCGGGACGAGCGTGCCGGCGAGCGCGTGCCCGGAGCCCGGCATCGGGTAGCGCGTGTCGGTCCCGGCGACGTGAGAGGCCAGCCGTCGCGCTGCCTGCTCGTCGTCCAGCAGTTCCTGGAAAACCGTGCGGAGCGCTTCAGCCGCTTCGTCGTGCCCGCGCCGCAACGCGACCTGTGCCCGGGACTGCAGGAGCGCACGCGCACCGGCGGCGTGCCGTTCCGCGTGATAGGTGTCCAGCAGCCCTTCCGGCGCCCGGCCCTGGATCTCCGCGGCCAGCTTCCACGCCAGGTTGACCGAGTCGGACATGCCGACGTTGATCGCCGTGCCGGTGGACGGCAGCAGGTGGGCCGCGTCGCCCGCCAGCAGGATCCGGCCTTCGCGGTAGCGCTCCGCCTGGCGGGCGGAGAACTGGTAGCGCGAGAGCCGGACCGGCTCGCCCAACGGGACGTCGCCGCCGAGCACACGGCGAATGCTGTCCCCGAGTTCGGCCAGGGTCATCGGCACGTCGTCGTCGACCTCGCCGGGATCGTCCTCCGTGGTCTGGATGAACACGATCCCCGGCGTCAGCGAACCGAGCGCGAACACGCCGGTGTCGGTGCGCGTGAAGCCCGCCTTGATCCGGCCCAGTTCCGGCGTCTCGATGTCGCCGTTGTCGTGGACGGTGAGCCCGTCGGGGATCTTGACCTGCCCGATCCGGTTGACCTCGGGATAGGTGGTGCCGGGGAAACCGATCCCCGCCATCGAACGGACGGGACTGCGTCCGCCGTCGCAGCCCACCAGGTACGGGGCGCTGACCTCGTACGATCCGTCGGGTCCGCGCACCTCGGCGGTCACCGAGTCCTCGTCCTGGCGCAGCCCGACGACTTCGTGCCCGCGACGCACTTCCGCGCCGAGTTCGATGGCGTGCTCCTCCAGCAGCCGCTCCAGCGACTGCTGGCGTACCGAAAGCGCCTTCAGCGGCGGCTCCTCGAACCGGGTGAGGTCGACGTGCACCCCACCGAACGGGAACCGATGCGGCGGGACGGGGTCGGTGACGAGCCCCCGCACCCGCTCCAGCAGGCCGCGATGGTGCAGCAGGTCCAGGATCTGCCCGCTGAGGCCGTGGGCCTTCGGAGTCTTCCCCTGTTCCGGCCGCCGTTCCAGGACCAGCGGGCGCGCACCGGCCAGCCGCAGTTCGGCGGCCAGCATCAGACCGGTCGGGCCGGCACCCACGATGATCACGTCGACGTCCGTCAAATCTTCACTCCTGTTCGGCCTGTTCTCGCTACGGCCGAGGAGTCTGCGGCACCACCGGGGTCTTGCCGCAAGCCCCCTGGTGCGCTATATGTTGAACATGGAGGGGCTTACCCCACCATTTTTCCTGGTACAAGCACCAGGGATCGCGCGCCCGCGAGGCGAGACGCTGGGCCGGTGACCAGAATCCGCATCGCCGCCGTACTCACTCTCACCGCACTCACCGCCGTCACGATCACGCCCGCGGTCTCGGCCGCGCCGAAGGGGCTCGCCTGGGGCCCCTGCCCGTCCGGATCGCCACCGGGCTACGACTGTGCCGAGATCGAAGTCCCGTTGTCCTATCAGGACCCGGGGGGACCTCGGATCACCATCGCGCTCGGCCGCCTCCCCGCGACGGACCAGAAGCACAAACGCGGCACCCTCTTCACCAACCCCGGCGGCCCTGGGAACCACGGCCGCTTCAGCAGGTTCCAGACCCCGTCCCTGCACCGGCAGTTCGACATCGTCGGCTTCGACCCGCGCGGCGTCGGCGCCAGCACACCGGTCCGATGCTTCACCTCCGACGCGGAAACCGTTCCGCTCAAACGAATCCTGGGCAACTTCCCGATCACCGCCGAGCAGGAGACCCGGCATTTCGCCGACGCCCGCGAGGTCACCGCCTCCTGCGGCCGCAACGCCGGGCCGCTGCTCGGCCACCTGTCGACCGCGAACGTCGCCAGGGACCTCGACAGGATGCGCCAAGCCGTCGGCGAGCCCCGCCTGCGCTACTACGGGCTTTCCTACGGCACCTACGTCGGCGAGGTGTACGCCAACCTGTTCCCGCATCGGGTCGGCGCCTTGGCACTGGACGCCGTCAACGATCCGATCGCCTGGTCCACCGGACACCGCCCGGAGGACGCGAACGTCCCGTTCAGCACCAGGCTCGGCGGGTTCCGGGACGCCGACCGCGCGCTCCAGGCGTTCCTCGACGCGTGCGCGGCCGACACCCGGTGCGCGTTCCGCGAGCCGGGAAAGGACTTGCGGGCCAAGTACGACGGGCTCCTCGACCGGCTGGAAGCCACGCCGGGGCCGGTCACCTATCAGGAGGTCGTCCGGCGTACCCACCACGGGTTGACCGACGAGGCCCACTCGCCCGCGCTGGCGGAATTCCTCCAGTCCGTGACGAAACCCGTCGTGGCGAAGGCCATCGCGACACCTTTCGATTCCGCGATGGGTGGCGGCGGGACGATCTGCGCGGACACCACGAACCCGCGTGACCCGGCCGCCTGGCCTCGCGCGGCCCGCGCGGCCGACCGGGAAAGCCGCGGTTTCGGTTCGTACGACGCGTATCTCTCCCTGCCGTGCGCCTTCTGGCCCGCCTCCGACCCGGCGCGGTACACGGGACCGTGGAACCGGCCGACCGCGCCGATCCTGTTGCTGGCCAACGGCAAGGGCGACCCGGAAACGCCGTACGCCGGGGCGAAGCGGGCCGAACGCATCCTCGGCAACGCCCGGCTCCTGACGCTGGACGCCTGGGGACACGGCGCGTTGAACCGCAGCGCCTGTGTCGACGCGGCTGTCGACGCCTACCTGTCCCACGGACGCCTTCCGGCGCGCGGCACCGTGTGCGCCCCGGATCACGCGCCGTTCGACGCCAGGTAAGCCCGTGCGGTGTCCGCGTCGGTGAGCCAACCGGCGTAGTCGGCGGGATCGGCGAAGATGTTCGCGAACCGGCGCGCCACCTCGGGCGCCGTCCGCGCGGCTTCCAGGGTGGCCAGCACGTGATCCGGCGGCGGGCCGAGCAGATCGTTGCTCAGCCGGGTCGCGTGCTGGGCCTTTTCCCAGTATTCGGCGAAAGTTCCACGCAGGAACGCTTCGTCGAACGGACGGTCACCGTGGTCGAGGATGCGCCGTTCGCAGACCGCGGCCGCGTGCGCCGCCATGTTCGCGCCCTGTCCGGCGATCGGGTCGTTCGTCACCGCGGCGTCGCCCATCGCCAGGACCTTCGCCCCCGACGGCAGTGTCCCGACCGGGTCGCGCACGATCGGCAAGACCCGGCCGCGCAGAACGTCCAGCGGCCCGCTCGGGCGAGCGTCGGCGAGCGACTCCTCGACCCACGGGAATTGCCTGCGCAGCAGCCTCATCGCGAGGGCGAAATGCTCATCGACGCCGGTGACGCCGTCCCAGACGTCCATGGGGCCGCCAGGCACACCGAAGAACCCGAGCCCGAAGACCGGTCCGCGCACGGACTGGATCGGCAGCCCGAACAGCTCACCGGCCTGGGAGAGCCCGAACGTCAGGCCCGGATACACCGGAAGTGGTTCGTCCCGGCCGGACACGAGGTACAGGATCCCGATGGTGCGCTGCGGCTCACGATGCGGGGAACGCGCGTCATCACGCGAGAAGAGGGCGTCGAACTGCGGCCCCCGCCCGGCCGCGACCAGCACGAGTTCGAATTCGCGGGCGTACTGCTCCAGCCCGTCCGGGGTCACCTTGCCGATCCGCACCTCGCCGCCGCGTTCGGCGAAGGCGGTCAGCCAGGCGGACACCTTGACCCGCTGGTCGACCGACTGCGCGGGATGGTCGAACCGGGCCTGCCACGAGACGGCGGGCTCCGGGGAGTCCCCGGCGAGCCCGAACGACGCGCCGAGGATCTCCGGGGCCTGTCCGTCCCAGAAGTTGATGCCCAGCGCGCGTTCCCGGGTCAGCGCGGGATGGAACACGCACTGGTTCGAGATGAGCCTGCCGTCGCGGATCGTTTCGGCGTCGCGGTCGGTGACCACGGTGACGGCGTATCCGTGCCGCTGCAGGCCCAAGGCCAGGACCAGTCCGGCTTGACCGGCCCCGACCACCACGATCCGGCGCATGGCTCCCCCTCAGTCGACCAAGGCTTGGTACACCAGGTTCCTCAATTCGACGCGGATCGGATAGGTCGACGACGGCAGCAACTGGGTGAAGAACAGGACCGTGATGTCTTCGTCCGGATCGACCCAGAACGCGGTGCTCGCCGCGCCGCCCCAGGCGAATTCCCCGGCGCTGGCCAGGGTCTTGGCCTTCACCGGGTCGTCGAGCACGGAAAAGCCCAGGCCGAAGCCGAAACCGTCGTACGGCGCCTCGGAGAACCCGGTTCGCCCGCAGGTCTCCAGGTCCACGCCGCCGGGCAGGTGGTTGGTCGCCATGAGCCGCACCGTGCGCGGGCCGAGCAGCCGGACGCCGTCGAGTTCGCCGCCGCGCACCAGCATCTGCGCGAAACGGTGGAAATCACCCGCCGTGGAGACCAGCCCTCCGCCACCCGAGAAGCACGAAGGCGCGACGCGGCCGACGTTGCCCAGCTCGTCGTGACGGAACGGCTCCTTGGTGGCGGGATGCGGCACGTAGAGCGCGGCCAGCCGGTCGAAATCGCCGGCGGCGGCCTGGAACCCCGTCTCGTGCATGCCGAGCGGAATAAAGATCCGTTCGGCGAAGAAGACGTCGAGTGACTGCCCCGAGACGACCTCGATCAGCCTGCCGAGGATGTCCGTCGCGACCGAATAGTTCCATTCCGAACCCGGCTGGAACAGCAGCGGCAACCGCGCGATCGCTTCGGAAACGCCCGCCAGATCGAGCCCGGGCGCGGTGCCGAGGTCGAACCCAGCCTCGCGGTAGAGCGCGTCGACCGGATGCGTGCGGTGGAAACCGTAGGTCAGCCCCGCGGTGTGGGTGAGCAGATGCCAGAGGCGGATCGGTTCGGCGGCGGGCACGGTCGCCGGCTTCACCGACGAGCCCCCGGCGAAGACCCGCGGTTCCGAGAACTCCGGCAGCCAGCGCGAGATCGGGTCCTTGAGGTCGATGAGCCCCGCTTCGACGAGCATCATCGCGGCGACGGAGGTGACCGGCTTCGTCATCGAGTAGACGCGCCAGATCGTGTCGGTCTCGACCGGAAGCCCGGCCTCGATGTCGCGCTGCCCGTTCGACGCGAGATGCGCGACCTTCCCGTTCCTGGTCACCACGGCCAGATACCCGGGGAGCCGCTTTCGCTCCAGATACCCGTCGAAGTGCTTGTCGATCCGGCGCAGCCGCTCCGCGTCGAAACCCACCTCGGCCGGGTCGACGTCCACCTTCAGCTCGATCATGCGACCGAGGCTACGCGTTCCGCTCGGCCTGTTTCTCCAGTCGCCACGCCTCGTCGGTCTTCCCGATCCGCCAGTATCCGGAGATCGACAGCAGGTCGCGACGCATGCCCCGGTCGTCCAGCAGATGACGCCGCAGGTCCCGGACGAACCCGGCCTCGCCGTGGACGAACGCCTGCACGACACCTTCACGCCAGTCGAGCGCGCGGACGGCGGCCGCGAGATCGTCACCCCGGCTCCGGTGCAGCCAGGTGATCCGCGCGTCGCCCTTGGTGGTCAGCGACTGCTCTTCGGCGGCGTCCTCCACGAGGATGAACGCGTGCACGGGAACACCGGCCGGCATCGCCTCGAGCGAAGCGGCGATCGCCGGCAGGGCACTCTCGTCCCCGGCGAGCAGATGCCAGTCGGCCTCCTCGCCCGGCGCGTACGCCCCGCCAGGTCCGGAAATGAGCAGCTCGTCGCCGGGTTTCGCGGCGGCGGCCCACGGCCCGGCGACCCCCTCGTCACCATGGTGGACGAAGTCGAGCACCAGCTCGCCGAGGTTCGCGTCGAAAGCGCGGACGGTGTACGAACGCATCCGCGGCCACTGCTCGCGCGGCAGCTCTTCGCGGACGCGGGCCAGGTCGAACGGTTCGGGATAGGTGACGCCAGGCACCCGGAAGTGCACCTTGACGTAGGCGTCGGTGAATTCGTTGGGCTGGAAGGAGGCGATCTCTTCGCCCCCGGCGACGATCCGGACCATATGCGGGGTGATCCGCTCGGTGCGCAGCACCCGCAGCCGGGTCGCCGACACCGCTCTCCGCGCCTCGGCCATGCACACTTCCTTTCCAGGGTTAGGTGAACCTAACCGAGCGTACGCCTTTCGTCGTCGGGCCGGGCGAGGTCTCCCATCATCCGATCAAAGCCTCGCCGACGTCGTACACCCGGTGGGTCACCCGGGCACCGGCCCGATCCTCCTCGACGGTGTACTCACCGCGATACCACCAGCCCCCCTGCCGGGCGAGGAAATACGCTCGGCATCCGTCTCGAATCCGGGTTGCAGGGCTGCGCCCGCAGCGTCCCCGCGAGCCGGGTGAAGACCTCGGCGACCTCACGAAACCCTCGCGGCCGGATCGCTCACCCGGGTGTTCTGGAACGACGCGACGCGCCAGCCATCGGGCTCCTCCACGAGCACGTACGTCAGAACGCCACTTGCCACTCACGCCCCTTATCGAAATCGCACATCTAGTCAACAAACAGACATTCTACCGCCGGAATGTGTCCCTTGTGGACACTCAAGACACAGCCAACTCCTGCCGGCCAGTCCAGAACCACCACACCACGAAGACCGCTTCTCCCACCTTGAAGTCAGCAAAGGTGGCGTGTCCGTGAAGGCCTCCTTCCCTACTCTCAAGGTAACGAAGGAGGCCTTCACGGACTTCGTGCCGCAACAGACCTGCCCGCCACTCAGGTGAGCCGGCGCACCAGACCGTCCGCCAGCAACCGCCCGCGATCGGTCAGCACCGCACGTCCCTGACCGTCCAAAGCGGACTGATCCAGCAGTCCTTCGGCGGCGGCGGCACTGGCCTCGGCCCGGCCGTCGTCGTCGAGGGCGTCGAGCGGAAGCCCTTCGGACAGCCGGAGTTCCAGCATCACGCGTTCCAGATGCCGGTCCTCGTCGGTCAGCAGTTCGCGGCCCGCGGCAGGCGACTCCCCGGCCGCGAGCGACGCGGCGTAGCGGGCCGGGTGCTTCACGTTCCACCACCGGACGCCGCCGACGTGGCTGTGCGCGCCAGGCCCGGCGCCCCACCAGTCACCGCCGCGCCAGTAGCCGATGTTGTGCCGGCAGCGGGCTTCCTCCGAGGTCGCCCAGTTGGACACCTCGTACCAGCGCAACCCCGCCGAGGCGAGGACGCGGTCGATCATCTCGTAGTCGGCGGCCAGCACGTCGTCGTCCGGCGCGGACAGTTCGCCGCGGCGGATGCGGCGGGCGAGCGCGGTGCCCTCTTCGACGATCAGCGCGTACGCCGAGACGTGGTCGACACCGGCGGCCAGGACCGCGTCCAGGGAAGCCTGGAGATCTTCGGTCCGTTCCCCCGGCGTGCCGTAGATGACGTCGAGGTTGACGTGCTCGAACCCCGCGGCGCGGGCCTCTTCGGCGGCCGCGACCGGACGGCCCGCGGTGTGCACCCGGTCGAGGATCTTCAGCACGTGCTGCGCGGCCGATTGCATCCCGAGCGAGATCCGGTTGTACCCGGCGTCTCGGATCCCCGCGAAGAACTCGGGCGAGGTGGACTCGGGATTGGACTCCGTCGTCACCTCGGCGTCCGGCGCGAGCCCGAAGGTGTCACGGACGGCGTCGAGAACGCTTCTGAGCCCGTCGGCGCCGAGCAGGGACGGGGTACCGCCGCCGACGAAGACGGTGTCGACCGCGGGCGGCTTCCCCAGCACGCGCGCGGCCAGATCGAACTCGCGCTTGAGGCCTTCGAGCCAGGACTGCGGCGACGAACCGCTGTCCAGCTCACCGGCGGTGTAGGTGTTGAAGTCGCAATAGCCGCAGCGGGTCGCGCAGAAGGGGACGTGCACGTAGACACCGAACGGTCGCGTGCCGAGCCCTTCCAGCGCGCTCTCGGGGAGCGCGGACTCGACGGGCGTGGTGGTTTCGGGCAGCAACGCGGGCACACCCCAGTGTCCCCCACGCAGTGAAGGCCTCCTTCCCGGGGGAAAGAGGCCTTCACTGCGACGCGCTATCTGTCGGCGATGCGCACCTTGACCGACGTGGAGCGGGTGCCGTCGTCGAACCGCACCCAGATGAGGGTCTCCATGCTCAGCGAGTAGTCGTTGACCACGTGGTCGAGCGACCACTCGCCGTGGTCGTCCGCGACGGCGTCGCGGCTCATGGCGACCTCGACCAGCACCGTATGGGCCAGGTGTCCCCGGACCTTCGGCGAGCAGCCGACCGCCTCGAACCGGTACGAATCACCCTTGTGCAGCACCGCCCCCTCGTCAGGCGAGATCAGCCTGCAACCCTGCTGAGCCCCGGAAGCGGTACCGGGGATCAGCAGGGACGCCAGCACCATCGCGGCGACCACCCATCGGCGCATGCGCAACTCCTCCGTCCTCTGTGGATCGGAGATCGAAGCTAGCGGCGTCGGCGGCCTCGCGCGGCCTCACTCACCCGAAGCGGTACTAGGCCAACCCGTTCGCGGCCAGCCATTCCGGCGACGGCGGGATCACCTCGATGATGTCGATCAGGAAGCCATTGAGGTCCTCGATGTAGAAGTGCCGCTGGCCGAACTCCTCGTCCACGAGTTCGGTGACGATCTTGACCCCCTCCTCGCGCAGCCGCTCGTACTCGGCCGCCGCGTCGTCGACCATGAAACCGACCATGGAGCCGGCCGCTTCCTGCGCCCGCCACGGCTCCGGCGTGGCCTTGTGACCGCGCTTGGCGAAGCTCATTTCGTAGCCGGGGACGCCGACGTTGAGGCTGGAGAACCAGTCGAGCTCGATCGTCACCGTCAACTGCATGTGCCGCTTCCACCAGGCGGTGGTCTCGGCGATGTCGTCGACGAGCACACAGGCACCGAAACCGCTGAGTTGCATCTGGTGTTTCCTCCCAGTTCTAAACCACTTGACTCGTAGTACTATAGACATAGTGGTTTGACTGAGGCAAGGAGAATGTCCCGATGCGACAGAACCCGGAGCGCAGGACCGCGCTGACCGACGCCGCCATCACCGTCCTCGCCCGCGAGGGCGCGCGCGGGCTCACCTACCGCGCCGTGGACGTCGAAGCGGACGTCCCGCCGGGAACGACGTCGAACTACTTCCGGAACCGGGATCAACTGCTCGGCGAGGTCGGCGTCCGCGTGCACGAGCGGCTGTCGGCACCGGCGGACGTGATGGCGAACCCGCAGGCCGAGTCGCCGTCCCACGACCGGGTCGGCGTCCTGCTGGGCGAGCTCATGGGCCGCCTGACCGCTCACCGCGAGCCCTATCTCGCCCTGCTCGAACTCCGCCTCGAAGCCACCCGGCGCCCGGATCTCTCGGCCGCGCTGACCAAGACCATCCGCGAAGGCATCGACATGAGCGTCGACTGGCACGTCGCGGCAGGCATGCCGGGCGGGCGCGCCGAAGTACTGCTGATGTACCTCGCGCTGACCGGGCTCACCGTGGAACGGCTCACCCTGCCGGAGGTGCTCGCGGACGTCGCCGACGAGGACGTCATCCGGATCATCGTGGACCGCGTCCTGCCGTCGTGAGGAGCGCGCGTTCTGCGTCACAATGCCCGTCGGCGAACCCGGACTTGACCTTCGAGTCAGACCTTTGACCAGCCAAAACAGCCGAATCCGGATGGGGTTCCCAGTATTCGGACCGGCCTGGACCACATAGTGGGCGCGTGGCACGCTGAATCAATGACCCGCGCCGGAATCACCCTCGTGGCACGCCGCCACGTGGATCTCCGTCGTGTGGCGAGCGCGCTCTGTGCGACGAACCGCTGACTCCCCGCCACCACCACGATCTGCCGGAGGACTCCCATGTCGTCGCCCACGCGCGAGACCCCTGCCCGCACGCCCCGGGTGAAACAGAAACGGGGCGAGGGGCAGTGGGCCCTGGGGTATCGCGAACCCCTGAACCCCAATGAGCGGTCCAAGAAGGACGACAACCCGCTCAACGTCCGTGCGCGGATCGAGAACATCTACGCCCGCGGCGGCTTCGATTCGATCGACCCGGGTGACCTCCGCGGCCGGTTTCGCTGGTTCGGTCTCTACACCCAGCGCAAGCCGGGGATCGACGGCGGCCGCACCGCGACGCTGGAACCCGAAGAGCTCGACGACCGCTACTTCATGCTGCGGGTGCGGCTCGACGGCGGCGCGCTGACCACCGACCAGCTCGCCGTGCTCGCCGAGATCTCGCAGACCCACGCGCGCGACACCGCCGACATCACCGACCGGCAGAACATCCAGTACCACTGGATCCAGATCGAAGACGTCCCGACGATCTGGGCGAAGCTCGAAAAGGCCGGGATGACCACGCTGGAGGCGTGCGGCGACAGCCCGCGCGTCATCCTCGGCTCCCCCGTCGCGGGCATCGCCGCCGACGAGATCATCGACGGCACCCCCGCGATCGACGAGATCAAACGCCGCTACATCGGCGACCCGCGCTACTCGAACCTGCCGCGCAAGTTCAAGACCGCGGTCTCCGGGCAGCAGGACGTCGCGCACGAGATCAACGACGTCGCCTTCGTCGGCGTGAACCATCCCGAGCACGGCCCCGGCTTCGACGTCTGGGTCGGTGGCGGGCTGTCCACCAACCCGATGATCGGGCAGCGGCTGGGCGCCTGGGTCTCCCTCGACGAGGTCCCCGACGTGTGGGAAGGCGTGATCAGCGTCTTCCGCGACTACGGCTACCGGCGGCTCCGCGCCCGCGCCCGGATCAAGTTCCTGGTGAAGGACTGGGGCGCCGCGAAGTTCCGCCAGGTTCTGGAAGACGAGTACCTCAAGCGCAAGCTGACCGACGGCCCGGCACCCGAGGTGCCCGCCGCCCAGATCGACCACGTCGGCGTGCACCCGCAGATCGACGGGAAGTTCTACGTGGGCGCCGCGCCGGTCGCGGGCCGCGTCTCCGGCGCCACCCTGCTGGCCGTCGCGAAGGCCGCCGAGCGGGCCGGGTCGAACCGCGTCCGCCTGACCCCGCACCAGAAGCTCGTAGTCCTCGACGTCCCCGAGGCCGAGGTGAACGGGCTGAAGAGCGAGCTGGCCGATCTCGGCTTGGAGACCGAGCCTTCGCCGTGGCGCCGCGGGATCATGGCCTGCACCGGCCTGGAATTCTGCAAACTCGCGATCGTCGAGACCAAGGCCCGCGCGATCGAACTGGTCACCGAACTGGAAAAGCGTCTCGCCGACATCCAGGCAGAGATCGAGAACCCGGTGACCGTGCACCTCAACGGCTGCCCCAACTCGTGCGCCCGCGTCCAGACCGCCGACATCGGGCTCAAGGGCCAGGTCGTCACCGACGAGGACGGCAAGCAGGTCGAAGGCTTCCAGGTGCACCTCGGCGGTGGGCTCGGCCTCGACGCCGGATTCGGCCGGAAACTGCGCGGGCACAAAGTGACCGCGTCGGAGCTGACCGCGTACGTCGAACGGGTCGTGCGGGCGTACATCGCCGGCCGCGAACCCGGCGAGCGGTTCGCCCAGTGGGTCCTGCGGGCCGACGAGAGCGTCTTGCAATGACCGAGCGCGCGACCCCGTACCACTGCCCTTTCTGTGGCGATGAAGACCTGCGGCCGGAAGAGGGCGGCTCGTGGCTGTGCTCGGGCTGCCGCCGGGTCTTCACCGTGAAGTTCCTCGGACTGTCCTTTCCGGAGGTGTCGCAAGGATGACCGCCACGGCCGACTACAAGACGCTCGCCGAACGGGCTTCGAAGGAGCTCGCGGAGGCGACCGCGACCGAAGCTCTCCGCTGGACCGCGGAGACCTTCGGTGACGACTTCATCGTCGCCTCCAACATGCAGGACGCCGTCCTCATCGATCTGGCCACCCAGGTCAAACCCGACGTCGACGTGCTGTTCCTGCAGACCGGCTACCACTTCCCGGAGACCATCGGCACCCGTGACGCGGTGCAGGCGGTGTACCCGGGCGTGCGGATAGTCAACGCCGAGGCCGAACAGAGCGTCGCCGAACAGGACGCCGAGTACGGCCCGAAGCTGCACGAGCGCGACCCGAACCAGTGCTGTCACCTGCGCAAGGTCGTGCCGCTGCGGAACACGCTCGCGAAGTACTCGGCGTGGGTGACCGGCGTCCGCCGCGTCGACGCGCCGACCCGCGCGAACACCCCCATCGTCACCTGGGACGACCGCAACGGGCTGGTGAAGATCAACCCGATCGCGCCGTGGTCCGACGACGAGTTCAGGGACTACATCGACGAGCACGGGATTCTCGAGAACCCGTTGGTGTCCATCGGTTATCTGTCGATCGGCTGCGCGCCGTGCACCGCCAAGGTCGCCCCGGGCCAGGACCCGCGCAGCGGCCGCTGGGCCGGGCAGGGCAAGACCGAATGCGGCCTCCACGGGTGAGAAGGGACGAAATGACCACGCTCGAACCGGCCACAGATGCGGCGCAGGACAACCTCGCCGCACTGGAATCCGAGGCCATCCACATCTTCCGCGAGGTGGCGGGTGAGTTCGACCGGCCGGTGATCCTGTTCTCCGGCGGCAAGGACTCGACGCTCCTGCTGCACCTGGCGATCAAGGCGTTCTGGCCCGCTCCGGTGCCGTTCCCGTTGCTTCACGTGGACACCGGGCACAACTTCGACGAGGTCATCGACTTCCGCGACCGCGTCGTCGAGCGGCACGGGCTGCGGCTGGTGGTGGCGAAGGTCCAGGACTGGATCGACGACGGCAGGCTCGAAGAGCGCGCCGACGGGATGCGCAACCCGCTGCAGACCACGCCGCTGCTCGACACGATCGCCGAGAACAAGTTCGACGCGGTCTTCGGCGGCGGGCGCCGCGACGAGGAGCGCGCTCGCGCCAAGGAGCGGATCTTCAGTCTGCGCAACGCTTTCGGCCAGTGGGAGCCGCGACGGCAGCGCCCCGAACTGTGGAACCTCTACAACGGCCGTCACCGTCCCGGCGAGCAGGTCCGCGTCTTCCCGCTGTCCAACTGGACCGAGGCGGACGTCTGGAACTACATCGCGCGGGAGAAGGTCGAGCTGCCGTCGATCTACTACGCGCACCGGCGCGAGGTCTATCAGCGCGACGGCATGTGGCTGGCCGAAGGCCCATGGGGCGGGCCGCGGCCGGACGAGGTCGTCAAGGAACTGACCGTGCGCTACCGGACCGTCGGCGACGGTTCGTGCACGGGCGCCATCGAATCGACCGCCGCCACGGTGGACGAGGTCATCGCCGAGGTTTCGGCCTCCCGGCTCACCGAGCGCGGCGCCACCCGCGCCGACGACCGGATGTCGGAGGCGGCGATGGAAGACCGCAAGCGGGAAGGGTACTTCTGATGTCCAGCCTCCTCAGGCTCGCGACCGCGGGCAGCGTGGACGACGGGAAGTCGACCCTGGTCGGGCGGCTCCTGTACGACACCAAATCCGTCCTCGCCGACCAGCTGGACGCGGTCACCCGCGCCAGTGTCGACAAAGGACTGTCCACTCCGGACCTCTCCCTGCTCGTGGACGGCCTGCGCTCGGAACGCGAGCAGGGCATCACGATCGACGTGGCGTACCGGTACTTCGCGACGCCCAGGCGCAGTTTCGTGCTCGCGGACACGCCCGGCCACGTGCAGTACACGCGGAACACGGTGACCGGGGCATCGACCGCGCAGCTGGCCGTGCTGCTGGTCGACGCGCGCAAGGGCGTCATCGAGCAGACCCGCCGTCACGCCGCCGTACTCGCCCTGCTCGGCGTCCCGAACCTGGTGCTGGCGGTCAACAAGATCGACCTCGTCGGCTACGACGAAGCGACGTTCACCGTGATCGCCGAGGAGTTCGCCGAGCACGCCGCGTCCCTGGGCTACGAACGGGGCTCCGTGCTCGCGGTGCCGGTTTCGGCGCTGGTGGGCGACAACGTGGCGGAGAAGTCGGACAAGACCCCGTGGTACTCCGGCCCGACCCTGCTGGAGCACCTGGAAACCGTGCCGGTGGCGCCGGATCCGCACGATTCGGCGTTCCGCTTCCCGGTGCAGTACGTGATCCGGCCGCGCACTGCCGACCACCCCGACTACCGCGGGTACGCGGGGCAGATCGCGGCGGGCACAGTCCGGCCCGGTGACGAGATCGTCGTGCTCCCGCAGGGAATCCGCAGCCGGGTGGAGGGCATCGACACCGCCGACGGGCCGCTCGCCGAAGCCGGCGCCGGTACCTCGGTGACCCTGTTGCTCACCGACGATGTCGACATCTCGCGAGGTGACCTGATCGCCGCCGCCGACCGGCAGCCGACGGTGACCGACGAGATCACCGCGACGTTGTGCTGGCTCTCGGCCAAGGCGCTGAAACCGGGCGCGCGGGTGCTGGTGAAGCACGGGACGCGGACGGTGCAGGCCCTCGTCGGCGAGCTCCACGCACGGTTCGACGAGCAGACCTTGTCCAGTGTGGACGACCCGGGCACGTTGGAACTCAACGACATCGGCCGGGTCACGCTCCGGCTGGCCGAGGAGATCGGCGTCGACGACTACGGCGTCAGCCCGCGGACGGGCGCTTTCCTGGTCATCGACCCGAAGGACGGCGATACACTGGCGGCCGGACTCGTCGGCGAAAGGTTCGCATGACCCCACCCCTCCTCGCCGTCGCCCACGGCAGCCGCGACCCGCGGTCCGCCGCGACCATCCGCGCCCTGCTCGGCGTCTCCCGTGGGCTGGCGCCGGGCCTCGATATCCGCGAGTCCTTTTTGGATCTCTCGGAGCCGTTGCTCACCGACGCCCTGCGCGGCCTCTACGCCGAGGGACACCGCGAGGTCGTCGTGGTGCCCCTGCTGCTCGGCGTCGCGTACCACGCCCGGGTCGACCTGCCCGCGCTCGTCGCCGAGGTGACCGCGGACTGCCCGGGCCTCGACGTGCGGGTTTCCGGGGTGCTGGGGATCGATCCGCTCGTCGAGACGGTCGCGCTGGACCGGCTCACCGAGGCGGGCGCCGAGCTCGACGACCCCGGGCTGGGTGTCCTGCTGGCGGGCGTCGGCTCGTCGAACGTCGCGGCGAACGACGCGGTCGCCGGGATCACCACCCGCTGGCACCTGCGCCGCGGATTGCTCGCGACGCCCGCCTTCGCCAGCGCCGCGCAGCCGGACGTGCCGGCCGCCATCGCACGGCTGCGCCTCAACGGCGCACAGCGGCTCGCGGTCGCGGGCTGGTTCCTCGCGCCAGGGCTGCTGCCGGACCGGATCGCGCGACTGGCCCGCGAAGCCGACCCGTCGGTGATCGTCGCCGGGCCGCTGGGGCCGGATCCGCGGATCGCCAGGCTCGTCCTGGACCGCTACGACGTCGCCGCCTCCCGGCTCGCCGCCTGATCATTCATCGGCGCAGTAGAGCGGCGCGTCCCGTTCGGATGCTTGATACCGATTTTCGGTGGGTTCCGTTCCCAGTTCCGTGACACCCCGCGTATGGGAACGGAGATTTCTTGACGAGTTACTTAACTTGCCGGTAACTCTCTAAACGCTGCGCAGCTCCCTCTCTCCCCATCGAACCCCCAGGTAGGTGGAACATGAAGGCTGCCATCCGTGCCCTGGTCTGCGCCTCGGCCGTGCTCGTCCCGCTCGTCGGGCTCGCCGCACCGGCTTCCGCGGCGACCACCGTCGTCTTCGACTGTGAGGCGAAGCCGCCGCTCGTCGGCAACAAGTACCTCAAGCTGAACCAGGACGCCGACGTCACCGCTCCCGCCACGGTCGCCCCCGGCGCCGCGCTCGACGTCGTCATCGATCCGGCGCCGAACACGGTCCCGGCCGAAGTCAGCGGCTACCAGGTCAAGAACATCAAGGACTTCTCACTGAAGATCCCGATCCCGGCGAACTCGACCTGGGTGGGCGCCGACCTCGCCGGCGGCTCCGGCATCGGCTCGACCCCGCCGAAGATCACCGTCTCCGGCAGCGTCGCGACGCTGAGCTTCCCCGGCCCGATCGCGGGCGGCTCGACGTTCGAACTGCCGACCGTGACCGCGCACCTCACCGCGGGCTCGTCCGGCACCATCGAGACGAAACTGGGCGGGACCAGCTACAGGGACCCGGGCCTGACGTTCACCGCCGTGGTCAGCGCCGGTTTCGACGTCTCCGCCCCGACCGCCTGTTTCCCGAATCCGAGCCCGACCTTCACCACGACGACGATCGGCTGACCAGTGCCTGCGCCACCGTCGGTGGAGATGGTGGCGCAGGCCACTGCCCGGCCTGTCTTCGCCCATGCGAAGGTGAGGCATGGCTGACGAACTGGTGCACTACGACGTGGTGGGCGGCACCGCCACGATCACCTTGGACTCCCCGCACAACCGCAACGCGCTCTCCGCCCAGCTGCGGCGTGAACTGAGCGAATCGCTGGACAAGGCACGGGCGGACGACGCGGTGCGGGTCATCGTGCTCACCCACACCGGTCCGGTGTTCTGCGCGGGAATGGATCTCAAAGAGGCCCGCGGCGCCGGTGCGGGCGCCCAGGGCGTCAACGAGTTCCCGAAGATCCTCGAGCAGCTGTGGACCAGCCCCAAACCTGTCGTGGCCAAGCTGGCGGGCCCCGCGCGGGCGGGCGGTATCGGCATGGTGGCCGCGACCGACATCGCCGTGGCCGTCCACGAAGCGACCTTCGCCTTTTCCGAGGTGCGGATCGGCGTCGTGCCCGCCGTCATCTCGCTCACCGTGCTGCCGCGGCTCAACGCCCGCGCCGCGCACGAGCTCTTCTTGACCGGTGACACCTTCGACGCGAATCGCGCCGTCGAGATCGGCCTGTTGAACTCCGCCGTCCCCGCCGACGAACTCGACGGCGAGGTCGCCCGCTACGTCAAGGCACTCGCCCTCGGCGGGCCGAAGGCGCTCGCGGCCACGAAGGAACTGCTCAGCAAGCCTCGCCCGGCGACACCGTCCGAAGGCTTCGAGGCCATGAACAAGCTTTCCGCCGGCTTCTTCGCGAGCGAAGAAGGCCAGGAGGGCATCACGGCCTTCGCGCAGAAGCGCAAGCCGAACTGGGTCCCGGAGGCCTAATCCGGCAAGACGACAGTGAGGCGCCGGGAGTCCTTCCGGTCACCGGAGGGCCCCAGCGCCCGCTGCGCGTCGGAAAGCACGCTGCGGACGGCCAGGTACGCCTTGGGATCGCGCTCCCTGAGGCCCGAGGAACCGGACCAGATCAGCACGTGCTCGCCGACCGGGAGCCACGACAGGTCGGTGAGGCAGTCGTAGAGCGCGTCGAGATTCTTCCCGAAGTAATCAGGGAACGACAGCGCCTCCGCGATCGCGTCGAGCGTCGTGTCCTTGTCGACCGTCCGCGCGCCGTCGATCAGATGCGGATACGCGCCGCGGGCGAACGCCTTGTCCGCCGCTTCCTTGCCCGCGCTCATCGGCTGGGATCCACTACGACGAAGGACTTGTAGTGGTCGTCGGTGTAGTACAGCTCCTTGCCGCTACCGGTCACCAGCCGCCTGGCCCCGCGATCGGGGCTGCCCGGCGTCTTGACCGTGTACTCCCGGTAGTAGCCGGACCCCTTGGCGGGCAGGACCTTCTCCCGGTTCTGGAAGGTGACGTCGTCGTTGCGCGGGTACGGGTACGGCCCACCCGCCTGGATGAGCTTCCAGGTGTCGGACGCCTGCGGGGGAAGTCCGGTGAGCGGTTTGACCGGGAGACCCGACTCCGCGCCCGCGACCTTGCCCTTCGCCTGGCTCGCCGCGGCGTCGCCCGAAGGCGCGGCCGAAGCGGACGAACTCGCCGGAGCGCTCTTCGTGTCGTCACCACTGATGCCGTCCTTGACGAACCAGCCTGCGAGCACCAGCACGATCAGGCCGATCAGGGCGGCGGTGATCCGCCTACGGTTGAACATGGTGTGCCAGCTTAGGACGGCCGGTCGGGGTCGTTCGCATCGCGGGCCGTGCCGAAGAGCCGGGCGACCTTTCCGAACACCGAGTCGAGCACCCAGGCCGCGACCAGGCACAGCGGCACGACGACCGCCATGACCAGTACGAACTGCACGGGAAACGGGGCCTGCGCGAGCCACAGTTCGACGCCGTCCCACCAATCTGCGAGCCCGTTGAACACGATGTGAGCCTACGCTCGCACCCACTGCCACCGCCGGTCAGGCCATGTAGGTTGCTGACATGTTCGCCGTCTACGCATCCGAACCCAACGCCGAAAAGCCGCTGGACTCGCTGGTGATCGGCGAGCGACCCGAGCCCGACGTGCCCGAAGGCTGGGTGCGGGTCAACGTCAAGGCCGCCAGCCTCAACATGCACGACCTGTGGACGTTGCGCGGCGTCGGCATCAAACCCGAGCAGTTCCCGATGATCCTGGGTTGCGACGGCGCGGGCACCCTCGACGACGGCACCGAGGTCGTCGTCCACTCGGTGATCAACGCCCCGGGCTGGCAGGGCGACGACACTCTCGATCCGAAGCGCACCTTGCTCACCGAGAAGTACCAAGGCACTTTCGCCGAGCAGGTCGTGGTTCCGGCCCGCAACGTCGTGCCGAAGCCGTCGAGCCTGACCTTCGCGGAAGCCGCGACCATGGGCACGGCGTGGCTGACCGCGTACCGGATGCTGTTCGTGAAGTCCGGGCTGCGACCGGGGCAGACGATGCTCGTGCAAGGCGCCTCCGGCGGCGTCTCGACCGCCCTCGTCCAACTCGGGCGCGCGGCCGGGTTCCGAGTCTGGGTGACCGGGCGTAGCGAGGAAAAGCGTGCGCTGGCCGAGAATCTGGGCGCACATCAGACCTTTGAGTCCGGCGCGCGACTGCCGGAGCGGGTCGACGCCGTCTTCGAAACCGTCGGGAAGGCGACCTGGTCGCATTCGGTGAAGTCGCTCAAACCGGGCGGGATCATCGTCGTTTCCGGCTCGACCAGCGGACCGGATGCTCACGCGGAGTTGCAGCGTGTGTTCTTTCTGCAACTGCGTATCGCGGGTTCGACCATGGGAACCAGGGACGAACTGAACGATCTTCTCGCCTACCTGGAACTCACGGGGGTGCGTCCGCGGATCGGCGCCGAACTGCCGTTCGCGGAGGCCGAAACCGGGTTTAAGAACATGCTCGACGGGGAAACCTCCGGTAAGGTGGTCTTCACACATTCATCGGAGGGGTGAGCCCTCCTCCGCGCCACGATGGAACGCGCACACAAGCGCACGTCCGCGCGTTCCGCGCAGGTCAAACAGTCATTTCGCAGTCTTGTCAAGTGTCAAGAACGTTATGACTCGGGGAGCTTTTCACGACCAAAGTTCGACCAAAATCCGACCTCTCGCGGTTAGCCTTGAAGGATGACCGCATCGCAGCGGCCCGAACCGGCGGACCCGGGGGGCCGGACCACCACCGACACCGACCCGATCCGCGTCTCGTTCCGGCGCTACGCCGGTGTCCGCACCAGGGTGCTCGAAGTCGGGCCGCAGCCGGTGGAGTCCACCGACCGCGCCCCACGGCGGGTGCTCGGTAAGCGGACCACCGCGCGCGGACAGGTCAAGCCGACGGCGCCGAGGTTGGTGCTGCTGCACGGCTATTGCGACAGCGCCGACACCTGGCGCCCGGTTCTGGAGCTGCTCGCGGCCGCCGGTGTTCCGGCGGTCGCGGTCGATCTTCCCGGATTCGGTGACGCTCAGCCACTGCGGCCGGGCCCGATGCTCCCGCAGCTGGACGCGTTCACCGCGGCCGTGGTCAAGGAGCAGGCGGTACTCGGCACGGTGGCGCTCGCCGGCAACTCGCTCGGCGGCACGATGAGCCTCCGGGCCGCCGAGAACCACCGCCTGCCGGTCGCGGGCGTGGTCTCGATCGCCGCACCCGGTTTCGTGGACAGCTGGCTCATCCGCACCGTGGCCCGGTACCCGCTGCCGCTCCGGATGTACTCGGCCCTGCCGCTGCCGATCCCAGGTTTCCTCGTGCGCGCCGTCGCCGAGCAGGTCGTCCCCCGGCTGCTGTACGCCGACTCCTCCGTCGCGGACGCCGCTCAGGTCCGCCGGTTCACCTCGCTGTTCCCGGACTACCGGTCCACCACCACCCGGCTCGAACAGGCGAGGCAACTCGTCGAAGAGCTGGCGAACGCGTACCGGCTCGAGGAAATCCGGGTCCCGCTCCTGGTGGTCGTCTGCGGCAAGGACAAGCTGGTCAGCGCAGCCTCCGGGCGCCAGCTGCATGCGCTGGTCCCGCACAGCAGGCTGATGGTGCGCGGGGACTGGGGCCACTGCCCCCAGCTGGACGACCCCGTCGAGATCTCCGAGCTGCTGACCTACTTCTCCGCCGGCGCGTCCAGGCCGTCGAAGATCGCCGCTCGCGTGGCCGCCGAAGTGAGCGAGGACACCGTCGCCGGATAGGTGCGATGTCCCGACTCCCGCTACGGTGCCCTTCGGACTGTGACCCAGTCCGAAGGGCACAACCTGTTGGGAGACGACGATGTCCGCACCGCGCAGCCTGGGCTCGGGATCCGGGATTTTCCGCCGTAAACCGATCGATCAGATCCAAGAACTCAGCGGGGGCGGAGGGCTCCAGCGCACGCTCGGCCTGCGACAGCTCACCGCGATCGGCGTCGGCGGCATCATCGGTGCGGGGATCTTCTCCCTGGCCGGCGCGGTCGCGAACAAGACGGCCGGACCCGCCGTGCTCATCTCGTTCCTCATCGCGGGTATCGCCAGCGCCGCGGCCGCGTTCTCCTACGCCGAGTTCGCCGGGCTGATCCCCCGCGCCGGGTCGGCCTACACCTACGGCTACACCGTGCTGGGCGAGATCGTCGGCTGGTTCATCGGCTGGGATCTGCTGCTGGAGTACACCGCGATCGTGGCGGTGGTCGCGATCGGCATCTCCGGCTACTTCAACGAACTGCTGGGCTACCTCAACATCGAGCTCCCGACGTGGATGCTGGGCGCTCCGGGCACCGAAACGGGCGATGTCGCACCGGGGTCCTACAAGATCAACCTGTTCGCCGTGCTGCTGTGCCTGCTGATCGCCTTCATCCTCAACCAGGGCATGAAGAACGCGGCCCGGTTCGAAACGCTGCTGGTCTACCTGAAGGTCGGCCTGGTCCTGCTGGTCATCGTCGTCGGCGTCTTCCACATCAACACCGAGAACTACTCGAACTTCTTCCCGTTCGGCCTCAGTGGCGCGTTCACCGGCGCGGCGACCGTGTTCTTCGCGGTCTTCGGTTACGACGCCATGTCCACCGCGGCCGAGGAGTCGACCGACTCCCAGAAGCACATGCCGAAGGCGATCATCTACTCGCTCGCCATCTCGATGGTGCTCTATGTGCTGGCCTGCCTGGTCCTGACCGGGATGGTCAACTACAAAGACATCGACAGCGAGGCCGCCTTCTCCAGCGCCTTCGCCGGCCTCGGCATGAAGTGGCTCGGCCTGATCATCGCCGTCGGCGCGATCATCGGTATCACCACGGTGCTGTTCACCTTCCTCATGGGCGCGAGCCGGGTCGGCTACTCGATGAGCCGCGACGGCCTGCTGCCCAAGTGGTTCAGCAAGACCCACCCGGTCCGCAAGGTGCCGAGCCGGATGACCTGGGTGCTCGGCATCGCGTCGGCGATCATCGCCGGGCTGCTGCCCATCGGCGAGGCCGCGGAACTGACGAACATCGGCATCCTGCTCGCCTTCGTCGTCGTCTGCATCGCGGTGATCGTCCTGCGCTACAAACAGCCCGACCTGCCCCGCACGTTCAAGACGCCGGGCATGCCGATCGTGCCGATCATCGGCGTCGTCTTCTCGATCTGGCTGATCACGTTCCTGAACCCGGAGACCTGGCTGCGGTTCGCCGCCTGGTTCGGCATCGGCCTGATCATCTACTTCGCCTACAGCCGCCGCCACTCCGCGATGAACGCGGACAACGGCGACGCGAAGCATGTCAGCGGAGACGACTCAAACGCGTAGCGGCTTCGCGGGCTTCGGTCTGGAGGCGTTCGACGATCGACGCCACCGGGCCGGAGCCCGCGAGTTCGTAGGTCTGCCCCGCGTAGAGGGACATGATCTCGGGGTCGCCCGCCTTGCCCGCCGCCGCGCGGATCGGTTTGGTCAGGTTGTTGACCTCCGGATACGCCGACGGCGCCGTGGCCGAGAAGTCCGCGACCACGCGGTTGACCAGTGACCGGGCGGGACGCCCGCTGAACGCCCTGGTGAACGCCGTCGGCCTTCCTCCGTCCGCGAGCGCCTGCCGGTGCGCGGGCTGCGTCCCGGCCTCGTCCGCCCGCAGGAAAGCGGTGCCCAGCTGTGCCGCGACGGCCCCCGCCACCAGCACCGCCGCGATATCGCCGCCGTGCACCAGCCCGCCCGTCGCGATGAGCGGCAAATCCGTTCGTGCCGAGACGAGGCGGAGCAGGCTGAGGACGCCGTACTGCGCGCCCCCGCCTTCGGCACCGGGCTCGTCAGCGAAAAGCCCTCGATGCGCTCCGGCCTCGAATCCCTGGACCACGAGGGCGTCCGCGCCGACAGCCACGGCCTGATCGGCCTCCGCCGGACTGGTGACAGTGACAGCCACCCTGCTCCCGTTGGCGTGCAAGCGTTCGACATCCTCGGGCGAAGGTGCGCCGAAGGTGAACGAGACGACCGGCACCTTCCGCTCAAGGACGACCTCGAGCTTCGCGGCGTAGGCATCGTCGTCCCAGCGCGGCTCGCCGGGTTCGACACCGTGACGTTCGGCCTCCGCGCGCCAGCGCTCGACATGCGCGCCGAGATCCGCCTCAGCGGCGCCACCTGAGACGAAGAGGTTCACGCCGAACGGCTCGCCGGTCAGCGCGGCCGTCTTCGCGATCCGGTCCGAGAGGGCGTCGGCGCTCAGATAGCCCCCGGCCAGGAAGCCGAATCCTCCCGCCGCGGTCACCGCGGCCACGAGCTCGGGAGTGGTCGGCCCGCCCGCCATCGGGGCCGCGATCACGGGAAAACGCAGATCTTCGAACACGTTTCCGACGATAGACCCCTCGTGGCGACACGGAATGTGACGTTCGAGTCACTCCGAGATTCCCCTCTTGATGGTCTAGACCTTTGACGCTGAGAATGCGACGATCGAGCCAGCGCGTGACGTGCGTCACCCCCCCTGTCCCCTGGAGGCACCCGGTGAAGACCTTGAAAGCGCGGCTGGGCCGCGCCTTCGTCGGGGTGGTGCTGCTCGCCGGCGCCACCACCGCAGCCGCCCCAGTCGCCGACGCGGCCACTCCGCCACTGCAGGCGATTGTCCCGGTCCCGGTCTCGGTCCGTGCGGTCACCGGCTCCGACCACACCTTGACCACGAACACCAAGATCTACACCCAGGCCGGTTCGGCACAGGCCAAGGCCGTCGGCGACTACCTCGCCGGGATCCTCCGCACGTCCACCGGCTTCCCCCTGCCTGTCTCCGACGCGCCGTCGGGCACACCAGCCGACGGCATCTCGCTACTCCTGTCCGGCGCCGACGCTCGTGTCGGCGACCAGGGCTACCAGCTCAACTCGACGTCCGCTTCGGTCGTCCTGCGCGCTACGACACCACAAGGTCTCTTCGGTGGCATACAGACACTGCGGCAGCTGCTGCCGGGCAAAATCGAAAGCTCCACGGTCCAGCAGGGGCCCTGGACGGTCCCGGGTGCCGACATCCTGGACTACCCGCGATTCGGCTACCGAGGCGCGATGCTCGACGTCGCCCGGCACTTCCATCCGGTCGCCACGGTCAAGCGGTACATCGACCAGCTGGCGCAGTACAAGATCAACAACCTGCACCTGCACCTCGCCGACGACCAGGGCTGGCGCATCCAGATCGACAGCTGGCCGCGGCTGACCACCTACGGCGGCAGCACCCAGGTCGGCGGTGGCGCCGGCGGCTACTACACCAAGGCGCAGTACACGGAGATCGTGAACTACGCGGCCTCGCGGTTCATCACGGTCATCCCGGAGATCGACATGCCCGGGCACACCAACGCCGCCCTGGCCTCGTACGCCGAGTTGAACTGCAACAACACCGCTCCCCCGCTGCGCACCGACACCGCCGTCGGCTACAGCTCGCTCTGCATCTCGAAAGAGATCACCTACACCTTCGTCAACGACGTCATCCGCGAGGTCGCCGCGCTGACGCCCGGGCCGTACTTCCACCTCGGCGGCGACGAGGCCCAGGCCACCAGCGACGCGGACTACCGCACGTTCATGAACCGGGTGCTGCCGATGGTGGCCGCCGCGGGCAAGCAGGTCGTCGGCTGGCACGAGATCGGCAAGGCCACCCTGCCCGCCACGGCGACTCCGCAGTTCTGGGGCACGACGACGTCCAGCACGGAGGTCACGAACGCCGTCGCCCGCGGCAGCAAGGTGATCCTGTCGCCGGCGAACAAGGCCTACCTGGACATGAAGTACAACTCCAGTACCCCGATCGGGCTCTCGTGGGCCGGCTACATCGAGGTCCAGGACGCCTACAGCTGGAATCCGGGCGCCTACCTCTCCGGCGTGCCCGAATCCGCCGTTCGCGGCGTCGAATCGCCGCTGTGGACCGAAACCGTCGTCACCCCGGCGAACATCGACTACCTCGCCTTCCCCCGGCTCCCCGCGCACGCCGAACTCGGCTGGTCGCCGTGGTCGACCCACGATTGGAACACCTTCCGAGTACGCCTCGGCGCTCAAGCCCCGCGGTGGCAGGCCCAGGGCCTCGACTACTACAAGTCGAGCCAAGTGCCTTGGGAAACCGGATCCGGGAACCCGGGCACCTGCTCTCTCCCCGCCTGGGACCGCGCTTCAGTCTACACCGGAGGATCGACCGTCTCCCACAACGGGCGCAAGTGGACGGCGCAGTGGTGGACGCAAGGCGAGGAACCCGGCGCAGGCGGCCAATGGGGTGTCTGGCGCGACAACGGCACCTGCTGATCCTTCCGTTGGTCCGCTCGGCCCTCTTCCCCTGGCCGGGCGGGCTACGGTGGCCCCATGGCCGCAGACCTCGAACTCGTCCGCACCCTTTCCTTGCGCGAAAACGGACTCGCGACCGTCTCGACGGTCCGCGCGGACGGCACCGTCCACTCCTCGGTGGTCAACGCCGGCGTCTTCGAAGACCCGGTCACCAAGACACCGGGAGTCGCCTTCGTGGCGATGGGCGGGGTGAAGAAACTCGACCTGTTCCGCCGGGCCGGCCACGCCACGGTCACCTTCCGGCGCGGCTGGGAGTGGGCGGCGGTCCAGGGAAGCACGCACCTGATCGGACCGGACGACCCGGACCCGGACTTCGACCTGGCAGGCCTCCCCCGGTTGCTGCGCGAGGTCTTCATCGCGGCGACGGGGACCCACGACGACTGGGACGAGTACGACCGCGTGATGGCCGCCGAACGCCGGGTCGCCGTCTTCGTCACGGCGAACCGCATCAGCGGGAATCGCTGACGCGAAAAGGCCGCTCGGATCGCGATCCGAGCGGCCTTTTCGCAAGTGTCGCCTACTTCTTCTTGCTCCCGGCGTCCTCAGTGGACAGCGCGGCGACGAAGGCTTCCTGCGGGACCTCGACCCGGCCGACGGTCTTCATTCGCTTCTTGCCTTCCTTCTGCTTTTCCAGCAGCTTGCGCTTACGCGAGATGTCACCGCCGTAGCACTTCGCGAGCACGTCCTTGCGAATCGCGCGAATGGTCTCGCGGGCGATGATCCTCGACCCGACGGCCGCCTGGATCGGGACCTCGAACTGCTGCCGCGGGATCAGCTCGCGCAGCCGCGTCGCCATCCGGTTGCCGTAGCCGTACGCGGCGTCCTTGTGCACGATCGCCGAGAACGCGTCGACGGTCTCACCCTGAAGCAGGATGTCGACCTTGACCAGGTCGGCGACCTGGTCGCCGCCCTCTTCGTAGTCAAGGGACGCGTAGCCGCGCGTACGCGACTTCAGCGTGTCGAAGAAGTCGAAGATGATCTCCGCGAGCGGGATGTTGTAGCGCAGTTCGACGCGGTCCTCGGAGAGGTAATCCATCCCCAGCAGCGTGCCGCGCTTGGCCTGGCAGAGCTCCATGATCGTGCCGACGAACTCCGACGGCGCCAGGATACTCACCTTCGAAACCGGCTCGTGGACCTCGGAGATCTTCATCCCGGACGGCCAGTCCGACGGGTTCGTCACCACGACCTCGCTCTTGTCTTCGAGCACGACGTTGTAGATGACGTTCGGCGCGGTGGAAATCAGGTCGAGGCCGAATTCGCGCTCGAGCCGGTCCCGGGTGATCTCCAGGTGCAGCAGGCCGAGGAAGCCACAGCGGAACCCGAACCCGAGCGCCACGGAGGTTTCCGGCTCGTAGGCGAGCGCGGCGTCGTTGAGCTGGAGCTTGTCCAGTGCTTCACGCAGCTCGGGATAGTCCGAACCGTCGACCGGGTACAGGCCCGAGTAGACCATCGGCTTCGGTTCGCGGTAGCCCGCGAGCGGCGCCTCGGCGCCCTTGCGCTCGGAGGTGACGGTGTCACCGACCTTCGACTGCCGGACGTCCTTCACCCCGGTGATGAGGTAACCCACCTCACCGACGCCCAGCCCCTTGCTGGCCTTGGGCTCCGGCGAGATGATCCCGACCTCGAGGAGTTCGTGGGTGGCGCCGGTGGACATCATCTTGATCCGCTCGCGCGGCGTGATCTTCCCGTCGACGACCCTGATGTAGGTCACGACGCCCCGGTAGGTGTCGTAGACCGAATCGAAGATCATCGCTCGGGCGGGCGCGTCCGCGTCGCCGACCGGCGGCGGGACCTGCTTCACGCACTCGTCGAGCAGTTCGGTCACGCCCATGCCGGTCTTCGCCGACACGCGGAGCACGTCCGAGGGCTCGCAGCCGATGATGTGCGCCAGCTCGGCCGCATACTTGTCCGGATCGGCCGACGGCAGGTCGATCTTGTTCAGCACCGGGATGATGTGCAGGTTCTTCTCGAGCGCCAGGTAGAGGTTCGCCAGCGTCTGCGCCTCGATCCCCTGTGCGGCGTCGACCAGCAGGATCGCTCCTTCACAGGCCTCCAAGGCCCGGGAAACCTCGTAGGTGAAGTCCACGTGACCGGGGGTGTCGATCAGGTGCAGGACATGGTCCTGGCCGTCGACCTTCCAGGGTAGGCGCACGTTCTGCGCCTTGATGGTGATCCCGCGTTCCCGTTCGATGTCCATGCGGTCGAGGTACTGAGCGCGCATGGCCCGCTCCTCGACCACGCCGGTGAGCTGCAGCATCCGGTCGGCCAGGGTCGACTTGCCGTGGTCGATGTGCGCGATGATGCAGAAGTTCCGGATGAGTTCCGGGGGCGTGAAGGTCGTGTCGGCGAACGTCGTCAACGGGTTTCCTCGCGAAGGTCGGGGTGTGCCACCTCTATGGTCCCATGCCGCTCCGGGTGCGAGTGGGGGTCATCCCCGATGCGGCCCGTGATGAGCTGTGGTGCCCTCGAAGTATGAGTACTTCACTCTCCCAGATACTCGACCGGACGTTCGGCCATCCCCGGGGACTGCTCGGCCGGTTCGGCGGCCGGGCGATGGCGCACGGCAACGCCGCCACCGAACTTCGCGTCGTCGAGCTGGCGTCGATCGGGTCCGGCGAAACCGCCCTGGTCGTGGGCCCTGGGCCGGGCATCGGTCTCGAGGCCACGGCCGCGCGCGCGGGCCGCGCGATCGGCGTCGACCCCTCCCAGGAGATGCTCGTCCGCTCGCGCCGCCGCTGCGGCGACGAGGTGGAGCTACGGCACGGCACCGCGGACTCCACAGGCCAGCCGGACGAGAGCGTCGACGTGGTCCTGAGCGTCAACAACGTGCAGTTGTGGAGGGACCGGGCGGCCGGGTTCGCCGAACTGTTCCGCGTCTTGCGGCCCGGCGGGCGGCTGCTGCTGTCGGCGCACGAGAAGTGGCTGCCGGTGTCCCGGCACGAGCTGGCCGACGAAGTGACCGCCGCCGGCTTCACCGACCTGCAGACCTGGACCTGGGAACCGCCGGGCTTCGGTGCCTCGCTCGCCGCTCAGCTGCGCGCGATCAAGCCGCCGGCCTAGCGCGGATCAGTGCGCAACGGGTGCTCACGCGGCACCTCGACCAGCACGATCCTGGTGCCGTCCGGATCGGCGATCCACGCTTCGTCCAGACCCCAGGGTTCACGCCGCGCCCCGCGGACAGGCTCCAAACCCTTCTCCGCGAGTTCCTCGAGCGCCGCGGGCAGATCCCGTACTTGGAGCCACAACGCGACGTCCGGGGTCGGGCCGGTTTTCCCGGTACCGACGATCTCGATCGACCCGTTCCCGGCGAAGAACACCGTCCCGCCGGGGAACTCCTTGTCGATGGCCAGGCCCAGGGTGTCCCGATAGAACGCCGTCGACACGTCGAGGTCCTTCGGGTGGATCAGCACCCTGCTGCTCAGCACGTCCATGGCTCAATCCCTACCGGATGGGTTCAGGCCATCGCAATCGCGGTGATCCCCGCCAGCACCACCACCGACCCGGCCAGCCTGCGGACGGCGTTCGCCTCCCCCAGGACCAGCCAGGCGGCGAGGCCGCCCAGGACGATGCTCAGCTCCCTCGCCGGTGCGACGAGGCTCACCGGAGCGATCTGGAGGGCGTAGAGCACCAGCAGGTAGGCGGCCGGCGAGAGCACACCGACGACGAACACCTCACGCTTGTGTTCGCGCCAGAGCCACGAGATCTCTTCGCGGTCCTTCAGCGCGTACGGCGTCATGAGGAGGCTCTGCACGATCGCGCCGGTTCCGAAGTAGACGATCGGCGGGACCGCGAGGCCCGTGACCGAATGGGCGTCCCAAAGTGTGTAGGCGGCGATCGTGAGCCCGGTCAGCATTCCGTAGACCAGGCCTTTGCGGCGAGCGACACGATCGGCGGCGTCGGCATGCGCCGACGCCCGGCCGGTCCCGATCACCAGCACTCCGGCGACCACGAGGAACGCGCCCACCAGGCCGAGCACCCCCGGCCGCTCGCCGAGCAGTACGACGGCCGCGAGCACCGAGATCAGCGGCCCGGTACCGCGGGCGACGGGATAGACGACGGAAAGGTCGCCGACGGCGTAGCCCCGCTGGAGGACGATCCCGTAGGTGACGTGGAACACCGCCGTGACCACCGCGGCGAGCAGCCAGGTCCACTGTGGACGTTGCGGCTCCACGGCCAGCGAGACGGCCATGACGGGGACGAGCAGGATCGCGGAGAGGCTGTAGTAAGCCCAGACGAACCGGGCTCCGCCACGACGGATCCGCTTGGCCGCGAGGTTCCAGCCCGCGTGGATGACGGCGGCGATGACGACGAAAAACAGGGCGGTGGCGTTCACGACGGACCTTTCACGTTTTCCGCGCACGCGGAAAACACCGGTCCTCCAGGCTTTTGTCCCGTCAGATGAACGGCGGCGCTTCCGGCCCCGCCGATGGTGCCGCTCGGACCTGTCCCATCTGCCCTGATTGTGTGTTTCGCTGAACGGGCAGGCGGCGGAACCCTAGGCACTACGCTCCGCACCGTACCTCAAGCACCCGTCCCGAGGTGGCCGCGAGCCACCCCTGGACGGCTGTTAAGCTTGCCTTTCACCGTCGTGTGGCATTCCGTCATGGAGGAAACCCGCGCGCTCCCACGAGCACGCAGGGCCGGTCACAGCGCGGCGGTGAAACCACCGAGAGACTCAAGAGGAGCGCCCCCGTGGCCAACATCAAGTCGCAGATCAAGCGCATCACCACCAACGAGAAGGCGCGTCAGCGCAACCAGGCGATCCGGTCCTCGGTGAAGACCGCGATCCGCAAGTTCCGCGAGGCCGCCGACGCCGGCGACAAGGCCAAGGCCCTGGAGCTGCAGAAGGACGCGGCCAAGAAGCTGGACAAGGCCGTGACCAAGGGCGTTCTCCACGCCAACCAGGCCGCCAACAAGAAGTCCGCGCTGGCGAAGCGCGCGAACTCTCTCTGATCGGCTTTCGAAGGGCCCCGGCGACGCGCGTCGCCGGGGCCCTTCGCCGTGTTCAGCGGCTTGCGCCGTGGGCGGCGACGACCTCCAGGACGGCGCGCTCCAGCGCGTACTCCGGGTTGGCCGCGACCCCTTTGACCTCGGCGTTGAGCCGGGCGACCACCCGCATCGCGGTGGCGAGCCCGTCCTGGCCCCAGCCGCGGGCCTGCCCCTGGGCCTTGCGCACCTTCCACGGCGGCATCCCCAGCTCACCCGCCATCTGGTTCGGGTTCCCGCGACCGGCACCGGACACCCGCGCGATCGTCCGGACGGCGTCGGCGAGGGCGTCCGCGACCAGCACGTGCGGTACGCCCAGCTGCATCGCCCAGCGCAGCGACTCCAGCGCCGCCGCCTTGTCCCCGGCGACGGCCTTCTCCGCGACGGCGAACCCGTTCACGTCCGCACGGCCCCGGTGGTAGCGCCGGACCGCCTGCTCGTCGACCGTTCCGCCGGCGTCCGCGACCAGCTGGGTCGCCGCCGACGACAGTTCACGCAGATCCGAACCGACCGCGTCGATCAGCGCGAGCACGGCCGCACCGTCGATCTTCCCGCCGACCCGGCGGACCTCGTTGCGGACAAAGGATTCCCGCTCCGCGGGCTTGGTCAGTTTCGGGCACTCGACAACCTCCGCACCGGCCTTCTTCAAGGCAGCGGGAAGCCCCTTCGCGGCCTTGCTCCGGCCGCCTCCGCTGTGCACGACGACGAGCACGATGCCGTCGGCGGGCGCCTTGACGTAGGCCATCACCCCGTCGGCTAGCTCCTGCGAGATGTCGTGCGCGGACTCGAGGACGATCACCCGGCCTTCGGCGAACAGGGAGGGGCTGACCATCTCCGCGAGGGCTGGGACTGTGAGGTCCGACACCCGGATCCGGGTGAGATCCGCCGTCGGGTCGGCCGCCTTGGCCGCGTCCGAGGCGCTGCGGACCGCGCGTTCGATCAGCAGCTCTTCCTCACCGAGAACCAGGACCAGCGGCGATGGGGCGGAAGCTTGCGTCGTCACGGTGACGATCCTGCCACTCCTCCTCTCGTGTGCTTTGTCCGGTGATGTGTTGCGGGCACTGTGGCCCCACCTGAGCCTCATGTCGTACGGTGTTGGCGAGGCGACGCGATCATGCGCGTGCCGACAATCGAATACCGCTCATCCAGAGGGGCAGAGGGAACGGCCCGATGAAGCCCCGGCAACCGGCGTCAGCCTGTCATCCCGCGATCGCGGGATAGCTGACGAACACGGTGCCAATTCCGGCCCGCCATGGCGGGGCAGATGAGGAAAGGAACCTCGCGATGACCGCAACCCTCGGCACGACCTCCACCACCAAGACCCCGGATCTCGGACCGGCCGTCGAACTGGTGTCGAAGGAAGAGGGACACCGGCAGCCGCTCGCTCCCGAATTCGTTTCCGCCGAGGACTTCTCGCCGCTCGAAGTCGCCTACGACTTCGGCCGCGTGCGCCGCGAGGACATCGAAGCCGGACCGAAGAACATCTGGCGCTACAAGAAACTCCTTCCCGTTCCCTCGAATGTCGAAGAGATCCCCAACACCGAACCCGGCGCCACCCGGCTCATCCAGGCCGACAGGCTCGCGAAAGCCTTGGGTGTCAAGAAGGTCTGGGTCAAGGACGACACCGGCAACCCCACCCACTCCTTCAAGGACCGCGTGGTCGCCGTCGCTTTGGCGGCCGCGCGCGAGTTCGGGTTCGATGTGCTCGCCTGTCCCTCGACCGGCAACCTGGCCAACGCCGTCGCCGCCGCGGCGGCCCGTGCCGGCTGGCGGTCGGTCGTGCTGATCCCGAAGACCCTGGAACGCGCCAAGATCCTCACCACCGCCGTGTACGACGGTGACCTGATCGCGGTCGACGGCAACTACGACGACGTGAACCGGCTCGCCACCCAGCTCGCCGCCGAGCAGGAGAGCTGGGCGTTCGTCAACGTGAACGTCCGGCCCTACTACTCGGAAGGCTCCAAGACGCTGGCCTTCGAGGTCGCCGAACAGCTCGGCTGGCGACTTCCCTCCCAGATCGTGGTGCCGATCGCCTCCGGTTCCCAGCTCACCAAGGTGGACAAGGGTTTCCGCGAGTTCGGGCAGCTCGGCCTCGTCGACGAGACGCCGTACAAGGTGTTCGGCGCGCAGGCCACCGGCTGCTCCCCCGTCTCGGCGGCCTTCCGCGCGGGGCACGACGTCGTCCAACCGGTCAAGCCGGACACGATCGCCCGGTCGCTGGCGATCGGGAATCCGGCCGACGGCCCCTACGTCCTCGATGTGGTCAACCGCACCGGTGGCGCGATCGAAGACGTCACCGACGAAGAGGTCGTCGAGGGCATCCGGCTGCTCGCCCGCACCGAAGGCATCTTCACCGAGACCGCCGGCGGCGTCACCGTGGCGACGGCCAAGAAGCTCATCGAGACCGGCAAGCTCAACCCGGACGAGGAGATCGTCCTGCTGATCACCGGTGACGGCCTCAAGACCCTCGACGCCGTCGAGGACAAGATCGGCCCCAAGGCCACCGTCAGCGCCTCGGCCGACGCGGTGCGCGAGGCTCTGGGCATCTGAGTTCCCGTCGGCCCGCCTCAAGTACGAGGCGGGCCGCGGGGCTCACCCCGGCGTACCAGGGCGAGGCCTCGCGCGTCGGCGAGGACCGCGGTGTCGCCGTCCGTGTCCGTCCTGGCGACCGACGCGCCGACGGCGGCCAGATTGTCCAAAGTGGACTTGTTCGGATGCCCGTACGTGTTTCCGGCGCCGACGCTCACCAACGCCGCCCGCGGCGCGACGGCGTTGAGGAAATCCGGTGCCGTGTAACGGCTTCCGTGGTGCGGGACCTTCAGGATATCGGCACGCAGTTCTGCCCCCTCGGCCATCAGGTCGGCCTGCGCGGCGAGCTCGATGTCGCCCGTCAGGAGCACCCGGCCCGCCGGGGTCCCGGCGCGCAGGACGACGGAACCGTTGTTGATCACCGTGCCGTCCTGTTCGCGGACCGATCGACCGGTGACATACCGCGGCCCCAGTACATCCAGTGACAACCCCGGCCAGTCCAGCCGTTGCCCGATCTCCAGCTCCAGCAAGGGAATCCCGCGGCGCGCGGTCTCGTCCGCGACCTGCTGCCACGCCCAGGCGGGAGCCCGGCCGGGGCCGACGGCGACCGCCCCGACCGACCTGCCCTCGAAGACGGATTCGAGGCCGCCGATGTGGTCGGCGTGCAGATGACTCAGCACGATCAGCGGAACCCGGTCGACGCCGAGCCTGCTCAGGCATTCGTCGACCGGCCCCGGTTCCGGCCCGGTGTCGACCAGGACCGCCCGCCCTTGCTCGCCGGTGGCGAGGACGACGGCATCGCCCTGCCCGACGTCGCAGGCGACGGCACTCCACGACGCCGGCGGCCACGCCGGAGCCAGCACTCGCACCGGTACGAAGACGAGCAGCCCGGCGGCCAGCGCGACCGCCAGGAGGATCCTGGCGTGCCGCAGCCGGATGGCGACGAGCAGGACGACAAGCAGTCCGGCCGCCAGAAGCCCGCCCCACCAGCCGTCCGGCCAGTCCAGGACCGCTCCCGGTGCGCGGGCGCCGTGGCGGGCCACGGTGATGAGCCAGCTCGCCTCGGGTTCGGTCAGGCGGACCAGCAGCCTTCCCGCCGACGGCCACCACGGGCCGACGACGGTGGCGAGCACGCCGAACACGGTGGCCGGGGCGACCACCGGCGCGGCGAGCACGTTGGTCACCACCGAGACGAGACTGACCGATCCCGCCATGCCCGCGATGACCGGCGTCGTCACCACGAACGCGGCCAGCGGGATGGTCAGCCCCTCGGCGTAGCCTGCCGGGACACCGCGTCCGACCAGCCATTCCGCCCACCTCGGCGCCAGCAGCACCAGGCCGGCCGTGGCCAGCACCGAAAGCGCGAACCCGAAGTCGGCGGCCATCGCGGGGTCGGCCACTACGAGCCCGGCCACCGCGAACGCCAGCGCGGGCAACGCCGAACCCCGGCGCCCCAGTGCCAGCGCCAGCAGCCCGACCGCCCCCATCACCCCGGCGCGGAGCACGCTGGGCGCGGGCCCGGCGAGGACCACGAACCCGGCGAGCCCCGCGGCGGCCGCGGCGGCGGAGGTCCGCGGCCCGATCCGGAGCACCCTCAGCAGGAGAAGGATCGAGCCGCAGACGATCGCCACGTTCCCACCGCTCACGGCCATCAGGTGGGACATGCCGGAGTCCGTGAACTCGCGTTCGACCCTCGGGGACAGTGTGCTCGTGTCCCCCACGACCAGCCCGGGCACGAGACCGGCCTGCTCCTCCGGGAGGACGGCGCACAGCTCCCGGAGCCCGGCGCGCAGCGATTCCGCGGCTCGCTGCCACCAAGGCGCCGGCCCGAGGGCCGACGGCGGGCCTCGCACCGAAAGGACCGCGACCGTCAGTTCAGCCCCCTTCGACGGCGCGAGCCGCCCTGAGGCGGTGACCTGCTGCCCGGGCAACAGGGCCGTCCACCCCTCGGCGGGAGCGAGCAGGAGGATCCGGCCGGCCGAATCCACCACGCGCTCACCCGTCACCGCGGTGTCCACCGTCGCGGCGATGACCACCAGGCGGGTGCCTGCCCGGCGATCGGCGTATCCGGCACCGCGGACCGGACGTGGCCGCTCGGTGACCACCACCCTCGTGGTGACGTCACTCCCCCGTGCGGCGGCGGCACGGAGGTCGTCGTGCTCGGCGGCCCGGATCCGCAGCGCCACCGGGCCGGCGGTGAGCACGCCGAGGACCGCCAGGGCACCCAGGCCCGCCACCCACCGGGACGCCGTCCGGCGGGCACGGACACCGGCGGCGATCGCGAGCACCACGGCGGCCGCACCGCAGAGCATCGTGATCCACCAGCCGCCCAACAGCCCGGAAAGAGTGCCGAGCCAGGCAGTCATCGCGGCCGGTATCAACCGCAAGTCCTGTCCTCGCCACGACGCGGTGTCCACTTCGGACGGATCGGCGGACGGGTTCATCCGACGGACACCACTTCCCGGAGCTTTCGATATTTGGATTCGCCGATCCCTTCTACGTCACGGAGTTGCTCGACGCTGGTGAACCCGCCGTGCCCGGACCGCCAGTCGACGATGCGTTTCGCCATCACCTCGCCGACCCCGGGCAGGGTGTCGAGTTGCTCGGCCGTGGCCGAGTTCAGGTCGAGCTTCCCCGGCGGTGCCGCCGTTCCGGCCGCGGCCGGAACGGGGACGCCGACGCCCACCTGCTCGCCGTCGGTGAGCCGCCGGGCCAGATTCACTCCGGTCAGATCCGTTCCGGGCTGTGCCCCACCGGCCGCCGTGAGGGCATCGGCGACCCGTGCGCCCGGAGGGACCGTGACCAGGCCGGGTTTGAGGACCCGGCCGACGACGCTGACCACCAGAGGCGCCTTCCCCGCCGCGGCGGGGACGTCTCCGGCGGCCTTCGCCGACGGCAGGGGAGGCGGGGTCTCCGCCCCCGGCCGGTGTCCGAACAAGGCGATCGCGCCGGTCACGATCACGGCCACCGCGATCAGCACGGCCACCACGACGAACCACCGCCGGCTCACCGGGATCCCGTCCGCCGTGAACCGGGTGGGCACCCAGCGGCGTACGAGCCTGCCCGCGGGCGGGCCCTGGGTGGGCGACGACAGCTGCGCTGCCAGCCACGCCAGCCTGGCGTTGACGGAGGGTCCCGATGGACGGGCGGTTTGGTCGAACACGTGACCGACGCTACGGAGCGGGAGCGGCGGGCGGCAGTGGTGAATCCCGAGGCTGTGGACAAGTGGGGTGTTGTGGACAACCAGGGCACGGCCGAGACCGGATCACCGGTTTCCGTCGGGGTCGTATGCGACGCTGGACGGTTTCCTCAGCCCGCTCGCTGGATCACGACGCCGAGCACGCCGGGGCCGGTGTGGGCCCCGATGACGGCGCCGATCTCCGAGACCACGCACCCGTCCGGGCAGTTGATGGATTCCTCGAGCCGGTTGGCCAGTTCGACGGCGCGCTCGGGCGAAGCGAGATGGTGGACGGCGATGTCGGCGAGCCCGCCTTCGGCCGCTTTCACGGCGAGTTCGACCAGCCGCGCCACCGCGCGATTCATCGTCCGCACCTTCTCCAACGGCTGGATCCGGCCGTCGGACATGTGGAGCACCGGTTTCACCGCGAGCGCCGTGCCGAGCAGGGCGGCCGCCGGACCGATCCGCCCGCCGCGACGCAGGTATTCGAGGGTTTCGACGGCGAACAGGGTCTCCGAGCGGCCCACCGCGTCGACCGCGGCGGCCTCCACCTCGGCGGGGTCGGCCCCGTCCGCGGCGGCACTCGCCGCGCACAGGGCGGCGAAGCCGAGTCCCATCGCGGTGCTGCGCGAATCGACCACGCGCACCTTGTCCGGCCCGACCTCCTGGGCCGCGAGCACCGCGGCCTCCCAGGTCCCGGACAACTCCCTGGACAGATGCACCGACACGACGGCGTCCGCACCCTCGGCCAGCGCCGCCCGGAACTCCTTGACGAATTCGGTGGGCGTCGGCCGGGACGTCGTCACCAGGCTGCGTTTGCCGAGTGCCTCGGCCAGAGCGGCGGGGCCCATTTCGACGCCGTCGAGGAAAACGACACCGTCCACGAGGACGTGCAGCGGGACCACCCGGATCCCGTTCCGTTCGGCGAAGCCTTCCGGCAGGTGGGCGGTGGAATCCGTGACTACGGCGACCGACACGGCAGTCAGCCTACGTTGCCGCGGAGCGGAGCACCGGGGCCATCAGGCGGGCCATTTCCGCGCCGACGGCGGCATGTCCCTCCCACCCCCAGTGCAGCCCGTCCGGATTGCCCCGCCCGCTCAGCACGTGGTCGCCGACGACGGCTCCGAGATCCAGCAGCGGGACGTCCGCGCGCCGGCCCCAGTCGGCGATGGCCGCGGCGGCACCGGCGCGGGCGGTGTGGACGCGGCCGTACGAGTCGGATCGATGCACGGAGGGCAGCATGCCGAAGACCGGCAGCTCCGGTCGCAGCGTGCGCAAAGCTCCGACAGCGGTGTCGAGATACTGGACGGTGAGCTTCGACGGCAGGACCACCGGACGTCCTCGGAGGGCGATCGCGAGCCGCGGCTGAGCGGCCAGATACGCCTTGCGTACCACGCGCCGCAGCGGGTCGGGCCGAAGGTAGCGGAGGCCGGTGCGAAGGTAGGTGGGAAGCGGCGAGGGCAGGGTGTCCATGCTCCCGACGGCCAGTACGACGGCGTCGGCGTGATGGAGATCGGCCCAGACACGCGGATCACCGATCAACGACCACCAGGCGTCACGGGCGGTCCAGCCGAACCCGGCGACGAGGTCCACGCCACCGCCCCCGAGCGCGTCGGCGGCGATATTCGGCCACAGGCGCGCGTCGTCGGCGGCGAGCGGGCCGTCGGGGCCGTGGAAACTGAGGGAATCGCCGAACACCAGCAGGCGCGGGGCCATGGGATCAGCCGGTGATGCCCGCGTTGTAGGCGGCCAGCCGCCAGTTGCCGTCGCGTCTGGTCAGCTCGACCCAGTGACAGTTCGCGATCCCGCCCAGCGACGGCCAGGAGGCGACCGGCAGGCCGAGCAGTTTCGCGGTCAGCGCGATGATCAGGCCGCCGTGCGTGGCCAGCAGTACCGCGTCGCCCGCGCCGGAATTGGGCTGGTCCAGGTCCGCGACGACCTCCAACGCCCGTTCGGCGACGTCGACCCGCGACTCACCACCGGGCGGCGCCCAGGTCGCGTCGACGCGCCAGCGTGCGCGTTCCCCGGGGTACGTCTCGTCGACCTGCTGGCCGGTGAAGCCCTGCCATTCACCCAGATGGGTTTCCCGGAGACGCTTGTCGATCCGCAGCGGGACGCCGATGGCCTCCGTGAGCACGGTGGCCGTGTCGGTGGCGCGGCGCAGATCCGAGGCGATCACCAGATCCGGAGAGAACCGGGCGAGCGCGGGCACGGCGAACCTGGCCTGGTTCCAGCCGACCGGGGTCAACGCGGAGTCCAGATGCCCCTGCATCCGGCCCGCCGCGTTGTAGTCGGTCTCGCCGTGGCGCCAGAGCACCAGCCGCCGCGGGCTCACGAGGCGCCTTGCGCGTCGGCGGGGTCCTCCTCGGCGGGTGTCTCCAGACCGGCGACCTCGATCCGCGGGCAGTCCTTCCAGAGCCGCTCGAGACCGTAGAAGGAGCGTTCCTCCTGGTGCTGGACGTGGATGACGACGTCGACGTAGTCCAGCAGGACCCAGCGGCCCTCACGGGCGCCCTCACGGCGGACGGGCTTGTGCCCGCCGAGCCGGAGCTGCTCCTCGACGTTGTCGACGATGGCGCCGACCTGGCGCTCGTTGGGCGCGGAGGCGATGACGAAGGCGTCGGTGATCACCAGCTGGTCGGACACGTCCAGCACGACCACGTCGCTCGCCTTCTTGTCCGCCGCCGCATGGGCGGCCGCTACGGCCAGCTCTCGTGCCTCGGACGTGGCTGTCACAGTTCTCCTCAAACAGATGGTTTTACTCGCGGGTGCGCCCGACGAGGGTACCCGGTGGGGAACCCCGGTCTTTGCGATAGAGGTCCTTTTTGGCGATGTAGCGCACCACACCGTCGGGGACGAGGTACCAGACGGGCTCCCCGCCTTCGACGCGCTCGCGGCACGCGGTGGACGAGATCGCCATCGCGGTCACCTCGACCAGGCTCACCTTCCCGCTCGGCAGATGCTGCGAATTGAGGCGGTAGCCGGGCCTGGTGACGCCGATGAAATGCGCCAGGTCGAACAGCTCGTCGGCGTTGCGCCAGGTGAGGATCTGTTCGAGCGCGTCCGCGCCGGTGATGAAGAACAGCTGGTCGTCCGGGTATTCGGCACGCAGGTCGCGCAGGGTGTCGACGGTGTAGGTCTGCCCGACGCGGTCGATGTCGACGCGGCTGACCGAGAACACGGGGTTGGACGCCGTCGCGATCACCGTCATCAGATAGCGGTCCTCGGCGCGGGTGACCACCCTGTCGGACTTCTGCCACGGCTGGCCGGTGGGCACGAAGATGACTTCGTCGAGCGCGAACCGCGCCTGGACCTCACTGGCCGCGACGAGGTGCCCGTGGTGAATGGGGTCGAACGTGCCGCCCATGACCCCGATCCTGCGTGGTGACATGGGTCGTGAGCCTATACAGCGCTCGAGGCTCCACGCTCGGGTCGCCGGACCCACCGACCGGTGGTGATCTGGATCACATTACAGTCCGTTCCATGGATGAACGGTCCGTTTCGAAGCCAAGTTGGGCGCGAAGCGCCTCCGTTGAGGGTGGCGGCGGGGGCATGGATGGACATGCCGATCGCGACTTCGTCGGTGGCATGGGGTAGAGGTGGGGACGTGGACACATCGACTCTCCGGGATCGCGCCGAGACCCTCCTCCAGTCGTTGGCGGGCGAGGGCGCCCGCCTGCGTGACGACCAGTGGACGGCCATCGAGGCGCTGGTCGCGCACCGCCGTCGCGCGCTCGTCGTGCAGCGCACCGGCTGGGGGAAGTCCGCGGTGTACTTCCTGGCCACCGCGTTGCTGCGGGAGCGCGGCAACGGCCCGACGGTGATCATCTCGCCGTTGCTCGCGCTGATGCGCAACCAGATCTCCGCGGCGGCGAGGGCGGGTATCCACGCGGCGACGATGAACTCCGCGAACCCGCAGGAGTGGGATCAGGTCCAGGCGGCGATCGCGGCAGGCGAGGTCGACGTCCTCCTGGTCAGCCCGGAGCGGCTCAACAACCCGGACTTCCGCGACACCGTCCTGCCGAAGCTGACCGCGACCGCCGGCCTGCTCGTGGTCGACGAGGCGCACTGCATCTCGGACTGGGGCCACGACTTCCGTCCGGACTACCGGCGGCTGCGGACACTGCTGAAGGACCTGCCCGAAGGTGTCCCGGTGCTCGCCACCACCGCGACCGCGAACGACCGCGTGGCGACCGACGTCGCCGAGCAGCTCGGCATCGGCAACGGGGGCGACACCCTCGTCCTCCGCGGCAGCTTGGACCGCGAAAGCCTGCATCTGTCGGTGGCCAGGCTGCCGACGTCGCAGGCCCGGCTCGCCTGGCTGGCCGAGCACCTGGCGGAGTTGCCGGGCTCCGGCATCATCTACACGCTCACCGTCGCCGCCGCGCACGACGTCGCGGGATTGCTGACCGAGCGCGGCTACCCGGTCGCCGCCTACACCGGGAAGACCGATCCGGCGGACCGGCAGGCAGCCGAAGACGATCTGCTGAACAACAACGTCAAGGCCTTGGTGGCCACTTCGGCACTGGGCATGGGGTTCGACAAGCCGGACCTGGGCTTCGTGGTCCATCTCGGCGCCCCGTCCTCGCCGATCGCGTACTACCAGCAGGTCGGCCGTGCCGGGCGTGGCGTCGACCGCGCCGAAGTGATCCTGCTGCCTGGCCACGAGGATAAGGACATCTGGGCGTACTTCGGTTCGCTGGCGTTTCCGGACGAACTCCGGGTGACCCAGGTGCTGAACGCGCTGGCGTACGCGGACCGTCCACTGTCGACACCGGCACTCGAACCGTTCGTGGAGCTCTCCCGCTCCCGGCTGGAGATGGTCCTGAAGGTGCTGGACGTCGACGGCGCCGTCCGCCGGGTGAAAGGCGGCTGGGAAGGCACCGGCGAAGACTGGCGCTACGACAAGGAACGCTACGCGCGAGTAAGCGCGGCGCGGACCAACGAGCAGAACGCCATGCTGGCGTACCTGGAGACCACCGGCTGCCGGATGGAGTTCCTCCGGAAGCAGCTCGACGATCCCGAAGCGACACCCTGCGGGCGCTGTGACAACTGCACCGGAAAGCATTGGGACACCACGATTTCCGACGACGTCGTCGACGCCACCCGGCAACGGCTGCGCCGTCCCGGGGTCGAGGTCGCGCCGCGGAAGATGTGGCCGACCGGGATGGCCGGGCTGGACGTTCCGCTTTCCGGGCGGCTGCCGGCGGGCGAGCAGGCCGAAACCGGCCAGGTCGTCGGCCGGGTGACCGACGTAGGCTGGGGCACGCGGCTGCGCGAACTCGTCGGCCCGGCCGCGGTGGACACCGAACTCCCCGACCCGGTCTTCCAAGCCTGTATCGAAGTGCTCAAGGGCTGGCAGTGGCCGGAGCGCCCGGTGGCAGTGGTGGAAGTGCCTTCCGCCACGCGACCTGAGCTGGTCCACAGCCTGGCGACGAAGCTGGCCTCGATCGGACGCCTGGAGTACCTGGGCGCCGTCGCCTCGGCGGGGCCGCCCCCGCGTCAGGCGAACAGCGCGCAACGGCTGGCCGATCTGTGGAAACGCCTCAGCCTCCCCGAGGACCTGTCGGTGCGAGTGGCCGCGACCGACGGCCCGATCCTGCTGGTCGACGACCTCATCGACACCGGATGGACGATGACGCTGTCCGCGCGCCTGCTCCGCCAGGCCGGAGCCCGTGCGGTGCTGCCGTTCGCTCTCGCCAGCACCTCGTAACCGAAGAGCCCCGATCCCGACATTCGACAGGTTCTTTCCCGCGCGGGGACTTTCTGGCAAGGTTCCGTCCACGCGCGAGTACGGAGGTGCCGATGGCGGACTCAACGACGGAGCGGCTGGGGCATCGGCTCCCGGTGAAGAAGTTGTTCGCCGCCAGTGTCGGCAACGCGCTGGAATGGTTCGACTGGACCATCTACGCGACCTTCAGCATCTACTTCGCCAGTGAGTTCTTCCCGAAGGGCAACGAAGCCCTGGCGTTGATCAACACCTTCGCCACCTACGCGTTGGCGTTCTTCTTCCGCCCGCTCGGCGGGATGTTGCTCGGCCGGTTCGCCGACGTCAGGGGCCGGAAGCCGGCGATGATCCTGACCATCGTGCTGATGGCGGGCGGCTCGGTGGCCATCGGTCTCCTGCCGACGTTCGACCAGGTCGGCTGGCTGGCCCCGATCCTGTTGCTGCTGGCCAGGGTGGCGCAAGGACTGTCGCTCGGCGGTGAGGTCTCCAACGCTTCGGCCTACCTCGGTGAGATCGCGCCGCCCGCCCGCCGCGGCCGGTACTCCGCCTTCTTCTACATCTCGACCGGTTCCGCCGTCCTGCTCGCCTCGATCCTCGGATTCGTGCTCGCGCGGACGATGTCCAAGGCGGACCTGACCGCGTACGGCTGGCGGATCCCGTTCCTGCTCGGCGGTGTTCTCGGCATCATCGGCCTGTGGCTCCGGCGCAGCCTCGCCGAGACCGAGATCTTCGAGGAGAAGAAGTCGACCGCGCGCCGGGTCGAGCGTCCGCTGCGCACCACCCTCCGCGAGCACCCGCGGGCCGTCGTGCAGCTCGTGGGCTTCTCGATGCTGTCGACCCTTTGCTACTACACGTTCTTCAGCGCCCTGACTTCCTTCGCGGTCAAGACCCGCAAGGCCGACGACGTCGACGTGTTCCTCGCGTTGTCGATCGCGACGGCTTTGTTCGTCGCGCTTCAATACCCGATGGGCGCCTTGTCGGATCGCTTCGGCCGCAAGCCACAGCTACTCGTCTGGGCGGCGGCGACCGCGATCCTCATCGTCCCGCTATCCACTTTGGTCAGGCCGGGGCTGCCGGGCCTGCTGGTCGTGTTCTGCGTCGGGCTCTGCCTGTACACGGCGATGACGTCGATCGCGCCCGCGATCATGAGCGAGCTGTTCCCCACCGAACTGCGCGGTCTTGGCATCGGCGCCTGGTACAACCTGACCGTCGCGTTGTTCGGCGGGACCGCTCCCCTGGTGCTCACCGCGCTGTCCGACGCGGGGTTGTCCACGCTGTTCTTCTGGTACGTGGCCGCCGGAGCGGTGATCGCGTTCTTCGTCATTCGCACCTTGCCGGAGACCAAGGGCAGCGACCTGCGCTGAAAACTCCGTCGCCGATGACGTGACGAGGTGGCTACCCTCGCGCTCCTACGACGAGCGCGAAGGAGGGACACCGTGTTGTTCGGCGATGTAAGCGAGGAATTGGCGCGACGCGTGGTGGATGCCCTTCGTCACGTCACCGACATCGAACCTCCGTCCGCACTGGTGCGGGTCTCCGCGCGGGACGGGATCGACTATCAGTGCGATCTCGCGATGAGCTTGGGCAAGCGACTCGGCAAGCCACCGAGGGAGATCGCCGCCGACATCGTGTCGCGGCTCGACGTCGCCGACCTCGCCGAACCACCCGAGGTCGCGGGGCCGGGCTTCCTGAACTTCACGCTGCGCTCGTCCTGGCTGGCGGAGCGGACGACCGCGCTCAACGGTGACCCACGGCTGGGCGTCGCGGTGACGCCGCGTCCACGGCGGATCGCCATCGACTACAGCAGTCCGAACGTGGCGAAGGAAATGCACGCCGGACACCTCCGGTCGACCGTCATCGGTGACGCGATCACGCGGCTGGCGCGGTTCGCCGGGCATGAGGTCATCCCGCACAACCACCTCGGCGACTGGGGTACGCCGTTCGGCATGCTGATCGAGCATCTGCTCGACGAGCGCCCGTCGGGTCCTTACACGATCGGCGATCTCAACGGCTTTTACCGGGCCGCCCGGACGAAGTTCGAAAGCGACGACGACTTCGCGGCCCGGTCTCGGAATCGTGTAGTGCTCCTGCAAAGCGGTGACGATGAGACTTTGTCGCTGTGGCGGCGTCTGGTCGACGAGTCGACACGGCATTTCACTCAGGTCTACGAACTCCTCGGCATCGACCTGACCGATGAGGACATCTACGGCGAGAGCTTCTACAACCCGTTTCTCGCCGCCGTCGTGGACGACCTGACCGCCGCCGGGCTGACCGAGATCAGCGATGGCGCGGTCTGCGTCTTTCCCGACGGTTTCCGTAACCGGGAAGGCGATCCGCTGCCGCTCATCGTGCGGAAGCGGGACGGTGGATACGGCTACGCGGCCACCGATCTCGCGACCTTGCGGTACTGGACGGAACAACGTGGGGTGACCGACCTGCTCTACGTCGTCGGAGCGCCGCAAGCGCAGCACTTCGCGATGGTGTTCGCCGTGTGCCGGGCCGCCGGCTGGCTCCGTGACGACCATCGGGCCGAGCACATCGGGTTCGGTTCGGTGCTCGGTGAAGACGGGCGTGCCATGAAGACCCGGGCGGGCGAGTCGGTCCGTCTTTCCGACCTGCTCACCGAGGCGGTCTCCCACGCCGCCGAAGTGATCGATGGCCGGGGCGACCTCTCCCCCGGCGTGCGGGAAGAGGTCGCCGAGGCGATCGGGATCGGCGCGCTCAAGTACGCCGATCTTTCCGGCGATCGCGAGCGTGACTACGTCTTCTCCTGGGACCGGATGCTCTCCCATGACGGAAACACGTCGGTCTACCTGCAGTACGCCAACGCACGGATCCGTTCCGTGCTGGCGAAGGCGGGCCAGGACCTCACCGGCGCGCGGATCCTGCTCGGCCATCCCGCGGAACGAGCGCTGGCACTCGCGCTGGCCCGCTTTCCCGAGGCGGTCGGCGCGGCGACCGCCGGGCATCTCCCCCACAAGCTGTGCACCTACCTGTACGAAACCGCGGTCGTTTTCTCGCGGTTCTACGTACAGTGCCCGGTACTGGACGCGGAAGGTCCCGGCGTCCGCGACTCGCGTCTACTGCTGGCCGAGCTCACTTCGAAGACGCTGACACTGGGTTTGTCCCTGCTCGGCATCTCGACCCCTGCCCGGCTATGAGTCGCCGTGGTCGCTGAAGACCTTGCGCTTCAACGGAGGGACCGCCTGGAAGAAGCGGAACATTCCTCGCGCCATCGTGCGGCCCGCCCGGTTCTCCGACACGAACTGGCGGGCGCTGCGTTCCGAGTCGCGCACCGCCGCGAAACCGTAGTCCCGCATCCGCTGCTCGTAGTCGGCGACCGCGGAGCGCACCGCGCCGGTCTTCCGTACTTCGACGAGGTTGCGGCACAACAGCTGCGCGTCCCGGAGGGCGGTGTTCGCCCCGATGCCGCGGAACGGGGTCATGCTGTGGATCGCGTCGCCGATCAGGGTGACGTTGCTCGTCGGCCAGGGAGCGACGGGTTTCGAAGTGAAGATCGGCAGCCGGGACACCGACCCCTCGGGCGAGCCGGCGACCAGCTCCTTGAACGCGGGGGCCCAGTCGTCGATCAGGTCCAGCACCAGGGACCGCAGAGCGGACCCGGACAATGACGACAGGCCGTCCGGATAGCGTCGGCGGTCCGCGGCGAACGCCCACATGACGTAACTCGAGGTGTTGTCGAACAGGACGGGGTCGTACTCGGCAGTCTCGTCGTCGACAGACAGGGCGCCGCTCAGCTCGTGCGGCGCGCTGAACAGCCCCGCGCCGGTTCGCGGCATCACCATGCTCGGGCCGTCGGTGAGCCGGGAAGGCAAACGCTTGCGGGTCTCGTCGGTCAAGGGGTGTTTGCCCGCGATGGCGATGATCCCGGTGTCCACCCGGTCGGCTTCGGGCAGGAACTGTTTGCGCACCCGGGAATTGGCCCCGTCGGCGCCGATGACCAAGTCGGCCTCGACGGTGCTGCCGTCGGCGAACTCGCAGACGACCACCTCGCCTTGGCGGCGGTAGCCGACGAACTCCTTGCCGTGGTGGAGAACTCCGTCGAGCCCGTCGGACAGCACCTGATGGAGGCTGATCCGGCTGACCGAGTGGTGGTCCGACGCGGGATCGGGGCTCGATATGAGCTCGCTGTCGATCACCATCAGGTCCTGCAGCCGCTCGGTGACGAAGGTGAACGGTCCGCTGGTGGTGCCCGTGGTGTCCAGGAAGCGTTGCCAGAGCTCAGGCGGAAGGCATTCGTGCAGTGCGGCCGAACCGTGCGGATTGATGTGCACGCGATAGCCCTGCAGGCGTTCGATCCGGGTGCGGCCGCGCTCGTGGACGGACACGTCGATCCCCGCCTTGCGCAATCCCTGCGCCAAACAGAGCCCGCCCGTTCCGCCGCCGATGATCGCGATTCTCGTGGTCACGGGTTTCTCCTCTCTCCGCAGACAACTATCATCCAGACGGATGATACGGTCAACTATACGTTTGAAAGAGTCAGCGGCTAAGCTGAACCCCATGTCCGAATCCGCCCCACGCAGCCCTCGCCGCGCCCCCGTCGAACGCCAGCGCGATCCCGAGCGCACGAAGAAACAGCTCTTGGAGGCGGCGAAGGCCGAGTTCGGCGCGAAGGGCTACGCCGCGGCACGCGTCAGCGAGATCGCCGTGAAAGCGGGCGTGAACAAGCAGCTGATCTCGTACTACTTCGGCGGCAAGGAAGGGCTGTACAACGCGCTGACCGCGACGATGTACGACGACTACGTCGCGGCCGCCGACCACGAGAAACCGTTCGCGGAGGTCGTCCGGTTCTTCGCCCAGTCGGGAGTCCGGGATCACGACCTCGCCAAGCTGTTCCTCTGGGAGAACCTGACCGACGGCGCCCCCGACGCGGTCGGCGTCGAGGGCCAGCGCGGGTTCCTCCAGCGGCAGGTGGAGTACGTACGGGCCCGGCAGGCCGCGGGCGACTTCCCTGCCGACCTCGACCCCGGCTTCCTGCTGGTGATCTTCATGGCCGCGTCCAGTGCCGCGCTGGCACTGCCTCGCGTCGTACGCGCGGTCTCCGGGCAGGACCCCGCGTCGGCCGAGTTCGCCGAGGCCTACGGCGAACAGCTGGCGCGCCTCGTCGGCCACCTCGCCGATCAGGGGAAGCGGTAGCAAAGGTCCCCCGCTGTCGCTTGAACCTTTCGGGCCCCCGCCGGACTAGAGAGGGCACGAAGAAGAGGGGGTGGCCGGTGGGACAAGCGAGAGACGCCGACTTCAGCGAGTACTTCGCGGCCCGCGTGCAGCGGTTCCGGCGGCTGGCGTTCGGCATGTGCGGCGACTGGCACGGCGCCGAGGACCTGGTGCAGGCCACGTTCGTCCAGTTGTACCGGCGTTGGCGGCGGGTGCGACCGGACACCGTCGACGCCTACGCGCGCCGGATCCTGCTCAACCTCTTCCTCGGCCGGAAGCGAAAACACGGCCGGGAACTGGTGACCTCGACGCCTCCGGACCGGGCCGCCCCCCCCCCGGGCTACGACAGCCACGATCGGATCGATCTCGAGCGGGTGCTCAGCGGCCTGACGCCGCGCCAGCGCGCGATGGTCGTTCTCCGCTTCCTCGAGGACCTCTCGGTCGCCGAAGTGGCTTCGCTGCTCGGTGTCGCCGAAGGCACGGTAAAGAGCCAGACCGCCCGTGGGATCGAAGCACTGCGCGCCGTCCTGCCCTCCCCGACGAGCAAGGAGTAGTCATGGAAGACCAGGACGTCCGCTCCGCGCTGAAGGAGTACGTGACCGAGGCCGAGCCGCCCGTCGGGCTCACCGGCGACGGCGTGCTCGCCGCGGGCCGCCGGTCACGACGGCGCCGTCTGACGACAGTGGTCGCGTCAGTCGCCTTGGCCGCGGCGGGATTTCCGGCTGGAACCGCGATCATCGCGCTTCCCGACCGGAACGAGCCGGCCGCGGCTTCACCCTGCGGCGCGAAGTCGACTGAGGAAACGACTGAAGCGGCGAAGGCCCGGCTCTCCTGCGTGCTCGAAGCGACGGTCCGGGCCCGGGTCACTCTCGGCTCGGACACCCCGTTCGACCTGAAGGCCATCCCGATCGGCAAGGGGAACGGCTACCGCCTGGTGTACCCGGTTCGCGACGGCTCGCTGTCCGTGACCGTGCTGCCCAACAACGGAACGCTGCTCTCCACGGGGGTGGCCTGTCGCAGACTGGATCCAGTCCCGGCCACCTGCTCGGCGAGCCTGATCGACGGCGGGACCCTGATCGAGACGACGACCGGAGAAAAGGACGGTCACCTCTCCTACGGGGCGGCCTATCAAACCGAGACGGCGATCGTGGAGGTCTCCACCGACGGCGGCGACAACGCGCGGCCGCCGCTGAGCGAGGCGCAGGTCCGCGAAATCGCCCTGACCCCGGGCCTGGTGCCCTAACGGCGCAGCGGGACGAGGTCGTCCGCGTGGACGACCTCACGGCGTTGTTCCGCGGGGAGGTCGTGGCTGGAGCGGCCGATGAGGTCGGGCAGTTCGCCCGCGTCGAAGGCCACGACCCCGCGCGCCACGGTCCGCTGTCGAAGATCGACCAGGTCGACGACGTCGCCGGCTTGGAAGTCCCCGTCGACGCCGGTGATCCCGGCGGCCAGCAACGAGCGGCGGCGGCGGACGACGGCCGCGACCGCGCCGTCGTCGAGGTGCAGTTTCCCGGACGCGCCCGCGGCGTAGCCCAGCCAGAACCGGCGGGCCGACAGCCGGGAGTCCGCGGCGGCGAAAGCCGTGCCGACCTCGGCGGTGGTCAGGGCGCGCGCTGCCTCGGAAGCGGCGGCGAGCAGGACTGGGATTCCAGCGCCGGCGGCGGTACGAGCGGCTGCGAGCTTCGAGACCATGCCGCCGGTGCCGAGCCCGGAGCTCGACATGCCGACGGTGATTCCGTCCACATCGGACTCCCCGGCGACCTCGGCGATCTTGCGGGTCGCTCCGTCACGGGGATCCCCGTCGTACAGACCGTCCACATCGGACAACAGGACGAGCGCGTCGGCGCCGATCAGGTGAGCCACCAGCGCGGCCAGCCGGTCGTTGTCGCCGAAGCGGATCTCTTCGGTGGCCACGGTGTCGTTCTCGTTGACCACGGGAACCGCGCCGAGGGCCAGCAGCCGGGTGAACGTGTTCTGCGCGTTGCGGTAGTGCGCACGGCGAACGACGTCGTCCGAAGTCAGCAGAACCTGGCCCACGGTCAGGGAAAAGCGGCCGAACGACTCGGCGTAGGCGTGCGCCAGCGCGAGCTGGCCGACACTGGCCGCGGCCTGCTGGGTGGCGAGGTCACGCGGCCGTTTGCCGAGCGAGAGCGGCGCGAGTCCCGCGCCGATCGCGCCCGAGGACACCAGCACGATCTGCGTGCCGCGGGAGACCCGGTCGGCGATCGCGTCCACCAGAGCGTCCAGCCTGGTCACGTCGAGACCGTCGCCGGCGGTGGTCAGCGCTGAGGAACCGACCTTGACGACCACCCGCTTCGCGTCGGCGATCGCCACCCGGGTTGAGCTCACTCGTCGTCCATCTCGTCTTCGTCTTCGATGCCGTCCGGACCGTCACGACGGATCCGGCGGGCTTCCTTGCGCTCGGCGGCACCGATCCGGCTGGTGTTCTCCAGCCGCACGTCCGTGCCCCGGCCCGACAGGTGCACCGCGACCCCGGCCGGGGTCGACGGCTCCCACTCGAACTGGACGTCGCCGATGGTGACGGGGCTGCCGGGCACGGCGCCCTTGCGTGCCAGCACTTCCTCGACACCCAGCCGGTTGAGCCGGTCCGCGAGGTACCCCACGGCTTCGTCGTTGCCGAAGTTGGTCTGCCGGATCCACCGTTCCGGTCGGGAGCCGCGGATGATGAACGCGCCTTCCTCCTCCGGGTCGAGCTCGACGGTGAAGCCGGCGTCGTCGACGGCCATCGGCCGGAGCACGACCTTCGCCGGCTCGGGGGCAGGCTGGTCGGCGCGGTACTTCTCGACGACGGCGGCGAGCGCGTAGGTCAGTTCCTTCAGGCCCTGCCGCGACGCCGTGGAGATCTCGAACACGCTGAGCCCGCGGGCTTCCAGTTCCGGGCGCACGAACTCGGCGAGTTCGGCGGCGTCCGGGATGTCGATCTTGTTCAGCACCACCACACGCGGCCGGTCGGCGAGGTCGCCGCCGAGGCTCGGGGTATAGCGGGCGAGCTCCTCTTCGAGGGCGTCGATGTCGGACAGCGGGTCGCGCCCAGGCTCGAAGGTCGCACAGTCGACGACGTGCACCAGCACCGCGCAGCGTTCGATGTGGCGCAGGAAGTCGAGGCCGAGGCCCTTGCCCTCGCTCGCGCCGGGGATCAGCCCAGGGACGTCGGCCATGGTGAACACGGTCGAGCCGGCGGTGATCACGCCGAGGTTCGGCACCAGCGTGGTGAACGGGTAGTCGGCGATCTTCGGCTTGGCGGCCGACAGCACCGAGATCAGCGACGACTTGCCCGCGGACGGGAAGCCGAGGAGACCGACGTCGGCGACGGAGCGCAGCTCCAGAACGAGGTCGCGGGACTCTCCCGGCTCGCCCAGCAGCGCGAATCCGGGTGCCCGGCGGGCCTTGGAGGCCAGCGCGGCGTTGCCGAGACCGCCACGGCCGCCCTGCGCGGCGACGAAGGTGGTGCCGGGGCCGACCAGGTCGGCCAGGATCTCGCCGTCCTCGGTCATCACGACGGTGCCGGACGGGACGCGCATCTCCAGCGTCTCCCCCGCCGCACCGGCGCGGTTGCCGCCCTGGCCCAGCTTGCCGTTGCCGGCTCGGGCGTGCGGGCGGAAATGGAAGTCGAGCAGCGTGTGGACGTTCGGGTCGACGACCAGCAGCACGTCGCCGCCGTTGCCGCCGTTGCCGCCGTCCGGGCCGCCGAGGGGCTTGAACTTCTCGCGGTGCACCGAGGCGCAGCCGTTCCCACCGTCGCCGGCGGCCAGATGGATCACCGCTCGGTCCACGAACCGGGACGCCATGACTTGCCTCTATTCACTCTCGAGAAAAAGGGGGATACATAAAACAAACGAGGGGTGGGCCCGGATATTCCGGCCCACCCCTCGTCAGAGGTTCTAACTCGAAGCCGGAACTCAGGCTTCGGTCGGCACGATGTTGACCGTCTTGCGGCCACGCTTCTCGCCGAACTGGACCGCACCGGCGGCCAGCGCGAACAGCGTGTCGTCGCCGCCACGGCCGACGTTCACGCCGGGGTGGAACTTGGTGCCACGCTGGCGGATCAAGATCTCGCCCGCGTTGACTTCCTGACCGCCGTAACGCTTGACGCCCAGTCGCTGCGCGTTCGAATCGCGACCGTTGCGGGAGCTGGACGCACCCTTCTTGTGAGCCATGGCTCAATCCTCTTTCTGACGAAGATCCGGAGAAAGTCCTACTTGGAGATGCCGGTGACCTCGACGCGGGTCAGCTTCTGCCGGTGACCCTGGCGCTTGTGGTAGCCGGTCTTGTTCTTGAACTTGTGGATCCGGATCTTCGGACCCTTGGTCTGCTCGACGACCTTGCCGGTGACCGAGACCTTCGCCAGCGCGTCGGCGTCCGTGGTGACGTCGCCACCGTCCACAAAAAGGACTGCGGGGAAGGTGTGCTCGGTACCCGGCTCGCCTTCGAGCTTCTCGACCTCGACGACGTCGCCGACGGCCACCTTGTACTGCTTGCCGCCAGTCTTGACGATCGCGTACGCCGACACGGAAGTCTCCTGCTTACTCGACAACGGGTGGGGGCTTGCGTGACCCGGCCCAACAAGAAATTCTCGGTGGGCAGATTCTGCGCAAGGTGCCCGCCGCTAAGTGGCGGGCCGCTCTATAGGTTACGTGGGGCTCCCCGGTGCGATCACACCGGGGTGCCCCTAGGTGTTCACTAGCTCTTTTCCGACGCCTTGACCGGCGGACCGGCCGGTCGTGAGGCCGCCCGTCGCGGACGACGGCGGGTCGTGGAGCGCACGGCCGGGGCCGGGACGTCCACCTCGGGCTCGGTCTCCTCCTGGGCCACCGGGGTCTCGGACGCGGAAACCTCTTCCGTCACAACGGTCTCAGCAGTCACCGGAATCTCGGGTGTTTCGGGCTCCGGGCCGGATTCCGCGACGACGGCGATCTCTTCTTCACGCACGGCCGGAGCCTCGTCGTCCGAAGTCGTCACCGGCTCACCGGCGAGTTCGGACGCGGGCGCCTCGGCGACCGGCTCCCGCACCGGCTCGGAAGCCGCCTCGGCCGCCTGTTCGACGGTCGCGTCGGCAACGGGCTCCGAATCCGCCGCCACCGGCTCAGCGGGCCGCTCAGCCACCTGAGGGGCGTGGCCGTTGAGCGCGGCGCCCTCGACGTTCTCGGTGGCCTCGTGCGAGTGCTCGCCCTTGGCCGCCTTGGTGGCGTTGGCCACGGCTTGGACCGCCGAAACCACCGACTCGCGCTGAGCAGGCGCCGTCGGCGCCTCGGTCTTGGCCGCGGCGGGCTCGTTCTGGCCCTGATCCTCGCCCTTGCCCCGGCCGCGGGACCGGCGTGAGCCCTGCTCCTTGCCGCCACCGCCACCACCGCCGCCGTGGTTGTGGCCGTTTCCGCCACCACCGGTGCGCTGCGGCTCGGTCGAGACGACCACGCCACGGCCCTTGCAGTGCTCACACGGCGTCGAGAACGCTTCGAGCAGCCCGGTGCCGATCTTCTTGCGGGTCATCTGCACCAGGCCGAGCGAGGTGACCTCGGCGACCTGGTGACGCGTGCGGTCGCGGCCGAGGCATTCGGTCAGCCGTCGCAGCACGAGCTCGCGGTTGGATTCGAGCACCATGTCGATGAAGTCGATGACGATGATGCCGCCGATGTCCCGGAGCCGGAGCTGGCGGACGATCTCCTCCGCCGACTCCAGGTTGTTCCTGGTCACCGTCTCTTCGAGGTTGCCACCCGATCCGGTGAACTTGCCGGTGTTGACGTCGATGACCGTCATCGCTTCGGTGCGGTCGATGACGAGGTAACCACCCGAGGGCAGCCAGACCTTGCGGTCCAGCGCCTTGGTGATCTGCTCGTCGATCCGGTGGTCGGCGAAGGCCGAACCGGTGCCCGTGTACCGCTTGACGCGATCCGCCAGGTCCGGCGCCACGTGCTGCACGTAGTTGTAGATGGTGTCCCAGGCCTTGTCGCCCTGGATCTCCAGCTTGGCGAAGTCCTCGGTGAACAGATCGCGCACGACCTTGACCAGCAGGTCCGGCTCTTCGTAGAGCATGACCGGGGCGCTGTTCTTCTTGCCGCCGTTGCCTGCTTCGGCCTTCTCCTTGATGACGTCCCATTGCGCCTTGAGGCGGCGGACGTCGCGGTCCAGCTCCTCCTCGCTGATGCCTTCGGACGCGGTGCGGATGATCACACCGGCGTCCTCGGGGACGATGCGTTTGAGGATGTCCTTCAGGCGACGGCGCTCGTTCTCCGGGAGCTTCCGGGAGATGCCGGTGGCGCCGCCCGCGGGCACGTAGACCAGGAAGCGGCCCGGCAGCGAGATCTGCGTGGTCAGGCGGGCGCCCTTGTGCCCGACCGGGTCCTTGGTGACCTGGACCAGCACGGAGTCGCCGGTGGAGAGCGCCTGCTCGATCTTGCGGGCCTTGCCCTCGAGACCGGCGGCGTCCCAGTCGACCTCACCGGCGTAGAGCACGGCGTTGCGGCCGCGGCCGATGTCGATGAAGGCGGCCTCCATCGACGGCAGCACGTTCTGCACGCGGCCGAGGTACACGTTGCCGACGATCGAGCCGGTGCCCGACGAGGTCACGAAGTGCTCGCACAGGACACCGTCCTCGAGCACGCCGATCTGCGTGGAGTCGCCCTTCTCGGCGACGACCATGGTGCGCTCGACCGACTCGCGGCGGGCGAGGAACTCGGCCTCGGACAGGATCGGCGCACGACGACGGCCCGCCTCGCGGCCGTCCCGGCGGCGCTGGCGCTTGGCCTCGAGCCGGGTCGACCCGCGCACGCTGCGGACCTCGTCCCTGGCGGGACGCTCGATCTCGGCGGCCTTGGCCTGGCGCACGTGGACGACCGTATTGGGCGGGTCGTCGCTGGTGGCCTCGGCGTTGTCGTCGTCCCCGCCCTTGCGACGGCGGCGGCGACGGCGGCGCTTGCTGCCACCATCCGAATCGCCCTCGGTTTCCGAATCGGCCTCGGCGGACGCCTCTTCGGCGGTCTCGGCGCCGGCCTCTTCGGCCTCTGCGTCCTTGTCCTTCGCGCGCTGCTGACGGTTACGCGGGGCTTCGGGCTGCTCGTCTTCGTTCTCGGACTCGGCCGAGCTCTCGTCGCCGCCCTTGCCCCGGCCGCGACCACGACGCCCGCGACGACGGCGGCGACGGCCGTTGGCGTCGTCACCGTCCTCGTCGGTGCCGTGGCCTTCGGCCTGCTCGGTCTGCGTCTCGTCCTCGTCGGAGGCGGTTTCCTCGGTCGGGGCGAAGGCGGGCTCCGGCTTGCGGACGGGCTTCGCCGCGACGGGCTCCGGCGGCAGGAACACCGGCGACGGCGCGGCGAACACCGGGACGTGCACGGCCGCCTTCGCGGGCCTGGTCGTCGGCTGCGGCGGCTCCGGCGTCACCGGGGCGGCGAGCGCGGGCGGAACACGCCGCGAAGGGGCCTCCACCTGGGAGGCGGGCTCCGGCTCGGCCTCGGGCTTGGTCTCGGGAGCCGCCGGGGTCTCGGCGACGGGAGCTTCGGCGGCAGGGGCCGCCTCGGCGGTTTCGGGCTCGTCTCCGCCGGCGAGGGCTTCGGCGAGCTTGTGCGCCACCTCACGGGTGACGCTGGACTGCGCGCTCCGGACGGTTTCGCCGAGCTCACCGAGCTTGGCCATCAGTTCACGGCTGTTGGATCCCAGCAGCTTCGCCAGCGCGTGCACCCGGATCCGGGGAGGCAGTTCGCCCAGCTGGCCTGCGATGGGTGTGGCGGTATTCCCGCCGGTGACGGCGGGTGTGTCCGCGTTCGACATATATCTCCTCCGCCCCCGGGCGCGTCGGCTGGCTCACACCGGCTCGACGCGGCCGCGCAGGGGCCCCTTTCTGTTCGTTCCGCCGTGGTGGTCACCAGCAGCGGGAATCCTTGCCCGGCACCGCGACGGCGCCGGGGTTGTCCGGGCGCCGCGTACGGCTGAAGGTCTGCTCGGCGGAGCGCTGGCCACGTTCGCGACATCGGGCCGCCCGCCACGTCGTCGAGCCTCATACAGCGGCGACGCGTGTGGAGGATGTGCAGCACACCACCGGGCCACGAGACCGCGAGCGCCACCTCTCACGTGTGCCCGTCGGCCAGCGGCCACCGCGAGTATCCCACACCCCGGCCCCACTCCGGTGTACTCGGTGCCACAGAGCCTGCTCCCGGGCGCGCCGCGGCCACCGGCCGAGCGAACTTCGCGGAAGAGCTTGTCGACCCGGCCGAGGGTGGCTAGCGTGCCGCTCGGGGGGTACCGACGTCCAGCCCAGCCCAGGCCGCGGTGCCCTCGTTGTCCGATGTTCTCCGGTGGGAGGTCCGGTGTCCCTGCTGGGGCGGTCCCTGCGAGCGGCCGTGTGCGCCTTGGTGGTGCTCTGCGGCTCGGTCGCCGCTGTGGCGACGGCCGAGGCCGCGCCATCGTGTCATCCCCAGGGACGGGCGCTGCGTTACGTCGTCGCCTTCGACAAGGGCACTTCCGAGGCCGAGGCCAGGGCCGCCATCGACGGAGGCTGTGGCAGCACGACGACCTACTATCCGCAGATCGCGGTGGCCGTGGCGACCTCGGCCGACCGTGCGTTCGCCGAACTGGTCCGGCCCGCCGCCGCGTTCAGCGCGCAGGCGGAACGGCTGGCGGTGCAGCGGGCCAACGGCTCGTCACCGGCCAGATCCGCGCCCGCTCGCGCCGAACTCCAGCCGACGGATCCGGCGAAGGTCCCTTCCACCGACCGCACCGGCGAACAGTGGGACATGCGCGCGATCGGCGCCGACAAGGCCCGCGTGATCGAGCCGGGCGACCGGGACGTCGTCGTCGGCATCCTCGACTCCGGCGTCGACCCCGCCCATCCCGAACTGGCGAGCGCCCTCGACCCCGAGAAGTCCGCGGGCTGCCTGACCGGCGTGCCCGACCGCAATTGGGCCGCGACGACGTCAGTGCACGGCACCCACGTCGCGGGGATCATCGCCGCGGCCGACGACGGCAAAGGCGTCACCGGGGTGGCGCCCGGCGTCCGGATCGCCTCGGTGAAGGTGATCGACGATCGCGGGTACGCCGACCCCGAAGCCGCCGTCTGCGGGCTGATGTGGGCCGCCTCACAGGGCATGGCGGTGACGAACAGCAGCTACTTCGTCGACCCGTGGTCGCTCTCGTGCGCCCACAACGACGAACGGGGCGTGGTGAACGAGGTCATGGCCCGTGCCGTCGAGTACGCGACCTCGGCGGGCACCCTCACCATCGCGGCGGCGACCAACGAGGCCTCCGAGCTGGTGCCGTCGCCGCGCTCGGGTGCCCGGTCCGGCTCCGAAGGCTGCCAGGCGCTGCCCGCGGGCCTGCGTGACGTCGTCGCGGTGTCGTCCGTGAGCGAGGAGCGGGTCAAGGCCGGCTACAGCTCGTACGGACTGGGCGTGATCGACGTGGCCGCTCCCGGCGGCGAGGCCGGGCGATGCGTGCTTTCGACCGTTCCCGGCGGATACGCACCGCTGTGCGGGACGTCGATGGCGGCGCCGCACGTCGCCGGGGTCGCGGCGTTGCTCGCGTCGAAGCATCCCGGCTACGGCGCCCGCCAGCTGAGGCGGACACTGGACGCCCAGGCCACCCCGATCGCGTGTCCCGCCGACTACGACCTGACCGGTGACGGCTCGCAGGACGCGTACTGCACCGGATACGCGGGATTCAACGGCTTCTACGGGCATGGGATGGTCGACGCGCTGGCCGCGGTGGCGCCCCGGCGGACCGGCGCGAACCCGGCCCGGTGACGGGTCAGCGCAGCAGGAGCTTGCCGAACCGCTTCGAGGACGCGTAGATCCCGACCGCCGCCAGCGCCACCAGGTACGCCACGTTCCCGATCATGCCCCACGACAGGACGCCCACCGAGAGCCCGCGCATCAGCTCGATGCCGTGGTACAGCGGGAAGACCTGCACGATCCACTGGATCCCCGCCGGGTACACCGAAAGCGGGTAGAACGTCGTGGAGAACAGGAACAGCGGCATCAGCACGAGGTTGATGTAGTCGAACTGCGACACCGACCGCAGGAAGGTCACCAGCACGATGCCGATGGCCGAGAACGCCATCGCGATCAGCAGCGCCGCCGGGATCATCAGCAGGGCCCACCACGAGCCGGGCAGCCCCATCACGGTCATCACGCCGAGGAACGTCGCCGAGTAGATCCCGCCGCGCAGCACCGACCAGCCGACTTCGCCGAGCGCGATGTCCAGCGGCCCGATCGGGGTGGCGAGCATGGCGTCGTACAGCTTGGCGTACTTCAGCTTGAAGAACAGGTTGTACGTCGAGTCGAGGATCGCGCCGTTCATCGCCGACGCCGCGAGCAGGCCGGGCGCGACGAAGGCGACGTAGCTCATCGCCTGCCCGCCGGGCCCCACGACCTCGCCGACGAGCTTGCCGAAGCCGAGCTGGAAGGCCATCAGGTAGAACAGCGGCTCGAAGACGCCGGACACGAACAGCATCCAGGCGTGCGAGTACGTCAGGAAGGTGCGCTCCAGCACCGCCGTCGACCGGCCGCTGTACAGCGCGGACGGCAGGATGCGCAGCAGCACCCCACGCCTCGGCTTTCCACGTCGCAGCGCTTCGGTGAGGACTGCCATCAGACCACCAGCCGTCGGTAGAAGTACTTGTGCGCCAGCGCCCAGCCCACCCCGGCCAGCACGACCAGGAAGGCGAGGTGGCCCAGCGTGGCGAGCGGGCCGACGGTGCCGAGACTGACCGCCCTCGCCGCCTCGTTGCCGTGCCACAGCGGGGAGATCCAGGCGATCCACATCAGCGGGGCGGGCAGTTCGGTGATGGGGAAGAACGTGCCGGAGAACAACGTCATCGGGATCAGGACGAACCGGAACACCAGGCCGAACCGGGTGCCCTCGTCGTAGGTGGTCGCGGCCAGCGCCATCACCGGGGTGCCGCACGCGATACCGGTGAGCGTCCCGATCAGGATGACGGCGAGCACGCCGAAGCTCGTCCAGGATCCGAAGAGCGCCGCGATGACGGCGTAGATCGTGCCGGCCAGGGTCAGCCGCAGGCTCACCCACATGATCTGGCTGCCGAGTACCTGCCCCGGCGTGATCGGGGTGGCGGTGACGGCGATGTAGTCCTGCTGCCACTTGAACCCCGAAAGCACCGGGTAGCTCGACTCCCCCACCGCCAGCTGCGCGGCACCCGCCACGAGCAGCGCGGGGGCGACGTACTCCAGGTACGAAAACCCGCCCGTCGCCGCACCGGCCTGGACCTGTGAACCGAATCCGAGCCCCATCGCGGCCAGGAAGAGCACCGGTTGCAGGCCCGTCGAGTACAAAGTGGACACCCAATACCGGCGGTACCACATCCAATGGCCCTCGACCCGCAGCCAGGCTCCCGCCCAGCGCGAGACCACGCGGCCCGTCGACGCCTTCGTCTGCGCGGTGGTCATCAGTCCACCAGCGTCCGGCCGGTGAGGCGGAGGAAGACGTCCTCCAGCGAACTGCGGCGGACCAGGCTCGACAGGGGACGCAGCCCGCGCGCGTGCGCCTGCTCGAGGGTGGCCTCGCCGGTCATCGTGTAGAGCAGGACACGGTCCGGCAGTACCTCGACGCGTTCGGCGAGGCCCTCGATCCGCTTCGCGGCCGCCTCCTGCTCGCCGTTCGGGAAGCGCAGCTCCACGACCTCGCGGGTGGAGTACCGGCTGATCAGGTCCGCGGGCGAGCCTTCGGCGGCGATCCGGCCGTTGTCCATCACGACCAGCCTGTCGCAGAGCTGCTCCGCCTCGTCCATGTAGTGCGTGGTGATGATGAGCGTGGTCCCGCCCGCTTTGAGCCGGAACAGCCTGTCCCACAACAGGTGGCGGGCCTGCGGGTCGAGCCCCGTCGTCGGCTCGTCGAGGAGGAGCAGCTCCGGGTCGTTGACCAGGGACCGCGCGATGGTCAGCCGCCGCTTCATCCCGCCGGAGAGCGAATCGACCTCCGCGTTCGCCCGGTCGGTGAGCTGGGCGAACTCCATCAGCTCCTCGGCCTTGCTCCGCACGTGCGACCGGGAAAGCCCGAAGTAGCGGCCGTAGATCTGCAGGTTCTGCCGGACGGTGAGCTCGGTGTCCAGGTTGTCCTGCTGCGGCACCACCCCGAGCCGGGCGCGGATCTTCGGCCCCTCGACGTCCGGATCCATGCCGAGGACCCGCAGGTCGCCGTCGGTGCGCGGGGAGACGCTCGCGATCATCCGCATGGTGGAGGACTTGCCCGCGCCGTTGGGCCCGAGGAAGCCGAACGCTTCCCCCGGGCGGACCTCGACGTCGATCCCGCGTACGGCCTCGAAATCGCCGAACCGCTTGACCAACGCCTTCGCCTGCACCATCGCCGGTTCGTGCTCTGAGTCACCCACGGTAGGCACCCTAGGACCTGCCACCGACAAAACTCGACCGGTTTATCCAGCCCTTGTTGGACGGTGGCCGCTCGTCGATACTCACCGACCATGAGCCTCAAGCCCAAAATCGCCCTGTTGTCCGTTTTTGTCAGCGCCGGGCTCCTGGTGGCGCCCGCCGCGCGGGCCGAGACCACCGCGGCCACTGTGGACCCGCGGCCGTCCACCGCCAAACTGGCCTTCGAACTGCACAAGCTGGCGGTGCTCAGCCACGGCAAGATCCGGGTGGACAGGATCGGCCGCAGCAACGAGGGCCGACCGGTGTGGGCGGCGAGGGTCGGCCACGGCAAGACGCGGATCCAGTACGTCACCCAGCAGCACGGCGACGAGCCGCTCGGCACCCCCGCCGCGCTCGAGTTCCTGCGCAAGGTCGGGGTCGAACACAGCCCGTGGGCGCGGAAGCTGCTGGCGAAGGTGACCGTCGACATCGTCGTGCGCGCCAACCCCGACGGGCACGAGCGCGACTGGCGCTACAACTACGCCCCGGACGCCACTCCCGAATACGGTGAGAAGGGCAAGGGATACGACATCAACCGCTACCACGACCCGGCCGTGGCGCCGAAGGACAATCCTGCCACCGAAGCGGGCCTGATCCAGCGGCGGAACGCGTCGTTCAAGCCGGACATCATGGTCGACTACCACATGCAGGGCCGTTACCGGGACGGAGGAGGCAAGGAGATCACGGCTTCCACGATGTGGCCCACGCATCCGGGCGTGAAACAGTCCGATGTGGACTTCGCGAAGCAGATCGCGGTCGTGGTGCGGCGGTCGATCGACGCGAACGGCGGCCATGTCTCGCAGTATCCCGGCGGTTCGTACCAGGGCATCGCGCGCAACGGGTACGGGCTGCTCGGCAACGGCAGCGTGCTGATCGAACTGAGCCTCATCCCGGAGCGGGAGCAGCAGCAGATCCAGGACGCGCTGGCCTCGATGGTCGCGATCGCGCAGTCCGCGGCCGACGGTTCGGTGCGGAAGGTGGACCCGGCCGACGCCGAATCGATCCCGCCGCGGGGTCCGGCGCTGCCGGGCACGGTCGAAGAGGCGCACGAAGCCGCCTGACGCGTGCAATGAAAGGTCCTTTCCTTGCGAATTTCGCAAGGAAAGGACCTTTCGTAGCGCTAGCGGACGGTGACCGACAGGCTCTTCGTGACCCCGTTGACGGTGACCGAAAGGCTCGCCGTCCCGGGCCGCAGCGCGGTCAGCACCCCGGTCGCCGGGTCGAACGACGCGACGTCCCACGGCATCGCGGGCAGGAACCCGCCGGCGACATGCGTGCCCCAGCCGCCCTTCCAGTCCGCGCTGACCGGGTACGAAACCGGAACCTGACGGGCTCCCTGCGTCACCACCGCCCGGATGTCCGCCTTCTCCCCGCGCGCCAGTGACGAGGGCCCGGACAGCGTCAGCGCGTCGACGTTCGGCCGGGTCTCGAACCGCACCGGCTGCGCCTTGTCCCCCGGCTCGAACCGGACCATCGTCCAGCCGACGAACCCGCCGTCACCCGGCGCCGCGGCGGGCGACTTCCCGGAGTTGCCGTTCACCAGATACGGCACGCCGTCGACGCGCGAAAGGTTGAAGACGCCCGCGTGCGAAGCGATCGCGGCCGCCTGCTTCCCGGATTCGCGTTCGAAGGCGGTCAGCCAGCCGGTCAGCATGGCGGCCTCCTTGCGGTCGGCCAGCTGCGAATTCCCGGCGGGGCTCGGATCCTTGACCGGATGGTGCATCGCGACGACCACGCCGCGGATCCGCCGGTCCGCCTTCGCCCCGTCCAGCGCCTCGCGCAGCATCCGGATCTGGTCGAACCCGCCCGCGCGCAGCGAACCGCGCGAGGAATCCATCAGCACCAGCCGGATCCCGGCGACGTCGGCGACGCGATGGGTCGCCCCGAACGCCGCCTGGAACTCCGCGAGCCCGTGCCCGCCGTCGGCTTCGTGGTTGCCCGGCACGTAGTACCACGGCGCCTTGCCGACGAGTTCCTCGTCGATGACCGACTTCGCCAGCACGAAATCGGCGGCCGTACCGCGGTCGACGAAGTCGCCGTTGATCAGCACGAGATCCGGTTTCGCCGCCACGGCCTCGCGCAGCGCGCGCCGGGCCTGGGCGACCAGCGGGCCGTCGGGCTGGTCGGCGGTGAACTGCGCGTCGCTGACCACGGCGATCCGCAGGCCACCGGTCGCCGCGCCGTCGGTGATCAGCGCCGGGTCACGCGGCGCCGGATCGGCGGGGACGGCGGCCTCGGGCGCGACCTCGAAGGTGAGGTCGTCGAAGACCAGCCGTCCTTCGTACTGCTGGGCAGGGACGTTCTCGACGGCGTAGAACTTCGTCAGCCGCTGCCCGTCGGGAAGGCCTGCCGGGATGGCCGCGCGCACGTAGCGCCAGCCCGTCCAGTCGACGCTCAGCGACAGGTCCACGACGGACGGGACGTTGGCGGCGTCACGGAGTTCCGCCCGCAGCCAAGCGCCCTTCGCGTCGCCGTTGACCCATAGGCCGACACGCTGGGTGCCGGGCGGCAACGCGATCGGCGCCGCCGAGTTGACGTAGGCCGCGCGCGTGGCGTTGGTCCCGTTCAGCCGGTAGTCCAGCGCGAGACCGCGTCCGCCGTCACGGCCGGGTACCTCGGAAAGCGCGGCGCCGACGACGGCCGGGAACACGCTGGCAGTCCAGCCCGCCGGGCCGTCCAGCGGCGCGGCCACCCGGGATTCCGTGCCGACGGACGCCGCCAGATGCGTCACCTTCCCGCCTGCGGTGGCGGTGATCGCCGAAGCGCCCGAGGCCTTCAACGCGGTGACCGCGAACCCGTCGCCGGACGGTTCGATCTTCACCACCGCGGGGTCGTAATCGAGTTTGACGTCGTCGGGCTCGATCCACGTGCCGTAACCGTCGGCGTCGTAGCCGAACACCTTGAACGTGCTCTTGGCGCCTTCGCCGGACAACGCGACCTGTTCGGTGCTCGTGCCAAGGCGTACCGGTGAACCGAGGACGTTCAGCGTGGTCTTGCCCCTGACGCCGCCGCGTTTCGCGTAGACGTCGACGTCCGCGGGCGCGTCCGGCCGGAGCCGGTCGGCGTGCGCGGTGAACACGCCGTCGGTCACGGTGCCGCGGAAGGGATTCGTACTGAGCCACTGGACGTGGGCGTCGACGGCGGCGCCGGTCTCGTCGTGACCGCCGGCGGCGAGTTTCCGCGTCAGCCCGGAAAGCACACGCGTCGCGTCGGCGGTGTCCTGCGCGGGACGGGGCGCGAATCCGGTCAGGCGTCCGCTTCCCGGCGTGGTCGTGACGCCGATCCCGTTGGGCACCAGGCGTTCCCCGCCGTCCGACGGCGAGTTGCGGATCAGCGGTGCCTTCTCGCCCTCCTCGCGGGCGAGCATGGTCGACGAGCCGCCGCCGTCGAGGTTGAGGGCGTCGTCCGCGCCGAGCGACTTCATGTGCCGGGCGAGTTCCAGTTCGGTCATGCCGCGGCTGTCCGCCTGGCGGCCGTCGACCGTCGCCAGCCACATCTTCGTGCCGTCGGCGGAGAACCCGACCGCCGTCCGGGGGTGCATGGCGACGTTGTCGACCGGCTGGACCGCGCCGTCACGCAGCAAGACCTTGTTCCCGCCGACCGAGACGGACAGCTTGCCCGCGTCGCTCTTCGGCGCGTACGCGACGCCCACCTTGTCACCGGGCTTCAAGCCGGACAACGAGTCCACACCGCCGTCACGGGCGAGCAGGATCGCCGCTCCCGCGGCGATCGGGCCGTCCGCGGGCAGCGGCCGCACCTGCGTGACGACGCCGTCCGAGATCTCGACCTCGACGACGCGCTGGGCCCCCGCGACCGAGGTCCGCCGCGAGGCCGCGCCCCACAACGGCGTATAGACGCCGATCGCGTCACCGCTCAGCACGGGGCTGTTGAAGTTCGACGCGGGCACGACCCGGCCGTCGGGCAGGGTGACCGACGCGTCGAGGAACACCTCCGCGAGCCGGGCCTTGCCTTCCTCGGTGATCGACGCGGTCAGGTTGTGGCCGCGCGCGGGGGCCGTCTGGAGCTTCCCGGCGTCGATGCCGACGCCGATCGGCGCTCCGGTGGCGTTGATGTCGAAGAAGTCCCCGTTGACCCCGGCGACCGCACCGGACCTGGCGACCTGGTGCGAGAGCGGCGTCCGCGCGGAAACCGTGCCGGGGCTGAGGTAAGACGGCTTGAGGGTCTTGCTGGTGAGATCGACGGCGAGGGTGTCGCCGCGGATCCAGCCCGCCGGGTCGTACCGGTCGAACTCGGTGAGACTCAGGCCCGGTGCCACGCGCGAAGTCGCGCTGGTGGTGACGAGACCGTCGTCGGGCGCGGCCACGGCGTACGCGGACGGCCCCTCCTTCGCCGACGAGGCCGCTGGGGCGGCTTCGACGGGCGCCGGACCGAGCGGAGCGGCCAAAGGATCGGCGTGCGCCGGTGCGGCGACGAACAATCCGGGCAGCAGGGCAGCGAGCAACAATAAGCGTGAATTTCTCACGAGATACCCCACGATCGAGTGACAGGCAGCACCGCTCAGCACAGCGGACGCGGACCGCCAGGAGAAGACCCCGGGGTGAACGTGAACCGAACGGCGTAGGGCGCGAAGGTCAGGGCGTGACCGGCCCGGCGAGGAAGGTCTTCGCCGCCGCGGCGTCACCGGTGATTTCGATGCCCGCCCCGTCGAACTCGATCCGTTGCCATAGCAGCAAATCCAGCCCTTCCGCGGTCCCTTCGACGACGGCACCCGCCGCTTCGGCGGGGTCTGCCCACCGAGAGCCGGGAACGTCGGTTTCACCCGGCGGTGTGATCAACCAGGCGTGTCCGGTATCGGAGGTCTTCAGCAGCAACGGGACGGTGACCGCCGGCGGGGTGTGCCAGCGTTTCACCTTCGGCAGCATGCCGAGGAGGACCTCGTCCACGCCGTCGGCGGCGAGGGACGGGTCCAGGGTGTATTCGGTCCCTGCCGCGCGGTGCGCGTCGAGCAGGTGCACCGCGGTCTCGTGGACCTGGCGGCGGAACCAGAAGGCCTTGGTCTTGGCGGCCGCGGTGAAGTTCCAGGCGCCGTCTTCGGGAGATGCCTCGCGCAGTGCCCCGATGAGGTCTGCCGCGCTTTCGCGGTACCAGGCGGCGAGGTCCGTGCCGGGTTCGTCCTCGAAGCTCTGCGGGCCGAGTTCGCCGGTGCGCACGATCCCGGCCGCCCAGCGGTGCACGTTGCCGAGGTGCACGACCAGGTCACGCAGGCGCCAATCACCGCAACACGGCACGGGCGCGGCTTGGTCCCCGGTGCTCGCGACCCGCGCGAAACCGGCGGTGAGTTCCCGCAGGCGCTCCAGGTACTCGTCCGGTGTCATCGAAACTCCCCGATTCGTGGACGGCACGGCGATACCGCGCCGTCCACGAGTGTGTCAGACCTCGGGGAACCAGAGCTTGAGCTCGCGCTCGGCCGACTCCGGGGAGTCCGAACCGTGCACCAGGTTGTACTGGGTCTCCAGTGCGAAGTCGCCGCGCAGGGTGCCGGGGGTGGCCTTCTCGACCGGGTCGGTGCCACCGGCGAGCTGACGGAAGGCGGCGATGGCGCGCGGGCCCTCGACGGCGATCGCGACCAGCGGGCCCGAGGTGATGAACTCGAGGAGGTCGCCGAAGAACGGGCGCTCCTTGTGCTCGGCGTAGTGCTCCTCGGCGACCGACCGCTCGACGGTGCGCAGTTCGAGGGCGGCGAGCTTCAGGCCCTTGCGCTCGATGCGAGCGATGACCTCGCCGACGAGGCCGCGCGCGACGCCATCGGGCTTGACGAGGACCAGCGTGCGTTCAGTCACGGCGGTATTTCTCCTTGGGTGGGATTCGTGCTATTCGCCCGGAGCCTACTGGGTGCTTCGCCGCTCACTTCACGTCGGACCAGGGAATGGCCTCGATGCGTTCGAGGTGCTCCTCGCCCCACTCCCCGAGTGCGACCATAGCGCTGTTGAGGGAATCCCCGAATCCGGTCAGCGAGTACTCCACCTTCGGCGGAACCTGGTGGTACACCTCGCGATGCAGCAGTCCGGTGGTCTCCATCTCGCGCAGTTGCAGGATCAGGACCCGCTCGCTGATGCCGGGCACAGCGCGCCTCAGCTCCCCGAACCGCAGCGGACCGTCCTGGAGCGCGAACAGGATGAGGCCTTTCCATTTGCCGCCCATGACGGCGATCGCGGCGTCGAGGCCGCAGGTGAACGTCCGGTTCTTGGTCATCGCTTCACATACCTTTTTGTCAGTACCCGGCAAAATAGTAGGTACTTGATCTAATGTACGCAACCGCCCAGCATGGAGCCATCCCGAAGATTTCCTTTGACTGGAGCGAAAAATGCCGAAGACGCCGGTGACCGTCGTGGGCCTCGGTTCGATGGGCTCGGCCCTGGCGGACGCCTTTCTGGCGGCCGGGCATCCGACCACCGTGTGGAACAGGACTGCCTCGAAGGCCGATCCCCTTGTCGCACGGGGAGCGACCCTGGCCGCGACGGCCGGGGACGCGGTGCGGGCGAGCCCGTTGACCATCGCCTGCCTGACGACCTACGAAGACACGCGCGCGGCCTTGGAGCCCGCTTCCCTGACCGGACGCGATTTGGTGACTTTGAACAGCGGCTCACCGGCGGGAGCGCGCCGGATGGCCGAATGGGCGAAGGAGTACGGCGCGCGATACCTCGACGGCGCGATCAAGAACGTGCCGTCTGCCGTCGGAGCGCCGGACACACTGCTGTACTACGGCGGCGACAAGGCCGTCTTCGACGAGCACCTGGATACGTTGCGGGTGCTGGGCGGCGACACCGTCCACCTCGGCGAAGAGACCGACCTCGCGGCGCTGTACGAAACGGCCGTCGGCGGCACCCTGCTGCCCGCGCTGGTCGGGTTCTTCCAGGGTGCCGCCGCGCTGCGGTCGCGCGGGCTCGAAGCCGCCACGCTCCTGCCCTACGCCACCAAATGGTTCGAGATGATCATTTCGGTGCTTCCGATGTACGCCAAGGAAATCGACAGCGGCGACTACTCGGATCCCGCGGCCTCGGTGGACATCTTCCACGCCGGCGCCGCCGCCGACCTCGAACTGGCCGAGGAAGGCGTCGACGTCGGCTGGCAGTCGCCGATGCACGACCTCGTGCGGCGGGCCGCCGAGGCCGGGCACGGCGACCGCAGCATCGCGGTCCTGACGGAACTGCTCAGCGTTGGGGCCGCAGGGTCTTCGACCACAGCGAAGCGCCCGTAGCGTCCCTCAGGTCGACCGTGAGCGCGCCGCTTCGTCCGTCGATGTTCACCTCGCCGAAGTGCTGGAAACCGTCTGCGGGCGAGGTGTTCGCGGCGGGCGGGGCGTGCACGAACACCGCTTCCGGCCCGAAGGTCGGGTCGAGGGTGTTCGGGCCGAACGCGCCGGCGTTGAGCGGGCCGGACACGAACTCCCAGAACGGATCGAAGTCGGAAAACGACGCGCGATCCGGCGAGTAGTGGTGCGCCGCGGTGTAGTGCACGTCGGCGGTCAGCCAGACGACGTTGCGCACCCGGCGCCGCGAGATCTCCCGCAGCACCCAGGCGAGTTCGGTCTCGCGGCCGCCGGGGGCGCCGGGCAAGCCGTTGGCGACGCCCTCGATGGCCTTGCCGTCCGGGACGGTGAGACCGATCGGGAGGTCGGCCTGGATGATCTTCCAGGTGGCGGTGCTGCGGTCGAGCGCGTCGACGAGCCATCGGGCCTGGCGGTCGCCGAGGACACGGCCGGGTTTAGTCTGGTCCGAGGTGTTGGCGTCCTTGTAGGTCCGCATGTCCAGCACGAAGACCTCGGCACGCGAGCCGTGCCGGAAGTTGCGGTAGACGCGGCCGTCGACGGCCTGGCGCCGGTCGATCGGGTGCCACTCGTGGAACGCCTGGAACGCGCGGGCGGCGAGCACGTCGACGCGTTTCTCGGTGTATTCAGGGCGGTCGTTGAGGATCTCCCCGGGGTACCAGTTGTTCACGACTTCGTGGTCGTCCCACTGGACATAGGCGGGCACGTTCGCGGTGAAGCGCTTGAGGTTCCCGTCGAGCAGGTTGTAGGCGAACTGGCCGCGGTACTCGTCGAGCGTCTCGGCGACCTTCGCCTTCTCCGGGGTGACGATGTTGCGCCACACACGCCCGCCGGGCAGCGCGACGGTCTCGGTGAGCGGCCCGTCGGCGTAGACCGTGTCTCCACAGTGGAGGAACAGATCGGGGCGGCGATCGGCCATCGCGCGGTAGATCGTCATACCGCCGAGTTCGGGGTTGATGCCCCAGTTCTGCCCGGCGACGTCGCCGGACCACAGCAGCCGGACGTCCGAGCGGCCGACCGGAGCGGTGGCGAAGCGGCCGGTGACGGCCTCGCTGCGAGTGCGGCCATCGAGGTCTTCGGCGGTGACGCGGTAGTGGACCTCGGTCCCCGGCAGGAGGCCCGCGATGCGGACCTTGCCGGTGCCGCCGGTCTCCGGGCTCATCACCGGGCCGAGCACGCGGCGCGCGTGCCGGAACGACGGATCCCTGGAGACCTCCACGATCAGCCGCGAAGGCCGGTCGGCGCGCGACCAGACGATGCCGGAACCGGTGGTGACGTCGCCCGACTGGACACCGTGGGTGAGCACCGGACGGTCACGGCGGAGCAGCGGGACGGGATTCGCGGTCGCGGTTCCGGGGAGGAGCAGGCCGCCCGCGACGGCTCCGGCGCCGGTGAGACCGGCTTTGAGCAGCGTGCGGCGGTTGTGGTGGGAAGCGGTCATGGCGCGGTTCTATCCCGCGGCCACGGCCGGTGGGCCAACAGCGGTTGACCTGGTGATGAACGAACGGACGGTAGCTGTTCCGGTGGTCTCCGCGACTCTATTCGGCTTGTCACCGAATGACGTCCTTCGCGTGTTCTGGGCGGCGAAGCAAGCTTTCGCAGCCTAAGAAGCGCTAAAGCTTGCTTCGCGCGGCGGCCGCTCCTTTAAAACCGGCCGTCTCCAGACGGCGACGCCGTTACTGCGGTTGCTGCTGGCTGGGCAGGGTCCCGGCCGCCATCCGCCGCGCCACGTCCCGCCGCAGCCACAGCAGCCACAGCCAGATCCCGAGGAAGATCACCCCGAGGATCGCCACGGCGGGAAGCGCGACGAAGAAGGCGATCAGCGCGACCTGCAACACCAGCACCGCGGGCACCGCCCAGGGCTTCTTCAGGAAACCGCACAGCACTATCAGCGCGACCGCGATGACGATCACCGACCAGCCGGTGAGCGAGCCGACGCCGCCGCCGAGTTTCGCCACCACCGGCAGCGCGAGCGCGACGGTGATGCCCTCCATGATCAGGGAACCGGCCATCACGCCACGGAATGACTTCATCGGGTCCTTGGCGGGCGGCTTCGGGGTTTCGTCGGTCACGCCGGCTCCTTACCGAACAGGGTCCTGGCCTCACCCGCGGTGACGATCGAGCCGGTGACCAGCACGCCGCCGCCCGCCAGGGGCTCCTCGGGGTCGTCGCTCTGCTCGACGAGGCCGATGGCGGTCTCGATCGCGGCGTCCAGGCTGGGCTCGGCCACGACACGGTCTTCGCCGAAGATCGAGATGGCGATGTCGTTGAGCTCGTCGAGCGGCATCGCGCGCGGGGACGAGTTCTTGGTGACGACGATCTCGGACACCACGGGTTCGAGGGCGTCCAGGATGCCGCGGGCGTCCTTCTCCGCCATCACGCCGACCACGGCGGCGAGGCGGCGGAAGGCGAACTCCTCGGCGACGGTGGTCGCGAGTGCCTTGGCGCCGTGCGGGTTGTGGGCGGCGTCGAGCAGCACGGTCGGCGCGGCGCGGACGCGCTCCAGCCTGCCGGGGGTCTCGACCTCGGCGAAGGCCTCGCGGACGGCTTCGATGACCAGTTGCTTGTCCTTGCCCGCGCCGAAGAACGCTTCGACGGCGGCCAGCGCGAGCGCGGCGTTGGCGGCCTGGTGCGCGCCGTGCAGCGGCAGGAAGATCTCGTCGTACACCCCGCCGAGACCCTGCAGTTTCAGCATCTGCCCGCCGACGGCGACCTCGCGCTCCAGCACGCCGAACTCGCTGCCCGCGCGGGCGACGCTCGCGTCGACCTCGACGGCGCGTTCCAGCAGGATCTTCTGCACTTCGGGGTCCTGCTCGGCGATGACCGCGACGCTGCCGGGTTTGATGATCCCGGCCTTCTCCACCGCGGCTTTGGCCGGAGAGCCGCCGAAGTACTCGACGTGGTCGACGCCGATCGGGGTGATGACCGCGACATCGCCGTCCACGACGTTGGTGGCGTCCCAAGAGCCGCCGAGCCCGGTCTCGATGACCGCGGCTTCGACGGGCGCGTCGGCGAAGGCCGCGAACGCCATGCCGGTGAGCACCTCGAACTTGCTCATCGGCACCGCGTCCTGGCCGCCGGCGTTGTCCACCATGTTCACGTACGGCGCGACGTCGCGGTACAGGTCGACGTACGCGGCGGCGGAGATGGGGGCGCCGTCGAGCGCGATCCGCTCGGTGACCAGCTGCAGATGCGGGCTCGTGTACCGGCCGACGCGCAGGCCCATGCGGGTCAGCAGCGCGTCGATCATCCGGGTGGTCGAGCCCTTGCCGTTGGTCCCGGCGACGTGCAGCACCGGATAACCGCGGTGCGGCTCGCCCATGAGGTTGACCAGGGCCGCGATGCGGGCGAGGGACGGCTCGATCTTGGTCTCGGGCCAGCGCTGGTTCAGTTCGGCCTCGACGGCGAGCAGTTCGCGGCGCGCCTGCTGCCCGTTGGGGTCGGACGGGGCGAATTCGTCGCCCTGGTCGTCCAGTTCGTGCAGTTCCACGTCCTCCGGGGCGACGAGGTCCGGCACGGGGCCGAGCGCGAGGTTGTCCCCCAGCTGCCCGATTCCGCCGATGCCGCCCCGTGAACCGCCGCCCGCCTGGTACGCGGCGTCGGGTGCGTCCAGATCCGGGTCGGTGTCGTCGGACGGATCGTGGGCGCGGGCCCCCAATTCGTCGACACCGGCGAAACTGTCCAGATCTGCCAGGTCCGGGGATTCCCTGAAATCTTCGGAATCCCGGCCGTCACCTCGCGGCACGAACTCTCCTCTTACCCTTGCTGCCTGTCGGACCGAGTCTACGTGCGGCTTTTCCTGGCACTCTCGACGCATGGGGTTCAACCACAACGACCACTACCACCCGCTGCTGCTCGACCAGCTGCCTCCCGGCCCCGGCGTGGCGCTGGACGTGGGCTGCGGCGGCGGGCGGTTCGCGCGGCGGCTCGCGGCGACCGGGATGCACGTCGAGGCGATCGACCGGTCCGGCCCGATGATCGAGCTCGCCAGTGCCGCCGGTTCCCCGGGGCCCGGCACGATTTCCTACCGGCAGGCCGACGTGGTCGCCGAAAAGCTGCCAGAGGCGGCGTACGACTTCATCTCCTGCCTCGCGTCGCTCCACCATGTGCCGTTCGACACGGTCACGAAGCTGCGTGACGCGCTGGTCCCGGGCGGTGTGCTGGCCGTGCTCGGCCTCGGCAGGCCCAGCACGTTCGCCGACTACGCGCGGGCCCTCGTGGCCTCCCCGGTCAACGCCGTGGCCAGGGTGATCGTGTACGCGGGCGACCGGCTGAACGGCGGGGTCGATCCGCTGCCGACGGCGCCGATCGCGGAGACCTTCCCGCCGATGAACCGGATCCGGCGCGACGCGGCCCGGCTGCTGCCGGGGAGCAAGGTCCGGAACCTGCTCTTCTACCGCTATCTCCTCGTCTATCGCAGGCCGGAAGACGATCACCCGATGTGACACCCCGAGCGGGTGAAACAGGCGCTCGACCACCCGATCGGCGGCGCCGACCCGGCCGGATCCGGTTCATTTTTGAGAGGCCATCCAGTCCGGAGATCGGGGTCCTCATGCGCTTCAGACGCGTCCTGTTCGCGGCCGTCTCGACCGTCGTCCTGCTGATCGCCTCCGCGACGGCGGCCACCGCCGCCACGCGGTCCTACCGGAATTACGTCGCGCTGGGTGATTCCTACACTTCCGGACCGCTCATCCCGCTCCCCCGCCTCGACCCGCTCTTCTGCGGCAAGTCGACGCAGAACTACCCGTCGATCCTCGCCGAGGCGCTGCGGGTCCGCTCCTTCACCGACATCAGCTGCGGCGGCGCCGACACCACCGACATGACGCAGCCGCAGAACGTGACCCTCGGCAGCAACCCGCCCCAGTTCAGCGCCCTGCGCGCGGATACCGACCTGGTCACGGTCGGTATCGGCGGCAACGACTACGGCGTCTTCGGCACGCTGGTCGGCACCTGCCCCTCGCTGCGCGCTGCCGATCCCACCGGGAACCCGTGCCAGGACAGGTTCACCGTCGGCGGTGTCGACAGCGTCAAGGCCAAGATCGCCGACACCGGCAAGAACGTCGAGAAGGTGCTGGCCGGGATCCACGCCCGCTCGCCGCGCGCCGACGTGCTCGTCGTCGGCTACCCGCGGATCGCGCCGGAATCCGGCTACTGCCCGAAGATCCTGCCCTTCGCCGAGGGCGACTACGCCTGGCTCAACGACGTCGAGAAGGCGTTGAACTCGGCGATCGAGAAGGCCGTCGCGGCCGACGGCAAGGCGACCTTCGTGGACACGTTCGGTCCGTCCGCCGGGCACGACGCCTGCGCGCCGAACGGCGCGGCGTGGATCAACGGGCAGCACACGAAGCTGCTCGCCGCGGCGGCTTACCACCCGTATCGCACCGGGATGGCGGGTGTGGCCGGAGTGGTCCTCCGTCACCTCCGCTGAGCCACCCCACGCGCAATGAAGGGGCCTTTCATCGCAAATTTTGCGATGAAAGGCCCCTTCATTGCAGTCGTCAGGAGGCGGGCAGCGTCGCCAACCGGGCGTTGATGCGCTCGATGTCCGCGACCGCGGTCTCCTTGCGGGCCCGGATCTTGCCGATCACCGGCTCCGGCGCCTTGTCGATGAAGGCCTGGTTGCCGAGCTTGGCCTCGGCCTGCGCCAGTTCCTTCTCCGCCGCGCCGAGGTCCTTCTGCAGGCGCTTGCGCTCGGCGGCGACGTCGATCGTGCCGGACAGGTCCAGTTCGACGGTGACGACACCGGCCGACAGCCCGACCTCGAGCGACGCGCTCGGCGCGAAGCCGTCTTCGGGCCGCGTGAGCCGGACCAGCGAGCGGATGGGCTCGTCGTGCCCGGTGATCTCGGCGAACCCGTCGCCGGACAGCCGCGCGGCCACCTTCTGGCTGGGCTTGAGGCCCTGGTCCGCGCGGAAGCGGCGGACCTCGGTGACCAGCTTCCGCACGTCCGCGATCCGCTTGTCCGCCACGGGATCGGCGTACGAGGCGTCGGCCACCGGCCACGGGGCGATCACCAGCGACTCGCGGCCGGTCAGCGCCGTCCACAGCTTCTCGGTGATGAACGGGATGAACGGGTGCAGCAGCTTCAGCACCGTGTCGAACACGTGCCCCAGCACCGCGCGCGTCGCCGTCACGCGGGCCTCGTCGCCCTGGAAGACCTGGACCTTCGACAGCTCCAGGTACCAGTCGCACAGCTCCGTCCAGGTGAACTGGTAGAGCGTGTCGGTGGCCTTCGCGAACTGGTAGTCCGCCAGGTACCCGGTGACCTCGTCGACGACGTTGCCGAGCCTGCCGAGGATCCAGCGGTCGGCCTCGGTGAGTTCGGTGGCCGGGGGCAGCGGGGCGTTCGCGTCCGCGCCGTTCATCATCGCGAACTTGGTGGCGTTCCAGAGCTTCGTGGTGAAGTTCCGGGAGCCCGCGACCCACTCCTCGCCGATCGGCACGTCGGTGCCCGGGTTGGCGCCCCGCGTGAGGGTGAAGCGCAGCGCGTCGGTGCCGTACTTGTCCATCCATTCGATGGGGTCGACACCGTTGCCCGCGGTCTTCGACATCTTCTTGCCGAACTGGTCGCGGACCATGCCGTGCAGCGCGATGGTCTTGAACGGCGCCTCGCCGGTGGCGTAGAGGCCGAACATCATCATCCGGACGACCCAGAAGAACAGGATGTCGTAGCCGGTGACCAGCACCGACGTCGGATAGAACTTGTTCAGGTCCGGGGTCTTCTCCGGCCAGCCGAGAGTGGAGAACGGCCACAGGCCCGACGAGAACCAGGTGTCGAGGACGTCCGGGTCCTGGGTCCAGCCCTCGCCCGAAGGCGGCTCCTCGTCCGGTCCGACGCAGACGACCTCGTCGTTCGGGCCGTACCAGACCGGGATGCGGTGGCCCCACCACAGCTGGCGCGAGATGCACCAGTCGTGCAGGTTGTCGACCCAGTCGAAGTAGCGCTTCTCCATCTCCGGCGGGTGGACGTTCACCCGGCCGTCGCGCACCGCGTCGCCGGCGGCCTTGGCGAGCGGGCCGACCTTGACGAACCACTGCAGCGAAAGCCGCGGCTCGATCGGCTCCTTCGACCGCTCGGAATGCCCGACGCTGTGCAGGTATGGACGCTTCTCCGCGACGATGCGGCCCTGCTCGCGCAGCTTCTCCCGCACCGCGACACGGGCTTCGAAACGGTCCATGCCGTCGAACTCGGTACCGGTGCCGTCGATGCGGCCCTGCTCGTCCATGATCGTGATCATCGGCAGGTCGTGGCGCTGGCCGATCTCGAAGTCGTTCGGGTCGTGCGCGGGGGTCACCTTGACCGCGCCGGTGCCGAACTCCGGGTCGACGTGCTTGTCCGCGACGATCGGGATCTTGCGCCCGGTCAGCGGCAGCTCGACCTCGGTGCCGATGAGGTGGGTGTAGCGCTCGTCGTCCGGGTGGACCGCGACGGCGGTGTCGCCGAGCATCGTCTCCATCCGGGTGGTGGCCACGACGATCGCGTTCTCGCCGTCGCCGTAGCGCATCGAGACGAGTTCGCCCTCGACCTCTTCGTGCTTCACCTCTGCGTCGGACAGCACCGACCGCAGCTCCGGCGACCAGTTGACCAGCCGCTCGGCGCGGTAGATCAGGCCGTCGTCGTAGAGCTTCTTGAAGATCGTGTTGACGGCCTTGGACAGGCCGTCGTCCATGGTGAACCGCTCACGGGTCCAGTCCACGCCCTCGCCGAGGCGCTTCATCTGGGCGAGGATCTTGCCGCCGTGCTCGTTCTTCCACTGCCAGACGCGCTCCACGAAGGCCTCACGGCCGAGCTCGCGGCGGCTGGTGCCCTCTGCGCGGAGCTGCTTCTCGACCAGCGCGTGGACCGCGATGCTCGCGTGGTCCATGCCCGGCAGGTACAGCGTCTCGTCGCCGAGCATGCGGTGGTAGCGGGTGATGGCGTCGATCAGGGTGTGCTCGAACGCGTGCCCGATGTGCAGCGAACCGGTCACGTTCGGGGGCGGGATGACTACCGTGAACGGCGGCTTGTCCGACGTGGGGTCTGCCGTGAAGTAGCCGGCGTCTATCCAACGCTGGTAGAGCGAGGCTTCTTCGTCGGCCGGGTTCCAGGTACCCGGAAGGTCGGTCTGCTGCTGCTGGGCGTTCTCGGTCACAGTTGACAAGTCTACGAACCCCCTCTATCGACTTCCTCACCGGCCGTAACGCCCGCCGTTCCCAGCCGATGAGGGGATGTCGTGACGCACTGGGGAGGGGCGGGCTCTTGGAAGACCGGCGGCTGGAGACGCATCCGGATCTGATGGATCCGGATTGGCGCGAGCACGCGGAAGTGGACGCCTGGCTCGGCGCGAAGAAGGACCTCAAGAAGCGGCGGAAACAGTCGTCGCGCCGCGGTTTCCGGGTGTCCGGCGGTCCCGTCCTCGTCCTGACGCTGATCGCGCTCGTAGTCGCGGCGGTCGTCGTGCACCGGGTACAGGGCCGCGGCGTCAACGACGTCCCCGGCTTCGGGCAGCCTCCGAAGGCTGTCCCAGTGTCCGGCGGGGTCGACCTGAACCGGCCTTATGACCGCACCCCCGCCGCGAACTGGCGCGAAGGCATTGCCGGGGTCATCGTGCCGCCGGGGCGGGCCGTCGGCGATTTCACCGCCGAGGAGGTCGACGCGGCGTACCGGACCGTGACGGAGGCCATCGCGGCCGCCCGGCTGGGTTCCAGGGCGCTGCAGTACGCGGACGGTTCGGAGCTGCTCCGCTTGCTGGCGCCGAACGAACGCGTCCGGCTCGAACCGGCGCTCACCAGCGCGCTCACCGTCGAAAAGGGCAAGTACCTCACCCTCATCGGCCCGAACCGCCTGCTGCAGGTGAGCCCGCGCATGACCGGCTTCCTGACGGCGAAGCCCGGCGAGAAGGGCGAACTGGTCGTTCACGCGAGCTACACGACCGCGTACGCCTTCGACGCGCATCCGGGCGAGGCCCGGTCGCCGTCGGACATCGTCCCGTTCGTCCGCGACGAACAGGACTACGTGATCCGCAAGGCGCCGCCGTTCGCCCAAGCCGACGCCGGGCTCAGTTTCGGCGAAGGCGCGCGCTATCACTCGAACATGGCGTGCGACGCGTCCAAGGCCGGCCTCCTCGCACCCCAGTACGCTGACAAGAGCAAACCCGTCGACGGAGCGCCCGTGGTCGACGAAGTGGACACCTACGACCCGACGAAACCCCTCCCATCGACGGGTAACTGCGGGTAGCGGCCGACACGGGGGAAGAGGACGAGATGGACGAAGAGGACCGGCGGATCGAGACCCACCCGGACCTGGTCGACCCGAACTGGCAGAAGCACGCAGAGCTGGACGCCTGGCTGGGTGCGAAGAAGGAACTCAAGAAGAAGCGCCGCAAGCAGCGCAAGGCGGCCGCGGCCTCCGGTGGCGGCTACTCCGCGCCGGGGACGAGCCGGTGGCCGGGCATCGCCGCGATCGTCGGCCTGATCGTGCTGGTCGTGGCCGCGGTGACGGTGAACGCGGTGCAGGAGCGCGGCGTCAACGAGACACCGTGGTTCCCGCTGGACGAATCGCAGATCACCCGGCTCGCCACCGACGCCTGACCCCTCGGTCGCGCGCGGGAGCGGCAAGGCGCACGATGGGGTCATGACCCGCGAAGCACCCGCGAACGACGTTGACGAGACACAGCTCGAGGTCGGGAAACCGAAGAGCTGGGCGGCCGGGATCCCCGGGGTCGCCGTCTCCCTGATGCGCGGCATGGAACAGATGGGCGCCGCGCGCACGGTGAAGACGCTGCGCCTGCTGAACCAGCGCGACGGCTTCGACTGTCCCGGTTGCGCCTGGCCGGAGCCGCGCGAGGTCGACGGCGAGCACCGCAAACTCGCGGAGTTCTGCGAGAACGGTGCGAAGGCCGTCGCCGAGGAGGCGACGAAGCGCCGCGTCGGCCGCGAGTTCTTCGCCGCGCACTCCATTCAGGAACTGGCCGGGAAGACGGACTACTGGCTCGGCCAGCAGGGCCGCATCACCGAGCCGTTCGTGCTGCGCGAAGGCGCGACGCATTACGAGCCGATCTCCTGGGACGACGCGTTCACGCTGGTCGCGGACGAGCTTCGCGCGCTGCAGGACCCGAACGAGGCGATCTTCTACACCTCCGGCCGCACCAGCAACGAGGCCGCGTTCCTCTACCAGCTGCTCGTGCGCTCCTTCGGCACCAACAACCTCCCCGACTGCTCCAACATGTGCCACGAGTCCTCCGGAGCGGCCCTCGCGGCCACGACCGGGATCGGCAAGGGCTCGGTGTCGCTCGCCGACATCCACAAGGCGGACCTGATCGTGGTGGTCGGCCAGAACCCGGGCACCAACCATCCGCGCATGCTGTCCGCGCTGGAGGAGGCCAAGGGCAACGGCGCGAAGATCATGGCGGTCAACCCGCTGCCCGAAGCCGGTCTGATGCGGTTCAAGAACCCGCAGAACGTCCGCGGCGTGGTCGGCAAGGGCACCCCGCTGGCCGACGAGTTCGCGCAGATCCGGCTCGGCGGCGACCTCGCGCTGTTCCAGGCGATCGGTCATCTGCTGCTGAAGTGGGAAGAGGAGACTCCCGGCACGATCGTCGACCGCGCGTTCGTCGAGTCGTCCACCGAGGGGTTCGAGGACTACGCGAAGCATCTGCGGGAGATCGACTGGACCGAGGTCGGCGCCGCGACCGGGCTGCCGCGGGAGCAGATCGAGCGGCTGGCACGGATGATCGCGACGTCGAAGCGGACCATCTACTGCTGGGCGATGGGCCTGACCCAGCACAAGCACGCGGTGCAGACGATCTCCGAGATCGCGAACCTGGCGCTGGTGCGCGGCATGATCGGCGAACCGGGCGCGGGCCTGTGCCCGGTGCGCGGGCACTCCAACGTCCAGGGCGACCGGACGATGGGCATCTGGGAGAAGATGCCCGAGTCCTTTATGGACAGTCTTGACGCCGAGTTCGGCATCAAGGTGCCGCGGGAGCACGGCCACGACACCGTCGCCGCGATCCGCGCGATGCGGGACGGCAAGGGCAAGGTCTTCTTCGCCGTCGGCGGCAACTTCGCGTCCGCCACCCCGGACACGGAGCTGACCGAGAAGGCGCTCAAGTCGTGCTCCCTGACCGCGCACGTGTCGACGAAGCTCAATCGCTCGCACGTCGTCCCGGGCAAGACCGCGTTGATCCTGCCCACCCTCGGCCGCACGGAACGCGATGTCCAGGCCGGCGGCGAGCAGTTCGTCACCGTCGAGGACTCGATGTCGCAGGTGCACACCTCACGCGGCAGGCTGGCCCCGGCCAGTGAGCACCTGCTCTCCGAAGTCGCGATCATCTGTCATCTCGCGGAAGCCCTGCTCGGTGCCGGGCACGCGGTGCCGTGGCGGGACTTCCACGCCGACTACGACCTCATCCGCGACCGGATCGCCCGCGTCGTCCCCGGCTGCCATGACTACAACGCCCGGGTGCGCGAGCCCGACGGGTTCGTCCTCCCGCACGCGCCGCGCGATTCCCGGCAGTTCAACGGAACCGCGAACGGCAAGGCGAACTTCACCGTCTCCGAACTCGAATACCCCGAGGTGCCCGAAGGCAGGCTGCTGCTGCAGACGATGCGCAGCCACGACCAGTACAACACCACCATCTACGGCCTTTCCGACCGTTACCGCGGCATCGAGGACGCGCGGCGCGTGGTGCTCGTGAACCCCGAGGACCTGGTCTCGCTCGGGCTCGCCGACGGCGCGATGGTCGACCTGGTCTCGGAATGGCGGGACGGCGACCGCCGGGCCCCGCGGTTCAGGGTGGTCTCCTATCCGACGGCGAAGGGCTGCGCGGCGGCGTACTTCCCCGAGGCGAACGCGTTGGTGCCGCTGGATTCGGTGGCGGACAAGTCGAACACCCCGGTGTCGAAGGCGATCGTGGTGCGGCTGGAGCCGGTGACCGCACCTTAGGCTGCCCGGTCGGCGGTGTCGGGCGGGCTTGGCCGGGGTCCACCGTGAAGTGGCCAACCCACTTCGCGGAAAGGCCCCGCGCCGCCGGAGATCCTGTCGTTCGCGCGGCACATCGATCTCGAGTGCTACGCCCTGCGCGTCCTCGGCATCCCCACCATCCCGTTCCCGCTGACGCTGGGCCATCTCAATCCGGTGCCGGCCGAGCGGCCGAAGGTGGACGTCAGCACCGGCCCGAGCGTCGTCGGACCGGTCACGCTGAAACTGACCCACCTGAACCCGGTGCTGGCACGGCTTCCCGGCGAAGAGGTCGTCATCACCGAACCGTCCAGGTGGGCCTTCCGGTGGCGAAGAACGGCAAGGTCCCGCCGGGGGAATGAGCTCGCTCAGTTGATGCACCCGGTGTCGTCGGAGGTGATGGGCTCGTCGGTCCGGACCCCGGCCGCCCCGCCACCCGAAGACACGCCCGGTCCCTTGTAGACCTGGCCGAGGACGACCTGGACATGGCCCGCCGGAACGGAATCGGCCTTCTGGGTTTCCAGCCCGCCGAGCAGCTTCGCGATCTCCGTGGCGGGCCCGGACGCGTCGCTGAACCGGACGACGGAGGTCCGTCGTCCGGTGTCGGCCGTCGCCTCGCCCTTGCCGAATCCCTTCTCCGCCAGGAGATCCGAGACGCGAGCGGCCAGGCCGTCCTTGCCGCTCGCGTTGACGACGTCGACCTTGGGGCCGGCGGGCGCCTGCGGCGTCGTGGGCTGGGCACCGATCAGGGACGCGGCGAAGGCCCGCACCTGGGCGGGGTCCACCTGCACGGCGGTCGCGGTCGGTTGCCTGGGGTTGTAGCGGTAGTCGGGGTTGACCACGGGAATCGTGTCGAAGGCGATGCCGCCGCCGGTGACGCCTCGCATCTGCCGGACGAAGTCGAGCAGGTCCCACGAGCCGTCGAGCACGACCGAACGTTTCACCGCGTCGATCAGTTCGGAGAGACGGGCCGGGTTGGCGAGCGTCCCGGCGGAGAGCACCTGCTTCGCCAGCCCGGCGAGGAACACCTGCTGACGGCGGACGCGGTCGAGGTCGCTGCGGGGCAGATCCTCGCGCTGGCGGACGAAGGCGAGCGCGTCAGCGCCCTGGATCGTCTGCTTGCCCGCCTTGAAGTTCGCACCGGACTTGATGTCCTTGGTGTCCCGCTTCAGGCACACCTCGACGCCGCCGACGGCCTTGCTGATGTCGTAGAAACTCTGCAGGTTGACCTCGGCGAAGTGATCGATCTTGACTCCGGTGAGGTCCTCGACCGCCTTCAAGGTCGCCTTCCGCGCGGCCGTGATCGCCACCTTGTCGATCTCCGCCTTGTCGGTCTTGCCCGCCTCGCGCTGCGCACTCGCCGAGGCGAACTTGGCGTGACCGAAGATCCCGTTGATCTTGGTCTTGTCCTTCGTCCCCGGCTCCGCGACCCAAGAGTCGCGCGGGATGGAGAAGGCCTTCACCGCCTTCTGGCCGTTGGGGATGCGGAGCACGATGAGCGTGTCGGTCAGGTCGTCGCCGTTCGCACCCACGCGCAGTTCACGCAGCATCTCCGGGGACAGCGGGTTGCCGTGCTCGTCGGTCCGCGAATCGCGCCCGACCAGCAGGATGTCCAGCGAACCGTCGGCGGGCTGTTCCCCCGGGTCCGGCGCTTCGATCACGTCTTCGCGGGTCACGCCGTCCAGCGACTCCAGCGTCGTGTATCCGTACGCGGTCCCGCCGAACACCGCCACCGCGAGCGCGGCGATCAGGACCTTCCCCAGCTTGTGCACGTTCCTTGGACGCGCGGGAGGCCGTCAGTGCTGCATGAGTGATCCAGTTCACATCCGCAGATGCGACGCGCCGTTCAGGTCGAGGATCGCGCCGGACGCCCACGCGGCCTCGGCGGAAGCGAGGTAGACCACCGCCGCCGCGACCTCCTCCGGCGTGCCGACCCGGCCGAACGGGCTCTCGCCGCTCGCGCCTTCGACCTTCGCCGCGACCCGGTCCGTCGCGGTGAAACCGGGCGCGACCGAGGTCACCGCGATCCCGTGCGGGGCGAGGGCGACGGCGAGCGACTGCCCGAGCGAGTGCAGCGCGGCCTTGCTCGCGCCGTACGCCGGGAACTCGGGCTCGCCCTTGAAGGCGCCCCGCGAGCCGATGTTGACCACCCTGCCTGCCTCTGCGCGCTCGATCATGTGCCGGGTCACGCAGTAGGTCACGTTCGCGGTGCCGAGCACGTTGACGTCGAGCATCCGCCGCCAGGCCCGCTGCCAGTCCTCATAGGACACTTCCGCGAGGGGATGGGCGACCGCCGCGGACGGCGCGAAGGCGGCGTTGTTCACCAGGACATCGACGCCGTCCACCAGCGCCTCCGCCTCGTCGGCGACCCGCTGCGCCACTTCGGGATCCGAGAGGTCGCCCTGGACCAGCCCGTGGCCGGAACCGCGCAGCTCGCCGAGGGTCCGCTTGGCATCCTCCCGCTTCGAGGCGTAGTGGACGGCGACTCGGTCGCCCTTTTCCGCGAAGGCCCGCGCGATCGCCCGGCCGATACCGCGCGACGCCCCGGTCACCAGAGCTCCCACGAGCAGACCTTAGCCGCCGAAGAGCTGGACGACCTTCCGGAACAGTTCGTAGACGCCGTAGGCGAACGGAACCGCGACCCACAACCAGGCGAAGACCATCAGTCCGGTGCGGCGGCGTTCGGGGGCCTGTCCGGTCATCGGGCCTCACTCCTCGCGGGCTCGCCGGACGACGCCGGCTCGTGGTACTTCGGCTTGACCGGGCGCACCAGTTCGTTGGCCACGAAGCCGACGACCAGCAGGCCGATCATGATGAACAGCGACGTCGTGTAGAGGTCGGGGCCGACCTTGCCCGCCGCCTTCTGGCTGTCGGAGATGGCGTTGACGATGAGCGGCCCGAGCACCCCCGCCATCGACCACGCGGTCAGCAGCCTGCCGTGGATCGCGCCCACCTGGTAGGTGCCGAAGAGGTCCTTCAGGTACGCGGGCACGGTCGCGAAGCCGCCGCCGTAGAACGACAGGATCAGCATGGCGCACAGGACGAACACGAGCTTCGACGCGTTGGTGGTCAGCGCGATCACCAGGTACAGCAGCGCGCCGGCACCGAGGTAGAGCCGATAGATGTTCTTGCGCCCCACCAGATCCGAAGTGGACGACCAGACGAACCGGCCGAGCATGTTGGTCAGCGAGAGCAACGCGACGAACCCGGCCGCGGCGGCGGTGCCGACCGGTGTCGAGGTCTCGCGGAAGAAGTCCGCGATCATCGGCGACGCCTTCTCCAGGATGCCGATACCCGCGGTCACGTTGAAGCACAGGACCACCCAGAGCAGCCAGAACTGCGGCGTCCTGAGGGCGTTGCGCGCCGACACGTTCGCGGTGGTGATCATCGCGTTGCCGTGGTCGGTCTTCGGTTCCCAGCCGGACGGCTTCCAGCCGTCGGCGGGAACCCGGACCAGCAGGATGCCGAGGGTCATGAAGACCGCGTAGACCAGGCCGTGCACGAGGAAGGCCGTCGCGACGGTTCCGACCGACCACGGCGCCGCGCCCAGCATCTGCGAGGACCACGGGGAGGCGATCAGCGCACCACCGCCGAAGCCCATGATCGCGATCCCGGTCGCCATCCCCGGCCGGTCCGGGAACCATTTGATCAGCGTCGACACCGGCGAGATGTAGCCGATGCCGAGCCCGATGCCGCCGATCCCGCCCCAGCCGAGGACGACGAGCCAGTACTGCGACGTCGCCACGCCGAGCGCGGAAAGCAGGAAACCCGAGCTGAAACAGACCATCGAGACGAACATCGCCCAGCGCGGCCCGTTGCGTTCGACCAGCGTCCCGCCGAACGCGGCCGACAGCCCGAGCATCACGATGCCGAGCTGGAACGGCAGAGCGCTTTCCGTTCCGCTGAGCCCGAGGGTCTTCTCCAACGGCGGTTTGAAGACGCTCCACGCGTACGCCTGCCCGATCGACAAGTGGACGGCCAGCGCGGCGGGCGGCACCAGCCAGCGGCTCCAGCCCGGCGATGCGACGATGCGGGAACGGTCCAGGAAGCCGACAGCCATCCGGCGCCTCCGTACTCTGAGGATGTGCACTGGGAATGTATTACTTAATTCCCGACGTTGCAGTACTCAAGTGTCGAACAATCGGTCAGAAGGGTGGACAAGTGGGCAGGGTGACGGTGCGGCGTCCGGTGCGGAAGATCTCCGCGGCGAAGGACGTACGGCGGCCCGACGTGCTCGCGGCCGAAGAACCGCTGGAGATCCGCGTCGGCGGCAAGGCACTCGCGGTCACCATGCGGACACCCGGCAACGACGTGGAACTGGCGCACGGGTTCCTGCTGTCGGAGGGCGTGCTCACCTCGCGCGAGGACGTCGCGGTCGCGCGGTACTGCGACGGCGTCGACGACCAGGGCCGCAACACCTACAACGTCTTGGACATCGCGCTGGCCTCTGGGGTGGCTCCGCCGGAGACGGGCGTCGAGCGGAACTTCTACACCACGTCCTCGTGCGGCGTCTGCGGCAAGGCCGCGCTCGACGCGGTGAAACTGAAGGGCCGGTTTTCGCCGGAGAAGTCCGAGTTCGCGGTGAGCACCGGAGTGCTGTCGAAACTCCCGGACACGCTTCGCGCACACCAGAAGGTCTTCTCCAGCACCGGCGGGCTGCACGCGGCCGCCCTGTTCGACGGTGACGGGAACCTCGCCGTCGTCCGCGAAGACGTCGGCAGGCACAACGCCGTCGACAAGGTCCTCGGCTGGGCGCTGCAGGAGAGCCGGATCCCCGCGTCGGACGTCGGACTGCTGGTGTCCGGCCGCGCCTCGTTCGAACTGGTGCAGAAGGCCGCCATGGCCGGGATCGGCCTGCTGGCGGCGGTTTCCGCGCCGTCGTCGCTGGCCGCGGAACTGGCCGACGAGAACGGCATGACCCTCATCGGTTTCCTGCGTGGCGACAGCATGAACCTCTACAGCGGCGAACAGCGGGTGCTCGGCCTCGTGAGTGGTAAGGACGGTTAGAGAGGGGAAGGTCAAATGTGGCGTGCTGCGTGCTGGAGGCCCGGCCTGCCGGACTGATCGCGACCCCACTGTCTACAAAGGACACAAAAACACCCCGCGTGCCCGATTTGGGCGCTTTGTGCGGGGGTCGTGAGTGGCGATTCGGGTTCTAACCGTCTTTACCACTCACGACCTCGGCAAGAAGCGGACATCATGACATCAATCGGGCGCGCAATCGGCGTGAAGCCGCCCAGGTGGACACGTCACGCCGGAGCCGGCCGGCAAGCCAGTCCGGAACCCTGTTGTCCAGCGCGGCGATTTCATCACGAAGTCGGCGAAGACGGCCCGCGTGACAGGGAGTCGATCACGCCACGTTTGCCCTTCCCCCCATTAGAACCGTCCTTACCACTCACGAGGACCTTTACTCGGAGGCGACCCAGTTGCCGTGGAAGCCGTTCGGGACCCGGTCCGGCAGGTGCACGGCACCGACGGTCTCCAGGGTCCCCGCGTCCAAAATGGTCAGCTCGCTCTTCTGCGTCGCGGCGTCGTAGACGAAGCCCATCAGCACGCCCTCGTCCTCCCCTGCGTCCACAGAGGACGGAACGAAGACGAACTCCCCCACCTGGCTGCCCGCACCGAATTCCCTCGAAGCGACCGAACGGTTCCACAGGTCGTGCTTGAGCAGTGCACCGGAGGACGCCGATCCGTCCCTTGTGGACACCGAGTAGCCGTAGCGGTGCCGCCGTCCCACCAAACGCTCGTCGACACGCGGGAACTCCTGCCCCTGGTCGTCGAGGCGTTCTTCGACGACCTTGCCGACGGTCAGGTCGATGGTCCAGCGATCCAGGGTCGGCGGGCCCTCTGCGGGTCCGAGCAGTTCCGTGTCGAACATCTTCGGGTGCCGGACGACGTCCAGCACGATGTCGTCGCCGTCGTCGTAGGCGTTCATCGGGTGGAAGACGTAGCACGGCTCGATCTCGAACCAGCGGACGTCGCCGTTGCCGCCGTCGCGCGGCATGACCCCGATCCGCGCCGGGTACCTCGGGTTCCAGCGGTACGGCAGGCCCGCGTTGCCCGAGATCCGCTGACGCAGCTTCGCCCCGAAGGGATCCGGCACCTTCACCTTGCCCACCAACGCGGACATCACGAGCCGCGCGGGCGCGCGCAGGACCGACGGCACGGACGCGGCGACGGCCTGCTCACTGTCGAAGGTGACCGGGAGGTCGTAGAAGACCACGTGCTTCTCGGTCAGGGAGAAGTCGTGCATCATCGGCGAGCCGGCGACCTCGATGCCGACCGTGCGGCGCGCACGGCCTTGCGCGTCGATCACCGAGTACTGGACCTTGTTGCCCGAGCCGAAGAAGTACGACACGGCGTGCAGTTCGCCGGTCTCCGGATCACGCTTCGGATGGGCGGTGTAGCCGCCCGGCAGCGTGCCGTCGAAGTCGCAGGCACCGACGGTGTCGAGTTCGTCGGTCAGTTCGAAGCTGGTCGCGCCGCCTTCGATCAGCGCGAGGGTCTTACCCGCGTGGCCGATCACGTTCGTGTTGGCCCCCAGGGACGCGGTCACACCGCCGCCCCAGCTCTCGCCAAGCTCCCCGGACAGCCGCGGGTTGCGCACCCAGCGGTTGCGGTACCACTCGGCGCGGCCGTCCCGCAGCCGGACGCCGTGCACCATGCCGTCGCCCATGAACCAGTGGTAGGTCGCCGGGTCCACTTCGGACAGCGGGTTCGGCCCGTTCCTCAGATAGCGCCCGTCCAGGTACTCCGGGACATGCCCGGTGACGCGCAGTTCGGTGATCGTGTGCTCACGGCTGACCGGGGCGAAGTTGCCTTCGAGGAACTTGTTGCCCATAACTGACCCCCTAGCGCTGGAATAACAATGTTATGTACTCGTTTATAACAGGGTTATGAGACACTGGCAAGCATGGCACCGAAACCCTCCGCCGCCGAGGTCAAGGCCAAGCTGATCGAGGCGGCGATCCGGCTGCTCTCGGACGGCGGCCCCGAGGCGCTCCAGGCCCGCAAGCTGGCGGCCGAGATCGGCGCGTCGACCATGGCCGTGTACACCCATTTCGGCGGGATGGGCGCGCTGGTGGACGAGGTCGCGCGCGAGGGGTTCCGGCGGCTGTCGGCGAATCTGGGCGAAGTCGGGGAAACCGACGACCCGGTGGCCGACATCCTCACCCTGGCGCTGGCGTACCGGCGGACCGTGGTGGACAACCCGCAGCTCTACGCGGTGGCCTTCGGCCAGAGCCAGCCCAGCGGGCAAAAGGCGGCGCTGGGCGACATGACCAAAGAGGAGACCCGCCAGAACGCCAGCGAAGAGGGCATCGAGGCGTTCGGCTTCCTCGTCCGCGCGGCGAAGCGGGTGATCGACACGGGCCGGTTCCGCCCGGCCCCGGAGTTCGCGGTCGCCGCCCAGCTCTGGAGCGCCGTGCACGGCTACATCACGCTGGAGGTCGCCGGCCACTTCGGCGACGGCGACAATGGTGTGGACCACATCCTGATTCCCCTGGCCACCGCCCTCGGCGTGGGTCTCGGCGACACTTACGAGGCCGCGACGCGGTCCGCGCGGATCTCGATCGAGGCCTGGCGCGCGAAAGAGGGAAACATCGGCACCTGATCCGGCGATACCCCGGTCACAGGTCGGTGAATCGTGCAACCTTCGAGCGGAAACGCTCGTCTGACCTGGTGGAAGCCTGCCGCCTGGTAAGAGACCGCGGGGGGGACTGGGAGGGGGAACGGGGATCGGTGAACGAGGACGACCAGGGGCATACGACGCTGCCGGGGGTGGACGGCGCCCGCCGGTGGCTGAGCCGTCGTTCCGTGCTGATCGCCGGCGCCTCCGGTCTCGGAGTCGCCGGGCTCGCCGCCGGAACGGCCACCGGAGCTCTGCCGTTCAGCGAAGCGCTCCAGCGGGCGCTCGGCGTCGCGTCGCCGACGCCGGCCACTCAGCTGGGCAGCCCCCGCGTCGAACGCGTCTACTCCGAAGCCCGCGGCCGCGAGGTCGATCTCGTGCTCATGCTGCCGACCAAGGCCCCGCCCAAGGGCCTGCCGATGTCGCTGATGCTGCACGGCCTCCACGGCACCGCACGTCACGCGGCCCCCACCGGGCTGCTCAAGCAGCTCGGCAGCGAGGTCGCCCGCAAGGCGGTGCCCCCGTTCGGGTTCGTCGCCGTCGACGGCGGTGACCACTACTGGCACGAGAACCAGCCCGGTGACAACCCGATGGCGATGCTGCTCGAAGAGGTCCCCCGCTGGCTGGCCGCACGCGGCCTCGGCGGCCGGGACGGGCAGCCGTTCGCCGCCACCGGACTTTCGATGGGCGGCTTCGGCGCGCTGCTGTACACCCGGCGCCGCCTGGAACGCCGTCGTCCGCCCGCCGCGGTCGCGGCGCTCGCGCCCGCGCTGATCACATCGTGGGCCGAGATGAGCAAACGGCGCGCGTTCCGCGACGCCGCCGACTGGGGCTCGCTGGATCCGTTGCGCCACATCGACGTCACCAAGAGCGTGCCGACCGGGATCTGGTGCGGGACCGAAGACCCGTTCATCGGCGGGGTGCGGAAGTTCATCTCCGAAGCGCGTCCCATGGTCGCGCACACCGCGCGCGGCAAGCACGGCGACACCTTCAACCGCACGGTCGTGCCGAGCCTGATCGCGTTCCTCGGCAAGCACGTCCCGAAGCACGCCTGAATTCAGACGCGGAAGTAGATCCTGGTCACGGTCGAGCCCGGTCTGAGGTACTGCCGGACCAGGTCGGCGACCTGGTTCACCAGCACCAGGCCACGTCCGCCGAGCTGCCCCGGCGAAGCGGGACGGCGGCCCGCCAGCGGATCGCTCAAGGTGCCTTCGTCGAGGACCTCGCAGAGTACGTGGCCCTCGTCCCGCCAGACACGGACGACACCGTGGCCCGAACCGTGCAGCACGCTGTTGGCGGACAGTTCCGCCACGGCGAGCACGAGATCCTCCACCCGGTCCGGGGCGAGCCCGCTCTCTTCGGCCCTGGTCTGCGCGAACCTGCGCACCGCTGCGAGCCTGCCGAGGTCGAAGCGGAACGCGTCGGCCGACCGCGGCTCGGGCAGCGGCAGGTTGTACTTCTCGACGACCGCGTCGGGCGCGTAGCCCGCGCTCGGGCGATCTCCGCCGGCACCGGACAGGGTCGGATGGGTCCGCTCGGCGTCGGCGAGGACGTCGTCTTCGAGCCGCGTCCGGTCGTAGGGGCACAGGATGCTGAGGTCGCGGTCACCGAAGGCGAAGTTGATCAGCGCTTCGTGCTGCGCGCACGCCGGGTACTCGACGGCCGAGCGGCCCGCCCAGATCGGCTCGCCGATGATCCGGACCGGCCCCGGCCGGTTGTCCGCGAACGCGAGCAGCACACAGGGAAGGATGCGGCCCGGATTCCGGCCCGCTTCGCTCATGTCGATGAGTTCGACCTCGGCGGCGGAATCCCCCAACGCCCTTTCGATCAGGGCCAGGTTCCGGCCCGGCACGGCCACCGCAACAGGCTCGTCGTGCTTCAAGCCCTCCAGGATGTACGGAATCGTACCGTCCAGGTACTCGGAGTCACCGGAGTAGAGCAGGCCCACATGAGAGAAGGGACCCGCGGTGACTGTCACAGAGTCGTCTTACCCCGTTCGGGGAGTTCTGAAACCCTGCTAACGGAGGGAGATCGAAAAGGAGTGCCAGGCCCGATCAGCCGAGCCAGCGTCCCGCCATCGAGATCAACCAGAATCCGGCGAGCGTCGCACCGGTGAACAGGCCGGTCCAGGCGACAAGCGACTGGTTCGCCTCCGCGCTCCGCGCCGCCTTGACGCGGATCAGCGCGTACGCCGAAACGGCGAAGAACGGCAGCGGGATCAGCGGCAGCGGCGAGAGGCGCACGACACCGGCCACCAGGCAGGTCGCCACCAGCACGCCCAGCGCGATCGTCAGCGCGCGCGGGATCCACGGATGCCCGCGGTAGGCCCCGACGACGATGCGTTCGGTGAGCTCGACGAGTCCCCTGACCTCGCGCGGACTCGCGGCTGCCAGCTCGGGAGCCTCGTTCTCGTCCTTCGTGGGAGTCAGCGGCACCTTCGCATCCTATCCCGGTCCGGTCACCGGCCGGACCGGGCCGGAGAAACCGACGCCCCGGCCGGAAGGATCCGGCCGGGGCGTCGGTGACGACAGCGTACTTTCAAAGATGCGTTCTCTAGGCGGACTTCTCGCCGCGCTCGCTGCTGCGACGGCGTGACGGCTGACGCGCCACGATCGTCGGGTTCACGTTCTCGCGGACGGTCTGCTCGGTGATGACGACCTTCGCGACGTCGTCGCGGCTGGGGATGTCGTACATGACCGGCTGCAGGACCTCTTCCATGATCGCGCGCAGGCCACGGGCGCCGGTGCCGCGGAGCACGGCCTGGTCGGCGATGGCCTCGAGCGCGGTCTTGGTGAACTCCAGCTCGACGTTGTCCATCTCGAAGAGCTTCTTGTACTGCTTCACCAGCGCGTTTCGCGGTGTGGTCAGGATGCTGACCAGCGAGTCCTTGTCGAGGTGGGTCACCGTCGCGACGACCGGGAGGCGGCCGATGAACTCCGGGATCAACCCGAACTTGATCAGGTCCTCCGGCATGGTGTCGGAGAAGATGTCGCTCTCGTCGATCTCGGCCTTGGTGCGGATCTCCGCGCCGAAACCGAGGCCGCGCTTGCCGACCCGCTCGTTGATGATCTTCTCCAGCCCGGCGAACGCGCCTGCCACGATGAACAGCACGTTCGTCGTGTCGATCTGGATGAACTCCTGGTGCGGGTGCTTGCGGCCGCCCTGCGGCGGCACCGACGCGGTGGTGCCCTCGAGGATCTTCAGCAGCGCCTGCTGCACACCCTCGCCGGACACGTCGCGGGTGATCGACGGGTTCTCCGACTTCCGGGCGATCTTGTCGACCTCGTCGATGTAGATGATGCCCGTCTCGGCGCGCTTGACGTCGTAATCCGCCGCCTGGATCAGCTTGAGCAGGATGTTCTCGACGTCCTCGCCCACGTACCCGGCTTCGGTGAGCGCCGTGGCGTCCGCGATCGCGAACGGGACGTTCAGCATCTTCGCGAGGGTCTGGGCCAGATAGGTCTTGCCGCAGCCCGTCGGGCCCAGCATCAGGATGTTGGACTTCGCCAGTTCGACGGTCTCGTCCTTGGAATCCTTGGGCCCAGCCTTGTCGTCGGACTGCACACGCTTGTAGTGGTTGTACACCGCCACGGCCAGCGATCGCTTCGCGTCGTCCTGGCCGATGATGTACTGCTCGAGGAACTCGTGGATCTCGGCGGGTTTGGGCAGCTCGTCGAGCTTGACCTCACCGGCCTCGGCCAGTTCCTCTTCGATGATCTCGTTGCAGAGATCGATGCACTCATCGCAGATGTAGACCCCGGGGCCGGCAATGAGCTTCTTCACCTGCTTTTGGCTCTTGCCGCAGAAAGAACATTTCAGCAGGTCGCCGCCGTCACCGATCCGTGCCATGGCCGTTGACCTCGTCCCCTCCGGCGCGATATGCGCCTGACTGTCTTACCGCCCCGGTCACGGATGACCGCTCGGAGCCTCACACACTGCCACTGACGGTACCCGCCCGATGCCGTCGGCGGGAGAACCAACGCCACATCTGAGCACGCCAGAAGCTGACCATAGACCAGGGATCCGGTGCGTGTCGTCTCCCGACACGCACCGGTCCCCTCCCGCGATCAGCTGCTCGAAGCCTTGCGGTACTCGAGCACCTCGTCGACGATCCCGTACGCCTTGGCCTCGTCGGCCGTCAGGATCTTGTCGCGCTCGATGTCCTTCTTGACCTCGTCGGCGTCCTTGTTCGTGTGCTTCGCCAGGATGACCTCCATCTGGCGCCGCACCCGCTGGATCTCGTTGGCCTGGATCTCCAGGTCCGACACCTGGCCGTACGTGCCCTCGGTGGCGGGCTGGTGGATCAGCACACGCGAGTTCGGCAGGGTGAACCGCTTGCCGGGGGTACCGGCGGCCAGCAGCACCGCGGCGGCCGAAGCGGCCTGGCCGATGCACATGGTGACGATGTCGGGGCGGACGTACTGCATCGTGTCGTAGATCGCCATCAGCGCGGTGAAGGAGCCACCGGGCGAGTTGATCAAGATCATGATGTCGCGGTCCGGGTCCTCGTGCTCGAGGTGCAGCAGCTGGACCATGACGTCGTTCGCCGACGCGTCGTCGATCTGCACGCCGAGCATGATCTGGCGCTCTTCGTACAGCTTGTTGTACGGGTTCGATTCCTTGATGCCGTAGCTCGTGCGCTCGACGTACGAGGGCAGGACGTACCGCGACTGCGGCAGCTGGAGCCGCGACTGCATCCCGGGCACCTGCGACCCGTTCGGAAGCTGGAAGTCGTTCATTGAAATTCTCCTGTGTGCCGGGCGCGGATCAGCTGTTGGGAAGCGGGTTCTCACGAGTGAGGACCTGGTCCACGAAGCCGTAGTCCTTCGCCTCCTGCGCGGTGAACCAGCGGTCGCGGTCACCGTCCTTGACGATCTGCTCGACCGTCTGGCCGGTCTGCTCGGCGGTGATCCGGGCCAGCTCCTGCTTCCACTTGCCGAACACCTCGGCCTGGATGGCGATGTCGGAGGCCGTACCGCCGACCCCCGCGGAGGGCTGGTGCATGAGGATGCGCGCGTGCTGCAGCGCATACCGCTTGCCGGGCGTGCCGGAGGAGAGCAGGAACTGCCCCATCGACGCGGCCAGGCCCATCGCGTAGGTCGCGACGTCCGGGCGGATCAGCTGCATGGTGTCGTAGATCGCGAAACCCGCGGTGACCGAGCCACCGGGCGAGTTGATGTAGAAGCGGATGTCCGACTCGGAGTCGTCTGCGTCGAGCAGCAACAACTGGGCGGTGATCCGGTTGGCGACCTCGTCGTTGACCTCGGAGCCGAGGACGACGATGCGCTCCTGGAGCAACCGCTCGAAGACCGAGTCGGTGAGGTTGAGCCCTGCGGTACCGGTCCGCGCCTGGGGCGTGTGCTGCGTCACGTCATGCCTGCCTTTTCGCCGACGGCGGCGGGTGGAACCTTCGCCGCCGCGTATGTCCAGATGCTTGAGATCTTGCAACCGACCCTAACGAACTTGGGCGGTGCAGAATGCCTGACACCGCCCAAGTTCGCTTACAGCTTTACGGTCCGTTTCGGACGGACCGGATATTCCCTACTCGGCCGCAGTCTTCGCGGGTTCCTCGGTGACCTGCGTCTCCTCGGTTGCGGGACCGAAGAGCTCTTCGAGGTCGACCGTGGCGCCGGAAGCGTCGGTCACGGTGGTCTTGCGGACCACCGAGGCCAGCGCCTTGCCGCGACGGACGTCGGCGTAGATCGCGGTCAGCTGGCCGGACTGCTGCGCCCGCTGGACGTACTCGTCCGGGCTGACGCCGAAGCGCTGCGCCTGGTAGATGATCCGTTCGGTGAGCTCGCCGTCGTTGACCGACGTCTGCTCGGCGTCGGCGATGCTGTCCAGCAGCAGCTGCGTGCGGACCGCCTTCTCCGACTCCTCGCGGACCTCCGTGTCGAACTCCTCGATCGTGCGGCCTTCGGCCTCGAGCGCCTTCGCGAACTGCGCCTCGTCGTGGTCGAAGGGGTGGATCGCGTCGTGCTTGCGGTTCTCGATCTCGGCCTCGAGGACCTTCTCCGGGATCGCGACCTCGGTGCGCTCGAGCAGCTCCTCGAGGACCTTGTCGCGGGCCTGGACGCCCTGCTGCATCTTTTTGACGCGGCCGAGCCGCTCGCGAAGGTCGGCCTTCAGCTCGTCGATCGTGTCGAACTCGCTCGCCATCTGGGCGAACTCGTCGTCCGCCTCGGGCAGCTCGCGCTGCTTGATGGTCTGCACGGTGACGGTGACGTCGGCGTCCTTGCCGGTGTGCTCGCCGGCGACCAGCTTCGTGGTGAAGGTCTTGGTCTCGCCGGCGTTCGCGCCGATGATCGCCTCGTCGATGCCGTCGACGAGCTGGCCGGAGCCGATCTCGTAGGACAGGCCGGTGGTCGAGGCCTCCTCGACCTCCTGACCGTCGACGGTGGCCGCGAGGTCGATCGAGACGAAGTCGCCGTTCTCGGCCGGGCGGTCGACACCGGTGAGCGTGCCGAACCGGGCGCGCAGCTCGTCGAGCTGCTCGTCGACCTCGGCGTCGGTCAGTTCGACGTCGTCGACGCTGACCGAGAAGCCCTCGAGGTCGGGCAGCGAGATCTCCGGGCGGATGTCGACTTCGGCGGTGAACTCGAGGACCTCACGGTCCTCCAGCTTGGTCACCTCGAACTCGGGCTGGCCCAGCGTGCGGACCTCGCCCGCGCGCACGGCTTCCATGTACTTGGCCGGAATGACCTCGTTGACGACCTCGTCGAGCACCGGGGCTCGCCCGATCCGGCTTTCCAGCACGCGAGCCGGCGCCTTGCCCGGACGGAAGCCGGGGATGCGCACCTGCTGGGCGATCTTGCGGTAGGCGCGGTCGAAGTTCGGCTTGAGCTCGTCGAACGGCACCTCGACATTGATCTTGACTCGCGTCGGGCTGAGCTGCTCGACGGTGCTCTTCAACGTATTCTCCTCGAGCGGTAAACGATGTGTTTGAGCATCCGCATGTCGTCGACGGCGGATGTGCCCTGGTCACCTTGCAGACCGGGCCGACCGAGTCTAGGCCGTGTCCTGTGGGTCTGTTCGATGGGGTTCGTGATCCAGGTGGTTCCCGGCGGTGCGGGCGGATCGGCCTCGTACCGGGTCGTACTCGGCCGCGTCCGCCCGTGCCGTGTCGCTCGCCGGTCCGTTCCCGGGGCCATCACCACCGCCTCGTGCTCGGTCACCATGCCCAGCAGAGCTTTCGGGGCGTGTCCGGCGAACCACCCACCGACCACCCGATCGGACCAGTTTTCGGTTCTTCTCTGTTACGAACCGACCCTTTCCTGGACACGGATGCGTGCCACGCTTCACCATCGGGCGCCATGACGAGGCGTTTCGGCGATCGGATGAAGTTTACAAACCAATACTAATTGTCTACGGTGTGACAGCTTGTCCCGGTAGCATCGACCGAGGGGAACGATCGATGACCGTCGCCGTAACCCGGTCCGAGGACACGGGGGAATCACCCGAGAGAAGACTGAGACGCGGCGTGCCCAACCCGCGTCTTCCGCTGCCGGTGGTCTCGGTGCCGACAGTGTTGTTGTTCATCGGCGGCGCCATGGTCTGGACGGGCGCCACCTGGCTGGTCGTCAACGAGACCGGGCCGCTCTGGGTGACCATTCCCCTGCACGCGCTCGTCACCTTCACCATGTTCACCGTGCTGCACGAGTCGACGCACCACGCGGCCGGGCAGCTCACCTGGGTCAACGAACTGCTCGGCAGGCTCGCGATGCCGTTCGTGGCGGCCTACGGCTCCTTCCCCCTGGTGCGGTACATCCATCTGGAGCACCACCGCAACACCAACGAGGACGCCCACACCGATCCCGACGCCTGGACCGCGCACGGCCCCTGGTGGCAGTTGCCGCTGCGCTGGCTGACCATCGACTTCTGGTACGCCCGCTTCTACGTGGCGCGGCAGCGCACGCGGCCGCCGTCGGAGCGGGCCGAGACCGCGGCCGTGGTCACGCTGAGCCTCGCCGCGTTCGCCTGGCTGACCGTGAGCGGTCACGGCTGGGAACTGCTGATGGTCTACCTGATCCCGCAACGCGTCGGACTGGCCGTGCTGGCCTGGTGGTTCGACTGGCTGCCGCATCACGACCTCGGCGCGCGGCGGCAGAACCGGTTCGGCGCCACGCGCGTCCGCGTCGGGCTCGAATGGCTGATGACGCCGATCATGCTGTGCCAGAACTACCACCTGGTGCACCATCTCCACCCGGCGATCCCGTTCTACCGGTACCTGCGCACGTGGCGGGACAACCGCGACGCGTACCTCGCCAGGGACGTCCCGATCGCGACCCCGTGGGGCCGCGATCTGACGTCGTCGGAGTATCGCGAATGGCGTCAGCTCACCGGCTCGTTCGACGAGGAACCGCCCGCACCGCAGCCCCGGCGGCCGAGCCGGTTCCATTCGCTGCGGGTCGCCGAGGTCCGGCCGTTGTGCGAGGGCGCCGTCACCGTGACGTTCGACGTCCCGGAACGGCTGCGGGAGACCTTCCGGTTCACCCCCGGCCAGCACCTCGTCATCCGCGCGGAGGTCGACGGCGAAGAGGTGCGGCGCGCCTACTCGATCTGCTCGACGCCGGACTCCGGTGTGCTGCGGATCGCGATCAAGCATCAGCTCGGCGGCGCGTTTTCGACGTTCGCCAACACGGAACTCGCGGCGGGCGACGCGCTGGACGTCCTGCCCCCGGACGGCGAGTTCACGCTGACCCCGGCGCGGAGTCGCGCGGGCCGGTACGTCGCGCTCGCCGCGGGCAGCGGGATCACGCCGATCCTGTCGATCCTGACCGCGACCTTGCAGGACGAGCCGAACAGCAAGGCGACCCTGCTCTACATCAACACCTCCGGCGCCAGCACGATGTTCGCCGACGAACTCGGTGCCCTCGCCGCGCGGCTGGGCGGGCGGCTGCACGTCGTGCACTACCGCACCGACGAACGCGACCCGGACCTGCGCGCGCAACGACTCGAGAGGCCGTTCGACATCGTGGGCGAGGCGCTCGCCATCTCGCACGAGCGCTACCAGCGCGGCCGCCTGGACGGCACCCGTCTCCGCGCGCTGCTGCAGTCGCGGCTGCACCCGGCGAAGGTGGACGAGTGGTTCCTGTGCGGCCCGCGCGACCTCGTCGACATGGCCCGCCGGACCCTCGCGGACCGGGACGTGCCCGAGGAGAACGTCCATTTCGAGCTGTTCCAGGGCGCGCTTCCCGTCCGCCCCTCACGGCGGCCGGGCCCGACGCTGACGGTGACCGCGGGCGGGAAGACCGCCGAAATCCCCGCGACGGTGGGCGAAACCGTGCTCAGCGCCGCGCTCCGGCACGGCGTCGACGCGCCGTACGCGTGCATCGGCGGGGCCTGCGGCACCTGCCGGGCGACGGTGGTGCGGGGCAGCGCGCGGATGGACGTGCACTACGCCCTCGGGGACGACGAGGTCGCGGCGGGGCGGATCCTGACCTGCCGGGCGGTGGCCACCTCTCCCGAGCTGGGCGTGGACTACGACCGCTGACGCTTCCCAGCGACGCCGGAGGGTAGTGAAGGCCTCCTTCACTACCCTCAGGGTAGGCAAGGAGGCCTTCACGGACCGGCCTCCACCACAGAAGCACACAGCGGGCTCACAGGCGGGACACAACGCGCGCATACGACCGCGGCGCACGCTCGGCTCATGGCAACCGGCTCGGCCCCGTCCACCGGCCCGCGCCGGTGGCCCCGGCCCGGGCGGCTTTCCCTGCGCGCCAAGCTGACCGGCTCGATGGTGCTGCTGCTCACCTTCGTCTGCCTGGTGATCGGCGTCACCGGCGAGATCGCCTTGCGGTCGTTCCTCACCCGCCAGATCGACGATCAGCTCTCGGCCGCGTCGGCCCGCGCCCACGACTTCGCGAGACGGCCACCGGAGGACGGCCTCGGTCCCGATCCGCTCAACGCGCCGGGCCAGGCCTCCGGGACGCTCAGCGTGCGCTTGTCCGGTGACCGGGTGTTGTACGCGGGAGTCCTTACCGTGCAAGGACTTCCCCAGGGCCTCTCGGCCGAGCAGGAGTCCGGCCTGTTCATGATCCCGGCGGACCGGCCGCCACTGACACTGACGCTCGGCGGCCTGGGCGACTACCGCGTGCAAGCCGTCTCGATCCCGGGTGGCGTGGTCGTCACCGGGCTCCCGCTCGCGCCGATGCAGGACACCTTGGCCACCCTCCGGTGGATCCTGTTCGGGGTCGCGGCGGCGGGGGTCGCCGGCGCCGGGTTCCTCGGCGCGTTCGCGGTCCGGCGCACGCTGCGGCCGCTCGACCGGGTCGCGGCGACCGCGGGCCGGGTGTCGGCCATGCGGCTCGACCGCGGACAGGTCGCGCTTTCCGTGCGGGTGCCCGAGATCGACACCGATCCGCGGACCGAGGTGGGCCAGGTCGGTTCGGCGCTGAACCTCATGCTCGGGCATATCGCGCGGGCGCTGGAAGCACGGCACGCCAGCGAGACCCGGGTCCGCCGGTTCGTCGCCGACGCGAGCCACGAGCTTCGCACCCCGCTCGCGGCGATCCGCGGGTACGCCGAACTCGCCGGCCGCGGCAGCGCGCTGGCGCCGCCGGAGGTCGCTCACTCGATGTCCCGGATCCAGTCCGAGGCCGCGCGGATGACGACCCTGGTCGAGGATCTCCTGCTCCTGGCGAGACTCGACGCGGGACGGCCACTCGAAGCGGGCGAAGTCGACCTGACCCGGCTGGCCGCGGACGCGGTCGGCGACGCGTATGTCGCAGGCCCGGAGCACCGCTGGGAACTGCGGCTCCCGCCGGGCCCGGTGCTCGTCCGCGGTGACGTCCAGCGTCTGCATCAGGTACTGGCGAACCTGCTGTCCAACGCGCGCACGCACACTCCGCCGGGCACCACGGTGATCACCGCGCTGACCCGCTCGCCCGGCGGGGCCGCGGTGCTGACCGTCACCGACGACGGCCCCGGTATCGCGCCCGAACTCCTGCCGAGCGTGTTCGAGCGGTTCGCCCGCGGCGACTCCTCCCGGTCCCGGACCGCGGGCAGCACCGGGCTCGGGATGGCGATCGCGTCGGCCATCGTCGTGGCCCATCACGGCACGATCGAGGTGCACAGCCGTCCGGGACGCACCGAGTTCGCCGTCCGGCTGCCGGTGATCGGCTCCTCACAGCGGGTGCACAGCTTCGGCACAACCACGCCCCAGGTCGGCCCCCGACGCTGACGCCATGACCCTCCTCGCCTCCCGCGACGAAGCCGATCGAACCGCTCACCCCGCCCGGGACAAACCGGCCGATCCGCGCTGGGTCCGGCCGTCCGTGGCCGCGCTTCTGCTCGCGACCGCCGTCCTGTATCTCTGGAACCTCGGGGAATCCGGCTGGGCCAACGCCTTCTACTCCGCGGCCGCGCAGGCCGGGTCGGCAAGCTGGAAGGCGTTGTTCTTCGGTTCCAGCGACGCCGCGAACGCGATCACGGTCGACAAGACACCGGCCGCGTTGTGGGTGATGAGCCTTTCCGCGCGCCTGTTCGGCGTCGATTCCTGGAGCGTCCTGGTGCCGCAGGCGTTGATGGGCGTCGGTTCGGTGGCGTTGCTGTTCGCCGCGGTGCGCCGGACTTCCGGTCCGGCGGCGGGTCTGCTGGCGGGTACCGTCCTCGCGCTCACCCCGGCCGCCGCGCTGATGTTCCGGTTCAACAATCCCGACGCGCTGCTCGTCCTGCTCCTGACCGCGGGCGCCTACTGTGTCGTCCGCGCGCTGGAGAAGGCGAGCCCGCGCTGGCTGGCGCTGGCCGGGGTCGCCATCGGTTTCGGCTTCCTCGCCAAGATGCTGCAGGCGTTCCTGGTACTGCCCGCGTTCGCGCTCGCCTACCTGATCGCCGCGCCGGCGCCGGTGGGCCGCCGCCTGCTGCACCTGCTCGGCGCTTTGAGCTCAACCCTCTTGTCAACCGGCTGGTACCTCGCCGTCGTCGCGCTGTGGCCCGCCGCCGACCGGCCGTACATCGGCGGCTCGCAGGAGAACAGCCTGTGGGAGCTGGCTTTCGGCTACAACGGGCTCGGTCGCATCACCGGCGACGAGGTCGGCAGTGTCGGCGGAAGACCCAACGGCGGCTGGGGCGGCACGGGCTGGGACCGGTTGTTCGGCAGCGAGATGGCGGGCGGGATCGCGTGGCTGCTTCCGGCCGCCGTCGTCGCGCTGGCCGCCGGGCTGTGGTTCACCCGCCGCGCGCCACGCACCGATCGCGGGCGTGCGGCGCTGATCGTCTGGGGTGGCTGGTTCCTGGTGACCGCCGTGGTGTTCAGCTATATGGGCGGCATCATCCACGCGTACTACACGATCGCGCTCGCGCCTGCCGTCGCCGCTCTCGTCGGGATCGCGAGCACCCAGTTGTGGCGCGCGCGAGGGAATCCGGCCGCCGCGGGCACCCTGAGCGCCGGGATCGGCTTGACCGCGTTGACGGCGTACCTCCTGCTGTCACGGCGATCCGAGTGGCTTCCCGGGCTGTCGATCGCGATTCTCGTATCCGGTCTCCTGTGCGCTCTTCTGGTGTTCTTCGCCTCGCGATTGCCCGACGTGGCAAGGCGACTGGTCGCCGTCGGCGCTCTGGTCACCGTTCTCGCGGGCACCGGCGCGTACACCGTCGCGACGGCCGCCACGCCGCACTCCGGCGCTCTTCCCTCCGCAGGGCCGGAAACGGGCGGGGGTATACGGATGGGTGGCGCCGGCGGACTGCTCGGGACGAGCCTGCCCGGAGACGACCTCGCCGCCCTGATCCGGCAGGACAGTGCGAAGTACACCTGGGCGGCGGCGACCTTGGGCTCCAACAACGCGGCGGGCTATCAGCTCGGCAGCGGCGCGCCGGTGATGGCCGTCGGCGGGTTCAACGGGACGGATCCGGCTCCGACACTGGAACAGTTCCAGCACTACGTCCGAAGTGGACGGATCCACTACTTCCTCGGCGAAGGCATGATGATGCGCGGGGAGACCGGCAGCGACGCCGCCGAGCGGATCGCCGCCTGGGTCGCGGACACCTACACACCGACCACTGTGGACGGTGTCACCGTCTACGACCTGAGCCGGTGAATCCCGTGACAGGACACAGCGACCGCACAGCTCGGGCACAAGGCGACCTCAGCGCGACGACCGAGATTGACACCATGACAACCGCGATCCTCTCCGGCGCCGACTCCGGCCGCCGCCCCGCCATCGCCCCGGACGGCTCCCCCGTCCTCGACGTCGTCATCCCCGTCTACAACGAGGAGACCGACCTCGAACCGTGTGTCCGGCGGCTGCGCGCGCATCTCGTGGAACAGTTCCCGTACCCGTTCCGGATCACCGTCGCGGACAACGCCAGCACCGACGGCACCCTGCGGGTCGCCGAACGGCTGAGCCGCGAGTTCGACGACGTCGAAGTCCGCCACCTCGAAGAGAAAGGCCGCGGCCGGGCACTGCGCTCGGTCTGGTCCGCTTCGGACGCTCCGGTGCTCGCCTACATGGACGTCGACCTCTCGACCGATCTGGCCGCGCTCGGCCCCCTCGTCGCGCCGCTGCTCTCCGGACATTCCGACCTCGCCATCGGTAGCAGGCTCGCCCGCGGCGCGCGGGTGGTGCGCGGACCGAAGCGGGAGTTCATTTCCCGCTGCTACAACCTGATCCTGCGCGGCACGCTCGCGGCGAGGTTCAGCGACGCGCAATGCGGATTCAAGGCGATCGGCGCCGATGTCGCCGAACGACTGCTCCCCCATATCCGGGACACCGGCTGGTTCTTCGACACCGAACTGCTCGTGCTGGCGCAGAAAGCCGGGCTGCGGATCCACGAGGTCCCCGTCGACTGGGTGGACGATCCGGACTCGTCGGTGAACATCATCGCCACCGCGACCGCCGATCTCAAAGGGATCGCACGGCTGACCAAGGCGACGATGACCGGGCAGATCCCGATCAGCGGCCTTCGCGAGCAGCTGGGCCGCGCGCCGATCCAGGTGCGGGCGCCGGGCGTGGCACCCAGCCTGGTGCGGCAACTGGTGCGGTTCGCCGCCGTCGGCGTCGCCAGCACCATCGCCTATCTCGTGCTGTTCCTGCTGCTGCGGACGTTCACCGGCGCGCAGGCCGCGAACCTCGTCGCGCTGCTGGTGACGGCGATCGGCAACACAGCGCTCAACCGGCGCCTGACCTTCGGCATCCGCGGCCGGGAAAGCGCCGGGCTGCACCAGTTCCAGGGCCTCATCGTGTTCGGCCTCGGGCTCGCGCTCACCAGTGGTGCGCTGGCGCTGCTGCACACGATGACGGCCCCCGGCCTGCCGCTCGAGATCACCGCGCTCGTGCTCGCGAACCTCGCGGCCACCGTCCTGCGCTTCCTGCTGCTGCGCGGCTGGGTGTTCCGCCGCCCCGCCACCGAGATGGAGAGCTGACCCATGACCACCGCACTCGCTTCCCGGGCGGAACCCGGCCACGCCGGGGAAAACGCCACGAAGCCGCCCGGCCGGTGGGTTCGGCCGGCCGTCTTCGGGCTGCTCGCCGCCACCGCACTGCTGTACTTCTGGAACCTGACCGCCTCCGGCTACGGCAACTCGTTCTACGCCGCGGCGGTGCAGTCCGGCACGCAGGACTGGAAAGCCTGGCTGTTCGGCTCACTCGACGCCGGGAACGTGCTCACCGTCGACAAGCCGCCGGCCGCGCTCTGGGTGACGACGGCGTTCGCCCGGCTCTTCGGTTTTTCCAGTTTCACCGTGCTGGCCCCGCAAGCGCTGATGGGGGTCGCCTCGGTCGGCCTGCTGTACCTGACAGTGAAGCGAACCTCAGGACCCGTCGCCGGCCTGTTCGCCGGGGCGGCGTTCGCCGTCACCCCGGTCGCCGCGCTCATGTTCAAGTTCAACAACCCCGACGCGCTGCTGACGCTGCTGCTGATCGCCGGCGGGTACTGCACGATCCGCGCGATCGAAAAGGCGAGCCCGCGCTGGCTGGCCTTCGCCGGCGTCGCCGTCGGGTTCGGCTTCCTGACCAAGATGATGCAGGCGTTCCTGGTGCTGCCCGCGTTCGGCCTCGCCTACCTGATCGCGGCGCCGACCACGCCGGGAAAACGCTTGCTTCACTTGCTCGGAGCTTGGGGCTCGACCGTCCTGTCAGCCGGCTGGTTCATCGCGCTGGTCGATCTGTGGCCGACCGAGTCCCGGCCGTACATCGGAGGTTCGGACGGCGACAGCCTGCTCGAACTGGCCTTGGGCTACAACGGCCTCGGCCGGATCTTCGGCATGGGCGGCGGCGTGATGGTCGGCGGCCCGAACGGGGCTGTGAGCGGCTCGGCCGGTGGGAACGTCGGCTTCGGCGGCGAGAGCGGCCTGACCCGGATGTTCGGCGCGAGCTTCGGCGGCGAGGTGTCGTGGCTGCTGCCCGCCGCGCTCATCGGGCTGGCCGCGGGGCTGTGGTTCACCCGGCGGGCCGCCGGCACCGACCGGACGAGGGCCGCGCTGATCCTGTGGGGCGGCTGGATGCTCGTCACCTCGCTGGTGTTCAGCTTCATGAGCGGCATCGTGCACCCGTACTACGCCGTCGCGCTGGCGCCGTCGATCGCCGCCGTGGCGGCGATCTCCGGGACCTCGCTGTGGCGCGGCCGGGCGTATCTCACGCCGCGGGTGTTCCTGTCGCTGATGATCGCGGCCAGCGCCGTCTGGGCGTACATCCTCCTGGACCGCAACGCCGGCTGGCTGCCCGCGCTGCGCTGGATCATCGCCGGGCTCGGCCTGCTGACCGCGACCATCGTGCTCGTGGGTATCCCGCCCGCGCGCCGACTCGTCGCCGTCGTCGCGACGGCCGCCGTGCTGACCGTCGGCCTCGGCACCACCGCGTTCGGCGTCGAAACCGCTTCGCAGGCGCACTCCGGCTCGATCCCGATCTCCGGCCCGGCCACCGGTGGCGAGCGCGGAATGGGCATGGAAGAGGGGTCCTCGGCGGAGATCGGGGCCGTTCTCGCCGCCACCACGACGAAATGGGCGGCCGCGACGTCGAGTTCGCAGTCCGCGGCGAACCTCGAACTCGCGAGCGGGAAGTCGGTGATCGGCATCGGTGGCTGGAGCGGCAGGGATCCGGCTCCGACACTGGCGGAATTCCAGCAGTACGTGGCGAACGGTGACATCACCTACTACGTCGAAGGCGGCCGCGGCGGTGGGCCGGGTGGCGGCTCGAACGAGATCTCCGAATGGGTCGCCGAGAACTTCACCGCCACCACGATCGGCGAGCAGACGGTGTACCACCTGCTTTCCTGAAAATGCGTCGACAAAGGTTGGGGCGCACGGGAATCCTGGACGGCGTGAATCGGCCGTACCGCTGGGATCTCGTGCGCCCCGACCAGCTCGGGACGCTACTGGAGCGCGCCGGAAAGCCGACGCTGTGGTTTCTGGACGAGCTGATCGAATGCGCCGCGAAGGTGATCGCCCGCGCCGGTGACGCGGATCTGTACTTCGTCGGGCGCTCCGCGGACAGCGTGCACGACCTGCTGAGCGGAACCCCTTGGCGGGAAAGGATCCATCAGTTGCCGCTGTCGTTCGCGGGCACCTGGGACGGCCTGTCGGAGTCCGATGTGGACACCCTTCGCGGATATCTCGCCTCGGCGGGCCTGAGCCCGCACGACCTGGCGCGCGGACGGCCGAAGGTATTCGTCGACCTCGTCTACACAGGACAGACGTTCACCGGGCTCTACGGACTGCTGCGAAGGTGGATCGACGATGAACGCGAGGCCTGGAGCATCATCCGCGGGCGGCTCCGGTTCCTCGGGATCACCATCCGCGAGGACACGAGCCCGTCGGCCTTCCGCTGGCAGCAGCAGTTCACCTGGCCCGCCGACCTGCCCGCGCACGCCGTGCGGAACATCTCGCTCGACGAGCCGGTCTGGCTCTACTTCGGGAACACCCAGCCCAAGCTCACGGCGTCGTTCCCGCGGCCGCGCTGGTCGGACGAGAACGGCCGCGCGCCGGAGCATTCGGAAATGCGGCTGCGGGGGCTGGCCGAGGCGGTCGCGATCGTCGAGGCGGGGCGCTCGAAGGCGGGGCGGGACCTGCTGGTGCGGCATCTGCGGAAGGAACCGGCGATGGCGGAGAGCTGGCTGCGGACGCTGATCACGCGACTGCGCTGATCTGGCCACGTGACTCGCGTGCTTGGAGGCGTAACTCGCGTGATCAGACGCCGTGCACCCGAGTTACGCCTCCAAGCACGCAAGTTACGCCGCCAAGCACGCGAGTTACGGGTTTCGTCCCGGCGAAGGGGCCCGGCCGCACACGACGCGTGACCGACAGCCGCCCGACACCGAACCCTCAGGTCGTCCACAGGAAACAGGCGGATCCTGGAAGTGGGCAGGGAATCACCCAGGGGTGAGGAGAAGACCATGAGGGAGCTTCCACACTGGCACACGGCGAGCGCGCGGGGGCCGCGCGAGCACAACGCGGACGCCGTCGCGGCGTACGCGGCCCCGGGCGGCAGGGGGATGGTGTTCGCGCTGGCCGATGGAGTCGGAGATCACCCGAACGCGGCACGCGCGGCCCGGACGGCGGCCTCAGCGGCGGCAAGGACACCGGTCGACCAGGGGGCGGCCGGGGCCGTTCTCGCAGCTCAGCGGGCCGTGCTCGCCCTCGGCGAGACCGGTGACTGCGTCCTCGTCGTGGCCGTGCGGACCGACGAGGGGTATGGCATCGCGTGGGTCGGGGACGCACGGGCGTACGCTTGGGACGGTTACACCGTGCGGCAGGTGACGAAGGACCATACGCTCGCGCAGTACTTCCGCGACCACGGACAACCCGTGACACCGCGGATGGAACACGTCGTCACCACCAGCGTCCGCACGGCCGGTGCGCACGAGATCGGCACGGCCAGCGTCACGACCGGCGGACTTCTGCTCACCAGCGACGGTGTGCACAAGACGCTCAGCGGCCCGACCATGCTCGACATCCTCGGGATGCCGGACAGGGCGGCCACCGAGCTGGTGCGGACGGCGATCTCGCTCGGTGGCTCCGACAACGCCACCGTGCTCGTGGTGGATCCGCCCGGCGCGGAGGTCACCACGGAAAAGTTTCGCGTCGCGGCCTGAACCGGGCGGTCAGGCCGCGACGCGATCCCGTTTGAGCTGCCGGTACTCGCGCAGGACCAGCACGACGATCACCACGTCGAGGGCGGCGAAGAACGGAAGCGCGAGTGAGTGCGTGTGGATCGCACGGAAGATCTCGTAGACCACGAACGCCGAGAGCACCACGGCGGCGACGGGGTACGCCCGCATCACCTTCTTCGCCAGCGCCCAGACCAGGCCGAGTTTGATGAGTCCGTGCGCCACGAGGTACACGACGGCGAACGTCCGGCCTTCGGCGAAGTGACCGGCGGCGAGTTCGAGGTGCCGGGCCAGCGTCCCTTCGGGGTCGCCGAGCAGATCCCGGGTGACGACGGCGTGCGCGAAACCGGAGATGACCGACGCCGGCACGATCAGCAGGATCAGCCCGCCCACCAGCTGTAACGCGCCGTCGAGCCCCTTCAGGGTGATGGCGATCCGGAACAGCTTCTCGGTGCTCATGTCACCTCACCCTGCCGCACCCCGCCGCCGCGCGCAGCCGCCGTCACCGGAACAGGCGGTCCCGGCAGGTCGGGCACCGCTCGTGGCGGGCGGTCCGCCCGGAGAGGTCCCTGCCGTAGAAGGGGAAGCACGGCGCACCGCAGAGGGCGAGATAGATCCGCCCGCAGCGCAGCGGCCGCTCGCCGACCTGGTGGGCCACGACCAGCGCCCGGTGGTGCGCGCCCGCTTCGGGCAGCCAGCCGTTCTCGGGCAGCATCGCGAGCACGTCGGCGTTGACGTCGTCCGAGCGGCGGAGCAGTGCCGTACCCAGTTCGGTGAGCCGTTCCCCGAGATCACGGAGGACGTCGGCGCGCGGCACGTCCTCCTCGACCATCCGGGTGACGAAGCTGATGTCGGTGCTCAAGGAGCCGTGGAGGTCCCGGAGCCGGTCGAGCAGGCGGTGATCCATGCCCTTCCATTAAGACGTTGCGCCCGGGCAAGGAAAGACTCAGGAGGCGTGGGTGACACGGCCGTCCATGACCGTGGCGGTGATCGGGATGTCGCGCAGGCCCGCCGGCGACAGCCGCGCCGGATCCACCGCGGTGACGACCAGATCCGCCACGTCCCCGACGGCCAGCCCGGTCCGGCCACCTGACGACGCCGCGAGCGCGGCCTCCAGCGGCATGGCCTGCTCGGGATGCCACGGCGGACGCTCGTCGTCGGTGCGGCTGACCGCCGACGCGATCGCGTCCCACGGATCCAGCGGCGCGACCGGCGCGTCCGAGCCGAACTCCAGCGTCACCCCGGAGCGATGCAACGCGCCGTACGGGAAGGCCCGATCGGTCCAGCCGTGCCAGTGCCGGTCGGCGACGTCGCGGTCGTCCGGCTGATGGGCGGGCTGCACACTCGCCACGACTCCCAGCTCGGCGAAACGCGCGACGTCCTCGGCGCGCAGGAGTTGCGCGTGCTCGATACGGCCCGCGCGGCCGACCTTCGCGAAGGCGTCGAGCGCGATCTTGTTGGCGTGGTCGCCGATCGCGTGCACCGCGGGCGAAAGGCCGTGCTCGGATGCCTTGCGCATCAACGGTTCCAGCTCCTCGGGCGGCAGTTCGAGCAGTCCGTGGGACTCGGTTCCGGCGTAGTGACCCACGCAGTACGCGGTGCGCGTGTTCAGCGAACCGTCGACGAACAGCTTGAACGGGCCGACCGTGAGCAGCCCGCCGCTGTCCTCCAGGACGTCCCCGGACCGGTGGCCGCGTTCGATGGCGGTGTCGAGCAGGTACTTCGCGATCACGCAGGAAACCCGGACCGGCAGGGGTTTCCGTGCCAGCCGTCGCCGCCAGTCGGTGACCGTGTCGGCGTATTCGTAGTCGACGATCCTGGTGACACCGCGGGCGGCCGCCGCGTCGAGGGCGTCGGCCACCCAGCCGTCGATGACGTCCTCGGGAGCGATCGGGAGTTCGGCCGTCGCGCTCATGCAATCGTTCTCCAGCAGCACCCCGGTCGGATGCTCGCGGCCGATGAGCTTCAGCGCGGCCGGGCTGAGCCACAACGTGTGGAGGTCGGCGCTGAACAGCGCGACCGGATGCCCTGGCAAGGCTTTCCGCAGCAGATCCTTGTGCGGGGCGTCGGGCCAGAGACCGTCGCGGAACCCGGCACCGAGCACGAGCTCGCCGGGCGGCGCCGGATGTGCCAGCAGATGGGCGAGCACGAGATCGACCGCGTGCGCCGCGGAGGTCGCCTCCCCCAGCGGGATCCGGCGGCGCGCGGCCGACCACTGGGCGGTGTGCACATGCGCGTCGACCAGACCGGGCAGCAGGGTGCCGCCGTGCCCGTCCAGGATCTCCGACGCCTCACCCGCCTGCCCCGGGCCCGCGATGGCCGCGATCCGGCCGCCCTCGATCCGCACGTCCGACAGGGAACCCGCCAAGCCGACCCGGACCCGGCGCAAGAGAAGATCGTCCACGCCCTCACCTTGCCAGCCCGCCCGCGTTTAGTCCTCTGGATGCGCTCCTTGCGCACGCCCCCGACCGCGTTTCGTCCTCTGAACGCGGTGGTTCGCGATGCCAACTACCGCATTCAGAGGACGAAATGCGCGGGATCAGGAGCGGGCGAAGGTGAGCTTTCCGAGCGCGGCGACCAAAGGCGCGAGTTCGGGGAGTTCTTCGGCGGCGGCGAGCGCCTCGGTGAGGACGGTGTCGTGCGTCGGCCGTGCGGCCGCGAGCAGCTCCTGCCCCGCCGGAGTGACCTCCGTGTAGATCCCCCGCCGGTCGTCCGGGCACAGGTACCGCTGCAGCAGCCCCCGGTCCTCCAGCCGCGACACCAGCCGGGTCGTCGCCGACTGGCTGAGCACGACGGCGTTCGACAGCTGGTTCATCCGCAGATGGAAACCGTCCTGACGGGCGAGCACGTCCAGCACGGTGTACTCACTGACGGACAGCGAGTGCTCCTGCGCCAGCGCGCGCTCCAGCGCGTCCTCGATCCGCGCGTGCAGTGCGGCCAGGGTCCGCCAGCCCTGCGCGCGTGCCTCCACGGCGTCGTCGGCCAGTGACACGGTTCACCTCTTCCCCGGTTGCCCGAGCTTCGTTGCGTCATGCATCATCAAGCGTGTGCAATATACGGCGCGTGCAACTATTTCGGACGCCCGTAGTTGCCAACGCCAGACAACACCACTCTACGGGAAGAAGTGAGCCTCCAATGCCTGCCGCCCTGCTCGCACTGGCGATCAGTGCCTTCGGTATCGGCACCACCGAGTTCGTGATCATGGGCCTGCTGCCCGAGGTCGCGGGCGACTTCGGCGTGTCCATCCCCTCCGCCGGGCTGCTGATCTCCGGATACGCGCTGGGCGTCGTGGTCGGCGCCCCGCTGCTGACCGCGCTCGCGTCGCGGGTGCCGCGTAAGACGGTGCTGGTCGGCCTGATGGTCCTGTTCATCGCCGGCAACGTCGTTTCCGCGCTGGCCCCCACCTACGGCCTGCTGATGACCGGCCGCGTGGTCGCCGCGCTCTCGCACGGCGCGTTCTTCGGTGTCGGCGCCGTCGTCGCCGCCTCACTGGTCGCGCCGAACAAGCAGGCCGGCGCCATCGCGATGATGTTCACCGGGCTGACCGTCGCCAATGTCCTCGGCGTTCCCGCCGGGACCGCGCTCGGCCAGGCACTGGGCTGGCGTTCGACGTTCTGGGCGGTCAGCGCGCTCGGCGTGATCGGCCTGATCGGGATCCTCGCGCTGGTCCCCGTGCAGGCGACGACGAAGAGCGCCGGACTGCGCAGCGAACTGGCCGTGTTCCGGCGTCCGCAGGTGTGGCTCGCGCTGGCGATGACCGCGCTCGGCTTCGCCGGGGTGTTCGCGTCCTTCACCTACATCGCCCCGATGATGACCGAGGTCGCCGGCTTCTCCCCCGGCGCGGTGACCTGGCTGCTGGTGCTGTTCGGCGGTGGCCTGTTCGTCGGCAACCTGCTCGGCGGCAAGGCGGCCGACCGGTCGCTGATGCCCAGCCTGTATGTCATCCTCGCCGTGCTCGCGGCCGTACTGGTCGTGTTCGTCTTCACCGCGCACTCCCAGCTCCCCGCCGCGATCACCATCGCGGTCTTCGGCGCCGCCGGTTTCGCGACCGTCGCGCCGCTGCAGGCCCGCGTCATGAACAAGGCCGAAGGCGCGCCCGCGCTGGCTTCGGCGGCCAACATCGCCGCGTTCAACCTCGGCAACGCCGGAGGCGCGTGGCTCGGCGGCAAGGCCATCGACGCCGGACTCGGCTACACCGCGCCCAACTGGATCGGCGCCGCGCTCGCGCTCGCCGGACTGCTGGTCGCGGTCTTCTCGGGCATGCTCGACCACGGGCGGCGAAAGGCTCGTCGCGCCGAACTGGCCCCCGCCGCCTGAACCGGAAACACCCACGAAAGGAACGCAAGTGACCGACATTCCCACCGTCGAGCTCAACAACGGGGTGGAGATGCCGCAGCTCGGGTTCGGCGTCTTCCAGGTGCCGGACGAGGAGACCACCGCCGCGGTCAAGACCGCGCTGGACGCGGGCTACCGCAGCATCGACACCGCCGCCATCTACGGCAACGAAGCGGGCGTCGGCAAGGCACTCGCCGAGTCCGGGATCGCCCGCGACGAGCTGTTCATCACCACCAAACTGTGGAACAGCGAACAGGGCTACGACGCCACGCTGAAGGCGTTCGACGCCAGCATGGCCAAGCTGGGCCTCGAGCAGCTGGACCTCTACCTCATCCACTGGCCGACACCGGAGCGCGATCTCTACCGCGACACGTGGAAGGCCTTCGAGAAGCTCTACGCCGACGGCCGGGTGCGCGCGATCGGCGTGTCCAACTTCCAGCCCGCGCACCTCGAACGGCTTCTCGACGCCGGCTCGGTGACCCCGGCGGTCAACCAGGTCGAGGTGCACCCGTACCTGCAGCAGGCCGCAGTGCGCGAATTCGACGCGAAGCACGGCATCGCGACCGAGGCGTGGAGCCCGCTGGCCAAGGGCGGCGACCTGCTCGGCGAGGGCGCGATCACCGCGCTGGCTTCGAAGCACGGCCGCACGCCGGCGCAGATCGTCCTGCGGTGGCACCTTCAGCTCGGCAACGTCGTCATCCCGAAGTCCGTGACACCGTCGCGGATCAAGGAGAACCTCGACGTCTTCGGGTTCACGCTGTCGGAGGAGGACATCGCTTCGCTGTCCGTGCTGGACCGCGGTGAGCGGACCGGGCCGGATCCCGACACCTTCAACGTCGCCTAGTCATAAGGCTCGTGAGTGGTAAGGACGGTTAGAACCGTCCTTACCACTCACGAGGCTCCGGGCTTTCCCAGGTAGCGGGCGTAGCGCTTTGTTTTCGCACGAGCCCGCTGTGTAGCCGGTTACTATTCGGCCGCACAGACGGCACTTGTGCGAAAAGAGGTAACCGGACGATGCAGGCCCGAGGACGCGCCGTCCTCGCGACACTTCTGCTCGTGGCGTTCCCAGTGGTGGTCGTCGCGGTGGGTGTCGCCAGTGTGCTGGCGGGCCTGCGGATCCAGGGCAAGATCGGCACCTACGTCATGCTCGGCGGGCTCGCGATCATGATCGCGCTCGGCTTCGGGCTGCTGAGCGCGCTGCGGGCGCGGCGTCCACCGATCGAGGGGCCGCGGCTGGACCGCGACGCGCATCCCGCGCTGTGGGAGATGATCGACGACCTCGCCGCCCAGGTGAAGACGCGCCCGCCGGACGAGATCGTGCCGATCGGCGAGATCAACGCCGCGGTCAGCGAGGACGCCCGGTTCCTCGGTCTGCGGCCGGGCCGCCGCACGATGCTGATCGGGCTGCCGCTGCTGGCCGCACTGAGCGTGAGCGAACTGCGCGCGGTGCTCGCGCACGAACTAGGCCACTACAGCGGCGGCCACACCCGCCTGCTCGCGCTGACCTACCGCGGCACCCAGACGCTCGCCTTCACCGTCGACAGGCTGGACGGTGGTCCCGCCAGGGCCCTGCTCTCCGCCTACTCGAAGCTGTACCTCCTGGTCGCGCGGTCGGCGAACCGGCGGCAGGAACTGCAGGCCGACGAGGCGTCCGTGCTCGCGGCGGGCAGCCGGACGGCGGCCGCGGCGCTGCGGAAGGTCGCGACGCTGAGCCCGCTGTGGAAGGACTACTCCGAGCGCTATCTCTCGCTCGGCGCGACGGCACGGCGTACTCCCGCCGTGTTGCTGGGGTTCCGGTCGTACCTCAACCACCCCGTCCAGCGGGACTGGGTGACCGAGTACGCCGACGACATCATCGACGGCGAAGAGCTGTCGAAGTACGACAGCCATCCGCCCACGAAGCGGCGGATCGCCGCGCTGGCGGGCGTGCCGGACAACCCGGTGAAGCCGGACGCGCGGCCGGGCTGGTCGCTCCTGGGCGCGCCGAAGATCGACGTGCCCGAGGCGGAGCTGGAGGTGCTGGTCCGCGACGTCGGACCGCGCGCGGACTGGGACGAGGTCGTCAAACGCGCGGGCCGCGCGTCGGTGGCGGAGGGCGCGCGAATGCTGACCTCGGCCGGGATCGAGAGCAGGCTGGCGCCGCGCGGCACGATCGGCGAGGTCGTGCGGGTGCTGCGCGACGGAGACGCCGACGCGCTCGCCAAACCCCTGCGGGCACCGTCCCGCGAGGAGGGCCTCGAACTGCTCACCGAACTGTTCGCCGACACCGTCACCGCCGCGATGATCGACAACGGCGTCGCCGCGCACCGCCTGAACTGGGGCGGCGGCTGGGAACTGTGCCTCGGCGACGGCGAGCCGTTCGACGTCGCCGAACTGGTCGGCCCGGCGGTGCGGAGCCCGCGCGCGGTCGACGAACTGGTCCACAACCTGCAACTGCTGAGCGTGCCTGCCGGGTACTTCTGCAAACAGGAACCCCAGCCCGAGCCGGATCCCGCCGAAGCACGGATGCTCGGGATGTTCACCGCGCTCAAGGCCAAGCGGAAGCTCTACGACCTGATCGTCTGCGACACCGAAGTGGTGCTGCTGCCGATGGCGCGTTCGGTGCTGATCCGCCGCGGCCTCGCCGGCCTGATCGGGGCGCGCGGCGTGTCGGACCGCAAGCGGATCCGGAAGCTGCGCGAGCGCGGCCTCGACGATCTGCGCGCCGAACCGGGCGCCCGGCGGATCCCGTTCCCGGACATCGTCGCGGGCGGTTTCCCCCGCCGGAAGCTCACCGCGTACCTGACGCTGGAGTTGTCCGACGGCGAGACGCTGGAACTGGCCTTCACCGGCAACACCGAGGACTTCGGGACCGCCCACGACGAACTGACGGCGTTCTTCGGCTCGCTGAGGGCTTGACGCTCCGCGACGTCGTGAGTGGCGATTCGGGTCAGAACACGAATATGGACACAAGGCACTGCCGACTCCCATCGACCATGCCGCGAAGGCCTCATTACCACCCGAAGTCGGCGCGCAGGGCCGCCGCATGAGTTACCTGACGGCCCGGCCGCCCCGAATCGCCTAAGGCTTGATCCCCACACCGCCGAGGCTCAGGTGGTTCAGCTCGGTCAGCGGGGCGAGCCGCGGGCCCTCCGGCCACCATTCGTGCAGGTGGACGACGCCCGGCTCGAGGATCTCCAGCCCGTCGAACAGTGACTCGATCTCGTCGCGGCCGCGGTGCACGGTGCGGTGCCCGGTGCTCGCCATGAGGTCGTCGAGCTTCCGGGCGAGCGCGCCGCGTGCGCCCTCGCCCGGGGTGAAGTCGTGGGTGATCAGCACGTAGGAGCCCGGCGCGATCGCGTCGACGTAGGCGCGGACGACGGCCCGCGCCTCGCCGAGGTCTTCGATGTGGTGCAGCACCGAGTTCAGGATCACCGCGATCGGGCGGTCGAACTCGAGGTGCTGGGCGACCACCGGATCGGCGAGGGTCTGCTCCGGATCGGCCGGATCCGCGCCGCTCACGTGTACGAGGAGGTCCTCCAGCAGCGCCAGCCCGTGCGCCTGGACGACCGGGTCGTGGTCGACGTACACGACCAGCGCGTCCGGGTTGTACCGCTGCGCCGCCTGATGCGTGTTCTCCGAGGTGGGCAGGCCGGAGCCCAGGTCGAGGAACTGGTCGATACCGCGGGCGTCGGCGAGGAAGCGGACCACCCGGTTCGCCCAGGAGCGGAACTCCTTGGCCATCGCCGCGGCGTCGGGGGCGATGGCGAGCAGGTCCTCGACCGCCCGCCTGTCGACCTCGTAGTGGTCGTGCCCGCCGAGAAGGACGTCCTTCATCCGGGCGAGGTTGGGCTTGCTGTAGTCGAGGGGAAGCGGGCGCCTCGGCACAGACCGGACCTCGTCCGAAGTCATGGACACGTTCCACCCTTCAGCCGCGCACGGGCAACGTGAACGCGCCCACGGCTCCCCTCGACATCGACGGACCGTACACAGATTACGACATGGCGTGCATCCAAGTGAACCTCCCCAAGGGCCTTGCCTACCTGCGGCGATCACCCGAAGACGAGCTCACGCCACGTGACACCGCCATCGGTGGTGCGGTACACCGCGGACCCACCTTCGGCGTCGGGAAGGCCGTCCACGACCACGCCGACCCGCTCGTCCGGGAAGTCCAGATCGTTGAGGCAGACGCCGCGGCCGCTGAGCACGGTCGTCGTCCAGGTCGATCCGCCGTCGGCGGTGCTGTGCAGGAATCCGGTGCCGCCGCCTTCCGCCGCGACGGTCGCCGCCGAGGGCGAAGCCGCGCTGAAGCTCTGGTTGATCCCGAGGGTGGGCGCCTGCCCCGTCCCGGTGAAGTACCCGCCGAGCTTCGGCGCGCGCCATAGCCGCCGGACGGTCGCCCCCGGCTGCGGCGTCCCCGGTCCCCCGCTGCACAGCGCCAGCACCTGTCCCCGCCGGACTCCGCTCAGCGAAGCCGTACTGTCCGCCGGGCAAGGCGCCGGCGCGGCCACGAAGGACAGGCCGTCCGACGACGTCCAGTACTTCTGGACGCGGTAGTCCGCCCCCATCGAAACCTGGATCCCGCCGCTGGTGGCGATGTCGCCGTAGGTCGAGGAACCGGTCACGGTGAATCCCGGGACCGGCAGGAGCAGCCGCGTGCCGGAGATCCCGGCGTACAGCGTCGTCGTCGACGGGGTGCCGAATCCGGTGACCATCGCGAACACCCGCGGACCCGCTTCGGCGATCTTCGAAATATAGAAGGGTTCCCGGACCCCGGCGAGGCGGACCTCGGACCATTTGACGCCACCGTCGTGGCTGGCGAGCAGCCTGGTGCCGTCGGAGAGGAACGCGTCGCGCTCGTCGACCACCGTGAGTTTGACCTGATTGTGGTTGTCCGGCAAGGAGATCGGCGGTTCACCGACGCGGCGCCACCGCTTCCCGCCGTCGGTGGTCGACAGCAGGGACGCGCACCATCCGGGTTTGCCGCACGGCGAGAACCCGAGGACGAAGCCGTGCCGCGGCCCCGTCCAGCTCGTCGAGGCGGGAGCGAAACCCTTGGGCACCAGCGCATCGGCGGCGGCGGGCGGGGTGAAGACGGCCAGGGCGGTCAGTGCGGTGGCGGCGAGCGCGGCCCACCGGTTCGGCTTCATGACCACGGGACGTCCGGCACCCGCCCGGGTTGCCCGCCGTTCGGGGTGAACCCGCAGATCATCTCCGGTACGCTCGCAAACCTTGTTTCGCCCGGGGCCGGACCGGGTATACGGCGTTCGGCCGGTGAGACGGAGGTAGCACCGATGGACGACGCGGGTGCGCGTGCTGGTGGTGATGAGGAAGAAGACCCCGGGACCACTCAGCGCCGGTTCAGCCTGAACGTCCACGACCCGGACCATTTGCCACGCAAACTCGCCGGCCGGTACGAGGTCGGGGAGCTGCTCGGCCGCGGCGCGACCGCGCGCGTGTTCCGCGCCTGGGACCTGCGCGAAGGGCGCGAAGTCGCGCTGAAACTGTTCCACGCGGACACGATGGCCAGGGACGAGCGCCGCCGGGAGCAGGAGATCCAGACCCTCAGCGCGGTCCGACACCCCGGGCTCGTCCCGCTGTACGACGCGGGCTCCGACGACGGCTACACCTACCTCACGATGCGCCTGGTCGAAGGCCCGAACCTCGCCCAGCGCCTGCGGTCCGGCCCGCTCCCCCAGGACGAGGTCGTCGAGCTGGCCGCCCGGCTGACCGACGCGCTCGCGCATGTCCATGCGCACGGCATCACCCACCGTGATCTGAAACCGGCGAACATCCTGATCGACGACGACGGTCCGTTGATCGGCGACTTCGGAGTGGCTCACGCCTTCGACGCGACCAGGGTGACCGAGACCGGCGGCGTCGTCGGAACGGCGGCGTACATGGCGCCCGAACAGGTCCGCGGCGAGAACGTCGGCCCGCCCGCCGACATCTATTCGCTCGGCCTCGTCCTGCTCGAATGCCTGTCCGGGGAGCGGGAGTACACCGGGACGCCGGTCGAGGCCGCGGTCGGGCGGCTGCACCGCCCGCCCCGAATCCCCGGCGGACTGTCGGCGACCATGACGACCTTGTTGCGCGGGATGACCGCGCGGAAGCCGTCGCAGCGGCCGACGGCCGCGGCCATCTCACGGATCCTGCTGGAGGATTCCACCGGGACGAAGGTGGTCCGGCTCGCGCCCGCGACCCGTAAGCGGGCGGCCGTGGTCGCCGCCGTCAGCGCGCCCGCCGCCGCGATCACCCTCGGCGTCATGCTGGCGCTCAACCAGACCGGAGCGCCCGCGCCTGCCCAGCCGAACGGAATGGTCCCCCCTGCGGTGACCGGATCGTCCGGCCCGGCGGCAGGCCGGGGACCGCAGTCCTCGGAGGCCGTCGAGGTGCCCACCCGCGGCCCGAAGGCGAGCAACGGCACGGTCGTGGTCACCGAAGCCGTCCCGGCTTCCGCGAAGCCGACCGGCGCCACCGGAAGCACCGGCGCCACCCCGGCACCGGACGGCACGACCGCTTCGAGCGACCGGCCCAGCACATCGACGAAGCCGAGCAAGAGCAGGCCTGGGCCTCCGACGAAGAGCAGCAGGCCCGGGCCCCCCGGCTGAGCGACCGCGCAGCAGAGTGTCCACTGTGGACGATGATGGGAGACGGCGATGACCTACATCAACGACCCGCGAGAGCCGCAGGAAGAGATCGTCGAACAGACACCCGCCAGGATCCGCGTCGTGCGTGTCGTCAACGCCGTCGTCCACGCGGTGTGCTGGATCTTCGCGCTGGTGCTGTTCGTGCACATCCTGCTGGTGTTCGGCGAAGCCAACCCGGGGAACGGGTTCGCGCAGCTGATCGATCAGTGGTCGCGCGCTGTCTCGCTCGGCCTGCGGAACCTGTTCACCCCGGAAGGCCTCAAACTGCGCACCCTGTTCAACGACGGTCTCGCCGCGTTGCTGTGGCTGATCATCGGCGGCGTGGTGACCGACCTCGTCTCGCGGATCGGCCTCCCCGGCCCGAAGCGGGTCTGGTACCGGCGATCACTCAGTTGAGCGAGCCCGGCTTCCCGTCCGCGGCGTCACCCGCCTGGGCCTGCTCGGCCTGAGCGTCGGTGACCTCCGGGGCGGCCGTGGTCTCCGCGGGCCGCGGGCGTTCCGGCTCGTGCTCTGTCTCGAAATGCTCGCGGCACCAACGGCCGTAGCGTCTGGCATGCACGGTCATCGCGGCACCTCCTTCTCCGCCACCCACGATCCCTCAGATCTGTGACGTGCGCCACTCGTTTATCCGGCGAACGCGGTGACGATCGCGGCGCAGAACGCGGGCAGGTCGTCCGGATTGCGGCTCGACGTGAGGTTTCCGTCGATGACGACCTCCTGGTCGACGACGGTGCCGCCGGCATTGCGGATATCGGTGCGCACGCTGGGGTACGACGTCAGTGTGCGGCCGCGGACGACGTCGGCCTCGACCAGCGTCCACGGCCCGTGACAGATCACGCCGACGGGTTTGCCGCTGGTCACGAACTCGCGCACGAAACGGACGGCGTTCTCGTCCGCGCGCAGATTGTCCGGATTCATCGTGCCGCCCGGCAGCACTAGCGCGTCGAAGTCGTCGACCGTGACGTCCTTGACGACGCGATCCACGGTGAACTTGCCCGCCTTGTCGATGTCGCCGTTCATGGCCTGGATCTCGCCGGGCTCCAGCGAGACGACTTCCGCCGTCGCCCCGGCGTCGGTGACCGCCTTGCGCGGCTCGACCAGCTCGACCTGTTCCACGCCGTCCGCGGCGAGGATGGCCACGCGGCGTCCGTTCAGCGATGTCGCCATCGGGTTCCCTCCTGAGGTCGTCGTCGCTCTCGGACTACCCCGGACCGCGACCGCCGAACCATGGGTATGAACTCCCGCCGCGGCGGGTATCAGCTCCCATGCGACTTCGGCGAGCGGACCTGGGGTCCCCCGGTATCCGGAGGCGGCGCAGAGGTCGTGGTTTCGGCTACCTGACCCCGGCCGGCGAGCCGCTGAAGGACAGGGAAACGATCGAGCGGATCGACCGGCTGGCGATCCCGCCCGCGTGGCGGCGCGTGTGGATCTCCCCGCACGAGAACGCCCACATCCAGGCGGTCGGCATCGACGACGCCGGGCGGAAGCAGTACCTCTACCACCCCGAATGGCGACGGGCCCGGGACGGGGAGAAACACGAGCGCGTCCTCGCGCTGGCACGAAAGCTGCCCAAGCTGCGCGAAGTGGTCCGGGAGGATCTCGACTCGCGCGGCCTGAAACGGGAACGCGTGCTCGCCGGCGCCCTGCGCATGATCGATCTCGGGGTCTTCCGCACCGGCGGCGAAAGCTACGCCGACGAGCACGGCACCCACGGGGTGGCGACGTTGCTGTGCGAACACGTCGAACTCCGCGGCGAATGCCTGGTGTGCGACTACCCCGCGAAGCACGGCATCCAGCGGAAGGTCCGGCTGCGGGACGAGGCACTGGCACGGCTGGTCCGCTCCCTCCGGCGGGTGCGGGGCGGCGACGTGCGCCTGCTCGCCTATCGCAACGGTGACGGCTGGCACGAGGTGAAGGCCGACGACATCAACGACCGGCTCCGGGAAATCGTCGGGGACGGCTTCACCGCCAAGGATCTGCGCACCTGGAACGCCACCGTCCTGGCCGCGTCGGCCTTCGCGGACACGGAAAAACCGTCCAGCGAACGAGGATTGAAGCGGGTCGAGAAGGCCGTGATGACGGAAGTCGCCGAAGGGCTCGGGAATACGCCCGCCGTGGCGCGGAGGTCCTATGTGGACCCACGGGTGATCGAGGCGTACCGGCGGGATCGGACCGTCGAACGCGCGGTACGGCGAGCCGCGAAGGCGGCCAGTCCCGACGAAGCCCGCGGCATCGTGGAGCGGGCGGTGGTACGGCTACTGAACGGGTCGTGAGGCTTCGATGGCGAGGACGGCGATGTCGTCGTGCGCCCCGCTGCCGAGCCATTCCCGCACCGCGGAACGGATCCGGGCGACGACCTCGCGGCCGGACAGCCCCTGGCACCCGGACAGCAGTTCACGCAGCCGCTCGTCCCCGAACAGGTCCGGCGGCCGCTCGTGGTGCCGCGCTTCGGTGATCCCGTCGGTGTAGAGCAGGCAGACGTCGCCCTCGGCCAGCCGGATGGCCGTCTCGGCGAACCGGGCCTGCGGCGAGATCCCGACCAGCGTGCCGGGCAGGGTGATCTCGTCGACCCCGCCGCGGCGGCGCACCACCAGCGGCGCGGGATGCCCGCCGGAGGCCAAGGTGACGTCGAGACCGTCTTCGCCCGCCAGCACCGAACCGAGCACCAGCGTGGCGAACCGGCCGCTGCCGCCGGTGATGAGCAGGGAGTTCAGCAGGCTCAGCAACGTCGTGTTGTCGTGCTCGACGAGGTCGAGCGCGGCGAGGGTCTGCCGGACCCGGCCGGTGAGCGCGGCCGCCTCGGCACCCTTGCCGCAGACGTCGCCGAGGACGAACATCGCGCTGCCGTCCTCGCGCGGCAGGACGTCGTAGAAATCGCCGCCGACGTCGAGCAGCCCGCTCGACGGCTCGTACCAGACATCGAACTTGACGCCGTGCACATCCGGCGGCGGTGTCGGGCGCAGCGTGGTCTCCAGACCGCGCGTGGCCTCTTCCTGGCGGGCGTAGCGGTGCGCGTTCGCCAGCGCCGTCCCGGCGGCGCGGGCGAACTCGGTCACCGCTCGCGGGTGGTCCTCGCCGAACGCGGGCGCGCCGCGCCTGCCGAGCACCACCGCGCCGGTGACCCCGGATCCGCCGTCGAATCCCAGTGAGACCACGGTCACCGACGAATGGACGGCGAGCCGTTCCGCGACGATCGCCGGCAGGGTCGCGATCTCCTCCTCCGGGACCGCTTTGGCTTCGAGTTCGTCCGTGGAGGCGAAAGTGCCGGCGAGCACCGGCGCCAGCTGGGCGGGGACGCGCCTGATCCGGCCGTGCCCGTGGGTGGTGCGGTGATCGCAGCTCCACCACTCCCACCGACCGCGAGTGGTCGGCAGCAGCACGAAGACACAGTCGGCGAGTTCGGCCGCGGCGACCTCGGCGATCACCCTCGCCGTCCCGTGCCTGCCCCGCGCGGAGGCGAGCCTGGGCGCCGAGGCGGCGAGGAAACCGTCCACGCGCGGGCCGTCGGCCGCGACCGCGGAGGTCACCGTCCACGCGTGCCAGCCGCCGGGCAACGTCCGGATCCGCGCGGGGAACCGACGGCCGGTGTGCTCGACATGCCCGACGTCGGGGCCTTCGGCGGTGAGCACCGGGCGGCCGCCGCCGAACAGCTCACGGGCGGCGGGATTCGACCAGCGCAGCGCGCCGCCGACGTCCTGCACGAGCACCGCGTCACGGACGTCTTCGAGCAGCTCGCGCCAGAACCGCCCGGATTCGGGCAGGGCTCCCTCACTCGTCGGGGGCGACGACTCCGAGGGGAGCGACGTCGAGGCCGGGGCGGGCCGTGACACCATTCCCGGACCTCCTCCTGCCTTGCGGGTAGCGCAGTGTGAGCGGGCGGACTGGCTCGAAGTGTAGGTCGAATCATGGCACGCTGATGCGACGACCATGGCTTGGCATGCGTGGTGGAGAGGGTCGACACAGATGACACAGCACTCCCAAAGGGACCGGATCCCCGTGGAAGGTGGTGGCGGCCAGGTGGACGAAGCGACCCTGGAACGCCTGCTCGCGGCGGCTCGTGACCTCGGGGACGGCAACTTCCGGCGGCGCCTCGTGGCGCACGGGGACGGGCTCGCGGCCCAGCTCGCGGGCGCCTTCAACGACATCGCCGAACGGAACCAGCGACTGGTGACCGAACTCCTGCGCGTCCGCGAGGCGGTCGGCAAGGAAGGCAGGCTGACCGAGCGGGTGGCGGCCGAGATCGGCCCCGGCGGCTGGGCCACCGCGGTGGATGTCGTCAACGGGCTGATCGAGGACGTGAGCAGGCCCACGGCCGAGCTCAACCGCGTGCTCGGGGCGGTCGCCGAGGGCGATCTGTCCGAACCGATGCCGCTGGAAGTCGGCGGGCGGCCGCTGCAGGGTCAGTTCGCCGAAGTCGCGAAGACGGTCAACGGCCTGATCAAGCAGCTTTCGCGGTTCGCGACCGAGGTCACCAGAGTGGCCCGCGAGATCGCCACCGAAGGACGGCTCGGCGGGCAGGCCGAGGTCCCTGGCGTGGCGGGCACCTGGCGTGATCTCACCGACAACGTCAACGTCATGGCCAGCAATCTGACCGACCAGGTGCGCAACATCGCCCAGGTGACCACCGCGGTGGCGCGCGGCGACCTGACCCAGAAGATCAACGTCGACGCGCGCGGCGAGATCCTGGAGCTCAAGAACACCGTCAACATCATGGTCGACCAGCTCTCGGCGTTCGCCGACGAAGTGACCCGCGTGTCCCGCGAGGTCGGCAGCGAAGGCCGTCTCGGCGGTCAGGCGCAGGTCCCCGGCGCCGCGGGCACGTGGCGCGACCTCACCGACTCGGTGAACCTGATGGCGGACAACCTGACCGACCAGGTCCGCAACATCGCCCAGGTGGCCACCGCGGTCGCGCAGGGCGACCTCTCGCAGAAGATCAACGTCGACGCCAAGGGCGAGATCCTCGAACTCAAGAACACGCTGAACACCATGGTCGACCAGCTGTCCTCGTTCGCGGACGAGGTCACGCGCGTGGCGCGCGAGGTCGGCAGCGAAGGCCGTCTCGGCGGCCAGGCGACCGTGCCGGGCGTGGCGGGCACCTGGCGCGGGCTCACCGACTCGGTGAACCAGATGGCGGACAACCTGACCGACCAGGTCCGCAACATCGCCCAGGTCACCACGGCGGTGGCGAAGGGCGACCTGACGCAGAAGATCACGGTCGACGCGCGCGGCGAGATCCTCGAACTGAAGACGACCGTCAACACGATGGTCGACCAGCTCTCGGCGTTCGCCGACGAGGTCACCCGGGTCGCCCGCGAGGTCGGCACGGAAGGTCAGCTCGGCGGCCAGGCGCAGGTGCCCGGGGTCGCCGGGACCTGGCGCGACCTCACCGGGTCGGTCAACTTCATGGCGAACAACCTCACCGCGCAGGTCCGGAACATCGCCCAGGTGGCGACGGCGGTGGCGAAGGGCGACCTGTCGCAGAAGATCGCCGTCGACGCCAAGGGCGAGATCCTCGAACTCAAGAACACGCTGAACACCATGGTGGATCAGCTGTCGGCGTTCGCGGACGAGGTCACCCGGGTCGCCCGCGAGGTCGGCAGCGACGGGCGGCTAGGCGGTCAGGCACAGGTGCCCGGCGTGGCCGGGACGTGGAAGGACCTCACCGACAACGTCAACTTCATGGCGAAGAACCTGACCGACCAGGTCCGGAACATCGCCCAGGTCACCACCGCCGTCGCGAAGGGCGACCTGACGCAGAAGATCATCGTCGACGCGCGCGGCGAGATCCTGGAGCTCAAGAACACCGTCAACATCATGGTCGACCAGCTGTCGGCGTTCGCCGACGAAGTCACCCGGGTGTCCCGCGAGGTCGGCACCGAGGGCAAGCTCGGCGGCCAGGCCCAGGTGCGCGGTGTCGCCGGGACGTGGAAGGACCTCACCGACAACGTCAACGTCATGGCCACCAACCTCACCGACCAGGTGCGGAGCATCGCGACGGTGACGACGGCGGTGGCGAACGGCGACCTGTCGAAGAAGATCTCGATCGACGCGCAGGGCGAGGTCGCGGTCCTCGCCGAGACGATCAACAGCATGGTCGAGACGCTGCGCGCCTTCGCCGACGAGGTCACCCGCGTCGCCCGCGAGGTGGGTACGGAAGGCATCCTCGGCGGCCAGGCCCGCGTGCCGAACGTGGCGGGCACGTGGAAGGCGTTGACGGACAACGTGAACGTCATGGCCGACAACCTGACCGGCCAGGTCCGCAGCATCGCGACGGTGACCACCGCGGTGGCGCAGGGCGATCTGTCGAAGAAGATCGACATCGACGCGCGCGGCGAGATCCTCGAACTCAAGACCACCATCAACACAATGGTCGACCAGCTCTCGGCCTTCGCCTCTGAAGTCACCCGCGTCGCCCGCGAGGTCGGCACGGACGGCACGCTCGGCGGTCAGGCGGAGGTGCCCGGTGTCGCGGGCACGTGGTCGCGGCTGACCGAAAGCGTGAACCAGCTGGCCGGGAACCTGACCACGCAGGTGCGGGCGATCGCGCAGGTGGCCACCGCGGTGACCGCAGGCGATCTGACCCGGCACATCACCGTCGACGCGTCCGGGGAGGTGGCCGAGCTCAAGGACAACATCAACCAGATGATCGCGAACCTGAAGGAGACCACCCGCGCGAACCGCGAGCAGGACTGGCTCAAGACCAACTTGGCCAGGCTGTCCGCGCTCATGCAGGGCCACCGGGACCTCGCGTCGGTGGCGTCGTTGATCCTGTCCGAGCTGACCCCGCTCGTGTCGGCGCAGCAGGGCGCGTTCTTCCTCGCCCGCGAAGACGAGCAGGAAGAGGTGGTCCTGGAGAGCATCGCGACCTACGGGCTGGCGAAATCCCAGACGGGCCTGCGGTTCTCCCCCGGCGAGTCGCTCATCGGACAGGCCGCCGTCGACCGCCGCACGATACTGGTCCACGAAGCCCCGCCGGAGTACGCGCTCATCTCCTCCGGGCTGGGTTCGGCCGCGCCGGTCAACGTGATCGTGCTGCCGGTGCTGTTCCAGGGCGAGGTGCTCGGGGTGCTGGAACTGGCGACCATCAACGCCTTCAGCACCGTCCACATCGACCTGCTGGAGCAGCTGAAGGAGACCATCGCGGTCAACGTCAGCACCATCCAGTCGAACTCGCGCACCGAGGCGCTGCTGACCGAATCCCAGCGCCTGGCGCAGGAACTGCGCGCGCGGTCCGAGCAGTTGCAGGCGCAGCAACGGGAACTGCGGCGGTCCAACACGGATCTGGCGGAGAAGGCGGCGCTGCTGGCCCAGCAGAACCGCGACATCGAGGTCAAGAACAGCGAGATCGAGCAGGCGCGGCAGGAACTCGAAGAGCGTGCCGGGCAGCTGACCATGGCGTCGCAGTACAAGTCCGAGTTCATGGCGAACATGTCGCACGAACTGCGGACGCCGCTCAACAGCGCGCTGATCCTCGCGAAACTCCTTTCGGAGAACCCGGACGGGAACCTGTCGGAGAAGCAGGTCCAGTTCGCCCGGACGATCTACTCGGCGGGCAGCGACCTGCAGCAGCTGATCAACGACATCCTCGACATGGCCAAGGTCGAGGCCGGTCACCTGGACCTGCAGATGTCCGACGTCACGCTGCCCGAACTGGTCGAGTACGTCGAATCGATCTGCCGTCCGCTCACTTCGGACAAGGGCCTGGAGTTCGCCGTCCTGATCGACCCGCCTGTGCCGTCGTCGATCCACACCGACGAACACCGTTTGCAGCAGGTACTGCGGAACCTGCTGTCCAACGCGGCGAAGTTCACCGACGAGGGCGGGGTGCGCCTGCACATCCGGATGGCCGATCCGGGCGAGGTCGAAGCCGACTCGCTCCGCAACGCTCCCGGCGTCCTCGCGTTCGCCGTCGAGGACACCGGGATCGGCATCGCGCCGGACAAGCTCGCGATCATCTTCGACGCGTTCCGCCAGGCCGACGGCACCACCAGCCGCAAATACGGCGGCACCGGGCTGGGGCTGTCGATCAGCCAGCAGCTGACGGAACTGCTCGGCGGCGAACTGCGCGTCCGCAGCGAACCCGGCAAGGGCAGCACGTTCACCCTGTACCTGCCGGTGAGCGCGGCGAACCTGGTGGTCCCGACCACCGCCGCGGCCGACGGTGTCCCGCTGATCATGGCCGTGCCGCAGGTGGCCCCCTCCGCGCCGTCACAGCGGTTCCACGGCGAGAAGATCCTGATCGTCGACGACGACCTGCGCAACGTCTTCGCGCTGGCCGCCGTGCTGGAGCGCAACGGCCTGGAGGTCATCTACGCCGAGACCGGCGTCGCGGGCATCCGGGCGCTGGAACGGCACGAGGACACCGCGCTCGTCCTGATGGACGTGATGATGCCCGAACTGGACGGCAACGCCACGATCACCGCGATCCGCGCCGAGGCCGCACACGAAGACCTGCCCGTGATCGCCGTCACGGCGAAGGCGACCGCGGAGGACAAGGCGCGGACGCTCGCTTCGGGCGCGGACGACTACGTGACCAAGCCGGTCGACACGGACAAGCTGCTGGACCTGATCGCCGCGCACCTGGAGGCGGATGCCGCCTCCAGCGGCCTCTCGCAGGCCGTGACGGGCGCCGGTGACGAATCGGAAGTCGGCGCGGACTGAGACTTCGGTCCAGGTGGTCGTGAGTGGGGTTTCGGGTTCTAACCCGAAACGCCACCCCCGACCCCCTCGACCCGGAGCTTCTCCCGCGCTTCCCCCCCCCCAAGGGAGAACGGCCAGGTGGGAGTGGTGGTGGTGGAAGACAAGCGGCTGCTGGCG